>JBOEGZ010000032.1:0-457 GCA_050633705.1 Hyphomicrobiaceae bacterium | reverse complement strand
TACCCGCCAGCTTCAATATCACGTCGAAATTAGCGACACGGGCTGTGTGAGCTGTGTTTCCAAAACCCAGTAAAAGCGTCCGAGTAGTTTACGTTTTTTCTAAAAAAAACGACGCGATGCACTCAGTTGCTCGGAATTTGAAAAACCTTTGATGTCAGCCTCATAAACGGCACCGGCAGAAGGGCAAATGTTCACCTGTATGGGGCTTGTATTCGGTGACCTTGCCGTAGACGGGTGAGCAGCCTAAGCGGCCTTACTGGCGATCGGATTAGCTGATGTACGCGTGTCAATCGCCAGCCAGATTATGACGTTGCGTCCTGGCGATCCGAGTTTGCAGCTGCCGCAGGTTGAACGTGCGTTTACAGCTATTGGCTACCAACTGGATCGGATCGATGACAACGGAGATGGAGCGCAGGCCGAGCGCACGCAAAACGTCGACCGCCAAAGCCATGTTACG
>JBOEGZ010000031.1:0-1184 GCA_050633705.1 Hyphomicrobiaceae bacterium | reverse complement strand
CGTAGCGGCCGAGTTTGGAGACAGCGGTTTTGGCATCGCAGCGTTACTAGGCACAAGCCTCTCTGAGGCACAAGTCGAGCTGCTCGTTGAAACCAGCGCGCAGGTGATCGTTTGCTTAGATGGTGATGAAGACGGTCAAAAAGCGGCATCAATTGTTGCTGGCAAAATCGCGCAAGCTGGTTTGTGGGTGATGATACGGAAATACCATGAAGATCGAAAACCACATCATGACGACAGCGATGTGTTTTGCCGGTTTGTCGACAACTTCTAATTAGCACACTCTAAAGCACACCCTTCAGTCGGCCCTTCGTGGGCCGGCTATTTTTTTAGCGGGTCATGAACAGAGCACACACCCAACCCACCTTGGTGGGCAATAAGCTGCTTTTCAGCAGCACCTTCCGCACGGGTGGAGGCCTAGCCCGACTGCAATCGCTGAGGTGCAGGCCCGTCACATTGTGGCGGGGCCATCCCAAGCCGGCGCCGCTGTCCCGTTCTGCATTGCAGGGACAGTGGTGAAGGCGAAGCCCCGAAAGGATGCCTACGATAGTAGGTTTAAGAGAGGGGACAGCGGTTGCAGTCGGGCTTTGCGCGACCACCCGTGCGGCAATGGTTGAGCCACATTTGGCTCATCTACCCCCCTAAATCTATGATTTAAGGGGGTAGAAATTGTCGGGTCGTTGCTTAAACGAACCGCATATGACGGTGGGTTAGCACCGTCTGTGTCGGTTAAAGGACAGCAGTGGTGCCTGCTAAGGCATCATGTATTTTTTAAAGGACACGTGGATACAGCAACAAACATTTTATTCGTAAAGAGGTTTGAGGCAGGGACTTCACGTATAGAAATGGAGTGAAGTCGGAGGTCTCCAAAGAGCGTGTCTGAGAGGGAATAAGCAAGTGAAAATAAGTTATTGTGAGAGCGTATGACCGGGGGTTTATATGTTGACCGGGGCTGTTCCTGGGCTTCGGTTAGGAACATAGATTTCGTGATAACGAAATTGTTACGCTTCATCATTTTGTACATGAAAAACATCACTCACGCTTACTCCATGCGGTTCGTTTACGAATAGAAATTCGTGAATATTTTAGTGTCCTCAAACAAACGAGGACACCATGAAAAAATACAAAATCATTTATGCAGATCCACCATGGCAAGGGAATTACTTCAAGAACAAGTCATCGTCCTA
>JBOEGZ010000030.1:0-741 GCA_050633705.1 Hyphomicrobiaceae bacterium | reverse complement strand
TCTTATCCAAATGTTACCATTGCCACTGAGTTCATAGATCAGGAGCACGCCAAGGTTGGGCTGTCCCCATAGTAATAAGTTGATGTCTTGGCGACCACCAGCGAATGGAAGGTGGGCAGTTCCGTTAATGCCTTCCACCGTCAAGCTTGCGGAATCATTACCCGTTTGGTGAAACCAGTTCGAACCATCGACTGAAGAAAAATATGGCCACAAGTCATCGGGGGTGGGCCATGAAGAACCGTGAAGTCGATCGAAGTAAATATCTTTATTCACTGAGATCCCTCCAGAACCATTCTTCTACCATGTCTTATCCAAATGTTACCATTGGGTTGAATGAAACGGACGTTGGGAGCGCCGAGCTCAATAATTGTCAACGGTACAACTTTCTTGCAATCACTACACATAGGCCTATCAATCCGAATAGTAAAAGACCGCCCAGCCAAATTCCCACCATGTGCTCTTGCCGCCCTCTCTCGCAACAGACACGGCCCCACAGTGAGTACGTGTTGGAACCACAGTGCGTGCTGGTCTTCAGGGGCGGGATTAGTTTTGGGAGAAACGGGTTAGAGACTTAAGGGTCTGGGAAGATGTCATTTGGCAGATCTTCATCGCGAACCCAGTCTATGGATTTTGGCAATTTTCCTTCTGTTTCCATAAATTCTTTGACAGCTTTAAAAGCGTCAGCAAAAGGAATGAAGAGACCAACTGGAAGTGGGTCATCATGTGTTGATCTGACGTACT
>JBOEGZ010000029.1:0-2998 GCA_050633705.1 Hyphomicrobiaceae bacterium | reverse complement strand
TACACATTTCAGATAAGTGAGAGGAGATCTCACTTCGCCTAACTTCCGGTCACTGGAAGGTTGTGAAATGCTGCGCTTTCTAGAAAAAAGTCAGCGGTATTTTGTAAGGACTTCGCCTTCAAAGCCTTCGCAAATTGCGCCGGTATATGTTATATTCTCCATTGTAAATTGTTGCAGAAATGCGTGCATCTGATTTGGATCAAAGCAGTATTACGATTGCCCGTGCGATGTAGGAAAAGTTAGAGCCATTGCCAAACGCGCTGCGTCAGCGAATGACCGGGTGCCTCTATGCGACGCCTTATAACGAAATCAAGATTTTTGATAATGATGGTGGCAACGCTGTTTGTTGTCGTCGGCGGGCCAGCTCTTGCGTGTTCGGATAACTCACGCGTAAGTGAAACGGCCTTAGTTGACCATGTAAGCTTGCTCCTAAATCAAGCGGATCTCACGCATGTAAAACAAGGTCGCACCTCAGAACAAAGTTTATCATCCAGCAAAAACAATCTTCCGGCCGACACTGGCGTCCATCACTTAAAGAAAAATTCCGATACAAATTTCGCGATGTCCACTCGATCGACTCATCAGTGTTGTAGAGGAAATAAGTGTGCCGCATGTCTGGGCTGTTGTGGCGTAAACGGCATGTGTGCATCATCATGTGCTGCAACGAGTAGTTCAGCGTTATCCCCAGCACATAGTTTCCCCTTCACTTTGGAACGATCCACACGTACCTGCTTGTACTCAGACTTCAAGGTACACGGCCATGACGTGGAGCCCGGCTTAAGACCACCCCGAGCCTAAGGCTCTGCGGCGTCAAAAGCCGCTTATGATTCGCTCATTCTTGAGAGAGTGATGCGACGTCAAAAAACAAAACCCGACACAAATTTGAATCGCAGTAGCTGCCAAACCCTTGGCAGCTGCACGGGTCGATCTAGTTACACCCGACAGGAGTTTCAACATGCTCCTATTTCTACAGGAGAAAAATCATGAACTACCAATCAATCCTTTCAACGTCTGTACTTAGCCTGGGTCTCGTTCTAAGCGGACCGGCGTTTGGGCAGTCATCACATGAAGGGCACCATCCAGAAGACAAGAGCAGTCAATCCGAAACAAAGAATTCCGTGCCTATCGCCCAGTGTATGACGGACAAGGGCATGATGCGTGGCGACGTGATGGAAATGATGGCCAAGAATTGCCCGATGATGAGTGGAGGAAGTGCGAAGACACACCCCGCCGATCGTCTCGCGTTCATAAAAGCAGAATTAGCGATAACTGAGGTGCAACAGACCGCATGGAATGTCTACGCCGCAGCCCTCGAGAAAAACCTCAATAGCATGAAAAAAATGCGCGCCGGAATGATGAAACACATGAAGGCAATGAAGACCAAGAGCTCTGTTGAATGGCTCTCTTCTCACATTTCCATGATGGAGGGGCGACTCGCTGTGCTCAAGGAAACGAAATCTGCGCTCGAAATACTCTACCACACATTAAACGAAGAACAGAAAAATAAAGCCAACAAATTACTCACCGGAATGGGTGGATGACCTGGCCCGCCCTACAAAAGCAGAAACAGAGTCGTAGACAATGCATCGAAACCTAAAAATTGAAGCGCAACAAACAAGAACGGCAGCTGTGGGTGCTGACGGCTTACCGGCTAAGTTCGTCAATGATCGGACAGTCCGGCCGCTCGTCTCCAGAACATTTTTCAATCAACCGGTTGAGAACTTCGACGATAGCAAGGTGACCGTTCATACGTTCTTCGATGGCATCTCGGTGACGCTCCGCAAGAGCCCTAACTTTGCTGCTTGCGCGTCGTTTGTTACGCCAAAGGTTGAGAAGCTCACGAACCTGTTTTATCGGAAATCCAAGTTGGCGAGCGGACTTAATAAAGCGCAGTTCGTGCACTTGTCGCTCATCATAGACCCGATAGCCGTTCTCTTGTCTTCGTGTCTTCGAGAGCAGTCCAATGCTCTCATAGTACCGGATCTGCTTTGCAGAAACTCCGGAAATCCTCGCCGTTTCACCAATGTAATACATACTGATTTTCTCACGAAATTAGTGCTTGACCTTCCCATTATGGGAAGCCTTAGCATCTATCGCAAATCAAGAAGCGTTTTGAGCGTAGATTTTCGTTCAGCGCTAACCACCTAACAGAAGTGGAGTAAAAACAATGACGATAAATCCTGCTGGAACTGACACACAAAACACCGACAACACATTGCCTGCGCTCACCAACTCACCAGTAAGCGTCATGGCGCTCGGTTGGAGCATCAGCACCTTCTTCGTTATCACGTACGTTCTTTGCATTGCATCGGGGCTTTTGATCCCCGACTGGGAGATGCACAAGCCCTGGCTGCAGTTCTTCCCGGGCTTTGAATGGCTCACAGTGAAAGGCTTTACGATCGGTCTCGTCGAGGCCTTCGTCTACGGCTGGTACGTCGGCTTGGTCTTTGGCCCACTGTACAATGCCTTCGCCGCTCAACGCGGATAATAGGAGGCTAAGATGGGTCAAGTAACCCAGCCACATCACACGTCGTGGGTAGAAATGAGCCCGGTTCAGGTGACAAGCCGGCGTATCCAAGACAAACAGAGTAGCGGGAGTTCGACGGCGCTGCCGCCTGTCACGACGGTAAAGACGACGGAGGAATTGCTACCAACACCATTTGATCTACTTGCCTACCAGTACGACGTACTAGAAAGGTCAATACTGTTCTTTGACACGCTGCGCCGGCGTGCCAACGCTATGCTTGATCACGAGGCGGCGGGAAAGCCGCCTCTCTTAAACTTCAAATACGAGACCGTGTTAGACGCGCGTGAATTCGAAATGCCCGTCAACTATGCACTTCTTCGCATTACAGATGTTGGCGACGATTGCTGGGATGATTGTGTTGATCCAGCTAAACCTCCGGTTATCGTCCTGGATCCGCGTGCGGGTCACGGTCCCGGCATAGGCGGCTTCAAACGTGACTCTGAGGTTGGCATTGCAATGCATGTCGGCCAC
>JBOEGZ010000028.1:0-650 GCA_050633705.1 Hyphomicrobiaceae bacterium | reverse complement strand
GCGGACATCCACATTGCTCATGTGGAACGACAGCAGTGCGGACAATGCCATCAATCTGTTTCAAGTCGGTATTTGAGAAACTTTGCACCATCGTATTCTATCTCACCGACAAATCTTGCCCCAAGCCTTTCAAGCGATCTTAGGTTTTTTCGCGACGGTGGTAGAAGGAACGTTACGAATGGGATGCGCTCATCA
This sequence comes from Hyphomicrobiaceae bacterium, assembly GCA_050633705.1. Lineage (GTDB taxonomy): Bacteria > Pseudomonadota > Alphaproteobacteria > Rhizobiales > Hyphomicrobiaceae > JAJFHI01. Next base: position 455 of record JBOEGZ010000028.1, on the reverse strand, counting down.
GCGACAGCAAACTCAATTGCTTTCTTTGAAATGCGTGTGCCAAGTCCAAACGAGTCTGGCTTTAGGACCAAGCCGTAATCCCACTCGTCCCCCTCCTTTTGAAAACCGCCCCATCCGACATATACTCCGTTAGACAATACGGCCCAATGCCCGAGCCCATCACGACTCCAACACTCTTCCTTGGTCGCTATAAATTTTGCGACAGCGACCCTGTCCCATTCGAATGCCAGAAGCGGCATGTGCTCGGCAACGCGAGGGTCTGACATGTGAGCAATGATTTCGTCGGGCTCTATCTCAGGCAATCGAGCGAAGATAATATCGTGTTTCAATGTAGCCGCCATCGGTGCTGTTCCGTGAGCCTTTTATAAATATGCAATCGCCAGTAAATAACATTCGATCGCATAAATAACACCGATGTGAGCTTCCATCGAATGTCGTAAAAGGCCACGGAGCTG
>JBOEGZ010000027.1:0-1447 GCA_050633705.1 Hyphomicrobiaceae bacterium | reverse complement strand
CTCTTATCTCTTATCTCTTATCTCTGGCCTACTTCTCAGGCCTTTTGAAGGGATGGGACTTTGGCAGATCTGAAAAGACCAACTGTCCCCCAAGGGATTGAGAATTCACCCTAACTAAATCCACACAAAAAAACGGAGGGATCCAAGGACCCCTCCGCTCTTTCGTTCCGAAGAACGATCTCTTAGTTTGTAGCAAGCATCAGAAGAAGATGTAGCCACCAACCAGGATCACATTCATGTTGTCGAATTCTTGAGTACCAGCAACACCTGCTGTGTCAACGAAATCGATTTCTGGGCTCATGTGAACCCACTTGACGAACAGGTTCATTGAAGCTGCGTCGATTTCTTGAACGATGCCTGCACCCAAACGAACAGACTCAGAGCCCGTAACGTCAACGAGTGGATCAGCCGCACAAGCTGCACCGATGTTGCCACCTGCACCACCAAGTCTCGCACAAGCAGTACCACTGCCGAGCTCATACACACCAGCTGTGTCGTTGTTGATACCCCAAACACCGAAGATGTGTGTTGTACCGAGCGAATTCAACTTTGGTGAGATACCGGCTTTAACGAACCAAGCGTCACCATCAAGAACATCAGCGTTATCTGTGTCTTCATGACCGTAAGTGGCGTGAACCCACAGAGCCGAAGGCAGGTGCTTGATTGTCAGACCAGCTTGGAAGTTCTCTGTGTCGATTGGAACACCAGCAGCCGTTACAAGACCGTCGCCGTTTACCCAAGCATAACCAGCTGCGAATGAGTACTTAAACCCAGCGCCTTCACCAGCGTAGCGGATTGCTGTTTCCCAAGCATCGTCCTCACCGAATGAGGCAGAAGCTCCGAAGCCTGCAATGGTTGGCGTGTCGTAACGAACAGCGTTTGTACGAAGGCCGTTACAGTCTTGCGTGATACCAACACCAACACTGTTACAGAACAGCAAGTCTTGGAATTGACCACCACTCAGAGCACCCGTGCCGCCTTCAGGACGAAGGAACATGAACGCACCATCAAAGATCACGCTGTTGGCGTGGAACAGTGTACCTGTGAAGTCTGTCAAGATCGCAACGTTATCGCCAGCAGAACTCTGGAGACCAACAGAAACTTTACCGTACTTTTTGCTCTGCAAGTACCAGAAGGAACGCTGAACGTTCACGCCTGGGCCAGCATCGTCATTGTTCTGAGTGACCAAAAGAGAGTTCGTGTCATCGAAGAACACGTTGATCAAGTAACCAGCTGACCAATCTGAGTTAATCTGCGCGCTACCTGTGAACGACACGTTTGACGCCAAGTCGGTGGAGTCTTGAGTAATGTAGGCATTACTCTCTTCACCATCGTCCCAGAACATCACAGCACTGGAAACCCAGCCTGTCACTGTCAGGCTGACCTTGCGGTTGCCCTTACGAACTGTCGTTGCTTCCAGTTCAGCAATTCTTTCTTCGAGATCTGC
>JBOEGZ010000026.1:0-4011 GCA_050633705.1 Hyphomicrobiaceae bacterium | reverse complement strand
ACGAGTAGCGGAAGGGAAACACACAGAAACCCTGAAATTGCAGCGGTCATTGGGAGTGCAAAATGCCAATGGTGAAGTACATCTGAAAGGTGTTTTTTGTAACCTTCAGTAACAGACTTATCGCGCACCAAATTGTCGTAGAAGCTCCCTACAACATAACTGTTGTACCGGTCTTCATTCTGCTTTTCTTCCATTAGTTTTGCCATAGACAACGCCATTTCTCCATCCGACGTGCGTTCAAAGTCTTCCTTCAGTCTGGTACTGAAGTTGTGAAGCGTTGGTTGCAGAGTGCGTACAACTAACTCGTCCAAACGGAATTTATCGCCACGCCAATTCATGTAGTGAGCAATCATCAACAGCAGTAATGTCAGAGCCAGTGCGCCGTAAATCTCAAGCTTTTGACCGTCGTTGAACAGCTGTTTTAGTACTGGCATTTTGCTTATAGGGATGCCGAATAAAGTCGCGTAACTCACGAATCCGCCGAGCATCAAGAGCGTTCGCGAAGTTAGACGTGTTTCCTTTGAGGCAATCTGCCCCTCGAATAGGAGTGGTGGTGGTTTTTTGTCATCAGCCATACTCCAGCTATGCCATGAGTCGTATGCTGCGAATACACCGGCCAACTGACCGGCAACTAACGCGGCGGATAGTTGATTTAAATACGGGCTGTTTTTGATTTTAGAGCGGCAGCAAGAGATATGAAACGGTATTATAAGACAATACAAGTTTTGGTGGCTCTGGGTGTGTGCAGTTTGATAGCCACTCCGGCAGTCGCGTTTGCTATTTGGGTCACTGGTATTGACACAGTTCAAGTTTTCCGAAGCGTCGTGAACTTTCTGTTTTTAGGTACCTTGGCGGCTGCGACGGCACACATTGTACTCTCTGCCAGTCGGCTCGGCCCGATTATCACCATTCTGTTTAGTGGTACTCTACTGATCTTTTTAGTCGGCATAGGTGCGGTCGGATATCAGGCCTTTGTGTCTCACGATGGTGTGCCTTGCTTATTGGACGCGAACAACAATCCCAGCAACGAAGTCTGGTACTTCTCAGTAGTGACGATGACCACCCTCGGTTACGGCGACTTGCACCCGGTTGGCCCCTGCAAATATTACGCTGCCATGCAGGCCTTAACAGGAATGTTCTTCTTTCCAATATTTGTCGTTGCGTTGGTAGAGTCCGTAAGACAAACGGAGAAGTTTCAATCAGACAGTGACACCGACGGGCGGGGTAGTTGATTTAATTACGGTGTCCAGCCCCAAAATCATGTGCCAGTTTTCAATAGAGTTTCTGGCATGTTGAGCCGCTCCCCAACATTGGACCACTTGGCCTGGTAATTTTCCCAGTGTTTGCTCAAGGTGGGCTGTTGGCCTCAGAGCAATTCATTAGTGCAATCGGTGGTTTGTTCCCAATCGCACTGTGTGGGCGAACCGAACGGGTCGGGCGTGACCGCAAGCGCATGATCTACATCGAGCGAACAGAAGACTTCGAAACGCAAAATGGCGGCGAAGATTTCCCGACTGAGCAATCGGATGAATCTGGCTGATGCCCTGATGCCTCTGCCTCCCTCCCGCGTTAATGGGTGGACGACGCGGACGGTAGGAACGCCAAAGCCTAACGCTTTGCGTCACACAGTTATCATAAACGCAGCCCACCCTAACCTCTGGACTGGAGCGGGGTGACAGCTTTAACGAATTAGGGTCATAGAGCCGCGACCCAATTGCGACTCCTCATTACCTTCCCATAGAAATGTGGATCATCATCACGACAAAGAACGGCGCTCCAGTGCCACCTGAAGACGACTATATCTCCAAGTCTTTTCGCCCAGGCACGAAAACTATTTCACAGTCACCGAACCAGTCATTCCCGCCTCTTTGTGACCAGGAATAAGACATGACATTTCAAACACACCAGCGTTGGTAAATCGCCAAAGAATTGAGCCATTCTTCCCAGGTTTAAGCCGGAGAGCATTTGCGTCCCTGTGCACCATTTCAGGGTTTTCCTGCATCATTTCTGCATGCTTCAAGTTCTCTTCTGCTGTCGCGATAACGATCTCATGCTCCAGATCGCCCACATTTGTAACCTTAAAAGAAATCTGTTCACCTTTGGCAACTTGAACCTGACTGGGAATAAAGGCCATACCACCATCGGCTTCAACCATTTTAATGGCAACGATACGTGAAGGCTTTGTGGGATCGCCTGGTTTACCGTAAGTGGTCTCGCCAAAATCATGGTGATGTTCTCCACTGTGTAGGTCGTGATTACCATTTTGGGAATGGTGGCTACCGCTGTGTCCTGGCTCCGCTTGAACAGCGAGCGGTGCCACCATTCCAAGTGTGAATGCCAGAACAATCAAAAGCGATAAACTTTTGGTTTTGGCCATGTCATTATTCCTTTCGGTTTGACTCGTAATTTAGACGAGACCAATGCGTCACTGATCTTGTATCAATTGATACCGTTCGCCCTTTGTAATTCTCGGACGTAGCTTATGATCTTGGTCACTTCATCGTCGGAAACGTTTGAGATCGCTGGCATGTTCCCATATGGCCAGTGATGCTGCGCAGCACCTTGTGAAACGGCGCGGTGGAATCCTACGTCGCTGTGATGGCTTGGCTCATAGATAATATGTACAAGCGGTGGACCTTGGTTCGTTCCAGAACCATTTTGACCATGACATTTTCTGCAGTTCAGAATGAACAGTTCTCGACCTTCCACAGCTTGAGGTGAAAAGCTTGCCGGCAGCTTGACCTCAACAGGTCTAAAATTCGATTCGGCTTGCCAAAATACGTAAACGATTGAAAACAATAAAATCACTGTTGCCAGCATGAACCATAGGGTTCGGTCTTGCATAAATTTTCTCTCAAAAGCTTCGACATTCTCTGGCGTGACGCCGGGCACATCAACTCCAACGTCTTCTCAGTTCAGATGGTGTAAAGTTGCTGACGAGTTAAAGCCGTTTTTCAAAAAACATGTCCCCCAACACCCATCTTCTAAGGATATAGGACGCAGCAACACCTCTATACGTGTACGACGGCTTTTTGCCTTGGAACCCGGGTCACTTGGCATAGTCACGGACATAAAAAACAGACCGCATAGGCGGTAGCACCAGACGTCATCAACAAAAGCCCCGCGATTGTGAGCTTGACTATCATCTCGTTTCTCCATCTTTAATTGCACCAGCTGCAACCCAAGTCGTTTCAGATCAGATTTTTTCTACCGCTTACAGCAACTGGAGAGTCAAGACGAAAAGCGGTCCGTTACTCAATTCTTTTTCCTAAACACTGTTGATGTTGCCGATGGGGCTCCGCGATAAGCCAGAGCAAAACCGATTACTGGCAAGACGAACCACTGGGCAAGAGGGCTCACGCCCAATCCCGTTCCAGGTAGCACAGGCATTGAAATGGAATAGCGCCACGCTTCTCTCACATAGACATTCATCCACTCACTAAAGGCGGTGTAAGATAGGCCAATCACAATCGTAACAATGGCCACATTGATTTTTTGATTTGTTGGCCAGTCAGATCTACCGGCGAAAAGTACGCCTGCAAATAACGACAAAGAGGCAATCATTAGGTCTCCAAATGTGCAATGGAGACCGCTTAAAACTATCTCTGATCGACTGCCTTCATACCAAAGTGTGTAAAGAGGCATATGGGCAAATTCCCACGCCAAGTTGGCAAACATCAAAAAGCCGAGATAGCGAGAAACGACAACGGTCAGCACCGACAATCGGTTAGCAAGCGGTTTTCTAGAATTCATAAAACTTGACCATGAATCCAATTTGCAGTCCATCACAGCTTTGACGAGAGCCCCATCAAGAAATCGATCACCAGTTCATGGGGATCTCTCGCGTGAGACGAGAGACCAGGAATCGTCCTAAATAATGTCTTCATTTTTCTCGCAGTAAACCGATGCTGTCAAAAAGCAGCGATAAAATAAATCGACAATACGGCATATCAAAAAAAGATCGGTCAAAGGTTTCAATAACGCTTTGTTTTAGTGTTCGTCACACGTTTA
>JBOEGZ010000025.1:0-1122 GCA_050633705.1 Hyphomicrobiaceae bacterium | reverse complement strand
ACATTGCCATTGGGTTGAACCACACGCAGACTCGGGCTGCCCAGCTGCTCGATGATATAGGGTAGTACTTTATCGCAACTGTCACACATACGTCTATCAATCCGAATGGTAACCGACTGCCCTGCCAAGTTGCCACCATGTGCTCTTGCCGCCCTCAGCAAAAGCGTTGCTTCAGCATGAAACAGAGCGTTGTTGGGCTTTTGGCCTATATTTCGTGTCTTCATAATATCAGGATATTTTTGGATTAAGACACCTCGTATAGCTTTTGCAGCAGCCTCATCTGCCAGCGTATATCCAGGTGAGGCAGAATTCGCACCAACAAAAACCTGATCACCAATTTCGGCAACTGCTAGGGTGCCATCACTTTTGGCATTTGCAATACGATTGCCTGTGTTTGGCATGCCAATGATTGTTCTGTACGTGGAAAAAAACTCTGATGGGTGTGATCTGAGGAGCTGGCTCTCGACAGATCGTGGTGGCGTTGGCTCAAATCCATGTGTTGGTGGGTTGTTGCCTCGTGGGCCATGGCGAGAGCTAGCTCCTGCCTGTGCGCGAACAAAATTTAAGGCTTCGCGGGCAATGAACTCATTGCGTAGTGTGTCACCAATTATGGTTTCTGTTTGGAATGAGGGCCGTGGTTTCCAATTTGGGCGGATGCGGTGTGCTTGTGCGAGTGCGTCTCGTGCATTTATCACCGAGAAGGTGTAGCGGTTCACCTGAGCAGGTGTTGCGACCCTCAACCTGTTGCGTCCAGTCCTTACGATTATAAAAGCACCACGTCTGCCAGCAAGACGTATGCGGTTTAGACGGTCCTGTTGGTGGCGCTGACGTCTGTTTTGACGAATGCGTTGGCGCAGCAGGCTTGTTCCACCGGTTGCGGCCCATCTACCCCCATCTGGGTTGCCAGCAGGTACGCGGGGTTGGTTTGGATTGAAGTTTGCCTTGCGCAGCAGCATCCATTGGCGCAGGCCCTTGATTTGCAGACGCAGACTTTCAAGCAGTGGGCGTTCTTCTGCAGCTTGCTCGTCTGCTTGCAGTTGGTTTTTTGCAAAAGATGATGAAGGCACGTGCGGGATCCACTCTGCAAACTCGATAGAGCTACAGTTTGGGTGCGCCATTAGC
>JBOEGZ010000024.1:0-1604 GCA_050633705.1 Hyphomicrobiaceae bacterium | reverse complement strand
TCATAGCCGTATATCGCCTGGTTTGAGTCGCCGAAGCGTTGCCGTATCACGGGGCCATCGCCCTCGATGAAAAGGCGATGAAGCAGCGCCGATTGATCTTCATTGTTGTCCTGGACTTCATCGATAAATAACAGTGGGAATCGCTGCCGGATCGCGGCGGCGACCTCAGTCTCTTTGCCCAGTAGATCATGCGCCCACATGAAAACTTCTTCAAATCGGTGATATCCATCCTTAGCACACAGACGCGCAAGAGAACTCAACTGAACGGCAGATGGAGCATTAGGATTGACGAACCAGGAGTCGCCGTTCTCCTTCACAACACGAAACTCCGGAGAAGCAAGATGCCAATTCTGAACCACTTTGGTGTGAGGCACTCGCTCCCGATTCTCCACCCAATTTCTAAGCACACCAAATCGATTCAGCTGGAGAAGGCGCCTCCGGTGCTTTTCGCAGAGCTCATTGTCAAAGGTCGTCGCTGGATAGCCCAAAGATCGCAACCACGGCACCGATAGGAACTGATTGATAAAGCTATGGATTGTGCCGATGTAGTGTGGATAGGATAACAGCTTCTGACCTTCGGGCGAGTGTCCGAGACAGGTTTCGATTTCTTCCCTGGCAACATTCGTATGTGAGAGTACGCAGATTCCGCGGCGAAGATCTGACCATTTCCTCGCTAGGATGGCCAGCTTGGCAACAAGCAAAGTCGTCTTGCCGCTTCCGGGACAGGCTTCGATGTCGAGTGGATCGAGTGATGAAATGACTTGCTGCCGAGGGTCATTCCCGTCAGGGCCATGAAAAGCATTTGCGGGCAGGCCAAGTGTCTCGCACGACCAGTGAATATCGTCATCTGTTATGACGGGAGGAATAAATCGAATAGGCTCAGGCATCGGCCTGCTCCTCTTCGGGTTCTGGACCATCTGACAAAGACGTGACGTAGTCTATGGCCGAAACAAGATATTGTGGGAAGGCTGCCCGCCACTCATCCGTCGTCCGTTTGTGCGAGCCACTTAGCTCAAGTATCCTCGCTAGATACTGGACGGTTATAGGCTTCGAAACATTCCCCTTGGCAAGCGGGGCGTAGATGCGAGAGGCTTGCTCTTCGGTCGTAAGTTCTTCGGCTTCAAAGGCTGCCCAGGATCGCAAAGCTTTCCTGGTGACTGCGAAGGCGCTCACCCGTCCTTGGGAGATTCTCTCATCCTGGCTGGCGAGCTGGACGGCAAGCCACATCTCCCTTGCCAGACCACAATGAGCAAGATCGTATTCGAGCGTCCATTGATCAGAAACAAACGTCTCGACGCGCTGCCCGGAAGCGCGCTGTCTCAAAGCTTCCCGCCTTTCCATTAGTGTCGCATCATCAAAATCTGAAACGACACGCCATTTCCTATCAGCTAGCTCAGGCCGATTTTCTCCATCCTTCACCTTGCCTATCATTTCCGGTGCGCAATCTGGCATTACGTCGAGGTCCGAGATGCAAGCAACAGGCACCTCTATCTGTCCATCAGCCTCTGGATCTGCACGCTGGTATATGCGCGCAAAACGACCAAGGCCCGTCGTGCCGACATTAACTATTGATACGCCGTGATGGGTGAGATCGCGCCCGATAA
>JBOEGZ010000023.1:0-585 GCA_050633705.1 Hyphomicrobiaceae bacterium | reverse complement strand
TCGTTGCCGTATCCGTGCCGCCATTGCCATCAGAGATCTCGTACGTCAGCGTCGTGTCGCGGGTTGCCCCAACCGCAAGATCCTCAAAGTCGCCATCGGGATCAAACGTCACAACGCCAGCAGCGTCAATCGAGAACGTACCACCGTTCGAACCGGCAACACCGGTCTGCGCCGTCACCATCAGCGCATCGCCGTCGGGATCGGAATCGATACCGCTGCCGTTGTCGGCCGTCAGCGCATTGCCAAGGATCGCCGCACCATCATCTTCCGTGACGCCTGTAAACGCGTCATTCGTTGCCGTTGGCGCATCGTTGACGCCTGTTACCGTCACCGTGATCGTCGCCGTATCCGTGCCGCCATTACCATCGGAGATCTCATAGGTCAGCGTCGTGTCACGCGTGGCACCAACCGCCAGATCCTCAAAGTCACCATCCGGATCGAACGTCACAACACCGGCCGCATCAATCGAGAACGTACCACCGTTACTGCCTGCAACACCGATTTGCGCGGTGACCATGAGCGCGTCACCATCTGGATCGGAATCGATGCCGCTGCCATTGTCGGCCGTCAGTGCGTTGCCAAGGA
>JBOEGZ010000022.1:656-2445 GCA_050633705.1 Hyphomicrobiaceae bacterium | reverse complement strand
TCTCATAGGTCAGCGTCGTGTCACGCGTCGCACCAACCGCCAGATCCTCAAAATCACCATCAGGGTCGAACGTCACAACACCTGCAGCATCAATCGAGAACGTACCACCGTTGCTGCCTGCAACACCGGTCTGCGCCGTCACCATCAGCGCGTCACCATCTGGATCGGAATCGATGCCGCTGCCATTGTCGGCTGTCAGCGCGTTGCCGATCACAGCCGCGCCATCGTCTTCGGTGACACCCGCGAACGCATCGTCTGTGGCTGTTGGTGCATCGTTGACGCCGGTGACCGTGACCGTAATCGTTGCCGTATCCGTGCCGCCGTTGCCATCGGAGATCTCATACGTCAGCGTCGTGTCGCGCGTCGCACCAACCGCAAGATCCTCAAAATCACCGTCTGGATCGAACGTCACAACACCTGCCGCATCGATCGAGAATGTACCGCCGTTCGAACCGGCCACACCGGTCTGCGCCGTCACCATCAGCGCGTCGCCATCTGGATCGGAATCGATGCCGCTGCCGTTGTCGGCCGTCAGCGCATTGCCGATCACAGCCGCACCATCATCTTCCGTGACACCCGTGAACGCATCGTCTGTCGCCGTCGGTGCGTCATTCGTGCCGCCGACGTTGCCGGTGACAGATACACTGTCCGTTCCACCGTTGCTGTCGCTAATTGAATAGTCGAAAACCACAGGACCGGCATAGTTCAACGCTGGAACAAACGTAACAACGCCACCTACCGATACTTCAACCGTGCCAACAATCGGGTTCATAGGCGTAACCGGGTTGCCGTCTGCGGTGACCGATACCGATGCCGGGGTACCAGCCGTAATCGCAACACCGTTGATCGAGGTCAACGTCAACGTATCCCCATCTGGGTCTGTATCATTGCCGAGCAAATCAATCGGGGCTGAAGTTGTGTCTTCAGGCGTCGTGAAACCATTCGTCACAGCCGTTGGCGCGTCATTGACACCGGTGACTGTTACCGTGATCGTTGCCGTATCCGTGCCGCCATTGCCATCAGAGATCTCATACGTCAGCGTCGTGTCGCGGGTTGCCCCAACCGCCAGATCCTCAAAGTCGCCATCAGGATCGAACGTCACAACACCGGCCGCATCAATCGAGAACGTACCGCCGTTCGAACCGGCAACACCGGTCTGCGCCGTGACCATCAGCGCATCGCCATCGGGATCAGAATCGATACCGCTGCCATTGTCGGCTGCCAGCGCATTGCCGAGGATCGCCGCACCATCGTCTTCGGTGACGCCTGTGAACGCGTCGTCGGTGGCCGTCGGTGCGTCGTTGACACCGGTGACTGTTACGGTAATCGTCGCCGTATCCGTGCCGCCATTGCCATCGGAGATCTCATAGGTCAGCGTCGTATCGCGGGTTGCCCCAACCGCCAGATCCTCAAAATCACCATCTGGATCGAACGTCACAACGCCAGCGGCGTCAATCGAGAACGTACCACCGTTGCTACCTGCAACACCGGTTTGTGCCGTCACCATCAGCGCATCGCCGTCTGGATCAGAATCGATGCCGCTGCCGTTATCGGCCGTCAGTGCGTTGCCGATCACAGCCGCGCCATCGTCTTCCGTCACACCGGTAAAGGCATCGTCGGTGGCCGTTGGCGCGTCGTTGACACCGGTGACTGTGACCGTAATCGTCGCGGTATCCGTGCCACCATTGCCATCGGAGATCTCATACGTCAGCGTTGTATCGCGCGTGGCGCCAACAGCAAGATCTTCAAAGTCACCGTCTGGATCGAACGTGACAACACCAGCGGCATC
>JBOEGZ010000022.1:0-557 GCA_050633705.1 Hyphomicrobiaceae bacterium | reverse complement strand
CGATGCCGCTGCCGTTGTCAGCTGTCAGCGCGTTGCCAAGGATCGCCGCACCATCATCTTCGGTGACACCCGTGAACGCATCGTCGGTGGCTGTCGGCGCGTCGTTGACGCCTGTTACCGTCACCGTGATCGTCGCGGTATCCGTACCACCGTTGCCATCGGAGATCTCATAGGTCAGCGTCGTGTCACGCGTGGCACCAACCGCAAGATCCTCAAAATCACCATCGGGATCGAACGTCACAACGCCCGCCGCATCAATCGAGAACGTACCACCGTTCGAACCGGCCACACCGGTCTGCGCCGTCACCATCAGCGCGTCGCCATCTGGATCGGAATCGATGCCGCTACCATTGTCGACCGTCAGTGCATTGCCGATCACAGCCGCACCATCATCTTCTGTGACGCCTGTGAACGCGTCGTCGGTGGCCGTTGGCGCGTCGTTGACGCCGGTGACCGTCACCGTGATCGTCGCCGTATCGGTTCCACCGTTGCCGTCGGAGATCTCATAGGTCAGCGTCGTGTCACGCGTGTCGCCAACCGCAAGATCCTCAAAGTCG
>JBOEGZ010000021.1:0-41542 GCA_050633705.1 Hyphomicrobiaceae bacterium | reverse complement strand
GGGGAGGATTCGAACCCCCGACCCCCAGATTCGTAGCACTGAGAGTCCCCTTGATTTTGTTGGGTTTTTTCTAGTTGAGTGCGTGCCCAAGGTGGTGCTTCAGAGTCTTTGTCTGGTGCTCAACGGTGTTTTCTTTGTTTGGTTTCAACGACCTAATTTTTACGGAATTGGGTACGTCCTAGCGAGCAAATTGGAGTGCCCCAGGTGTGCCCGGTCAGTGTCCACACCATCGGCTTGCGGATTTCGCAAACAAGTATACTATGAAAGTATACAAGCTAATCCGTTCAGGTCTGAGCGCAACATCTTTTAGAAGTTAAAGTATTAATATGTTTGGAAATGAATTTAACAACAGTAACGATTGGATAAACGAGATATTTAAAAGTCAGGAAAAATCAAAAGCAAAAACGGATTTTGTATCAACTGGGATTAAAGGATTAGACGCTGCCATTTCAGAAATAATTCAATTGAATGAAAAAATACAGGCTATCGGAAAAAAATAGGACGGAATCGAAATTAAAGTTATTTTCCCTTAATGTAATCCAGGACCTTCTCCAGGTCTTCAACTGTGACAAGCATTGTGCAGAGCTTGCGTTCGGTGTCACCAGATTCTGTCATTACATCAAGAGCCACTGGCGTGCCGAATTCTGTTGCTTGCGGGTATGCTTCCGAGAAGCGAAGCCAACGCAAAGAGACAAGGCATGAGACTGCACCGCGGCCACGACGATTCTGGATACGCTTCTCAGTCTTTATTGGAAATTTGGTGACGTTGGACATCTCTTGCTCCATCGGATTGGTCGGTGCAATCGATTTACCATGAGTCGTTCAAGGTCGTGTTTTGCCCCAAACCAGCGTGCCCATTGCGTGCCCGGTGAGGGTTTTGAGCATCAGAGAGACAAGCTAAGTTGTTGATTTCATTGGCGCACCGGGGAGGATTCGAACCCCCGACCCCCAGATTCGTAGTCTGGTGCTCTATCCAGCTGAGCTACCGGTGCTTTGAAGTTCGCAAATCTAAATTCGTCGCCACGCATCGAAAAAATAATTGTGACTTGAGAGATTGCAAATTCGTTGGCGGTGCGGTTGGCGCCACCAAGAGCCGCTACTCCTAATGGGTGCAGCGCAAGAGTGCAAGGGCCCTTGAACGGTGTCTGGAATGTTTTCAAGAAACAAATTTCGAGAAAATGGTCTTGGCGGATGTCCATACCCCGAAATCACGGCGCAATCGCTCGAAAACCTCGAAAGTACGGCGCTGAGAGAAAGGCGAGGTCCGCGTCAGGCGGCCGACCTGTCTGGAATCGCAATCAAAAATGTCGCACCCTTGTCAGTGTCCAATAACTCGACCGAGCCACCATGAGCTTGCAAAAGTTCATGAGCAATCACCAGACCCAAGCCTGTTCCTCCTTGACGTACAGATCCCTGGAATGCCTCAAAAAGATGTTCACGCGCACGTGGTGGCACGCCTGGCCCATTATCGTGGATCTCGACCAGGGTGCGCCGTCCGTCCCTCCAACCCTTAATTCGAATTTCACCGTGCTCGTCTCGACTTTCCAAAACTTGAACAGAGTTTCGGCATATGTTGGTGAGAATGCGAAACAAATGATCGCGATCCGCATCAATTTGAGTATTGGAATCCACATCGACAATCCAGTCAATGTCTCCGGGTTTGGGTAAGCCAAGACCACTGCCAACTTCATCGACAATATCTGAAAGTGAAAAGATATCGCGCCGCGGAGCCGCTTCTTCAGCTTTGCCAAAGCGCAGCGAGTCGTTGCAGAAATTGATTGCACGATCGAGCGACGCAATAAGTTTCGGTGCAAAGCGTTGCACTGTCGGGTCATCAAGACCACTGAGACGATCTGATATCAATTGAGCGTTTGCCAGCATGTTGCGCAAATCATGACTGATCTTGCTGACGGCCAAACCCAACTGTGCCAAACGATTTTTCTGCAACAACAACTGAGACAGTTGTCCCTGCATTCCGGCCAACTCACGTTCGGCCACGCCGATTTCATCACTGCGGCTCGACGGAATGATAATCCGGCTGGCATCTTCCGGTTTCTCACTGAACTGCAACATATTTTCAGTTATTCGCATCATTGGCCGAACCAAGAGACGGCTGAGCGCATAATAGACGAGTGCGGCAGTGAACAACGAAATGACGATTGATAGAAATAAAATATTGAGACCATAGGCGCGTAATTCTGCAGTCAGCGGTTTCTCAGATACGACAATTTCTATGAAGTCTACTTCGTTATTACTTTCCAGCGGGGCAACAACTCGCACCGTCCGATCGCTCGTTTCAATTATTGCCGCCATGGCATCGCGAATTAGACCTATTCGCGTTGCAACGGACCCAAACACGTTGCCATCCATCACGATAGGGCGCATATCGAACATTTGCGAAACAACCAATGGGCCATCTGCTGGCAGCACAAGACGACGACGTCCATCACGTCGCCAGGCAACGGACTTCACCTGCGCTGTTTCCAATAGCTCATTTCGCAAATTGTCTGGAACCGCGCCGCCAGGAACGGCGATTGCCGCAAGTCCAGCAAGCTTGCCAGCGACAACGCGATCCTGCAACCACTGCACCCGGTGGTTTGCTACCGAGGGGACAAAAATGAGGACTTCTGCCAGCATCACAAACATTGTTGTCAGCAACAACAGCTTGGCCGGCAAACGCAACTCATCCCAACGCCAAATTGACCTCAGAGCTTTTCCGACAGACGCAGGCTGCGACGCCGCGACCGGTTCAACAGCCCTATCATCAGTTTGCTTGTTTAATTCACGTTGCACGTTTAAAGCGCGGCCTTCATCTTGCTGCTGTTTAATTTGCCGCTGTCCAAACAGCCGGCACTAACCGAACTTGGATAAGAAATTGATCGTTGATCGCACAAGCGCATTGCTCGGTGTGGTTGCAAAAAAGCGTGACGCCACCCGCTTATTGACTTCCGACAACGTCGGATAGGGCGATATCCAATTCATCATATCCTTGACCTTCATCTTTTTCGATATCGCCAGTGACCACATCTGTATGATTTCGCCTGCATTCTTTCCGACAATACCGGCTCCAAGTATACGGCCTTTGCTATCGGTAATGACTTTAACATGCCCAGTGGTTGTTCGTTCAGCTTGCGCGCGATCATTTTCTAAAAATGGCCAACGTAAAACATTAATTTTTTTACCGAACTTCTGTGTTGCCTGAGATTCCGTCAATCCAACATTCGCGATTTCGGGATCGGTGAACGTCACCCACGGAACACCACTTTGGTCATTTTTGATCGGCAAACGGAAAAGGGCATTCTTTATGACGAGCTGTGCATGATAGTTGGCAACATGGGTAAACTGCAAACCGCCAATGACATCACCAATTGCATAAACTTTCCGATTTGCAGTCTTGAGGCCTTTATCAACCTTAATTCCACGTTGATCAAATTTGATTTTCGCGTTTTCAAGTCCAAGACCTTCAACATTTGGCCTTCGGCCCACTGCCATTAAGAGATGACTGCCATTGACGTACTCTTCGCCTTCGTCAGTTTCGATTAAAACTCGCACATGGCCAAGTCCACCATCGACACTAATGACTTTCGTATCTTCGCGAACAGAGATTCCTTCACTGCGAATTTTATCTAACGCAATAGCGGTCAATTCGGGATCATCTTTGCCCAGCGCTTTGAAGGCTTCAAGCACCGTCACTTTGCTGCCAAGGCGCCGGTGAGCTTGCGCCATTTCCATACCAATTGGCCCGCCACCAATGACAATCAAATGATCAATCTTGTTCTGGTTCTCGAAAATCGTTTCATTGGTGAAATAGGGGATACTATCCAAACCCGGAAACGGGATAATCGCTGGCGACGAACCCGTTGCGATAACAAAGCGACGTGCTTTGATCTGATATTCACCAGCAACAATCGTGTTTTTATCAATAAACCGCCCAGCCGCTTGAATGACATGCACGCCGAGCCCGGTAAAACGCTCAACAGAATCGTTTGGTTCAATAGCTGCGATAACGCTTTTTATGTGAGCGTTAACATCTCTATGATTGATGACAGGTTCAACGCTGCCAACACCAAAGGGCCCAGCCGTTCTCATATCCTGAGCGCGTTTGCCCGCAGCCAGCATAGCCTTTGATGGAACACATCCATAGTTAAGGCAATCACCACCCATCTTACCTTTTTCGACCAAAACAACTTTCCGGCCAAAAGCTGCAGCAATTGCAGCAACTGAAAGCCCTCCCGATCCAGCACCGATGACACAAAGGTCGGTGTCAATTTGATCGCCTGTGGCAGATTGAGTGGTGCCCGTCGCTGAGCGCTTGGCTTTGCCTAACGCCTTGTTGGCTCCCGCATCCTTGGTAGTAAGCGTGGCATTCAAACTATTCGCTTGCATGTCGACTGTTCCATTTCTTCAGAGCAATAGGAATAAGGGCAACGACGCCAAGAAGTGCAAACGCCAACAATAATTCTTTTGTCACGAGTGCGCTTGTGTCGATCTCATAAGGACAAGATGCATCAGAATTTCCAACATTCGCTTCAAGGCAAGTGTGATAGCTCACATTCTGAGCCTCAATAACACTACCCAGACCCGCTCCAGCAACAGAAAACGCCGTTGTGCCTGGAATAATCCCGAGAAACGTCCCCAAAATATATGTGCGTAACGGAACGCCAAGGAGTGCGGGAACGACATTAATAACGAAAAACGGAAAAGCAGGCACAAGGCGTAAGAACAGCAAATAACTCAGTGCATTTTCCTTGAAGCCGTCACGAAGTTTTTCCAGCCATGGCCCAGCCTTTGATGCCAGAGCCTCTCCTAGCGATGTCTTGGCGATAACGAAAATAATCGTGGCACCAATTGTTGCAGCAGTAACTGTTGCTGGTGCAGAAATCTGCCACCCAAAAAACAGCCCTCCTGCGAGCGTCATCACGAGCGCACCTGGTAAAGACAAAGCCACGATTGCAACGTAAGCGGCAATATAGATCGCCAACGCAGCAAAAAGGTTATCGGCTATGAACTGTCGGGCAGCCTCATAGTTTACCCCGACAGTTTTAAACGAAAGGTATTTATGCCAGCCCATCGCAAAAACCAGTGCCATCGTCGCGAGAATAATAATGAGCGGGATCCACCGACCTATCCCAGCGCCTTGACCATCCGTCTTTACTGCAGATTTGTTTTCCAAATCCCCACCTTCTTTCGACACATTCGTCATAATATTTTTCGTCCTTTGAGAGTCGTATCAAGCACTTTTCGGCTATTCAAATATTCATGGGTGAAAGTTCGAGAATTTGTCTATTGCCAACGGCACTATTTCAGGTCGTTCAGCGTCCAATCATAATCGTAACTGCTAATACTATTTGCATCACGCAGGGCGGCTTTTAATTTTGGCGAAGCATACACCAATGCATGCTCAATGACGCCGGATTTCGATCCGCCAAAGTCAGATTGGAACCATTTGTAGATCGATGATGCTGTCACGCGACCTCCGGAAACCGAAAAACCGCGCGGACTGTTGATATAGGCGCTAGCACCTGCATCAAGTTGGGCATTGAGATTGGCACCGGTAAACGCCTCGCGCGCAAGGTTTGGACACCCAATTGATGCACAATTCACTGCATAATGAACACGTGGGTCTTTAAAGACCGGACGTAAAATCTTGTGTTCAATGTCATCAAGACTGAGTTTAACGCCAGCGACGTTCATAATCTTAGTCTTCCAAGGCCCCCCAGCCCCAACTGAACTTGCCAATGCTCCAAACAAGCTGTCGTCGAGGGAAATATCGCGGATTGATTTCACAGGATAATTATCAAGCACAACATCAATCGTTTTGGCATTGTAGAGGTTCGCCCAAAACGCAAACTGTTCCAAACGGTCAAGTTTTCTTGGGTCAACACTTTGCAAACGGCCAACGTAATTTTTCAGCGCCTTATGGCCACCAGATTTAAACGCACGGTAATTTACACGATTAAGCCCGCCGCGCCCTTCCACAACATATCGCTCTAAAAGGGCTGTCCAAGCACTGTGATCAACGGCGCCAGCGGTACTAGAACCATGCTTGGCGAAGAATGACGTTGGATTTTGCGCCTGTGCGGTTTCGGTCAAGACAGCTAACATCAATAAGAGCCCAACCAGGACTTTGCTGCTGGCGACAATGACGTCGGCCAAGCAGTTTGCACGCCGGTCTCTGATCACTGATGTCGATGACCACATTTCATATCCAATCATAGTTAGTTCGTTTTGTTTACCTGCAGCACAGTTCAGCCGAACCCTGAAAAACGCACACAATCTTCAGTGGAGCGGGAACCGATGCTCTCCTCGTCTCGCAACCATGGTCGAAGATCAAATAAAAGAAAATGGGACCTCAACCAGCTGTGAACCCTCAGTTCAAGTCGTGAATTCGTGTGATTGGAGCGTGTGCGTATTGCCCGGGCATGAACCCCGACAGCTCAAGATAGAAGAGCCCTTGGTCCCGCGGACCGGTCGCAATTGTGGACACAGGGAAAATTCGATGCACCCAAAACTGGGCAAACGACAGACGTTTTCACTGCCAAATCCGTTTCTTTTCGCCGCGGTAGTCGCCATTCGGCCGACTTTTGATTGACGCAACCGGCCCCAGATGCCTATAAGCCCTCAAATCCTTTTCATAAGGAGACAGAAACCTGCCTGACCCCGCGTCATGTCGGTTTTGTCGCTTTTTCTGGGCATGCAGAGCATCGTGGTCTGAGATTTTGTCAAACAAGACCAGTGAAAAGCTCTAATTGATTGATTTATATTGCATTTACCCGGGTGTATTGCCTGTTGTAAACGCAATGAGCACCATCGAGCGCGGCCACATTGGCCTGCGACGGGAGAATTGACGTGAAACGTACCTACCAGCCAAGCCGCTTGGTTCGCAAACGCCGCCATGGCTTCCGCAAACGGATGGCAACAAAAGGTGGCTTGCGCGTATTGGCGCGCCGTCGTGCCAAGGGCCGCAAAAGACTATCTGCTTAAACCCCGTTGCGTCTTCAAGTTTACCTTTGAGGTGATGTAACGGCCCAAGACGTGGGCCGTTTGGCGTATTCGCCTTGGGTTGCAGTCAAAGATTGCAGACTGCAGAATTGCGTTTTTGGCAACTTTTAACTCAGTGATTGCAGTGGCTGTTGAGACACTTAAGAAGCGGTCTCAGTTCCTCCGGATCCGAGGTGGCGCGCGCAAATCAATGCGAGGCTTCCTGTTGGAGGCCAAACGACGCCCAGATGATATTTGCCAGGCGAATACATCGGATTCTCCCCTTTTCGGCTTCACAGTGACCAAGAAGCTCGGCAATGCTGTTATTCGCAATAAAATTCGCCGCCGTTTGAAAGCGGCCATATCCCAAGTTGCACAGGCAAATGCGATGCCCGGATGCGACTATGTCATCGTGGCGCGCAAGGCCGCCCTTGCCATGCCATTCGCAGAGTTGCAAAAGGACCTGACGGACGCGATCGCCAGCGTAAACCGGCGGCTTGAAGCACAGTCCAAACAAACCACCGAACGCTGACAATCATGCGCGCACCAGCACATGGTCGAAGCAAAACATCTTGATTGTTAAAAACAACGATCGCACGCGGCATCAATCGATCAAACAAAGACCGCGAGACGAGGCGCAAAATGCAGAACAAAGAACCAGATGGCCAATCCAACATGTTGTGGGCAATCGCCCTGTCGATGGCCGTCCTGTTTATTTGGACAGAATTCTTTATGCCCAAGCCGCAAAAGCCGGCTGTAAAAACACCTGCAGAAATCGCGGCCAATTCCGATCCCGCTGGTGCGCCTCCAACTGTTTCAGGTGCCGCTGACGGAGCTGCCCCCTCAGTCGAAGCGATTACCAGTGAAGCCGTCGCGCCGGAAAAAGGCGGACGCGTTGTCGTTGATACGCCGTCACTAAAGGGATCAATTTCCCTGCAGGGTGCACGCATCGACGACCTGACACTCAGCAATTATCACACGACAATCAAACCTGGCAGCCAACCTGTCCGGCTATTTTCACCAGCCAGCAAACCAAATTCCTATTTTTCTGAGCACGGTTGGATTGCGGGCAAGGACGCTGGCAAAGTTCCCACCAAGAACACGATTTGGAATGCCAAAGACGGTGCAACACTGACACCTTCAACGCCGTTGGACTTGTCGTGGGACAACGGCGCTGGATTGCTTTTCAAACGCACGATCTCCGTCGACGAAAACTACATGTTCAAAATCGTCGACGCGGTCGAAAACAAAACAGACAAAGCCGTTACGCTTTACCCTTACGCTCGCATCTTCCGTTATGGCATTCCAGAAATTGAAGGCTTCTTCATTCAGCACGAAGGCCCGATCGGTGTTGTCGGTGAAGAAGGTCTGCAAGAACTCACATATGACGATCTTCTCGATCCCAAAGAATCTGTCAATTTCGAGAGAATTAAAGGCGGATGGCTTGGCTTTACCGACAAGTATTGGGCCGCAACGCTGATTCCAGATCAGACCATTCTTTATCAAGCAAACTTAAAGTTAGCTGGAACACAAACCCCAACACGCAAACCTTCGTTCCAATCCGACTATGTCGCCGAACCAATTACGATTGGTGCAGGACAAACCAACGCGACGACGTCACATCTTTTCGCCGGAGCTAAGAAAGTTTCTGTTGTCGAAAAGTATGCTGAAACAATGGGGATCGACCGTTTCGACCTTGTCATTGACTGGGGTTACTTCTGGTTCATTACAAAACCCCTCTATCATTTGATGGGCTGGCTTTACGAGCTGCTTGGAAACTTCGGCTTGTCAATTATCGCCACAACATTCATCGTCAAACTCATTTTCTTCCCGTTAGCCAACAAAGGCTACGAGTCGATGGCGCGCATGAAAAAGCTGCAGCCAGAAATGGAAAAACTGCGCGAACGCTTTAAGGATGACAAAGAGCGTTTGCAAAAAGCAATGATGGAACTTTATCAAAAAGAGAAGGTCAACCCGATGGCCGGTTGCCTTCCTATATTGCTGCAAATCCCCGTGTTTTTCGCACTGTATAAAGTCGTGTTTATTTCACTCGACATGCGCCACGCACCCTTCTTTGGATGGATTCAGGACCTTTCTGCGCCAGATCCCACAAGCATATTCAACCTGTTTGGCTTGTTGCCGTTGGAAGTTCCAGGCTTCCTGTTGATTGGCATTTGGCCAATTTTGATGGGCGTTACGATGTGGCTGCAAATGCAGCTTAACCCACCACAGCCTGACCCAACTCAACAGATGATCTTTAACTGGATGCCGGTATTTTTCACGTTCCTGCTT
Organism: Hyphomicrobiaceae bacterium; assembly: GCA_050633705.1. GTDB lineage: Bacteria > Pseudomonadota > Alphaproteobacteria > Rhizobiales > Hyphomicrobiaceae > JAJFHI01. The sequence goes on along the minus strand of JBOEGZ010000021.1, from coordinate 32,269 downwards.
GGTACGTTCGCTTCCGGTCTTGTGATTTACTGGACGGTCAACAACGTCCTGTCGATCTTACAGCAGTACACAATCATGAAACGCCAAGGTGCCGACATGCACTTGATGGACAACATCAAGAAAACAGTCTCAGCCGGTGCGCGTCTTGTTGGACTGGGTCGCGGCGACAACGATAGCGCAAAGAGTTAGGTGGGATGTCCGTCCTTCGCCAGGAATTCTCTGAAGAGCTTCTTGCGACAGGAGCAGCTTTATTCGATCGTCAGTGGCAATTCCTTAAAGGCGTTGTTGCTTTGGATGGTTTGCCTCCGGCTGACCGGGTCGAGATTGCCTTTGCCGGCCGTTCGAATGTCGGCAAGTCAAGCCTGATTAATGCTCTTGTCCATCAAAAAGGCTTGGCACGCACCTCCAACACGCCGGGTCGCACGCAAGAGCTAAATATTTTTGTGCCATCCGCAGTGCCGTTATTTGCCGTTGATATGCCAGGCTATGGTTTTGCCAAAGCCCCAAAGGCGAAGGTTGATGCTTGGACCAAATTGATAAAAGCCTACCTAAAAGGTCGACCAACGTTGGCGCGCGTTTATCTTCTGATCGACAGTCGTCATGGCATCAAGGAGGTCGACAAGGGTATTATGGAAATGCTCGACATCGCTGGCGTGTCCTATCAGGTGGTTCTCACCAAGGCCGATAAAATCAAAGTCAAAGAACTAGAAGCCGTGCATGAGGCAACCAGCAATGCATTAATGAAGCACGCTGCCGCTTTCCCATTTGTCCTCACAACAACTTCGGAAAAAGGTGCTGGTATTCCCGAACTGCGCGCAGCAATTGCACAAGTTATTCTTGAGCGCACGCCTGAAGCGCTCGACTAAGCGGCAAGCCGTTGGTGATCATGCCCCGCTTGAAGAAATCCGGTCGACAATTTTCGTCGCCAAGTCGAAAAACCCTTCGCCAAAACGTGCAAACAATCCCCCAACAACCGCGGCTGCAACCCAACTTCCCCATCTTTTGGCAACGTTAGCGTAGTTTGTACGAACCTTCACATCGATAACCTGGTCGGGCAAAACGGTTTCAGCGGCGAGGCCATCGCCGCCGACAGTGCGCGCAGAAACGATTAATTGCAATTGCTTGGCGCCAGATGTCTTCGGCGTGATCGTCCACCGCCAACTGGCAAAATCATCGCCAAGTGCACCGAGATTGTTTTCAATCCATTGCGTCTCTGGTGATGATGTCTCAATGGTAAACCCGTCAGCTGGCGCACGCAGACGCACCGACATTGCTTTGGTTATCATGACTTCATGGCGTTGCGGCTGGCCGTTGCCTTGCATTCCTTGCGCAATGACACGCACGCCGCTTTTGGCAATGCGCGCTTCAACAAGCATGGCAACACCAACCTTCATCGACCGCGGAATGTTTTCAACCAATTGACCGGCTTCGATCAATTGCGCATTACCAGCACCCGATGGGCGTTGCTGCATGGCTTCGCGGGACTGGGGCGGTGCACCAGCAGAAGGACGCGATAGCGGCGGCAATGCCCCCCCAGGAGGCGGTGCAGATTGCTGTGGTCGCTGGCGTTGCAACGGCGGCGCTTGTGGAGGCAACGGTTGGCCATCCGGACGTTGAGGCGGCAAGCTTTGCGGATGTTGGAACCGTCCACCCGCTGGCGCATGAGGTTGCGGCGTGTGACCGCCTGCCGGGTGCGGCAGCGGCGGCTGTGGAGGCGTGGATTGTTGTTGGGGGGCTTGTTGGAAGGTTCCAGACGGAGCAACCGGCTTGGCACCAACAACACCCCGCTCTCGTTGCAATACATCTTCAAGCGACGGCAAACTGCCTTGTCCAGGAGGTGGTTGCTGTGTCGACTGCGGTGGACGCGGCGGTGGAGGTGATGGGGCATGACCTTGGCCGGCCTGTTGCGATGGCGATGCGGCGGCGGGTGGTGGAGATGCTGGGACCGGCGGCGGTGTTGGTTGTTCTTCCGTGATCGCCGGGGCGCTCGCAGGCGGCGTACTGGCAGCTTTTTTTCGCAACTGTGGCGGGGCTTCAAACGGCTTGGGCTCGCGCACGTCGTCGCCTGAAACAGCTTCGGGACGTGGTGTCGGCGGCGAAGGTGGCGACACTGGTTCTGGCTCAGATTGCTGCGATGGCAGTGTCTCCACACCTTCGACTAAATTGGTATCTGCTCGTGTTTTAATCCGATCTCGTGCTTCAGCCAGAATATCCTCTGTACTTTGCCCGGCGTCGCCGGTTGGTGCTTGTTCGCCAACAGTTGGTGTTGGCGCCGAGCGTAGGAATTTTATCGCATGGTCAAAGGTCAAGCCTTGCGACTTCAAAGTATGGGCGGCCGTACTGCGGCCATCACCGACGATCGCAGCCAAAACAATGGCTCCGTTTATTTCCGGGCGCCGTCCTTGAGCTGCAGCAGAAGCAGCCTTCATGATGTCACCAACTTCGCTGGAAATCGTCAGTTCTGTGGGCACGCCTTCGGCATGGCGATCTTCATTGCGACTGATATGCCCCGACACATCCATCTTAAGGGCCGTCACATCAACGTTTGTTGTTTGCAGCAAAACAAGCGCGTCGGGATCCTCACTGAGCGCCAGCAGGACATGCTCAAGCGTTACCTTGGTGTGATTTTGAGCGCGCGCATAATCATTGGCTCGCCCCAACGTTGCCAACAGGTTCGATGACATGCGCGCTGAACCCAAGCCCTCAACTGACTGCGCCGTCATTTATAACCCCCTCCCAACAGTTCAAACACCACACCCACCAAGCCACCAACCTGTCACAGCAATTCGACGCCATCGCGACTTATCAATTAATGACGGCGCACATTTTTTTAAGAACGCTTAATCATCAGTCTTGCGTGTCTCTCTTCGCGGCTTAATCTGACCAAATCCCGACCAAAACCCTAAGGTTTCAGGCAAATTTACCCATTCGCCAAATATTTCCAAGGTGCCAATGCGGTCCTACGTCATCACACTACTGGTTGGCTAGCTGGAAATTGTGAGGGAATTCCGTTGAGGCTCAAGCGCAACGGGATATAAGTGCAGCGCGGAAGGGAATCATGACACCCTAGCCCTGATTATTCTCAATTTTTGCCACCATCAGGTGTCGGAGATGTAGTGTGACAAAAAAGAAGCCATCAAAAATGACCTCGACTGGAGCACCAATGGTCCAACCGGATGCCCACACGCAAGCCCATATCTTAGCTGAGGCGCTGCCACACCTCATTCGCTACGACGAGCAGACCGTGGTCATTAAATTTGGTGGTAATGCGATGGGTGATCAAGCCCTTGCAGATGCGTTTGCCCAGGACATCGTCTACCTCAAGCAATCCGGCGTGAACCCCGTTGTTGTCCATGGCGGCGGTCCTCAGATTGCAGCAATGCTGAAAAAGCATGAGATCAATTCTGAATTCATCAATGGCCTTCGCGTAACAGATAAGCCGACGGTCGAAATTGTCGAAATGGTCCTGGCCGGTGCCATCAACAAAGAGATCGTTTCAGCCATCAATCGGCAAGGAGGCAAGGCGGTCGGCATTTGCGGCAAAGACGCCAACCTGATGATTGCGGAAAAAATTACCGAGATGGTTGACCCAGAAAGCAATTTGATAAAAGCCATCGATATTGGTTACGTCGGGGAGCCAAAAAAGGTCAACCCGCATATCGTCGAGGTGATCTCTCAATCAGATCTTATTCCCGTGGTTGCACCCGTTGCGGTCGGCCCAGCCGGTGAAACGCTAAATGTAAATGCTGATAGTTTCGCCAGCGCGTTAGCCGCAGAAATGAAAGCCAAGCGGCTCTTACTCCTGACAGATGTCGCAGGCGTTTTAGACAAAGATAGCAACCTCGTGGCCCAGCTATCGATTGATGAAGCTCGCTCTCTCATCGCCGATGGGACGATTTCCGGTGGCATGATCCCCAAAATCAATGGCTGTATTAATGTCGTCGAAAAAGGTGTCGAAGCTGTCGTCATCATCGACGGTCGGGTGCCACATTGTGTGTTATTGGAGCTGTTTACCGAGCATGGCGTCGGCACACTTGTCGGCCATCAAAACATCATTCCACAGCAAACCAAGGGCTGAAGCGAAACCAGGAGCTCTATGTCAATCGAAGACACACAAATTAAAACCGAGCGCGGCAGCTTTGCGACAACGAACGTGTGGATCTTTGATCTTGATAACACGCTTTATCCATCTGACTGCAATCTATTTGCCCAGGTCGACAAACGCATGGGCAGCTTTATCTCCGAACGCCTAGGTGTTCCGTTTGCTCAGGCCCGCCATCTACAAAAAAGCTACTATCACCAATTCGGGACAACTCTTTCAGGTCTCATGCAAATCCACAAAATGGAACCGCAAGACTTTCTCGATTACGTCCACGATATCGACTTATCAAACGTGCCAGAGCACCCGGAACTGGCTCAAGCCATTCGTCTTCTGCCTGGACGCAAACTGATTTATACAAATGGCTCGAAACGTCATGGCGAGCGGGTTGCCGAAAAGTTGGGCGTTTTACACGAATTTGACGACATTTGTTCAATAGAGACCTGCGATTACGTGCCCAAACCAGAGCGCGAGGCTTTTGACAAAATGACCCGTCGCTTTAACGTCTCCGGCCATCGTGCTGCAATGTTCGAAGATTTGCCGCACAATCTCGAAGCCCCTCACGCCATGGGCATGACGACTATTCTGGTCCACTCAGATTATATGGACCACCCTGTTCAAAGGTCGATGCGCAATTGGACGAAATCGCCCGATCATGTACATCATATGACTGACAACCTATGCGAGTTCCTCAAAAACGAAACCGGCCACTGTCACGCCAAATAAAAATCCAACAATAATCGGCAACCATTGCCTGTTAAACCGGCCATTAGGAAGGAAACAACGATGAGCGAAATATACGGAGACACCCAGCGCGCTTTGCAAGACAAATTTGAGGCACGCAAACTGGCTGACAAGGTGGCTGAAGTCATCATTCACGATGAAGTCATGGATGACGAGAAGGCCTTCATTGAATCGCGTGACTTCTTCTTTCTCACCACAATCAATGAAACCGGCCATCCAACCGTTTCGCACAAAGGTGGTGCACCTGGCTTTGTTCAAGTCGCCGACGGTAATACGCTGGTCTTTCCTAGCTACGACGGCAATGGCATGTATCTTTCGATGGGCAACATCGCAGCGCGAAACAAAATTGGCATGCTATTTATTGCCTTCGATACGCCACACCGTATCCGCGTGCATGCAACTGCCGAACTCAGCGATGACCCAGCATGGAAAGAGAAATTCCCAGGCTGTGAATTGGTCGTTAAAGCCAAAATTGATCAGATGTGGATGAACTGCCCGCGCTATATCCATCCTCACAAACGCCTCGATCAATCACGCTATGTGCCAGATGCAAATGGTGATGCTCCAATGCCAGCGTGGAAGCGTATCGATATTGTCCAAGAAGACCTCCAACCCAAAGACTTAGGCCGGGCTGAAAAAGAAGGCGGCGTCATTACCTTCGAACAATACGTCGAGAAACTTAAAGACGGCACAGCTTAAATGATAAGGGCAAAAATCGCCTGAAATGTATGACAAAGCCGCGATGCACGATGTGTGTCGCGGTTTTTTTTGGGCTATCCGCGCCCCTCAAATGGCATATCGGTTGCCTTGATCGTCATATTCAACACGTTCGCATCCAACGGCAAATTCGCCATATACAAAACAGCGTTTGCAACATGAGCAACGTCCATCCGCGATTCCACCTTGAGTGAACCATCGGGTTGCATAATGCCCGCCTTCATTGGTTCCGTCATTTCCGTTGCCGCATTACCGATATCAATTTGCGAACAGGCAATGTTATCAGTCCGCCCATCAAGCGCGATGCATTTCGTCAACCCGGTAATGGCGTGCTTCGTCGCCGTGTAGGGTGCTGAAAGTGGTCGCGGCACGTAAGCCGAAATAGAACCGTTGTTTATAATTCGCCCGCCCTTTGGCGTTTGGTTTTTCATAATGCGCATCGCATGCTGACAGCACACAAACACGCCCGTCAGATTGACATCAACAACGGCCTGCCATTGCGCGAAAGTTAGCTCATCCATCGCAACAGGCGGCGCACTGATACCTGCGTTATTAAACAGCACATCTAGTCGACCGAATTCACCAACGCACGCATCAAAGAGCTTTCCGACGTCTTCGGCTTTTGCAACATCTGTCGGAACTGACAACATCCGCCCACCATCTGGCGCGGCATTTGACATTGTTTTTTCAAGCGGCTCTGCCTTGCGGCCAGCCAACACAACATTGTAGCCGGCGCCCTGCAAAGCCAGCGCAACAGCTCGTCCAATACCACTGCCACCGCCTGTTACGAGAGCTGTCTTGCCTTCGGTCTGTTGCGACATTTCCCTCACCTACAAAAGCATGCGGCTTTATCCGACCGCTATTTTCATTTTCAACAACGCTGTTTATTTATTTGGGCAGATTTAACGAGTTGGCACCGGTGTTTCGCCACGATAATCATAAAACCCACGCTTCGATTTACGACCTAACCATCCGGCTTCAACATATTTTACCAACAGCGGACAAGGACGGTACTTGCTATCAGCCAGCCCTTCATACAAGACCTGCATAACCGACAGGCAAGTATCCAAACCAATAAAGTCCGCCAATTCCAACGGACCCATAGGATGGTGAGCACCAAGACGCATGGCTTTATCTATCCCCTCAACAGTCCCAACACCTTCATAAAGCGTGTAGACAGCTTCGTTGATCATCGGCAACAAGATGCGATTGACGATAAACGCGGGAAAATCTTCTGAGACCGCGATTGTCTTATTCAGGCTTGAAACAAAGTCTTTCGTCGCCGTGAAAGTTTCGTCTTCCGTTGCGATGCCGCGGATCAACTCCACCAGCTCCATCATCGGAACCGGGTTCATGAAGTGCATGCCAATAAACCGTTCCGGACGGTCTGTGACAGATGCCAAACGCGTAATGGAAAGGGACGACGTATTCGACGCTAACGCCGCGCCTTCTTTAAGATGCGGGCACAGCGAGATAAAGATTTGGCGTTTAATCTCTTCTTCTTCGGTCGCAGCTTCAATGACCAAATCACAATTACCAAGTTCAATGAGATTTTCAGCGTAACTTACGCGTGCCAGCGCCGCCTTCCTATCATCTTCGGTGATGAGGCCCTTGGCGACTTGCCGAGACATGTTGTACGCCATTTTTTCAAGGGCGGCGTCAACGGCCTCCTTCTTGATGTCATTGATGAGAACATCGTATCCGGCCAACGCCGCAACATGGGAAATTCCATTACCCATTTGCCCAGCACCAATAACACCAACCAATTTTATGTTCTGCACTTGTGCAACCCTTTTGTCGCCTTCAGCGTCAGGCGCGCTATCTTTCACGATGGCATCCATTGCGCATCCTCTCGCAATTTACAATTTCCTGCCAATCTCTTTTGCTGAGACAGGAACCTTAGCCCGCTTTTTCTAATTCTGATTGGAGCTGTGGTAAAACGTCAAACAAGTCGGCAACGAGTCCATAGTCGGCAACTTGGAAGATTGGAGCTTCTTCGTCCTTGTTAATTGCAACGATTACTTTCGAATCTTTCATACCTGCCAGATGCTGGATCGCTCCTGAAATTCCAACGGCAATATAAAGATCTGGCGCAACAACCTTACCGGTTTGTCCAACCTGCATGTCGTTTGGCACAAAACCGGCGTCAACGGCCGCACGGCTGGCACCAACAGCCGCGCCCAAAGCATCGGCAACTGGCTCAATGAGCTTTGCAAAGTTTTCACCAGACTGCATCCCACGACCACCGGAGATAATGATTTTCGCTGATGCCAGTTCAGGCCGGTCTGATTGTGTAAGTTCAGCACTGACAAATGATGACTGTCCGACAGCCCCAGGAGCGTCAATTGATTCAATCGCTGCAGGCGAACCCTCACCAACATCGCCAAAGGCAGATGTTCGAACGGTCACGACTTTCTTGGCGTCTGTTGATTTAACTGTCTGGATCGCATTGCCAGCATAAATTGGGCGTTCGAATGTATCACCAGATTTAACGGCGCTAATTTCAGACACCTGCATGACGTCAAGCAAGGCCGCGATCCGTGGCATGACATTCTTTCCTGTCGCTGTGGATGGAGCAACGATTGCGTCATATCCCTCCATCAACGGAACAATCAAAGCCGACATTTCTTCAGCAAGCTTGTCTTTCAGGTGTGGTGCATCTGCGAGCAACACCTTTGTTGCGCCATCCAATCGGGCCGCCGCTTCAGCGACGGGAGAACAGTCATTGCCGGCCACCAATACATGGATGTCTCCACCCATTTCTTTCGCCGCCACCATTGCCTTGGATGTTGCGCCATTCAACGCAACATTGTCGTGTTCAGCTAGAAGCAAAATTGTCATTAGAGCACCCCGGCTTCGGTTTTCAGCTTCGCGACCAATTCGGCGACCGTATCGACTTTGATACCCGCTTCACGAGTTGGTGGCTCGGTTGTGCTCAAAATTTCAAGGCGAGATGCAATATCTACACCGTAGTCACTGGCCTGCTTCGTATCCAACGGTTTCTTCTTCGCTTTCATAATGTTTGGTAGCGAGGGATAGCGCGGCTCATTCAATCGTAAATCGGTTGTCACAACGGCTGGCATGTTCAGCAAGAGTGTTTCCAGACCACCATCAACTTCACGTGTCACAAAAACTTTGCCATCTTCTGGTACAACCTTGGATGCAAACGTGCCTTGCGGCCAACCAAGTAAAGCTGCCAACATTTGGCCCGTCTGGTTGCAGTCATCGTCGATTGCCTGCTTGCCCATAATGACAAGTTGCGGGGCTTCTTCTTCAATGATTGCTTTGAGAATTTTTGCAACGCCGAGAGGCTCAACATCGGTGCCATCATCAACTTCGACATGTATCGCGCGGTCAGCGCCAATGGCCATCGCAGTGCGTAATGTTTCTTGTGCTTTCTTTGGCCCAATCGAAACCGCAACAACTTCTTCAGCACCGCTTTTTTCTTTCAGGCGAACGGCTTCTTCAACGGCAATCTCGTCAAACGGATTCATTGACATTTTGACGTTGGCCAATTCAATGCCGGTGCCATCTGGTTTGACGCGAATTTTGACGTTGTAATCAACAACTCGCTTCACCGGCACAATAATCTTCATGCCTATTCCGCTCCCCAATGTTCAATAGATTCACATGCAATTTGTGCAGCGCAATCAATTCCACGGCAAAACCTACACCACCCGCTTCGTTACTGGGTCAAGCCGTGCCTTCGCATGTGCGAAATTGCAGGTTATGGCCGGTGTCACACAGTGTCAATCGTGCACGAGCCATCGAACAACAGGAATGCCGGTTTTTCAGGCAGACCCCAAATCTCGATCAAACAATGAGAATTCTGGCTTCTTCATAAAGACGATCAGTATCGCACCTATCACAAACCCACCGATGTGAGCCCACCACGCCGTTGGGCCAACTTGCGGCACCAGAACCATAACCACCTGAGTTACAATCCAAAAACCCAATAAGAGTGCGGCGGTTAATTGAATTGGAAATATATTGAAAGCCAAAACCCACACACGGACACGCGGATGCAGCATGAGATAGGCTGCGATCACGCCAGCCACGGCTCCACTCGCTCCGACCAAAGGTGATGCAGAAGTTGGCACCATCAGCGCATGGGCCAAGCCACCGCCCACGCCACACAAAATATAGAAAATCAGGAAGCGAAAATGCCCCATGGCATCTTCGACATTGTCACCAAAGACCCAAAGAAACAGCATGTTTCCAGCCAAATGAAAGACATCGGCATGTAAAAACATATAACTGATCAGCGTATAAAACTCTGGGATCGCAATCGCATCCATCGACGGAACTACGACCCCTGGATCACCAAGTAATTCTCGTGGCACGACAGCAAAACTCGCCACCATTCCAGGCGACATTGGCGCCATTTGCAAAACGAAAACAACAATGTTCGCCAATATCAGCAACACCGTTACGACTTGAAAATTGATACTACGCAAAGGATTGGTGTCACTTAAAGGGACAAACATGTGGATCCATCTTTCAGGCTGGCGAAACAGCAATTTTGCTGACGTACAATTGTTAGATAGGATTCGAATTACGCTGAGAACTCGGCGAATTGACCAGCAGCACGCAACCACGTTGCAGTTGGTTCGGTCAATCCCTGAATGAAAAACTCACACCTCAAAGCTTTGCTCTTGAAGGGCCGTGCATGTGCTTTTGCCGAACCGTTGCAATGAAATCGCTACCGAGAAATCGCTATGGGAAACTGCTACCGGTTTTGGCCCGGCACCCACAATACATCCCCTGCACCACGGTCATTCACATACCGACTAGCAACGAATAGGTAATCCGACAGGCGGTTGATGTACTTTAACGCCGCTTCACTAACGGGTTCATTGTCCATTGCCGCCAACGACACCATTTCGCGCTCAGCACGGCGTGAAACCGTTCTTGCCACATGAAGTGCTGCCGCTGCTGGTGTTCCACCTGGCAATACAAAAGACTTTAACGGCGCCAGATCTTCATTCATCTCGTCAATTTTTTGTTCCAGATATTCAACCTGCGCTGACGAAATGCGAAGCGGCTCGTATTCCAATTTTTCACCACGATCGGGCACGCATAGGTCGGCTCCAAGATCGAAAAGATCGTTTTGAATACGTGAGAGCTGTTCATCTAAGACGTTGTCAGCAGGGTCTAGGGCCAGGCGTACTTGTCCAAGGACTGCATTGGTTTCATCGACTGTGCCATAAGCTGCGATGCGCGCATTGTCTTTGGCAACGCGTTCGCCTGTGCCAAGACCGGTCGTGCCAGCATCACCTGTTCGCGTATAGATCTTGTTGAGCTTGACCATGGTGAAACCCCAGCTTTGGCAAAAGTTACGAGTTCTGTTGACGCGAACGAGAACGCCGACATGGCGTATTAGCAGGCACCAGCCAAGTAAATTGACTTGCATGCAATTTGAAATTCAATGTCATCATTGGATGACAAAGACATAGCCCATTATCAAGAGGATGGCGCAGAACTGCAGACCAATCCGCCACCGCATTAATTTTTGGCTAAGATTCGCACTCTTGCCACGCAAAAGAGTTCCCAGCCCCATGATCAGGACGATCAGCACCGCGATCACCGCGATTGTTGTCAGATGGTACAAGACAAACTGCATAAAACACGGGTTCCTTAGGTTGTATCTTCGACCACCTTACTAATCGATCCGGTAGGCGACTTCAAACTTTTGGAGTGTGACCATTAGATTAAAAGTCGGATACCTTTCACATATCACGCCCGCAAACGATTGCGCCGCGCCACAAATGCCGCAATTGTAGGACCTAGAATCATTTGAAATGTCCGGCCTTGGCCAAACCTATTGCTAAATATCCCTCGGCTCCCGTGATAGGTCGTATTTCGGTCTTCAGTTTGCGGCCATATTGAACAAATTATCTTGGAGACCGGAAAGGAAAATCTCTGTTGGACGACCACCGCTCAGAAAACTGCGAGCTGGAGCAGATCGGCAGGTGGTCTTGCGTGTTGTCCAACCTGGCAAAGGCGGGCTGCACAGTCGCCTTGTTAGGGGTAATGGGGCTGACCACAACATTACCCGTCGGCGCCCAGAGTAATATTGATCGTGCCGAAGCGGAACGAAAACTGCGCCAACAAAAAGAGCAGTTGAAATCAGCAGCTAAAAAAGAATCCGAATTGCGCGATGGCGTTGGCCAGATTGAACGCGAACGCAAAGAGATTAACCAACGGCTTCTCAGTACCGCCGCTCTAATTAAAAAGAGCGAAGGTCAGATGACACGCATCGAGCAACGCATTTCAGAACTGCGCGCACAAGAAAGCCTCGTTCGTGGGTCTCTCAGCCAACGCCATAGTGAAGTCGCCAAATTGCTTGGCGCATTACAGCGTATGGGCCGCAACCCACCGCCCGTCATGGTCACCCGCCGTCAAGACGCACTTGAAATGGTGCGCAGCGCCATGGTGTTGTCAGCGGCCTTTCCAGGTTTGCGTAAACAAGCGATGGTCTTAACGCAGCGCCTCAATAACTTGGTGCGCGTCTTAGACGACATTCGCGATGAAGGTGCAAAATTGCGCGCCGAAACTAAAAAGCTCAACAAGGCCCGCAAAATGCTTGCCGGCGTTATGCAAGCAAAAAAACAAACGCTTTTAGAGCGGCAAAAAGAACTTCAGCTCGTGCGTGTTGCCGCGGCCGAAATTACAGATAGCGTTACCGACCTCAACGAGTTGATCGTGAAACTCGATCAGACGGTAACGCGCAATACTGGGTTGGGCACCTATGAAGCCGAGCTCAAGGCAAAAAGAAATGCAAAATCGTTATCAGGGGCAACCGACCCAAAAAGGCCTAGAATTCCGAAATCTGTGGCCGGAGCTCCTCAGCCAGAAAAAAAAGGACCCGAGGTTGCCATCGTGGTTCCTCCCAAACCTGGCCAAATAATCGAAATCGCTCCGCAGCCAAACAGCCTTGGTGTCGGAAATCCAGACCGCATGAAACCGGCAACTCCGTTCACAAATACAAGAGGACAATTGCCGTTACCGGCCTCCGGACGCCGAATTATCTCATTTGGAGAAAAAACCCAGCATGGCAGCCACTCTAAGGGTATGGTGATCGAAACGCGGTTTTCTGCCCAAGTCACCTCTCCATCGGATGGCTGGGTTGTGTATGCCGGTAAGTTTCGCAGTTACGGCAAGCTCTTGATCATCAATGCTGGCGACGGTTATCATATTCTCCTGGCTGGCCTTTCGAATATTGATGTTGAGCCAGGTCAGTTTGTGCTTGCCGCCGAACCAGTCGGTACGATGAACTCCGCCAACTCAACCGGTAACAGCGGAACAACAAACAATGCGCCTGTCCTTTACATTGAATTTCGTAAAGGTGGTCGTCCTATCAATCCCGACCCATGGTGGGTCGCCAGTCATCAGAAGGCATCATAAAAATGCGCAAGACTGACTTCGCGTTCTGGACATTTCTTATGATGACCGGCCTTGCCGGCATCACAACAATCCTTAACGTCACGCAGACAAATTCAGCAACAGCTGCCGCGTCGAACTCAGATCTTTATCGTCAACTTGATCTATTCGGTGACGTTCTCGAGCGTGTTCGCTCTGATTATGTCGACAAGCCTGATGACACAGCACTCATCGAATCTGCGATCAATGGCATGTTGACATCGCTTGACCCACACTCCTCCTACCTTTCGCCAAAACACTTCCGCGATATGCAAGTTCAAACGCGCGGAGAATTCGGTGGACTTGGCATCGAAGTCACGATGGAGAACGGCGTCGTAAAAATCGTTTCTCCAATTGACGACACGCCAGCATACAAGGCGGGCCTGCAAGCGAACGACTTGATCACGCACCTCGACGGAGAACAGATTGTTGGCTTGACGCTCGAACAAGCCGTCGAAAAAATGCGCGGCCCTGTGAATACGCCTTTGGTCATCACCGTTGTGCGCAAGGGTAAAGAAGAACCCTTCGACGTAAAGGTCGTCCGCGATATCATTCGCATCAATGCCGTCAAAGCGCGCGCCGAAGATGATGTCGCGTACATCAAGGTTTCAACCTTCAACGAGCAAACGCACTCCAACCTGGTTCGCAAAGTTGATGAGCTTAAAAAATCCATTGGTGACAAGCTCAAAGGCTACGTCATCGATCTGAGAAACAATCCAGGCGGCCTACTAGACCAAGCCATCGCTGTTTCAGACGATTTCCTGGAGCGCGGCTCAATTGTCCTGACCAAAGGCCGCAACAACGAAGAAACGCAACGTAGCCAAGCACGTCCAGGTGACATCACTGACGGTAAGAAAGTTGTTGTCCTGATCAACGGTGGTTCGGCATCAGCATCCGAAATTGTCGCCGGCGCACTTCAGGACCACAAACGCGCGACCGTGATGGGAACCCGTTCGTTTGGCAAAGGGTCAGTTCAAACCATCATCCCACTGGGTGCCAACGGTGCCATTCGCCTAACAACAGCTCGGTATTACACACCAGCCAACCGGTCGATCCAGGCAAAAGGCATTGTTCCAGAGTTGAAGGTTGAACAAGAACTGCCGGAAGAATTGAAAAAGAAAACCAAAGCTGAGCCACGTGGTGAAGCCAGTCTTCGCGGTCACTTAAAAACTGAAGCTAAGGACGGAAAAGAAGAGTCGGGCTCCTCGGCTTATGTGCCACGAGAGCCTGAAAAAGATACCCAACTTCAGTACGCATTGAAGTTCCTACGTGGCCAATTGTCTGAAGCTGAAATTGCACAAAAGCGGCAACCAGTTCCGAAAAAAGAGGCTGCAAAGGCGGATGAAAAGAAGGTTGAAAAGAAAAAAGAAGGTGCCAACTAAAACATCCTTCTAAAGCCCAACAAACAGATTTGGGTCAAGTTATCGCGTGATACAAAATCGGGCGTTGTCTTTTGGCAGCGCCCGATTGATTTTATGTGAGAGCTGATAGGTTCAAACGAATGAAGAATTCCGGATGAAAAATAAACCAACAAACGTCGATGCTGAAAGCCTACCTTACCGGCCGTGTGTCGGGATCATGGTTCTAAACACGGAAGGGCGTGTGTGGGCTGGGCGACGGGTCAAAGGTAAAGATCTTAAAAAGGCGCCGTCAGATGCGACGGCCGGCGGCTGGTGGCAAATGCCTCAAGGAGGAATTGACGAGGGTGAAGACCCTCAACGCGCCGCTTTACGCGAGCTGGAAGAAGAAACCGCCATCACCAATGTTGAAATTATCGCAGAAACATCAACTTGGCTAACATATGACCTACCACCTGAGCTTCTTGGTGTTGCCTGGAAGGGGCGCTTTCGAGGCCAAAAACAAAAGTGGTATGCGGTCCGGTTCAAAGGCTGCGACAGTGAGATCAATCTTATTCCAGAAAATGATAAGCACGATATTGAATTCGACGCTTGGAAATGGGTTGTCATGGAAGAGCTGGTCGACTTGATCGTGCCCTTTAAGCGAGACGTCTACCGTAGCGTCATCGATGAATTCTCGCATCTGGCCGCCCGTTAGAACGCCACAAAGCAAAGATGGACTGGCCCTAACGCTGATACTCTTTACCCTTGTCCTGCCAGATTTTATGCGCCGCCGTCCAGTCGGGAATAGTCGTCGTTTCAAACCCACATGTTTTGCTTTCGCGATCGGCAATTTCAGGGAACGCCTTTATGGCATCGCGATGCGCACCGCTATAGAGAAACGCCTGCATGGCGCGCTCGCTTTCCCAGACCGTCAACGTATGTCGAACACCATTGATGTTTCTGAACTTTACGCTGATGATCCCATCTGCTTTTTGCGCCTGGCGTGCGGATCGGATCGCATGCCAAAAAAATCGAAAAATATGCCACGGCTTTTGCAGGATAAGACCGGTAACAGAAACGTAGACTGTGCGATTGGCCATATGGTTTCGGGTCACGCGCTTAATGATTAATTCTTTATAGCTTGTCCGATCCCAAAGTGCGTTTTTCATGCACGAAACCTATACGATAGAATTGGTGGACCTCGAAAAATTTGCAAGATGAACCTAAGCTGAACTCCCTATTCATCATAAGCCAAAGCAGAGTGTGTTTTAAAGATGGCGGAAAATTTCACTTTAAGGAATGATAGCTTAAGCTATCTGGATCAGGCATCCAAGAATAACGAGGAGAAACGAGATGCGTAGTACTGCTTTCACAATCGCTGTTGGTGTGTTGGGTGTTCTGGCAAGCGGCATCAGTGCGCCGGAAGCGAAAGCGCAAGCCTACGGCTACGACTGCGCGCATGGACCAGACACCTATCGGGTTCGCAACGTTGAATCATGGGATCGATTGAACATTCGTTCCGGCCCAAGCTCACGCCGCCGCATTGTTGGATCTATACCACCAACCGGATCAGGTGTTCATTGTCTCGGTCCTTGCAAAGGTAAATGGTGCAAGGTTAGCTGGCGCGGTATCGTCGGTTACACAAACATGCGTTACCTCGGCGAATAAAGCTCGCAATCTTCCGGCCGTTCAAAAGTTTTCTTTGAATGGCCGTAGATCGAGTTCGAATGTCCAAGCCGATCGATGCTGTAAATGAACCTGCCAGTAGCTTTCAGCGATCTCATCCGGATTGAGCATTCCCTCTTCGCCCAGTTTCTCGGCAACCTCTGGCAACACCGTTTTGGCGCGCTCGCCATCAATCAGACCATCGATAATGAAATGCGCAACGTGAACGCCTTGAGGGCCGAGCTCACGTGCCAAAGCGGCTGCGACGGCGCGCAAACCAGCTTTTGCTGATGCAAACGCCATAAATGGTGCACGCGATTTAAGAGAAGCTGTTGCGCCAGTGAATAACAAGGACCCTCGGCCCTGTGCACTGAACCTCTTACCAGCCTCCCGTCCAACCAGAAAACCAGCAAGACAACACGCGCGCCAAACGTCCTCAAAAAAATCAGCCGTCATTGTCATGGTCTCGTGGAGAGAGCCACCACCAACGTTCTGGACAACAACATCAAGTTCGCCGTCCATCCCGCTGACAGTCTCAAACAATTCAACAACACTGGCTTCATCGGTGACATCTACAGCCAAACCAACGGCTGAGCCTCCTTTGGCTGAAATTTCTGCGGCAATGGCCTCAATCTTTTCTGGCGTTCGCCCGACGACCACAACCTGATGCCCCTCTTTGGCAGCGCGCCGACAAAGCGATGCACCCAATCCCGCAGGAGCCCCAACACCAATAATAACGGCAATTTTCTTAGACATTTATGACCTCATCAATTGGTTGGACGATAGATAAAGCAATTTCACAGACGCTTTGTGATGTGATGCCAAGTTGTTATATAATCACTCAAAACATCGCCACACCACCGTTTAACTTATGCGTTTGAACGGCCATCTCACCAACAAGCACATCTGCCATCACAACCATTGAACTGGAGCCTATTAATGTCATCGGCAAAAGAGGATGTTGAAAGCCTCATGAACGAATACGTCGCATTCGCCGAACAGCTGCTTGCAAAGTACGGCGAATTTGCACCCTATGGTGCCGCGATGAAGCCCGATGGTGAAACCGTTAGCGTTTCCGGCTTTGATGAAGACCAAAAGACGGTACCCGCAAATATTATTGAGCTTCTCACAGATGCTTTCACAACAGCAGCTCACTCCAGAACCTATCGCGCAACGGCGATGTTTTACAATGCAACTGTTGAATTGCCCGATTCAGGCGAACCACAAAACGTTATCGCCTGCGCTCTTGATCACGAAGACAACTTCTCCGTCATCGTTTTGCTCCCTTATGAGCTGACCGAAGGGGACGTCGTGTTTGGCGAACCAATTGCGCAAGAAGGTGAAAGCCAAATTTTTGGCAGGGTCCACTAACTGAACCGACATGAAACTCAACGGCGCTAGAAACTTTCAGTTAGACGATTAGGCGTACACCATCGCGCATTTTTACATCATCTCGGACGGTCCCTCAAAGCTATAACACTTGCCCGGCCGCCCATCCGCTTGCCCAAGCCCATTGGAAATTATAACCACCAAGCCATCCGGTTACATCGACGGCTTCGCCAATTGCGTACAGTCCAGGCACGCCTTTGGCTTCCATCGTTCGCGAGGACAGTCCGTCAGTGCTAATGCCACCAACCGTAACCTCTGCTTTGGCAAACCCTTCCGTGCCGTTTGGATGAAACTGCCAATTGGCAAGATGTGTTCCAATTTCTAGCAATACGCGATCCGGCGTATTAGCAAGTTCACCATCATATCCAATACGCTCATGGAGAACGTCGGCTAGTCGTTTTGGCAATACACTTGAAAGCGCTGTAGATAAAGCAGACCTTGGTGTCGTGCGCTTTTGCGAAACCAACCAATCTTGCTTTGCGTCTGGCAAAAAATTTATTCCGATTGGTTGGCCATGTCGCCAGTATGACGATGCTTGTAAGATCGCCGGACCAGACAGTCCTTTATGGGTAAACAAGGCTGCTTCGCGAAATTCAACGTCTTCCCAGCGGGCCACCACTTCGGTTGAGACGCCTGACAGCTCTCGAAATAGCGCCTCGTCATGGCCGAGTGTAAGTGGCACAAGAGCCGGCCTCGGCTCCACAACTTTTAGCTTAAATTGCCGCGCAAGATCATAGGCAAACCCAGTCGCCCCCATTTTGGGGATTGACGGACCACCTGTTGCAATAACAAGCGCTGGCGCTGTTAGTATCTCGCGCGAGGTGCCATCCGCAGTAATCCGATAGTGTCCATCTGCATGACAGACGTCCGTGATCGTTCGCTGGAGGCGCAAATCAACACCCCCTTTGGCACACTCCGACAGCAGGAGTTCGACGATCTGTTTGGCGCTACCATCGCAAAACAACTGCCCCAATGTCTTTTCATGCCAGGCTATCGCGTAGCTATCAACAAGAGAAACGAAGTCAGAGGCCGAATAGCGTCCAAGGGCCGATTTGACGAAGTGAGGATTAGCCGAAAGATAACGGTCGGCCGATGTGTGGATATTGGTAAAGTTACAACGGCCACCGCCTGAGATCAGGATTTTTTTGCCTGGTTGTGGGGCGTGATCCAGCAGCAAGACTTTGCGGCCACGTTGGCCTGCAACCGCAGCGCACATCAGTCCCGCACCACCGGCACCGAGGATGATCGCATCAAATGTATTTTCAAGTTGACTCATTTAACCAGTGCAACAGCCAAGTTGAGGCCTTCTCGCACAAAGCGATATCAAACGCGACGGTTTTTATTCAGTGGCAACAGACCGCTTGTGCAGCCATGGTAAACGGACCCAATTTTTCGCTTTGAAAAACCACAACATGGCTGCAACTGACGCCAACATTATGCCCCATGCAAACAGATATCCATATCGCCATTCAAGTTCTGGCATATTCCAAGGTGACGATGTGTTGAAGTTCATTCCGTAAAGCCCGGTTATGAAACTCAACGGCATAAATATCGTGGCGATGATTGTCAGAACCTTCATCACGTCATTGAGCTTTGCACTCATGGATGAAATATAAACGTCTGAGAGGCCGGAGGCGATTTCACGGTAGGTCTCCACCAAGTCCATTAACTGGATAGTATGGTCATAACCGTCGCGCAAATAAATCCGAGTATCACTCTTAAACAAGACGTGTTCTTCGTGAATAATCGTATTGATCATTTCCCTGTGCGGCCAGATGGTTCGGCGCAACAACAGAAGGTCACGTTTGAGATCGTGCAACATATGAACATGTTTATGTTGCGGCCTGTCGACGACTTGATCATCGATGTGCGCCAAGCGATCGCTGAGCTCCTCGATGACTGGAAAGTAGTCATCGAGAATTGTATCGATCAGTGCATAACATAGGTAGTCAGGACCGCTTGAACGTGTCTTCCCTCTGCTTTCACGTATTCTCTTGCGCGTTGGGTCGAGGCAATCGCCAGGTCTCTCTTGGAATGTAACCAGGAAATCGTCACCAAGAAACATACTAACTTGCTTGGTATCGATATGACGCCCCAGTTCAACAATACGAGATGTGAGAAAAATGTGATCTTTGAATTCTTCACATTTGGGACGTTGGTGCCCGCTTAAAACATCTTCCAATGCCAAAGCATGCAACTGGAAAAAGCGGCCCAGGTTTCGAATTGTATCGATGTTTTTGAGACCAACAACGTTGATCCAGGTCACCTTGTACTTACCGCGACATGCCGCGACATCTTCCATCGTCGCATCGCTCTTTTCAAACAGTCTGCCTTCCGAATAGGCAAGTACGTGCAATTCGGTTGGAAAAGCATCATGTGGCGGCGAAAGCGTTCCAGCCTCTCCACCTCTCACGCCACGACGGCGACCAACAAGGCTTTTCTTGTGCTTTAACACGAGGCACCGCCCTGAGCCCCTTGCTCGACACTATCGTCATCAGGGTCAACCGGTGTTGCAGGAATCCAAGTATCTTTTGGCACTTTCAGAAGCTCAACGGGTTTATTCGGCTTGGACAACTGAAGTTCGGCAAATTTTTGAAAGGTCTCCAGCACTTTCAGACGATGCAGTATTGTTAGATTGAGCGAGGCACAAACAACTCCATCATCGATAGAATAAGCCTCAATGGCACCATACATATGCATCTGAGACAGCGCTGCCGCCACCTGTTTGCGGTCCAATTGACACCCACTCTCAATTCGCCGCATGCGAGTTCTTTCAGGATCCGGGTTGACTAAGTAGCGCTTAAATACCGTCGCGACCTTTACGATATCGCGAGAAACCCAACTTTGCTGGCGCAAATCATCAATCCAAATTTCTGCGGCCAACGGCAGATCCATCCGATCAATACCGTAGATAGTCGCAAATCGTATGCGCCGATTTTCGATCATTTAACTCGTACTCATTGCGCACAGCCCAACACGTATGCGCAGCCCCGATCGCAAATTGGTACCAGACAAATCCTTGAATTCAATTAAACGCGGCGTGAAATCATCACCCAATGCCAACGTTTTATGGAGTTAACCCCCACCTAGACTTTTTAAATTTTGTATTTTACCGACCCATTTAATGCTTTATTAATATTCTCCAGACGTGTCGGTCGGCATGTCTGCGCAAATATTTTGTGTCCAAGAAACTGGATTGATTTCGTGTATATCTCCGACAGAAATGGCGATCTTGCAGCCCTTAACGTGCTCAAAAATGCCATCAGCCTAAAAGTCCTAGGCTGTCACTTTGACCTTGGCGTAACCGGAGCAGTGTGTGTACGCCAGGACAAACGCGTCATCGGTGCGTGGTGGTATGAAAACGAAGCCTTTCATTTCGCAAGCGTGGCCCGACAAAAACCTCAACTCAGCGTCGGCAATATCGACGACCTTGTGAGTGCGACCAACACGCTCGCCGTCAGCGGCCCTGCGACAAGTTTGAGGCTCTCTAAATAGAGCAACGTCGCCAATCCACCATTGGCAGCCACGAACACACCTACGAAACAAATTCGCAAAAATAACAATGTGACCAAACACATCGGCGTAAATTACCGCTGTTGAGACGGTGAGGGGTCACCCTGCATGTGTGTTATTTTTAACACGGTTATGTTTGCGGAACTCGTGTCCGCATTCCAACAACTCCTTCAAGTTGTGTGGCCAATTTGAAACCCTTGTTCGGCAACTAGGCATTATCCTGTGTCAAGGCTTTTTGTATTGAGTGGGCCTTGGAGTTGTGGATGAATATTTTGCGTAAGGGCACCGCATGGTTCGGTGGCCTCCTCAGCCTTGTTGTATTTACAGATATCGCGGCCGCGCAGGAGCCGGATTGGATACGTCCTTATGTTGGCGCCCAGATTGGCTACACGACCAACCACATCGATGCGTCTGGTCCCCATGCTGCGATCCTTGAAAGCTTGAATGAGATTGATGGCGTCATTGGCGGCATTCACGGTGGAAGTAACTTCTTCAAATCCGGCAATTTCATTTTCGGCCTCGTTGCTGACTTCAATTGGACCAACGCCAACGAGCGCGCCACATCGGCAACCTCTTCAATACTAAGCCAAACACAAACCGAAACACGCACCATCACCGATGACATCTGTGGCCCTGTCGACAGAGGCGGCTCTGACGATGACTTCAAATACGAAGAATGCGGGGAAGTTGAGCGAACAGTCGAAGTAACCACAACTGAAACAACAACAACGAGAACCGTGCGCGACATCGCAGCCGATATCGAATGGAAAGCCAGCATTCGAACGAAAGCAGGTCTTCTGCTTCAACCCAATCTGCTCGCATACGTCACCAGCGGCATTGCTTTTGCCAAAGTTGAAATTCGCGGCTCAAGCACTGAAATCGTCTCATCATCGGCTACACCGCTTTCGACCATCACCACTCAGTTCAGTTCCGAAGATGAAGTCCTGACCGGCCTTGTTGTCGGCGGTGGATTGGAAACGCTCATCACACAGAACCTCAGCGCATTTGTTCAAGCGCTGCACTATAGGTTTAATAATGAGACTATTAATATTCTGGGCTCCAGCCACAACATCGATCTGCAAGAAACAACGGTAACAGCTGGCTTGAGCTTTCATTTCAATTAACCTGCGCTAATTCCCTCGTCGGGGCCGGGAGAAACATCAACGACAAAAAAAACGCCGCGCTCAAGTCCAAGCGCGGCGTTTTTTTCTGTTGTCTGCCCCAAGACGTTTAGTTCTTCTTGGCGTGTAGAACTTTCAGTTCTGCGATGGCCATATTCAAATGAGCAATGGCCTCATCGTCATCCGTTGCGCAGCCTGCCAAAGCCTCTTCAACGGCCTTTAGCTCGTCTTCCAACATCCGTGGATCAGCCTCTTTTGTCACAAATGCATGCTCTGTCAGAATAGTCAGGCCATCCGGTGTAACTTCGGCAAACCCTGTTTTAACAAAGATATCATCGATGCCTTTATCAGCCAGCGTCACGCGTATCATGCCAGGGCGCAATGTTGTGATAACCGGCGCATGGTTTGGAAGGACTGTAAAGTCGCCTTCAGCACCGGGCACCTGGGCTTGTTCTGCCTCACCAGAAAGCAAAATGCGTTCCGGGCTGACGAGTTCAAACTTGAACGTTTCTGCCATTGTAAGTCCGTCTCCAGCAGGCAGTTAAGGTCAAAATTACGCGCGATGGATAACTGGTTTTGCTATTCAGCCAAACACAAACCGCGCCATAATCATCATTACGCAGCTTCAGCCATCTTCTCAGCTTTGGCAATCGCTTCTTCGATTGTACCAACCATGTAGAACGCCTGCTCTGGCAGGTGATCATAGTCGCCGTTGCACAAACCTTTAAAACCTTTGATTGTATCAGCCAGTGGAACTTGAACACCTGGCGAGCCAGTAAAGACCTGCGCCACGTCGAACGGTTGCGAGAAGAAGCGTTCGATTTTACGGGCACGTGCCACTGTCAGTTTGTCATCCTCAGATAGTTCATCCATGCCGAGAATTGCAATGATGTCTTGCAGAGCTTTATAGCGCTGTAGAATTTCTTGCGTTTCACGAGCCACTTCATAGTGCTCGTCACCAAGAATGCGTGGGTCCAGCATACGAGATGTCGAATCGAGCGGGTCCACAGCGGGATAAATACCCTTTTCAGAAATCGCACGAGACAACACGGTCGTCGCATCCAAGTGAGCAAACGTCGAAGCAGGTGCCGGGTCGGTCAAGTCATCGGCTGGCACGTAAACGGCCTGCACGGATGTAATCGAACCTTTGTTGGTCGACGTAATACGTTCCTGCATGGCACCCATATCCGTACCAAGTGTTGGTTGGTATCCCACAGCAGAAGGAATACGACCCAACAAGGCTGACACCTCAGAACCAGCTTGCGTAAAGCGGAAGATGTTATCAACAAAGAACAAAACGTCTTGGCCTTTTTCACGGAAGTCTTCCGCGATTGTCAGACCCGTCAACGCCACACGAGCCCGTGCGCCTGGAGGCTCGTTCATCTGACCGTAAACCAATGAACATTTCGACCCTTCAGCGTTACCTGCTTCTTTCGGATCAACATTCACTTTGGATTCGATCATCTCGTAGTAAAGATCGTTACCTTCACGCGTCCGCTCACCAACACCAGCAAACACAGAGTAACCACCGTGTGTTTTCGCGATGTTGTTGATCAGTTCCATAATGAGAACGGTCTTGCCAACGCCGGCACCACCAAACAGACCGATTTTACCGCCCTTCGCATATGGCGCGAGCAGGTCAACGACCTTGATGCCTGTTACGAGAATTTCTGATTCCGTCGACTGCTCGACCAGTGGCGGCGCAGAAGCGTGAATTGGCGCAGATTCATTTGTGTCAATTGGACCGGCTTCGTCGACCGGTTCGCCAATCACATTCATGATCCGACCAAGCGTTCCTTCACCAACAGGAACCGAAATTGGCTTACCTGTGTCGGTAACTTGCTGACCGCGAACCAGACCTTCCGAACTGTCCATCGCGATTGTGCGAACCGTGTTTTCACCGAGGTGCTGGGCCACTTCGAGCACGAGGCGGTTGCCGTCGTTCGTTGTTTCCAGCGCGTTCAAAATCGCGGGAAGGTGTCCGTCGAACTGCACGTCAACAACAGCACCTGTCACCTGGCGAATGCGCCCAACATTTTGATCAGCCATGATCGTTCCTCGTCCTTCTCATTTTCACACGAGCGGCCTGCGCTCTAAATTCTGATGTCTCACAATGGATGCAGGCTGTTGCCCGTTTCCACTCTCAAATTCCAACCTATTTAAAGCGCTTCCGCACCTGAGATAATCTCAATCAATTCTTTCGTGATGTTCGCCTGGCGCTGACGGTTATATGTGATTGTCAGCTTGTCGATCATTTCACCGGCATTGCGCGTTGCATTGTCCATTGCCGACATGCGTGCGCCTTGCTCGCTGGCCGCGTTCTCAAGAAGCCCGCGGAAAATTTGTGTTCCAATATTGCGTGTCAGCAAATAACCCAGAATGGCTTCTTCGCTCGGCTCATATTCATAAGCCGCCTTGACAACGTCTTTTCCGGCATTGGCGTCATCATCGCCTTCCACTTCCGGAATGCTCGCCGGGATAAGTTGCAACTGCGTCGGAACCTGCGAGATCACCGATCGAAATTCTGCAAAGTACAACTTGCAGACATCAAACTCACCGGCCTCAAACAATTCCAAAACTTTGTTGGCAACGCCTTCCGCGTGATCAAAGCCAAGCTTCTTAATGCCACCCAAATCGACGTGGTCTACGAAATACTGACCGAGATCACGTTTCATACCATCACGACCTTTACGCCCGACGGTGAGAATTTTAACAGTCTTTCCTGCAGCGGTTAGACGGCTGGCTTCCTGGCGCGCAAGTTTCGTGATTGAGGTATTGAAACCGCCGCACAAACCACGCTCAGAACTCATCACGACAAGAAGCTGCGTGTCATCTTTACCCGTGCCGACCAATAACGGCGAGGCGCCTTCAGGGTCCGTGACCCCTTTGGCCAAGTTGCCAAGCACAGAATCCATGCGCTCAGCATAGGGCCGTGCAGCGGTTGCTGCTTCCTGGGCACGACGCAGTTTTGCTGCCGCAACCATTTGCATGGCTTTTGTAATTTTCCGGGTCGCTTTAACAGAAGCAATCCGGTTGCGAAGTTCTTTTAAGCTCGCCATTGGCCGTCCGGTCTCTTAGCTGGAGCAATTTGTGAGATGCGGCGGTAGGCCATAAGGCCGACGCCGCATCAAAATAACAATTCAACGCGACGCTGAATTAAGCAGCGTCGGCTGGTTCAAAACCTTTGACGTACGTGTCGAGGACAGAAACAAGTTGTTTCTCAGCATCGTCATCAAGCTTCTTAGACTTGCGGATCGAGTCCAAAATTCCGGCATGATCGTCGCGAAGCGTGCGCAACAAGCCTTCTTCGAATGGACCAACTGATGACACCGGAAGTGCATCCAGGTAGCCGTTTGTGCCGGCATAGATCACGCAAACCTGTTCTTCCATTTTCAATGGTGAGAACTGCGGTTGTTTCAGAAGCTCCGTCAAACGCGCACCACGCGCCAAAAGCTGCTGTGTCGCGGCATCTAGGTCTGAACCAAACTGGGCAAACGCCGCCATTTCGCGGTACTGCGCCAACTCACCCTTAATCTTACCAGCCACCTGCTTCATGGCTTTCGTCTGTGCCGACGATCCCACACGCGAT
This sequence comes from Hyphomicrobiaceae bacterium, assembly GCA_050633705.1. Classification (GTDB taxonomy): domain Bacteria; phylum Pseudomonadota; class Alphaproteobacteria; order Rhizobiales; family Hyphomicrobiaceae; genus JAJFHI01. Next base: position 6,670 of record JBOEGZ010000021.1, on the reverse strand, counting down.
ACCGACAGGCCGACGTTCACAGCCGGACGGATACCTTGGTAGAAAAGATCCGTTTCCAAGAAGATCTGGCCATCCGTAATCGAAATCACGTTCGTTGGAATGTAGGCCGAAACGTCGTTGGCCTGCGTTTCAATAACTGGCAGAGCTGTCAACGAACCATTACCATGCGCATCGCCCAATTTCGCCGAGCGCTCGAGCAAGCGAGAGTGGAGATAGAAAACGTCGCCAGGATACGCTTCGCGGCCCGGAGGACGACGCAGCAACAGCGACATCTGACGATAAGCAACAGCCTGCTTCGACAAGTCGTCGTATGCGATCACTGCGTGCATGCTGTTATCACGGAAGTATTCACCCATCGTACAACCGGTGAACGGTGCAAGGTATTGCATCGGCGCTGGATCAGATGCAGTCGCTGCAACAACAACTGAGTATTCCAAAGCACCTTGCTCTTCGAGCACTTTCACGAACTGTGCAACCGTCGAACGTTTTTGACCGATCGCAACATAAACGCAGTAGAGCTTTTCAGTCTCGTCAGATCCACTGTTGACGGCTTTTTGGTTCAGGAATGTATCCAGAATAATCGCCGTTTTACCCGTTTGACGGTCACCAATGATCAACTCGCGCTGACCACGACCAACAGGGATCAAAGCGTCGACCGCCTTAAGACCGGTTGCCATTGGCTCGTGAACCGATTTACGTGGCAAAATGCCGGGCGCTTTCACGTCCACGCGCATGTTCTTGTCGCCCTTGATCGGGCCTTTGCCATCGATCGGGTTGCCAAGGCCGTCCACAACACGTCCCAAAAGGCCTTTGCCAACAGGAACTTCCACGATGTTGCCGGTCCGCTTGACGGTATCGCCTTCTTTAATCGTGCGGTCATCACCGAAAATCACGGCACCGACGTTATCGGCTTCAAGGTTCAGCGCCATACCCATGATATTGCCTGGGAATTCCACCATCTCACCGGCCTGAACATTGTCGAGGCCGTAAATGCGAGCGATACCATCGCCAACAGACAGTACCTGACCGATTTCAGAGACTTGCGCCTCTTGACCGAAGTTTTTGATCTGATCCTTTAGGATCGAGGAGATCTCCGCGGCGCGGATGTCCATTGTGACCTCTTATAAGCTCAAGCGTTTCTTACCAAATACAAGTCCTACACCTCTGTAAGACCTGCGCATCTCATTCAAGAGCAAAAAGTTTGCTCCAGCTCTTAGAACGTCTTTGATCCAGTTCAACGGCGCTGGTGCGCACGCTCCGGTTCGCGGATGTCCCTACAAAAAAATCGTGCACCCTGCTAAGGGGTACACGATCAAAACCTAGGCGCTGGCGCCTTTTAGGCCGACTTTCATCGCAGATAGTTTACTACGTAACGAACTATCGACCATGCGGCTACCGACCTTAACAATCAACCCACCAAGAATTGACGGATCAACCGTTGTATCGAGTTGTACATCTTTGCCGACACTGTCTTTCAACGTTGCCTTAAGGGTGGCAGTTTGTTGGTCTGTGAGTGGCGCTGCTGATGTGACTTCGGCTGTCACCTCACCGCGCGCTTCGGCAGCAATAGCGCGAAAAGAAGTGATCATATCTGGGATGGCAAACAAGCGACGGTTCTTTGCAATCAGTTTGAAGAAATTCGCTGTCAGCCCACCAATTCCGGCCTTTTCGAGAATCCCTGCCACAGCCGCACTCTGTTCTTCAGAAGGGACCACTGGGCTTGCAACCATCGTGCGAAGATCCTCACTCATATCGAGCAGGCTCTGAAACGCGTTGATGTCTTTTTCAACCTTTTCCACTTGGCCTTCTTCATCGGCCAAATCAAAAAGGGCAGCTGCATAACGGCCAGCCATGCTGGAATGTTTCGGATCGTTTGTTGCCACGTCGAACGCTCTCATGCGCCCCATTGAGGACGCGTTCAGTAACCAGCTGTCCACCAACTCAATCGTTGGTCTGGCCGATTTGAAGGAAGGATCGGATGTCCACCAGATCTAAGAGGTATACCGAAATACACCACGAAATCTCCAGCTTTGCCACGGTCTCTAACACGCGTTGCGCCGGGCTTCAATATGGCCTTTGCGAGCCTCAATGCCGCATTTGGTAGCAGGCAGGGAAGCCAGTCTCCGCGCCGCACGGCTAATTGGTGGCGCTGTCGCCACTAATTTCATCGCTTGAGACCGTTGTAACGACCGCTGCTTTGCCTTCCAACGTCTTGTGAACGGGGCATTTGTTAGCAATTTCAACAAGTTTTTTCGATATTTCGGGGGACAAAGAACCCGTGACGGTAATTTCGCGCTCAAAACGATCGATCTTGCCTCCGGCACCTGAAATTGCATCTCCACAATCCTGGCAGTGGTCGGCTGTTACCTTGCCATGAGAAACGCGTACCGAAATCTTGCCAATATCGAGCTTTTTATGCTCCGCGTACATTCTAAGTGTCATGTTCGTGCACGAACCCAACGCTGCGGCCAGAAATTCATAAGGCGTTGGCCCACTATCGTCCCCACCAACCGATTGCGGTTCATCTGCAAAAAAGTGATGGCGGCCAGCCAAAACAGCATTTCTGAATTTTCCATGTCCAGTTTCTCTGACAATCACATCATCTTCCACCGACCGGTCGATAATTCCATCTTCCCCTAAAAGGCGTTCTGCCCAAGTGCCGATGACCCGCGCAACGAAAGCACTATCCTCAGTGCGCGACATCAAATGATCCACACCATCCAATGAAACAAAACTTTTGGGGTGCTTGGCAGCGGCAAAAATTTTGGCCGCTTGATGGATGCCAACGGTTTCATCGGTCGGCGCGTGCATCACCAACAAAGTCTTTCGCATTGATGCGATGCGTTCTGTTAAGGACTGGCCTTCAACGTCCTCAAGAAATTGCTTCTTAATTGTGAAAGGGCGCCCGCCCAATGACACCTTTGCCATGCCATTCTCACGAATATCCTCGACCAAGCCACCGAACAAACGAGTCACATGTTTAGTTTCAGCTGGTGCACCAATCGTTACAACGCCTTTTGCCTCAGGAATATCTTGGGCAGCAGCCAACACCGCGGCTCCTCCAAGAGAGTGCCCAATTAAAATTGTGGGTGCTTCGTAGTTGATACGCAAGAAGTCAGCGGCATTTAGTAGGTCCTGCACATTTGACGAAAAATTCGTATTGGCGAATTCACCACCCGACGCTCCAAGGCCGGTAAAATCAAACCGCAACACCGCAATGCCCAATGCTGCTAACTGCGTGCTGATCGTCTTGACCGAGGTAAAATCTTTCGAACAGGTGAAGCAATGAGCATACAAAGCGTATGAACGGACTGGTCCTGCCGGCAGATCAAGATGCGCAGCCAGAGCTTCACCACTGTGGCCAGAAAATTTTGTTCGAACCTGCGTTGTCGCCAACCGGTTAGCTTGCTGTCGTGATTGCGTCGGTGTCGGCATAAAGGGACTCCAATCTGCCAAAAGTTGCGCTCTAAGGAGTGTACCCTATGGGTCGTGATTATTTGTTACCAAAAAACCTAGCCCAGACCTGCGCGCTCTAGCCAATCAACAACCAAGGCGCACACAACGGCGTAGAGCACATGGCCAACAAGCGCGACCCATGTGATGCCTGTGAAGTTGAGGAAAAAGGGGTTGCCTGCAACAAATGACGCCATAAAGCCGATAGCGAAAACCCAAAGTCCAATGCCATAAAGCACCGAGGCTGGAAACCACCCGAGACCCGGCAATACTTTCTCAATGACCGGCCGCGCAATAAACATCCATCCAAGCGGATAGCCAATGGTTCCTGCCACCACAAAGTGGAGGAAGTGTCCGCCTGGGTTGGAGTTAATTCCAAACAAAACTTTCAATGTCTGTTTCGCCAACGACACCGGAGCCAATCCAGAAAATCCTGCAGCCGGGCTGAGACTTTGTCCAAACAAATCGAAGGCAACGGTTGCAACTGCGCCTGAAACGATCATCACAACCAATGTTGCAAGGCTAATGGGTGGGAGTGAACCTTTTGCTCTCAGGCTAGAATCATAGGCCATTGCAGGATGCCTCTTTTTGTTTGAAAAAACTCGGTTTCGCCATCTAACAATTGAATTTTTTAAAGTCTTAGTGTGGTGACAAAACCCATACCAGTCAATTGAAATCACGAACACGACACCGAAGCGTTATTGGTCAATGTTTCACCACATGACGATCCATGACACCACACCACCATTCCCCATAACTAATCCCCGCGGTTAATGGCGCACCCAAACTGTAGCTCTATCGAGTTTGCAGAGTGGATCCCGCACGTGCCTTCATCATCTTTTGCAAAAAGCCAATTGGAGCGAGAACTCCAAGACGCTGAAGAGCAGCGCTTGTTGGCAACTTTGCGCCTTCAAGTGAAAGCCCTGCGCTAATGGATGCTGCTGCGCAAGGCAAACTTCAATCCCAACCAACCCCGCATACCCGCAGGCAACCCTGGTGGTGGCAGATGGACCGCAACCGGTGGAACAAGCCTGCTGCGCCAACGCATTCGTCAAAACAGACGTCAGCGCCAACAACAGGACTTCATCGTCACAGCTGGTCGACGCACAACATTACCGCGAACCAATAGAGCCAATGGACATGTTCTAACATTTACACCCGCGCAACAAATTCGTGGGAACTTTGCAATTCAAGCCATTAACTTCCATGGCACACGAGCTCGGGCGCTTGATCCAAATTTCAGACTCCGACCAATCGCCTCCACGCCGCTGCCCGAATCGTATATTCGCGGACTTGAAGCAACAGCCCGCCACGCTAGGCGATCCGTCAATGAACTTCTGCCACTTGGTTTTCCAAACTATAGAAGCTATGAAAACTTCGGCACCACACTTTCAAATGGATTGCGCAACGCTGGCTATCGAGACGTCCAACTCTTCATGCGTGGCAGCTCTGTTACTGGCGTTAGGTTCAGTAACAAGAAACCATTCGACTCGGGACCTCGGCCAAGTGACTATGATGTGGCGATTGTGAGTCCTACAATGTTTGCTCGTGCTGTGCATCTGAATGTCCCTCTTCGAGGTCGAAAAACTCGCACAGAACCACTTAATCAGCGCGCGCTATCGAGACTAGGTCTCCTCAATTTACGCAAGGAGCTCCAAGCGCGTGTTGGCCGTGACGTTAGCTTTATGATTTACACAGCCGCAGCAAATGTCCATGCTCGCCCCGGTCCAAATCGCCCTATTGTGAGGAGTAAGTAACTGACGATGGAAACTTTCATTCTCTACGGCGTTGAAACGAAATCTCTCGAACAAGCACGCGTTTATGTCGAGACCACTCTCAATATTTCTCTTCTCCCAAGAGAAGGGTACTTTATGGGCGGTGATTACTATCACTATGACTTCACGTCGTATGGCAAACACAGCAGTCTAAGGTTAAAACATAACCGAGACTTTGATGACATCGAGAACGAAGTTGGTGGAATGTCTGATCCTGAGTATCCAGACTACTCCCTTCTTATCCATCTTGACTTCACAGAGGAAATACCGCACGCCGTGGCGGCTCTCGATGCTGCACCCGAATATTTCAAAAAGCTTCGCACTGAAACTGATTGAAGACGACCATATTGAACCGATAACAATATCTGTCTCTATCTAGACAGATCCCCGCACCCACCCATGCGCGCAGGCTTCGTGCCTGCAGGCGCAATCACGTCCAACTCTTCATGCGTGGCAGTTCCGTTACTGGCATTAGGTTCAGTAACAAGAAACCATTTGATTCAGGACCTTGGCGAAGTGACTACGATGTGGCGATTGTGAGCCTGACTATGCTATCTCGAGCAAAACACCATAAGGTCAATTTGCGCCAAAACGGAGACAGAACAGGGCCACTCAGTAGAAAACAGATGGAACAAGAAATCTTATATGGAGTGAAGGCCGCATCTTTAGATGAGGCCCGAGATCACGTTCAAAATACACTTAATGTTTCACTCACCCCCAAACATGGTTCTGAAATGGGAGGATAGAATGACGCAAAAAAATATATATCTCGCAAAATTCAAAGGAGACTTCTGGCCAAAGCCTGAAGAATTAAAACCATACTTCAAAAACTGGTTCAACCATTACGGCAATGATTCTGCTGGCATCTCCCTATTAGGTGTCAACAATACATCCCACCTTCCATTCGCTGGTGGTCGCCAAGACATCAACTTATTACTATGGGGACAGCCCAACCTTGGCGTGCTCCTGATCTATGAACTCAATGGCAAGGCGCCTGTCAGAACCTGGTGCTCAAAGGGTGACATGACACGCCTCAAAGAGTACGTCAGATCAACACATGATGACCCACTTCCAGTTGGTCTCTTCATTCCTTTTGCTGACGCTTTTAAAGCCGTCAAAGAATTTATGGAAACAGAAGGAAAATTACCAAAATCCATAGACTGGGTTCGCGATGAAGACCTGCCACCTGACATCTTCCCAGACCCTTAAGTCTCTAACCCGTTTCTCCCAAAACTAATCCCGCCCCTGAAGACCAGTACTCACTGTGGGCCGTGTCTGTTGCGAGAGAGGGTGGCAAGAGCACATGGTGACAACTTGGCTGGGCAGTCGGTTACTATTCGGATTGATAGGCCTATGTGTGACAGTTGCGATAAAGTACTACCCTATATCATCGAGCAGCTGGGCAGCCCGAGTCTGCGTTTGGTTCAACCCAATGGCAATGT
>JBOEGZ010000020.1:0-206361 GCA_050633705.1 Hyphomicrobiaceae bacterium | reverse complement strand
CCGCCATTTCTTATATCTCACGGTCGTTTCGCGCTTCGCGCTGACCTGCGATGGCGCGGCGCTCGCGCCGGGTCGCCTTGCTCTCTTGCCCTTCGGGCTAATGCGCGTGTTCGAAGTGTTTCACAAACTCTCAGTCAGAGACGGTTGTTAGCAAAGACCTGTGATGACATGCGCAGTAGGCTGCGGTGCACGTGTCAAGGCAATCGCATTCATTTCAAGCGCATCTTTTCCGCCAAGTTGGAAGATTGGTGGGACTACATTTATTGGGTGCGCATGCGTTCGGCTAACAAAATACAGGTTCCAGATACAATCGCCGCGAAACACGCATACCCAGCCGTGCTCAATGGGCCAATGTCGGCGATTAGCAAATGTGCGACCATAGGGGCGGTGCCACCAAAGAGCGCGAGCGAGATGTTATAGGAGACGGAAAGTCCCGACATGCGGATGTCGCGATCGTACAGGCTTCCCATATAAGTCGAGCAAACACCTAGGTATGGGCCGATAATACATGCAAGACCAATCTGTCCGGTAAGTGCCAGCGCAACACTGTCGTGTCCGATCATCCAGAATAACGGATAAGCTAAGGCGATCATTGCAATGACACTGGCAAGCATGACTTTGACGGCACCAATGCGGTCTCCAAGATAACCGCCACAGAGAATGAGCGGCACCAAAACAATCATGGATATGGTGTTGACCTCCAGCGACATGGCCTTGGACATGCCCGATACATCAACCATGTACGTCGCAAGGTAGACAAACACCATGTAGAAGTTGATTGCAGAGAAGATTGCAATGCCAGAACATATGGCCATGAGCTTCCAATGCTGTTTTATAGCGACCAAGATTGGGCTTTCTTCTTCACCGGAGTTGGCAACAACATTGTCGTCAGGCATTTGTCGTCTGGTAAGCATACTCGTCACGCCGACGAGAGAGCCCAACAAGAATGGAACCCGCCAACCCCAGTCTGCAAGTTGCTCTGCGGTTAGGGTAAGATTGATTAAGGCGGCAAGTGCGGAGCCGAGAAGCACGCCAATTAATGCACCTGCTGATGTGAAACTTGCATAAAAATATTTTTTACCAGGGCTCGCCTGTTCTGAGAGATAGGTTACCGAGCCAGTGAATTCTCCTCCGACGCTGGCACCTTGTAACAAACGCATTGCAATGAGCAGGAATGGCGCTGCATAGCCAATGGTGTCGTACGTCGGCAACAATCCGACCATGGTGCATGGAATGGCCATCATCATCGTCGACCAGACAAGGACGCGCTTGCGGCCAATCCTGTCACCTAAGTGACCAAAAATGATTGAACCGGCAGGACGCGCTAAGAATCCTATTGCGAAAACGCCAAGTGATAAAATGAGAGAAATACTGCTGTCGTCTGTTGGAAAAAATTGCTTTCCGATCACGGCCGCGAAGTAGCCATATACAGCGAAGTCATACCATTCAAGGACGTTACCGGAGAGGCCACCTGCCAGAAGGCGTTTGTTCATTGGTCTACCCATTCTTGTTGGTTTGCAACTGTATTTCGCGATCAGGAAATTGTTGTGCGGTATTGTCGAGGAGCTCGCGTCACATACATCAGGAGTTTTGAAGCGAATGACGCTACTCGAAGACTCTTACGAATATTTTTATTTTTCTGATGCCAATATTGATCAAGTAAAAGCAACGGCTCGAAAGAGACGATCAACAAGCTGGTATGCACACACAACTAAGTTTCATGGGCGAACTTTTACGAATCGACGCATGAGATTTTTAGCATGTTCTGAATTTGTCTTTTGATAGATACATTGTTTTTTGGTCGGAGGCCAAACCAAGCATGAGGCATCAAACACACGCCTTGACACAGGTTTCCACTTTGAGCGCGTTGCTTAATGGCATTTACGACGGAGAGGTCACGCTCAGTGAACTTCTCACCCATGGTGACTTCGGAATTGGAACATTTGATCACCTCGACGGCGAGATGGTGGTCCTTGATGGGCGGGTCTACCAGGTCAAAGATAATGGCGATGTTGTGCAGCCGAACTTTTCACTTACAACGCCTTTTGCGGTTGTAACCAAGTTTGAAGCCAATGAAGCGCATGAGCTTCGTCGCAGTATGACGTTTTGCAGGTTTGAGGCCGATGAAGACAAACGCCTGCCGACAAAGAATATTTTCCATGCCATTCGAATAGACGGGGCCTTTGAGAAAATGACGTGTCGCAGCGTGTCACGACAGGAAAAACCGTATCCACCCTTGTCCGAAGTTGCCAAAAAGGAATCCATTTTCGAATTCAAAGATGTCTCAGGAACGCTTGTTGGTTTTCGGTGTCCACAATACGCGGCCGGTATAAATCTGCCGGGATACCATCTTCATTTTATTTCTGATGACCGCACGATGGGCGGTCATGTCCTTGACTTCACGATACGAAGTGGCGTGGTCAAAGCGGACTACACGCCAGACTTTTCTATGATGCTTCCGGAGAAAGGTGCGTTTTACCTGACAGATTTTGAGGAAAGCTGTGAAACGAAAATTGGCGAAATCGAGCGCGGCGTTCCCAATGAAGCAAAGATCGTGATTCACAGATAAGTGTCGCCAGCGGTTGTTCTTTCGACACTCGTCGAAATGCCTTTCGCGATTGCGTGCGTGCGAGGTTTGCAGTGATTGAAGAATTGCTACTGATGTTTGAGAGAAAAAACGCGAAGGGTTGCGCTAGCGGTTCGTTTCTTTGAGGATTTCCGGCGGGTCAAAAGCTGTAACCACAGGGGGCGAGGCGACGTAGCGCTCAACCTCGACCAAGCATGAATGTGCAATTGGCCCTTGCGCCAAGCGCGAGGTTCCTTTGTCCTTTGTCAATACATTGGCATTTCCATGCTTGCACAGTCTGTCTGATTTTTCAGGGTCGGTTGGATCAAACCAAGCACCTGTGCTCATTTGGGCGACGCCTGGTCTGATTTGATCGTCGATGACTGCCGCGCATAAACACGCGCCCCGATCGTTGAACACCCGAACCAAATGACCCGTTTCAATCTTGCGCGATTTCGCGTCATCGGGGTGCAGTTTGATCGGTTCCCGTCCATTTATTTTTGCGGCTCTCGAATGACTGCCGTGATCCAATTGCGAATGCAATTTTGTCGTTGGCTGATTTGAAATGAGATGCAGTGGGAACGGTTTGTTGTCTAAGCCGAGCCATTCAACAGGTTCCATCCAGGTGGGATGACCAGGGCAATCATTATAACCAAATTGCGCGATGGTCTGGGAATAAATTTCAATTTTCCCGCTGGGTGTTTTTAGCGGATTTGCAATGGGATCATCGCGGAAAGATTTCAGCATGATATTTGGTTCGCCTGTGCCATCAATCTTGAACCAGCGCTTTTGTCTGAGGTCTTTCAGTGACGGTAGTTCTAGCCGGCTCTGCGCCGCGCGTTGGCGTGTTTGGTCATAAATCCAGCGAATCCAATCGGTGTCGTCTCGTCCTTCACTAAAGTCATCATCGACCCCCATTCGCCGCGCGATACCGCGAAAAATGTCATAGTCATTGCGGCTTTCGCCAGCAGGTTTACTGGCTTGTTCCATGTAGACCAGATAAGGGTCGCGCGAGGTTAGGGCCAGGTCAGTTCGCTCAAGTGACGTTGTGCACGGCAGGACGATGTCAGCATGCTTGGCAAGGGCGTTCCAACACCACTCATGTACGATAACTGTTTCAGGTTTGCGCCAGGCCTGGAGCAGGCGATTGAGATCTTGGTGATGATGGAAAGGGTTGCCACCTGCCCAGTAAACAATGCGGGCATCGGGATAGGTGTGTTGCTGCCCATTATAGTCAAATGGCGCACCTGGGTTGAGCAACATATCAGCGATGCGCGCAACTGGAATGAATTTATCAACCGGGTTTTGCCCTTGCGGAAAAGCTGCCGCAGGAAGAGACGTGACGTCGCGACCAATTGTATTGACGGCACTATATCCAAACCCGATTCCGCCACCGGGCAGACCAATCTGACCAAGCATCGCTGCAACTGTGATTGCAGACCAAAAGGTTTGTTCCCCGTGGTCTTGACGAGTAAGGGACCAGCTGACCGATATCATGGTTCGTGATGACGCCATGCGCCGGGCCAAATTGCGAATTGCGTCGGCAGAAATTTCGCTAATCTGTGCCGCCCAATTTGCATCTTTTTCAATCCCATCCGTTTCACCGATCAGGTAGGCAGAAAATTTTTCGAAACCGATGGTGTAGTGATCTAAAAACGTTTGGTCATGCAGGCGTTCTGTGAAAAGCGTATGTGCGATGGCGAGTAAAATCGCCGTATCTGTCGAAGGGCGTGCAGCAAGCCATTGGCCATTCACGTCGTCCAAAACGTCCGAGCGTAATGGTGAGACGTTGACAAATGAGACGCCAGCTTCTGCAGCGCGAAGAACGGACTCGCGTTGACAATGTTGCCCAACGCCACCTTGACCAATTTGTCCATTTTTTAATGGAACACCGCCGAAGGCGACAAACAGATCAGAATTTTCCACGATTGAACGCCAGCTCGTGGCAACGTAAACGTAGTCGCGGTAGCTTCCAAGGACATGGGGGACCACGACTTCAGCGGCGGCAAAGCTATAGGTATTGACGGATCGTGTATAGCCGCCGATGCAGTTGAGGAACCGGTGGAGTTGGCTTTGCGCGTGATGGAAGCGGCCAGCGCTGGACCAACCATATGAGCCGGCGAAAATGGATTCGTTGCCAAATTCACGTCGAACCCGATCGAGTTCTTCCGCCACCAGTTGTTCAGCCCTTTCCCACGACACACTGACAAAGGCTTCACAACCGCGTTTTTCGGTTTTCGCACCAGGTCCTTTTTCGAGCCAACTCTTGCGCACCATTGGAGACGTGATCCGCGTCGGACCATCAAGGACATCGACGATACCTTGACCGATCGGAGAGGGATCGGGGTCTCGTTCGAAACTATGGAGTGCTGTGACTTTGCCTTCACGCGTTTCAACCCTGTATGTCCCCCAATGGGTACTGGTGAGTGGGAGGTCTTCGTGGTTGCTCATTTCAGCGGCTCCAAAGTGGTCGTGTTGCGGCCAATATTACACAATTGAGATGGCAGGACATACACTTAGATAATGGAGCGAATTGTTCAGGCCGCTGGGCGACATCTTGCCAAGCAATCAAGCCGGTTTTGATTGGACGTGGGGCCTAAAGCCAATCATTGGGAGATTTGTTCAGCCCCATCGTTCGCCTCTCCATTGTTCACCCCCAACATCGACCGAGCTTATTGATCACGCCATGGCAATGACCTCAATCAAGGCAATCTCCGTCTGCCCCATTTAGGGTGAGGTGAGGAGGGAGCCATGCTCAAAAGAATTTTGCTTGCTGTTGGTGGTCTTATTGCCGGAATGATGGTTTGTAGCGCCGACGATGAACGTGTTTGCGGTCAGGACCGAAACTTAAGTGCGCGACTTGCGGCTTGTACGAAGCTCATTGATGACGTGAATAAATCACAGGCGCTAAAGGCTGTTGCCCATCGCATAAGGGGATACATTCGCGCCAAGGCCGGTGCCAACAAAGAGGCGCTGCGCGACCTGAATATCGCCCTTAGGATGAAGCCTGACGATGCCGTTGCCTTCGCTAATCGCGCCCACGTACATTTGGCCATTGGCGAGACGAAGAAGGCGATCGATGATTTGACGAGCGCACTACGTCTAAAACCGAGATCGCAAGATTTCCTCGTCTCTCGTGGTTATGCCTATGTCGTCGGCAACAATTTTGATGCAGCTATTTCAGATTTCAACTTGGTTCTTGGGCTGAACCCAAACAACGTGGTTGCGTTAAACAACCGTGGCCTTGCCTATCGAAAAAAAGGTGACGAGGGCCGCGCGATCGAAGACTACAGTGCAGCATTGAATAAAAACCCGATTTATGCGTTGGCCTATGCAAATCGAGGTTATGCCCATGAAGCGTTGGGAGAAAAGAAAAAGGCAATTGCTGACTTTACGAGAGCCGTCACTCTTGATCCAACATTGACCGGTGCGAAAGCCGGATTAGATCGTCTTGGCCACTCCCAATACGGGGTGGACCTGAAAAAGAGCATGGAACAAGGTAAAAAGCTGGTTGAGAAAAACTGTGCCTGGTGTCACTCAATCGAGCAAAAAGGTAAGAGCCCAAATCCCAAGGCGCCGCCATTTCGAACAATACAGCAACGCCATCCCTTACTGGCCCTTAGAGAGCCATTCACAAAAGGGATCGCAGCGCCACATGACGTGATGCCAAAGTACGCGTTGTCTCCATCCCAGATCGATAAGATCGTCGCATACGTCCACAGCCTTACCCCAACACCTTAATCAAGGGACCTGCAACATGTTATTCTTACCCGTTCGAACATCTCATAAAAAGCAATGGTTTGGATCAAAGGCGGGCATTCAGCCAGTCGCAACACAAAAAGGAAAACGCCACTTACGTGCTAATTTCCTCTTCGTCTTGTTGTGGGTGACGCTTTTTCAGCCCTGGCAAGCTGGGGCGGAGGAAAAAGCCGCCGCGAAAACACAGTCGGGAGATGCGGCAACGATCAGCCTAGGTGGTCGTCTTTACGATAATACATGGGCTGTCGTTGGTGCGAAAGTGCCCACCGGACGTTATGGGCTTTACCCCAAGAACCCAAAAGTTCCCGACGTTGAGACGTGGCGCTGTAAATCGTGTCATGGTTGGGACTATGTTGGTCGTGATGGACATCTTGGACAGCAAGAGATTAAGGGGCGTTTTGCTAATCTCAGGGCGGTGATTGGCCGGAAAACAAATCGGATAGAGCAATATCTCAAATATTCAAACCATCGAAAGCTTGTGACCCCACTGTCAAAGAAAGAACTTAAGGCATTGGCGTTGTTTCTAAGCGCCGGTCAGCATGACCTCAGTCAGATTATTGGTCCGGGTAGCAAGGCAAAAGGAGATCCGAAGAAGGGTAAAGACATCTATGAAGGTGTTTGCAGTCGGTGTCACCAGCCTGATGGTAAAGCTCCACTCTACAGCGAGGAAGGCAGTGGCTCTTCGCTTGGCTGGTTGTCGCGTCACAGTCCAGCTCGTGTTGTTCACAAGATTAGAAACGGTGTGACCAGTGCTGATATGTTGTCGTTGCGGTCTATGGAACTAGACGATATCGGTGATCTTGTTGCTTACTTACAGACGCTTGATCCACAGTAGTCAGTTTTGTACTGGGCTTAGTGCGCACGCTGGTGGTCAATATTGCTAAGAATTAGGTGTCAGTTGTAAAGACGTGATGCATGACTATGAAAATTTTTTGCCGTTCCGGCTTGGACGGACATATAAGATTTGTCGTTTTATGTTTCGGTTTTGCCACGGCAATGGCAGGTGTTCAATCGACACCGGCTGTTGGCAACGAAATTGATCATGGCCGTAAGCTTGCCGTCGCGCATTGTGGTGTTTGTCATGCCGTTGGTCGACATGATGATAGTCCGACCCGCGTTAATTCTGAGACCGCCTTTCGTGACTTACACAAACGCTTTCCAATCGCAATGTTGCTCGAGGCGGCTAAGTCTGGCGCGATCGAAGGGCACGACGAAATGCCAGCATTTATGTTTTCCCGTGACGATATGACGGCACTACTGGCCTACATCGATGAGTTGGCGCCGGTTGGTTCTGGAAAGTATGTCGGCGCTGCTAATTAGATGTGAGGTGAAATCTAATTTGTGGGTAGTGGAACCAATGCCTGCCCTCTGTGCCAATTTGCGATAGATTTGGCGTGACCCCGCTTTGCCTGACAACAAGTCTACTGGTTTGACTGATCGCCAAGTCGTTGGCCCACAGATGCCCGTGTTTGAGCCTGAATTCATAGTCTGGCGAATTCAACGCACCATTTGTTCTTGGAAAATTTGAAGTGCGAGGAAACGGCTTTGTTGCGGGTGTCTCATGTTTTCTGGTGATGGAATGGGGACGGTTTTAATTCTTCAGTTGCGTGGCAATGCACAGGTAGTATACCATAGAAATACACCCATAGGTTGCGCCGTTTTCGTAGCTAATTTGGCGTGCGGGACCGGTCTGGAGTGCAGGAATTGGGATCTTGCTGTTTTGCGGTTTTTTGCACGTGATTTTAGCACCTGGAAAACCGTTTCTTGCTTGGAGCATGCTGTTATGTGGTTGGGTCTCAACCCATTGAAGTTCTTGAATCGCATGGGCTCTCTAGTATGGCGCTCCTGGGTGGTCTGTGAGCACGAGTGCGCGCTTCCAGCGCAAAACTCCACGCATTGGGTGCCGGTCCGATCTGGCAGTTGCGCAGGCACGACCTATGCTTGCCCAGAATGCGGGCAGGAGTTTGCAAGTGATAGACTTGGCTCAGATAACTCTGACGGATTTTTGCGCGACCGAGATCTGGGAACGATCGCATCGCGCAATTTACATCCCTCCTGTTCGCCAGAAACGGTTGTCTCTCGGGCACGCTGCTCTTTTGATGATGAGTAACCGCGTGTGAAGAGTGGAAAAAACTGGGGCGCGAATTTTTTCCACGCACGAAGCGAATTTTAAGGCAAACTATTGCGAGACGGGTCTCGCCTGGCTGATTTGATCGCGAGCGTATGCCTTAGGCTGCGAAAGTGATTTCGATTTACCAGTGTTTTGTACGATCCAAAATATTTGCTGCAAAATTCAATAACGCATTGGCCGTAAATGCATTTTCACTTTGCCCAGTCCTATCCCGTATCTCATGCTTCATGGCTCGTTGTGCAAACCCATCCACGACGTGAAAAAGAAGCGATCGCCAATCTGCGCCGTCAGAATTTCAATGTTTACTGTCCAATGCTGGTGCAACGCATTCGCCATGCGCGCCGAACTCGTGATGCAAGCCGTCCAATGTTCCCGTCATATGTATTTGTTGAATATAATCCAGCACAACGTTGGCGTCCCATCCTTTCAACTTACGCCGTCCGCTCGGTTGTGCGCCAAGGGGCGAAGCCGAGCTTGCTTAATGGTGCATTTATTGAGGAAATGAAGTGGCGCGAACAAAATGGGGTTATCACAAAACCATCCAGTCCCTACGGCGTAGGTCAGAAGATAAAACTGGAGAGAGGCCCGTTGACGGGGTTGGTTGGAAAAATAATTGAGCTTCGCGACAATGAACGCATGCTCGTTTTAATGAATTTGTTAAATCAAAAAGTTCGCGTTCAGGTCGATAGCAACATGCAAAGCATGACTGTGATGTGAAGTTTTATTGACGGAATTTATTGATTTTCTTTTTTACATCTGCGCTCATCACTTGACTGAGAAGTTGTTCCCAAGCTTGAAGTGCAATCGGGAAATCAAATTCTGTTTCAAACAACGATCGTGCATTCTGGCCTTGTTTTTTTACAAGATCTGGATTGTTTGCGTAACGCAAAACTTGCCTGACGAGTTCGTCGTCATCTCCAGGCGTCACGACGCTGCCTGTATTGCTGCGATGAATAATCTTGGCGACCTCTCCATTTTTATCACCGATAAATATCGCCGGTCGTCCAGCTGCTGCAACGCCGTAATATTTGCTTGGAACAATGAGGCCTTCAAGTTCTGGCCGCAGAGAAACCAGATGAAGATCTGGCACAGATAAGCTTGCGGCCAAGATTTTACGGGGCTGATAAGGTTGAAATGCCACGCTCGTCAAACCACGCGCAGTGATTTCTTGTTTGAGCGCGTTGGACGAGATGCCTCCTCCGACAAACAACCATTGAACAATCGTATTTGACGTCGGGGTGTTGCCGGGAAAATTTTTTGTGCAGCGCTCATTTTGCGATATCGTGTTCGGTCGATGGCGGTGTTCAATTTTTTCAATCGCATGAAGTATTGTTTCGTAATCATGCGCCCTGCCAAGGTTTCCTGAGTAACCGACAACGAAAGAATTTTCGCAATAACACGTGCGGCGAAAGGCGTTATCAGAAACATCGATTGGAGATACAAGCGTCCCGTCGCTCCAGTTGTGAATGATGTGAATATTCTTCTCAGCGATACCTGACTTGGTGAGCTTTGTTGCCATGTTCTCGCCCAGGACAACGTTTGCGTTGGCGTAGCGAAGAGATCGATTGCGAAGTTTGCCAAGTACTGAGACAAAGCGTTTGCTTAATCGGCTTTTCGAGAATTTGAGTTCTGTTGCAATTTCGGGAAAGATGTCTTGCAGCCAATTGATGAACCGAGCGCCTTTGAGCCATGTCAGTGGAGCCACCAGAATCGATATCAATGGTGGATCAGTTTTTGCGACAACAATGTCGCCTTTGACAGTGTGCTTTAATATTGCGGGAATAACGGTCATGAAAAACGTAACGTAGTCGACAACGCGTCCCATTAAGTTGTGCCTGCCAAGCCGTGACGATGCAACCCTAATGACCTCGGTTCCGTTGATCGTTTCATGGCGTGCAAGCTTATCAGGGTTGTTGTCATAGCTTTGACGCGACGTAATGACGACGATCTTGTGTCCGTGCTTGGCAAGCGCGAAAGCCAAGTCTGACAACATTTGGCTTGTTGCCGAATGGTCAGGATAGAAAAATCTATTGACGAAGATAATTTTCATTTATGTCTTTAGCAGGCAGATTTTTATTCGAGGCGTTGGCTGTTTGCGTTTTCGGTCCGTTCGCTATTCACCGCTTCTTCGAGAGTTTTCTTGGCAAGACGGCGCGCCTTAACCCTCTTTGCTGGGTTTCCTGAATTGATCGTCCATGGTTCGAGGTCGTCTGTTGCAACGCTTCCGATAGTCAGAATTGCACCCTGGCTGACATTCACGCCAGGTCCAACCGTAGACCTTGCGGCCACCCAGACACAATCGTCGATGGTAATCGGCGCTGTTATGAGATCGAAGTTTGGCGAAGTCCAATTGTGGTTGCCGGTGCACAGATAAGCGCCTTGGGAGACACAGACATTAGAATTGATCGTGACCATTGTCAGATTATCGATCCAGACATTCTCACCAATCCAAACGTCGTTGGCGATTTGAAGCCGCCATGGAAATTTTATTTTCAACCCTGGTTTGAGGACAACGCGTTGGCCGACTTTTGCGCCAAACAAGCGAAGCAAAAAGCAACGGTGCATTGAGCCGGGAACGAATGAGGCAATAAACAATGCCTGAATAAGACACCACATCCCTTCCACGAACCCAGAGCGACCGCGTTGAAATTCGGATGACTTATAGGCATTGAGGTTTACAAGGTTCTTTTTCATGCGTGTTTTTTAGGTTTTGCATCAAAGCATTATTGATTGTTTCGTTGGAACGAGAGATTTATCCCCGTTAAATTGGGTGAAGGCATACTCGCTACACGTCCGGTATGGAGTGGAAGTTATGAGTGACCTGAGTTCGAACCTTGAATTGCCCTACATTGCCGCTGCACAAGCGCAAAAACACGTCACGCATAATGAGGCCATACGCAAACTTGATGCGATTGTTCAACTGGCTGTTCTTGACCGCGATCTGAGCGCGCCTCCAGCCAGTCCGAATGAAGGCGACCGTTACATCGTTGCTGCCACGCCAACAGGTGATTGGGAAAATTCTCAAGGATCTGTTGCCGCCTTTCAAGATGGTGCATGGGCCCTTTTGGCGCCCCGTCAAGGTTGGACCACCTGGGTCGCAGATGAGGCACAATTCCTCGTATTTGACGGCAGTGGATGGATACCAGTTCCTGGTGGAGGGGGGAGTGGGTCGGTTAATCCCACACCACTTGTTGGTGTTAATGCGACGGCCGATTCGACAAACAAGCTCACTGTAAAATCAGATTCTGTGTTGTTGTCACACGATGATGTAACACCGGGGTCTGGCGACAGTCGTGTTACAATAAATAAGTCGACCGACACGGATGTCGCGAGCGTCGTGTTTCAAACCAACTATTCCGGTCGGGCTGAATTCGGGGTGACAAGTTCAAACCTATTCGAGCTAAAGGTGAGCGCTGATGGTTCGAATTTCGAAGGTGCATTGAACATTGATCCCGCATCTGCAAAGCCTCATTTTCCTAAAAGTATCGTTTTGGGCGAAGACGAAAATGACAGCGAAGCCGTAGAGCTGAGTAACCGCGGGGATGAGACACCTAATTATGGAATAGCAACGTTGCGTGCACGTGGAACCGATACACCAACCGTGCTTGATATTGTTCCGAATGGTACTGGTGGCTCGGACATTACTGGGCGAGCCTGGATCCATGTTCTTAACAGCGATATTTCAACCGCGGTTGATCCAACGCAGTGGCAGGCGTGCACGATGTCTGCTCGCCCGGATGAAAATGTTCTCGGCTCGATGTCTGGTGGTGGCATGCCCGTCTTGCCGATTGCAATCGCTGGAGCGAAGGTAAATCTGAAATCGCAAGTGACGGGTGCTGGTACTGTCAGTTTTGCCCTGTTTGATGAACTCGGTTTCCGTCTTTTGCCCGACACAACGCCATTTTGGATGTATTCCGATTGGACGCGTTTTAAGGCAGGTTATCAATTGAATTGGGTTCCCGTCGGTGATGCCTACGGCACGCCTGATGTCGGGCTCACGCGATCGGCACCTGAAATTCTTGAGGTGAATAACGGCACGGCCGGAAGTCTTGCGCAACTCAAGGTCCGCTCTGTCAAAGTTGCAACCTATACTGTTGCAACTGTCCCGTCCGCTGTCACCGAAGGCGATGGTGCCGTCATCTACATATCCGACGCGAGCGTTGGTGCCACACTGTGTGTATCTGATGGAACGCAATGGCGAATGCTTACGAGTTCTGTGTTGACCTAGTCGTTGGTCTAGAGCTGTACAAAGTTAGGCCTCGGGCCGCGCGAATTTACCCATTCGTAAAGTTGGGAAAATTGTAGAGCCGTAGCGTCAAGGGAAAACCTCTCGGCAATCAATTGTCGACCGTTTTGCCCCATGGAAGTGAGTTTTGAATGACCTAAATGGAGGAACTCCTGAAGGTCTTGAGACATTTCGTTGGGGTTTGGTGCAATTTGGTGCGCCGCGCCCATTGTAAAACCTTCAGGTATGTTACATGCCGACGTCATTGCAACAGGGCGAGCATAAGCCCAGGCTTCCAAAACAGAAATCGGAAAGCCTTCGCTAAAGGACGGCAAAACATACGCGGCTGCAAAGCGCAATGCAGCGTCTTTGTGTGTGCCATGGATTGCGCCTAAAAAGCGGACTTCGCGGTTTAAATCTAACGATTTAACTTGGCGGCGCAGTTGTTCGAGATAGCCAACTTGATCCCAACCTGCAATCGCAACACGCCAATCTCTGAGTTTTCCATTTCGCTTGATTTGCGCGATTGCTGACAACAGTCCATGGATGTTTTTTTTGGGATGCAATCGCCCAAGAAAAAGTAACACAGGATTGTGTGGTTCAAAGTCAGCCTGCCAGGGCGGTTTTGTTGTGTGTCTACATTCTGGAAGCGATAGGCCGTTTGGAACAACGCAAATTGGATTGGTCAGGCCAAAAGCGCGAATTGCGATCGCCTCGGATTGACACAGCGCATGGATACAAGACGCTCTGGCAAGGTGTTTGTCTTCATATAGCCACCTGGCAATTCGTTTCTTGATCGATGCCCGTGATAGCGCCCATGAATCGAGCATTCCGTGCGGGGAAACAACGTACGGATTGTTTGAATATTTTGAATTCCATGACGCAACGTCTGCAGAGGTATGACACCACAGACCGTGGGAGTGGATAACTTCAGAGGAAGAAGAATGAAGGGCATGACGCAATTTTGGAGAATACCCTAATGCCTTTGGTCCATGGACTGGAAAGGCCTTGGCCGGCCCTCCTTGCCAGGTGTTTTTTTCTTCCTGCCAAGCCTGATCAGCAAGCCCTAGAACGTCGACGTGAATTGAACGGCTTGCGTTGAGGGCGCTTGATGTGCGCTCAACGGCAGTTTTCACACCCCCACCGCCTTCTCGACTCAACCATGATGTTACGAAAGATACCTTCATCGCAGCATCAGTAATCTCACCAATAACATGTCGAGTATCGAAGATTTCCGGTCAGGGGCCGTTAGGGCTGCTTGAGCGGCTGCCTCGAAGCCATCAGAAAAACGATCGAGGCCCCAATTAGAAATTATGTTCCTGCCTGATTGCGCCATCGAAGCACGCTTTTGTTTGTCTTTTGCGACCTGATGCAAGCAACGGGCGAGTTGGTCGACATCGTAAGGGTCAAATATCAGTCCATTCTTTCCGGAATGCACTAAGTCGTGTGCGCAACCGCAACGATTTGAGACAACGACAGGCAATCCGGATGCCATTGCTTCATTGACAACTAACCCCCATGTTTCAGTCGTGCTTGGCAGAACAAAAGCTTCAGCCAAGCCATAATATTGCGGTAGTTCACGGTAATTTTTTGCGCCGACGAATTGAATGTTGCCGTTATCTAGCAGATTTTGGTACGGCAATAACGCATTAGGCTCTATGGCACCGGGCCCAACGATGACCAAGTGCCAAGGTGTCGTTGCCGAGCGGCTGTGATATTGAGCATAGGCCTGCAATAAACTCAAAATGTTCTTACTCTTTGCAAGCCGAACGCAGACGAGGAAGTAGTTTTCCGGTAGATCTAAAGCGCGCCGTAAATTGTCGCCCTGGCTGCGCGCTATCTCGGCATTGTTGGAAAAGTAGGTATTGTCAATCGCATCGTAACCAAGGAAAATTTGGGTGTCGGAGGCGCCCAAGAGACCGACGTACTCTGCATGAGGTGTGCCGGCGACAAATATCACTTGAGCCTGTGCAACGATGCGTCTTTTCAATGCTTCTTTGAGTTGTTGGCGGGCTCTGTCTTGCAATGTGCTGTCGGACATTAGTACGAGAGGTTTGCGAGCGTTTAAACACCACACGATTGCCGCCAAAGAATTGATCATTGACCAGCCCGGCGTGAACACCACGTCAGGGTCTAATCGGGTCAAAGTGTTACTTATGGCCATTCGAACCCGATTGCGTTTCGATGAGAGTGGTAGCCCAAGTATTGTTTTATGAAACGAAGTGTTACCTGTTTCGGCGACACGAAACTCTTTGAATGTCGCGTTTGGTGTTGTTTCGATGACGTGAATCTCGAAATTCCCACGCGCCATGACATCATCGAAACGGGCTGCGTGATAGTTGCTGATTTCCTCACAGATCACGGCGCAAACCGGTCGCTTGCGCCCTTCGCACGCGGGTTTGATCACGGGTGTTGAGAGCGTTGCTGGTTCTGTTTCTAGATTGGCTATTGTTGTGACCTGTTAAACTGGTACGCCTAAGAACTTGTTTCCGAGCAGCTCACTACGGCTAAGCGCAGCCTCTAGTTGAGGCCAGATGTTGTGGGGTTCGAAATTTTTCGCTCGCGCTATTGCATTTGCGGAGGCATTTTGAAGAGAAATCTCTTCATCTACGAATTTTTGAATGGCCTCTGAAATTGCTTTGGCGTTGCGTGTTGGAATAATCAAGCCGCTTTTTTCGTTCTCGATAACCTCACCACAATTGGGCGTGACGATCACGGGAAGACCATGAGCCGTGGCCTCTAGCTGAGTTATTGCGAACCCATCTGACAAGGTTGGAAGAATAAAGATGTCGTGGTCACGCCAAATCGTGCTGGCATCAATTCTCGCGATCTGGCCAATGTATTTTGCGTTCGATGGCCAACTTGCTTTCTTAACGTCAATTTGTGATGGACCGGCGAAGGTGAAGGTGGCGCAATTTCCTTTCAACTGTTTGGCTGCCTCCAATGCATATGGAAAACCTTTGCGCAAACACAGTGTGCCAAGCCAGAGAACCCTTAAAGGTTTTCGTTTGTCGCGGAATTTAACATACCCACCGTTGGTGGGTTTGCGAAACATAAGCGGGATAACTTGGATTTTCTCTGTCTCAACACCGCGTTGGATGAGAGCATTTCGGGTCCAACGTGAATTTACGACAATCCGGTCTGCGATGTCCCATTCAAGTTCCAAGCGATTGAGAAAAGGCTGTGGCGTTGGCGCGTAGTGAGGTTCCAGGTCGGCAAAACGCTTGTGTTCCTCGGCAATAATCTCATCTTCTAAATGTGTCGGTGCGATTTCGTCCAGCACAGCAAATACGCCATGATCACGAGCGATTTTGAGGGCTTCGTAAGCGGCACTGGAATACCCAAAGAAAGCTATCGGGCGATCTTTTAAGAGTTGGCGTGCAACACGCGTTGCAAACTGTCTGCCCCACTTTTCAAACAGTTGATATTTTTTAATCCGTGATCGCGTGCTCGAGATGCGAAGTTGCGCGTAGGCGGCAGGTAACGTATGCGCGCTTACGAGATGGTTAGGGATATCGCGATGGTAACGGCCCAGCATGCGTTGTGGCAGAGCGCTGGGCAGATTGCGTATGGTGCGATGCACGGCATTTGGCATTGGTGTCCAGAAGTCGGTATGAAATCGGGTCAAGACTCTGGCTTCATGACAAAGCCGAGGGATGTTGTAATGTTCTCTGGAACCAAGTTGGGCGACACAGACCCTCATATGTTTGCTAGCCATTATGCTGATGGTACGTTTTTGTTGATGCGAACAGATTTGCATGCCGCATAAGCCGTGATGACGTGTAGGGCCCAATAGGTTTTCCAGTTGAGTATGGAAAGATTGAGGAACGGCAACAACACCATGGCATGGGCAATGACAAACGGCATGGTATAAAGCGCACCGCGGCGAGCGAGCAGAACAATCACCGGTGCGATGAATGTTATGACGAATAAAAAAGCAATGGGAATGCCATGCCCGGCTGCCAAATCGAGAAAGAAGTTGTGCCCTGTGCCACCTTGGCTTCCGGCAACACCGATGATTGCAACACCGTATTCACCCATATCAACAACGGAATTCTTTGGCGCGCCAAAAAATGGGTACTGAATGGCGATGTCATAAAACTTTTGCCAAATCTCTTGTCGTCCAGCAGCAGCGGTCCCACTTCCTAATCCTTGCGACTGAACTGAATTGTATTCCAGCGTTGCCAGCAGCATCTGTCCAGGTTTCGTTTCGAGAAGATTGGGCCAAATGAACGGCAAGACGAATATCACAACTGCGGTGACGATGAGTGCGTATCGTTGGGCGGCGCCCGCGAGTAGGTGCGTGTTGAGACTGTAAAGGAGCAGCGAAACACCACCCAAAATCAAATAACCCAGACCCGCTCTTGAGCCCATCGCGACAAGTGGTAACGCGCACGCAACAAACACCACAACGATTAAGAATTTGGCGGTTGTTTGGTTTTTCTGGTTTTGCATCCAAGCGGTTGGCAACAGCAGAGCTATGAGCGTCCACAGTCCAAAACCAATATTTACGGATGCGAAATTGACGTCCGCACGACCCGATCCCATACGCGTGCCGCCCCGTGAGGCGTGTTCATAAACCTCGCCTTCCATCGATATACCAATGGCGGTTCCCCAATACCCAGCAACACCAATCAAGCAGCCCAGTGCGAGCATCAACAATAAGCTCGTCTCGTCTCCACTCACCTTCGGTAAATATGTCGAGAGGATTGCTGCAGCGATGAAGGCATAGGCAATCGGTTCGTCGATTGTTTGGTTTGCGATGCCGATGACCGTCCAAAGCACAATAAATACGAGACTATAGCGCAACCCCTGAAAAGCTGCGGTGAGGTGTCGTGCACAGCCATTGAAGGGCAGTGTAACGACCCATGCGACGACGAAGAGTTGCGCAAGGGTGAATGGAAAGCCGCTCGGATCCGGCGCAATTTGAGACCCGGCGACATAGAGGAAAGTTGCAAAGGGATTGAATACGCAGATCAAAGCGGAAAGGCAGGCCAGTGCGCCCCCGGCACTGTCGCGTATCGGTGTGACGTTCAAGGCGACAAGACAAACAAAAACAATACCAACCTGCCAGTTTGGCCTCGGCTTGCGCTGGCGCGCGTATTCAAGGTCCAGGTTACGTAAGTGGGTAGCACTTGGTGTCGAAAATGGACTAGGGTGCAAAGTTCACTTCTATCTTGCAAAAAGAGTTATCAATTCCAATCCGCGCGCGATCGCAAACGGCTCGTTCAATGGCGTTTGCCAGCCAGAACCGTGGTGGCGTCATATAATTCGTCGTAAGCGCGGCCCATGACATCGACAGAATAATATCGCCGATGAGACTCGCGTGCCCCCTTGCTAAGCCTCCCATAGCCCGCCGGGTCTGAGATCATTTTGCGAATTGATGTGCTAATGCTGGAGACAGTACGACCCACAAGATAGCCGTTAGCGCCATTTGTGATCGCCTGAGCCAACCCTCCAACAGGCGTCGCAACGACAGGGATCGAGAAGGCAAGAGCTTCGATTGCCGCCATCGGCAACCCCTCGGTCAGTGATGGCAAGGCCAAGACATCCAATTGTGGATAGACGTCAATTTGCGGATTTTCTACATAACCAAGGTATTTGGCGAAAGAGCTGTGGGCATGACACCAGTCTGCAGCCTTTTGCGCTTGTGGTCCGGTTCCAGCAAGTAACAAACGAACATTATGACCATTGTTGCGAAGGTATTTGACGGCCATGGCTGTTATTTGCCACCCCTTACCGTCGTCGATCACGCTCACTTGCCCAACAGTGAATGTACGGGATTGATCTTGAAGCCATGGCGGGCTGGATGAAGCGCCAGGTATTGCACAATAACCGTTTGCGACAACGGTAAAGATATCGGTTTCAATATCGAACAGCTCTTTTGCAATCTTTGGATTTTCAGCGTCGACGGATGCATGCTTGACCCCGGCTGCATTTAATCGTTGCGCCCAATAGCGATGAATAAGTCGGCGTATCGGTTGCGTGCGAAGCGCAGACGCCCCCGCGATACCATGATAGGTGACGACGGCTGAGCTTGGCTTGACGGTTCTCAGTGGCAGGTAGGCGCCGGCCAACCAAGCATTATGAAAGTGAATGATTGTTTCAGATTGCACGTTGGCAAAGTTATCGAGCCAGCTACTGATTGGATTTTTGAGTTGGTGATAGAGCAGTGCACCCGTGCCGAAAATATCCGGGCTAGAAGCTGTTATGATGTGAATGCCATTGGATCGCAGATCTTCCAATTGATCGCGAGCGGCCTTCGGCCAGCTTGATGGAATGAGTAAGCCAATGCCAACACGGTGTCCTTTCGATCTTTGCCATATTGACAGTTGACGTATCACTGACCAAACGCCGGTTTGTGGGGCGCGCGCAATATGAATGATGTCGCGGAGACCGGTCATGATGGCAAATTTTGCAATGCCCGATATTCGGCCAGGCTTAATGGCTGGCGAGCGTCCAAGTTTGCAAAGATAGACCAAACGCCGGATATCAATCCTGCGGTGGCGTGCGCGCGATGAGGATGGGTGAGTAAACATTTTGTCGCTTGCGCCAGTCCTAATGGAACTCCAAACCACAACGGTAAAGTCAGGGCGTTCAAGAGAACGCGGTTGCGAACATAGTAATACGCTTCACGTGGAAGGTCGCGGCCGGCGGCCACATGATCGTGGACGATAACATTGTCAGGATCGATCCAAAGCTGGCGTCCTGCAGCCCACACTCTGCGAGCCAAATCGGTATCTTCTGCTCCGAATACGTAGGCTTGTTTGTAATTGCCCAGATCGATAATGCTTTTGCGATGAAGTATTGACGCGCCACCCATCAAGCTGCGTGTCGGCCCCGGCTGCAAATCACCGCCCGGTGCAATTTCGTTGTCGTAGGATCGTATGCATCGAAAACTGACGATGATGGGATCGTTTTTGCCAGGCTCAGAGTTTATCCAACGGGATGGGTCAAAGTCGTCGCGAGGATAGCAATCATCATCCAATGCGAGGCACCAGCAGGCATTGGCTTCTTCGATGAGGCGGCGGCGGGCGCCGGCAGGACCGATGGCTTTTTCGTTTCGGATTAAAATGCAGTTGGGAATATCCTTGATGCGGTCTACCAGCAGTGCCCCATTCTCCGAAGCATCGTCACAGATATAGATTGCCACATCGGGAAACATGGCGTGGACTTTCCTCAAATTGTTGCAAGCAATATCAGGGCGATTGCGTGTTGGCATGATGATGGCGAGGTCACGGCGCATCAGCGACGTATCCCCTCAGTTTTGCGCGCCATTGCAAAGCATTCTGATGAACGTTCAACCCAATGTTGGCACCAGCAGGGGTCGCGAGCGCCTCTGCGCGTTCTGCCAAATCCGTTGCAGACATTTTCTGGGGTTGGAGCGTCCATTCGCAAATGTTCATTGATCTGGCAAAATCGAGACCCTTTTCGCGGTATGCGACTGTGAGTGGCACAACGCCGGCGCAACTGGAGAGAACGGCGCAATGCAACCGCACACCAATGGCAATGCCAGCACCACGTGCCAAATTGAAAAACGCTTGAGATGTCCTTGGTTGCTCAATTGTGGCTTCGACTTGGGCGTCTCGCAGAACCTGTCGTATCGGTTCAATGTCGTCTTGGCACATCGCAATTGGTACTGGGCGCCATCCGAGTTCTGTTAAAAGTTTGGTCGCTTGTGCCAACGCGGTTATTACGAGGTCGTTGGGATAATGCCTGTCCGGCTGAGTTGGTGCAGCGGCATTGAGAATGAAACGTTCATGGCGCAGATGTCCAAGCGGCTTGTCAGGTGTTAAGGCCATGGCCAGATCGCCGATAATTTGAACGTTTCTGACGCCGATGTTTGTCAATTTTTGCGCTGAGACAGGGCCGCGCACACCAACTTTTTTAAATTGCGTTAGCAGGTGGTGCCATTTCGAATTTACGCATTCGTCACTTGTTGCAAATCCAGAGCTGCCAACGCCAGTTCCAAGCGTGCTGATCTCCAGCCCAAGATCGATCGCCTTTTCAACCAATCCGAGATGGCCGTCATTGATGAGCGTACCGCCTCCGAGATAAAGGTGCTGGAAGACACGCGGTCCGGAAAGTCCGAATTTCGCAAGAACTGCTTCACGGCGTACACCTTGAAAAAGTTCTGTCGGTGAACACAGTCGTTGCGCCGCTTCAAACATTGCCCCATCACCGAGGTTTTCGCCGACAGTCCAGCCGATGTAGCCAATATTGCAAGCGTTAGGGTAACAGTGTTTTGTCAGTGACCGCCTTCGCGCAATGCTATTTGCGAAGTCAACAGCCCAGCCGCGTCTTTCTCGAAGGGTGATCATGCTTGATAGCGGTTCAAGGTTGTCGGGTGATGTTGAGTTCAAACATACGAAGTGTCTTTGAGACAAGGAGCATTGAGAAAATACTGATCACGTACTGCAATGTTTGCGAAAGATGGTGGCATAACGTGGTGCAAAATTTTCGGCTTTAGGATTTATTGGTTCCAACGACCAATAGGTCCAGGGCCAGGCTGCCCGTCGCATCCAGTCAGCGTCATGTATGGCTTCAATATTCCATGACACCGGTTTTATGGCGTATTGTGCGGAGAGTTTTGTTCTAAGGTCGAGATCAATTCCTCCGGCAAACAAAACCCCGCCAGGACGGGTTGCATCTATGAGGGTACGGAATGCTTTTTGGGCGTTGGCGGTGTTCATATGGATCATATAGTTTTGGCCGAAAACACAATCGTATTGGCGATGGTTTTTTAAGTCTTGCGACAGAACATTATTGACCGTGAAGTGCACATGGCGCCTGAGCTCGGGCTTGATGTGATATGTGGTCTGGTCAACGTTCTCAAACATTCGCTTTTGCAGGCCTGCGATTGTGTCAGCTTGGCGTTGGTCTTTGCATTGCTCAATCCCGTGTTCTTGTGTGTACATGGCAGTTTGAGCGTGAGCTATCGCATCTTTGTCGATGTCGATCGCATCGATTTCAAATTCGATACCTTTGAAGTTTTGTAATAAATATCCTGCAATTGTGAAGGCCTCA
Organism: Hyphomicrobiaceae bacterium; assembly: GCA_050633705.1. GTDB lineage: Bacteria > Pseudomonadota > Alphaproteobacteria > Rhizobiales > Hyphomicrobiaceae > JAJFHI01. The sequence goes on along the minus strand of JBOEGZ010000020.1, from coordinate 184,653 downwards.
CAACCAAGGCTGCAACCTGTGACAAGTATCCGCAAGGGCGATCTTGAAGTTAGGTCGCGCAGCGGTCCTTCGAACACTTGCAGTTGGTTTAAATTGCGAAAGAACTTGGTGGATGTCGACTGAGAAGGTGTTTGCGTTCGGCGTTTAAGGGCATAAATTTTCCGACCTACGGGATGCAATGGCGCGAGGCGGAATAGTCGATAATTGATGGCCTTAAGCCGCGACATCGAAGTTTTTCTGTTTAAGTTCCGACAGCATCATTGGGTAAGCCCAAGCTGTTGTTGCCGCACTGGCGATAAAAAGGGCTGTTGCCAGACCCGTTGCGCCGTATTTGGGGACCAATAAAAAACTCAGTGCGACCATCAGAATGCCATTTGCCATAGCTGGTATGAATTGCTTCCACACTTGCCCGAGGGCGCTTAAAATCTGGGCATGTAAAATAGCCCATGTAAACAAACTGCAATTGAGAGCCATGACGATAAAAAAGGTTTGATCGCCTTCAACCTGGTCGCCGCTCCATAGACGAAGTAAATGCTCACCCCAAATAACCAACACCACGCTGAAGCAAACAGACAATGCCATGCCAGTGGTTATCAATACTTGTTGGCCATTTTGAATCCAAGACCATTCCTTTCGGCCGTGAGCTTCGCCAAATGTCCCCCACATTCCTGTAACCAACATCATCCAAATACCCGATGCCATTTGGTAAAGTTGCCAGGTAAGTACGAATACTGGAACTGCAGCGGGCGAATGATATGCAGCGAGAACGAGGGTGCCCGCATGGGCCACAAGATAGCCCGCGATTTGGATCATGAAATAGCCGCCGCTGAGGCTGAACATCTGACGGCTTGCTTTAATGTCGAATTTTTTAAGCGTCGGTCGTAATTGTGGGTGCAATTTGGTGACCAGATGAATAGCGGCTGCGATAAACCCGAGTTCGCCGATTAAGCCGACAGCAAGAAGAAACATGGCAGGCGTAGAATTTGAATAGGCCAGCGCTAATGCAGCAGACAGGCTAAAGATTTGCCCGGCAATTTCCCATGACCGCAATATATGGATCTTTTGCAGTCCAACGTAGGCAGATTCGATCAGTCCAATTGGTATTCGCAGAAGTAGAATTACGAGACCGACTTTGGCAAAGACAAGCCATTGTTGTGTGTCGGCATCGTTCCATCCGGAGCGGTTTGTCTCGCCAAACCCCGTGCTCCAGGTGTAGCTCAAATCAACGACTGCAAAACCGGCAATCAATAGAAAAACGGTGATTGTTGTTGTCAGGACAAGTGCGGTTGTAAAATATATTCCTTGATCGTGCTGCTGATCTTGACCTTCAGCCATTGCAATTGCGTTGACCAATCCAGGCGCCAGGCCGGCCTGCCCCCAAGAAAGCCAGCCGAGCGCTGCCAGAACGGTCAGCCACATTCCGTAGGGTTCTGCGCCAAGGTGGCGAATGGCAATTGCAACAACGAATGTCTGCGTGAACAAACGCGTAAACTTTGTTGCAATTGACGCGAGCATGGCAAGTTTCAACCGCTCGACCCGTTTGTCGGCAAAAAACAATGTCAGTTGCGCAAAAGTCCGCATGTAGGTTTGTAGTTTTTCGTTTCCCTTAATGTGGCGACCGGCAAGAGCACGAGTATCGCCCGTGTAACATTGCGGGCTGGTTTGACCCGTTGCAAAAACCCGAAGCGTTGCAACCGATCATAATGACCGGTTCATCGAGGTTAAATTAATGTTTCTGATGAGCTTGCAACGGCTACCGCACTCCGGGTGAAAATTCACCAAGAGTAAAGTGTTTCACTGTCTCACCGGCATCGCTTTACTGCCGGGTGATTGGTCGCCTCAGAAGCTCAAGAACTTTCCCGATTGGTGAATTGCAGGCGTAAAGTCATGTATGCCGGCATTTGAGAAATTCTGTATGGGTTGTCACCCAGTGGCTGTTTGTCGGTCTTTCGGTTTGTAAGGTCAGTTTTATGAATTTCGGAACTTAACAAATCACGCCATGCCGTTTGAATAGGGTTGCGGCACTCGCGTTCGCCAATTATCAACATCGCCATGGTGCGAGCGATGATCCTTATGTCCAAACGCAGATTTGCGTTTTGCGCGTACCAGATGTCCAGTGCGGCTTTGTCGTCCGCTGAAACGGTTCGACCACCGTTGACCTGGGCCCATCCTGTTAGGCCAGGGCGTATCATCAACCGTGCGCGGTAAGCATCCGATTGGTCTTTTGGCAATAATGGCCGCGGACCAATAAAGGACATGTCGCCTTTGAGAATGTTGAACAGTTGAGGCAGTTCATCAAGATGTGTTCGGCGCAGAAAAATGCCAATTGGCGCAGTTCGATCCGCGTCACTTAGTTTATGACCGTTGCCGCTATATTCTGTTTTCATCGTGCGAAATTTGAACAGCTTAAAAGATCGACCAGCAAGCCCAGGACGCTGCTGCCAAAATGCGATTGGCAAACCTATTTTGGTTGCGACGCATAAACCGACAAGTAGCATCAAAGGACTTAGAGCGACGATCAAAAAAGTTGCGCCGATGACGTCGATACAGCGTCGCGTTTGCCAATAAAAACTTGTCGCCGAGATGTTTTCGAGGACCTGAGGCGCCAAGACCTTGTGACAGCCCTCGGTTTCAATCACGACACCTGATCGAGAGGAGTCTCTCGTTCGGCGGGCATCATCAAAGCCAAATTGATTAGCTAGATATTGAATTTCTGTCGAGGCTTGGCATGCGAAATTTTGTAACGCCGTTTGTGCCGAGGTGGATAATTGGTCGAATGCCGTCGCAACAACAACCTTATCGATTATAACACCGTGGACTTCAAGGTTGCTGACGATGCGATCAATCTCTTCAGGCTTTCCCAAAATTCTATAGCCGGCGGCCAGCCGACCGATGTTTTGCGTGCGCTCGCTAAGCAGTCCAGCAACTTTAATGCGTCCAGGCGCGAGTTCGATAATCGACTGAGTATAGGTTTCGGTAAGGCGACTTACGCCGACGATGAGAATTGTTTTTATCGCAGTCTTTTCGATAGCATCTTGCGACGAACCAATAGATTTGCGCAATTCACTTGAAATATTGTGCTCTTTCCAAAGGCTTCGCGTGGCGACCAACATGGCGACTGCGACTAGGTAGTGCAGGAATGGAAGTGATCGCGCCACTCCGTCCAGTCTATTGAAGCCCCACGTTAAACCAGCAGCTGCGACGACGATTATCGCTGTCGTAATCGCAATGCGCACGTAGTCAGAAAACACGCTGTAACGCCAAATCGGTTGTGGCAATGCAAATAGCAAGTGAACCGCAAAGCCCGCGATTGTGGTCGCTGTGAGATAGGGGACGAGAGCGATGAAACGGTCCGTGGCAGGCTCGAAATTTTCTCGCAAATACAACGCGAGCAACGTTGCCGAAAGCAAAATGAGTACATCGAGAAACAAACAAATAACACGACGCATTACGCAGAGTACCCCGACTAAGCTTCTGAAGTAGAACGCTCTCTAAAATAAAAAAAACGATACATCGAAACTCTCATTACGGACGTTAGTATTATGTACGAATTAGCGCAATGTAGAAGGCTCCCACAATTCGACGAAAGACTTGTGTGCTATAGTCCGGCAGGCGATGTGATCGCAAAGACAGTTTTTTCGCCTTGGCTCAAAGGTTGTTTCGGTCCTAAGAGCGTGTTGGATTTTCGCGATTGGTTATTGGTTTTTTCCAGGCGTCCGGCCATTCAATATCACCAGCCAAGCTTTGACGACCGCGTTGAGGTGCCGACAGTTGATGAAATAATTTATTGTGTGCGTTTCGATTGGGCGAAATCAGTAGCGCACAACAATATCCAAACAGCGCACCGAGTGCTGTCGTTCTCAGTGGATAGTCGACGAGGCAATGAACCAGCAAAAGCAGGATCACAATGGTTGCACTGCGTTGGAGCAGAGTGTGGGTCTGGTCGATCTCCACCTTCTCGCAGTTGACATGACGCCACACCGCATAGGTACGCATTGCAAACCAGTAAGCGAACATTGCGAATAAAATGGTCCCAGCAAGTCCTGTCTCCAACAGCACTTCGGCGAATTCATTGTGGGCTCGATTGGCATAATTAGACGATAGATCTGAAGCGTGTTCAACGCTTGCATAGACGGGCACGAATGAGCCGGGTCCGCTACCAAATGGCAAAGCTTGATATGCTGTATCAAGGCTTGTTGATGACAATGCGGGGCGCAGTTCTTGTAAAGGCGTTGCCTCGAACCGCGATAGAATTCGTGTGAGACCGAAATTGGCGGCGACAATGAGTAAAATGCACAAACCCATGAACCAGATGCGTTTTCCAGCATTGCGACCGGGGCTCATTGGCGTTGACGATGTATGTCGGTTGAATGTGGCAAGACAAAAGGTTGCGCCAATGGCTGCCGTCGCCAGAATGATCCCTGCGCGCGAACGCGCCAGTGCCAAACCCGCCAAAAATGCCAGAACAAAAATAAGTGCTATTAAGAAAATGGCCACGGCCTTGGCGTTATTCGGTCCCAAAACTAGGGCTTGGCTGCTCTTTGCGACAAGCCAAACAGAGGTGAGCATAACGACGGAATAAAGCAAAGCGGCGAAGTGGTTCCGGTTTGCAAACAGTCCTACAGCGTCGGTGCGGCTTGTATATTGGTAAAAACGAAGCGCACTTTCAGGACCTTGCATGACCTGCAAGATGCCAATGAAAAGTGAAATCGCGCCAAGGAATAGAATAAGGTTTAAGAGAGCGACCCGAGCTCTTGCATCAAGTTGACAAACCCCTGCAAAGACAGCGGTTGGAACCAGAAGAGACGCAGCTGTCGCCCACGTTTGGTGCGGAGAAAGCGACAATTGTCGCCAGGTCGTGCCATGATCGATCAGTTTCAGACCATTCTGGGCGTGACCGTGAGGTCCAGTTTGTGGCAACCAACCAGGGGGAACAGGGGTGAGGTGGATTGCAAAAACCGCAGCGGTAGTTGCTATAAAAATAATCAAGAAGGCTGGTCGCACTACTGGTTGTGATTTGTGATCAAACCAATACCAAAGGCTTAAGAGTAGCAGCGGGATAGCAAAAATTTGCGCAACAACGTCCCCCAAATAGCCTAGTTTCGTTGCGCCACCAAAGACGATGGATACCATCACAACCAAAGCCGACATGATGAAAATTCGCCGGTCCAGTGTCATTCGATGACTTTCTATCTACATACTAACTATCTAGGGGCTAATGGGGTCGTCGTCGTCTTGGGAAATTGCGATGACCAGTCCTGTTTGGCCAGCCAAGGCCAAGCCGGCAGCAACAAGATCGTTTGGGTTTGCATCGGCCGTGCAAGGTGCCTTCGCTGGAACCGTAACTGTTTGATTTGAAAGGATTGAAGCGCTACATCCATTGTCAAATTGGATGACCGCACGGCCTGTGCCGCGGACAGTTATGATGTCACCGGCGACAACGTTCGTTACGCCGTTCACAGGCCGGAAACCGTCGCCCTTGTTGATTAAAACGCGCCCTTCGACACTGCTAATGTTGGCAGCACTTGCCACGAGTGCCCAACAAAAGAGCACGAGTGTAAAGACGACTGCGGCTTTCAACATTTCTACGAACTCCGTTACACCAAACCAGATTAGATCTCACGCTATAACGACATTGGTGCACGTTACGATTTGTATTTTTATTGTTCAGGTGCGGGCCGACATTGGTACTCATAATGCATGTTGCTCTGACGTCTTGCAACGCTTATGCTTGGTGCTGAATTATTTTTAATTGGTATGTTCCAGCGTATTTGGCGACGTGCCTTGCGTGCGATGGTCAAGGGTTGTTGCATGAGAGTGTTGCGTGATGCGTTTAGATTGGCGCTGTTCAACATTCGGTAGCGCACAGTCTTAGAAATTTTAATGCTGTCGTATTGATTTGTTCTGATACGTGCCGGCTCGCGTAACGAGTTTGATTTGGATGCGTAATGTTCGATCTTCATAGTCACCTGTTGCCAGGCCTTGATGATGGGGCAACGAGTGTTGCCATGTCTCTAGAGATGGCACGCCTTTATGAAGATCACGGTATCGACTGCGTCGCCTGCACACCCCATATCCTGCCAGGGCTATATCCAAACAGCGGGCCGAAAATTCACCGAGCCGTATGTGCCTTGCAAGCGAGAGTTGACGATGCTGGCATTGATCTTTTGTTGGTTTCGGGTGCGGATAATCACATCCGGAAAGATTTTCTCGATCGCCTGCATGATGACCACCTTCTGCCAATTGGCGCATCGCGTTATGTACTTGTTGAATTGCCGCAAGACATTGCCCCAGCCCGCCTTGAAGGCTTTTTTCATGAATTGCTTTTGGCCGACTATGTTCCCATCCTCACGCATCCAGAACGATTAGGATGGATTGGGAAAGACGCCGACCTTATCGCCCGCCTTGCCGCCCAAGGCGTTTGGATGCAGGTGACTTCAGGAGCCTTGCGGGGTGTGTTTGGTCGGCATGCGCGATACTGGGCGGAACGAATGTTATGTGAAGGGCTGGTCCATATTCTCGCCAGCGATGCACACGACGTGAAGCGGCGTCCACCTGATTTGCCTATCGGGCACGCTATTGCAGAACAACTGGTTGGCCGCGAAGAGGCGCACCACCTTGTGGTGACGCGACCAGCCGGTGTTTTGTTGAACAAAGAGCCAGATACGTTGCCATCACCTCATGGTGTGTCATCAGTAATGCAGTTGCGGGGAACCAATGAGACAGCTCCAAATCACCCTACCAGTTTTATTCATCGCGGGATTGGTCAGCGCATGCGGCACATCTTCAGTCACGAATATCGCAGATGACACGCCGACACTAAGTTTGAGCTCTGACGGCGCCAGCACGCCTGGTGTTGGTGCGATAGGCGGTGGCGGTGTTGGAGAAAGTACAATGACGCAAGCGCTCACAACAAGCGTGAAGAAATCCGTGGCGGCCATTACATCGGTCGCTACACCTGGAAGCAAGGCTTATAAAATCGGCCCGCTTGATGTCGTTGAGATTACGGTTTTCAAAGTTCCGGAATTATCAAAGGTTGTACAATTGTCAGAAGTGGGAACGTTAAATTACCCACTTATCGGCGAGTTAAACGTCGCCGGCATGACAGCAAGGCAAGTGGAGCAGAAATTAACGGCGGCGTTGGGAGAAAAGTATCTGCGCAACCCGCAAGTGAGCGTGTTTGTAAAAGAGTACAACAGTCAGCGTATCACAATCGAAGGAACGGTTAAAAAACCAGGTGTGTATCCGTTAAAAGGCGGACTGACTTTATTGCAAGCAGTTGCATTGGCCGAGGGTATGGATGCGACGGTTTCCGACAACACACTTGTCGTATTTCGCACCACGCAGGGCAAAAAGTCGGTCGCAAAGTTTGATATTGGAGAGTTGCGCAGCGGTGCAATTGGCGACCCACCGTTGCGGGCTGGCGATGTTATCGTCGCCAATCCGTCTCAAGTAAAGCAAGGCTTCGATTTCATATTAAAGTCTCTGCGTTTGACCAGCGTTTTTGCCTTTATTTAGATGTTACGCGTGAGTTGGAATTTGTGAGGCGTTTAGAATGCAGGATGGTGGCGAAGACGCTCAAACTGATCAGCCGAACGCTCGCAGGCAGTTGATTGCGGTTGCAAACACCACGGCTGTTTCCGGCAATGATCACGGCGTGCTGCAATCTCGTTATGTTTCGTCTCAAAATAGCAGTCGCGAGGAGTTCGCCAGAACTCTGCAATTTTACACGCGCTTGGTGGGCAAGCATAAGTCGGTCATTTTCGCAACTGCGGGAGCGATCTTTGCGCTCGGGCTGATCCATGCCTTGATGCAGACGCCGCTTTATACAGCGCATGTGCGAATACAAATTGACCGCGAAGCACAAAAAGTCGTCGAAGGTGGAGGAACCGCTCCGATCGAGCAGGGCGGGCGCGAATTTCTGCGCACCCAATATGAGTTGCTGAAAAGCAGGGCGATGGCTGAGCGCATTGTTTCAGCATTGCAACTGCAAAAAGACGAAACATTTCTCCAGTCAAGACAAAATTCTGCAAGCGATGTGGTGCGAAATTGGCTGGCCGCCAAGCCCAAAAAAGACAGGCAAAGTGAAGTTGAGTTGCAGGCAGCCGCTGTCGGGCGTGTCGTAGAAGGCATGGTCGTGATCCCTGTTGCCGGGTCACGATTGGTTGACTTGGCGTTCACAGATTCCAGCCCGGCGCGCGCGCAAATGATTGCCAATGCCTATGCCGATGCTTATGTGGCGGCAAATCTCGACAAGCGTTTTCAAGCCAATGCTTACGCAAAAACCTTTCTTGAGGATCAAACCAAACAACTGAAAATCAGGCTCGAAGATTCTGAGAAAGCGCTCTACGCTTTCGCGGAGCAAGAGCAAATCGTCCAAGTGAATGAAAGAGCATCAATTTCTGAGAATAATTTGGCTGCTGCCAATGCTGCGCTTGGTGAACTTATCTCAAAACGGATAAAGAGTGAGCAACTTTGGCGCCAGGTGGCTCAAACCGATGCGCTGGATGTGCCGCAGTTTCTATCGAACAAAACGGTTGATGAGCTGCGTTCCAACCGTAATGCATTGTCGAGAGAGTATGAAGAGAAACTGGAGATCTTTAAGCCTGGATATCCAGCAATGGTTCAAATCCAAAATAAGGTCAAAGAAATTGATCGCCAGTTGGCGGTTGAAGTTGAGACCATAAAAAATTCGTTGAGAGCAGCCTATCAATCCTCGGTCAGTCAAGAAACGGAAATGAAGAAGCGCATTGCCAAATTGCGCGCTGAAGTTTTGGATCTGCAAAGGAGGGGCATCAAATACAATTCGTTGAAGCGTGACGTCGAAACAAATCGTGGTCTCTATAATGGTTTGCTGCAACGATATAAGGAAGTTGATGTCGCTGGAGGTGTGGGCACCAATAATGTGTTCGTCATTGATAAAGCAGCACTGCCAACGGAACCAACATCGCCTCGCTTAGGTCGCGCGTTGTTGTTGGCCTTGATGGTTGGTCTTGGTTCTGGGCTCGGTCTTGCATATTTTTTGGAGCTGCTTGACGACAAGATCCGCGCGCCGGATGATATGGAAAATCTTTTCGGTATTCCAACGCTGGGAATAATTCCAGCTTCCGCCAATAGCATCAAATTCGCTGCCGAATTGGCAGACCCACGTTCGCCAGTTTCGGAGGCGTATCGCTCGTTGGCAACATCGCTGCAATTTGCAACTGACAAAGGATTGCCGAAGTCTATTTCATTTACCAGCGCGGGCCCCGGTGAAGGTAAGTCAACGACGGCACTAGCAATCGCGCGCCATTTTGCATCGATGGGCAAGAACGTCCTATTGGTCGATACAGATTTGCGCAAGCCATCTCTTCATGAGAATCTGGGCCTGGATAATTCCATTGGCCTCAGCGATTATTTGAATGGCACGGTCGCCCCACCAGAGGCGATACAAGCAACCGACTATCCCAATCTTGCTGTAATGACTTCTGGTCCCTTGCCAGAGAAGGCCGCAGAGTTGCTTTCCAGTCCGCGATTGTCCTCACTGGTAACCGTTGGTTTGGATGTTTTTGATCTCATCGTCATCGACAGCCCACCACTTCTTGGCCTCGCGGATGCGCAAATTATATCGAATCGAACGGCTGCAACGGTTTTCACAGTTGGTTCAGGTGAGCGGGGAAAAAGCGCCGTCCAGAGTGCATTGACGCGACTTGCCCAAGCAAGGGTCAAAATGGCTGGTGCCGTGCTCACCAAATTTGATGTTAAAGCCGCAGGGTATGGATACGTCGACAGTCATTATGCCTATCCGCTGGATGAGACTGCAAATAATCCCCAACTGCCTGTCACCGCGATCAATCGATGATGCAGAACGCCACGCCAACGCCACCTGCCCCGAGCGTATCGCACGGTGAGATCGATCAGCGTGGTGAAGTAGAAGCGAAGGGGACGTTGTGTTTTCGATCATCGCGTCTCATTCGTGCTTCCGTCTTTGGTCTGTTCGGAATTGGTTTGGTCTGGTTGGTGTTAACAGCGAGTTTGCCATTTATTTTAGTGTCAGATTACAACGAGATGGCCTTGCGGCTAAGTCCCCAAAACCCAACGGCTCTTTTGTCCCAGGCTGGCAAACTCCACACCCGGCTGCAAGTTTCGCCATCGACCTTATCCGCGAAAGAGTTAGATGAAATTCGTTCGGAAATTCACCGTCTTGCAAAGGTTGCTGTTAAAAATGATCCACTCAATGCAAGAGCGTTTCGTTTGCTCGGTGAAGTTGCAACGGATCGCAACCGTAAGCGTGTTTTTATGAAAGCTGCTGTCAGCAGATCGCGTCGAGAAACGATCGCCGTGAATTGGTTATTACATGATGCTTTTGGGCGCAAACACTGGAAGGACGTGGTTGAATATGCCGATGTGATGCTGCGCACAAGACCAAGTCTCACACAATATGCCGTCAGGTACTTGGGCGCAATCGCTGATAAATCCAACGGCCGCGCGGTGTTGGTGAAGGCGCTTCAACAGTCCCCGAGATGGCGGCCAGAATTCTTCCGGGGTTTACCAGAAAGTGTGAGGAGCTCTCAAACGCCACTTTTACTGATGCTCGACTTGAAGAATGCAGGTGACCCGCCGACGGCGACAGAGCAGCGCCCATTTCTCGATTTTCTCATTTCTAAGTCGAGAGTTGATCTGGCTTTCAACACTTGGTTGCAAATTCTTCCCGATGAAAAGCTCTCATCACTAGGGCTGCTACAAAACTCTGGTTTCGAGCGAGAGCCAAGTGGTCTCCCATTCGACTGGAGGATTGCCACTGCGCGAAATGCTGTGGTCGAAATTGTAGCCGAGCAAAACGCTGCCACTAGAAAGGCGTTGCGCGTAAAATTTCTCGTGGGCCGGATAACGTCGTTGGAGGTTGCGCAGGTCGTGATGTTACCCCCTGGACCCTACCTTTTGAAAGGAGAGCATAAAGGCGCGGTTGTTTCAGAGCGCGGTTTGCGGTGGCAACTTCAATGCTTCTTGGGTGGCAAAGAGGTTATTGGCCAGAGCAAGAATTTTTTAAAATCCGAACCGGAATGGCAAAACTTTACATTCGAATTTTTCGTGCCCGACAATCCCAATTGCTCGGCTCAGAAACTACGTCTCATCCACGATGCGCGGACGGCATCGGAACAGATTGCAACAGGAGAGGCTTGGTTCGATAACCTTCAGATCAGTCCTGCTAAGGCTGCACATTGACTGTCTCGAAACAGGAGGGCTGGAAAAAGAATATGGCTTCGCACTTGCAGGAGCAAGCCTTGTAAAACGCGAGGTTTTAAACGCTAAGTTTAAAAACGTCAGGTGCAAAATACCAGAGCGATTTGTTGGTGGACAACGAAAGACCCAGCGTATGACAAGCTTTCAAATTGCTCGCTTTAGGGAGCAGTTTTTGAATCTGCAAATCCTGAACGCATATAGGCAATCACATTCCATATATCATCGCGTGACAATGTGGTCTTAAACGCTGGCATTCTTGTATTAAACTGTTCGCCTCCGTCTGATATCGCCCAAAGAAGGTATTCGTCGACAGAAATAGGTCGGCGGATCATGTAGGCCAACAGTGCTGGTGAGGGAGCAAGCGCGTTTTCAGGCTTTCCACCCCCTAAACCGTCGGTGCCGTGGCACATGGCACAATGGCTTTCATAAACAGATTTGCCAGCAGCAATCGTTTGGGCATTTGATATTGCTGTCGACTTCTGACCTTCGTAGGTGTCGGGTACGCCGTACTGCATGTATGTTGTGTGGCGGAGCAAGCGAACCATCATTCCCTTTGGCATTCGCCCGGGTCCCCAAAGCTCGCGAACCATCCAATCCGGCTGCCAGTAATCGAATCCACGGGGCGCTTTTTGTGGTTCTGCTGATGATAGAGGGATCGGTGCTAAGCCAAACACGAGCGCTGCAATTGCGATCGTCAAAAGAGGTTTAAGTCCGAAACGATGATCACGCGTTAATCCCTTTGAGAATGCCTTCATCGGATTGTCGTTCCTGAGTAAAGTTATGAATGATCGGGATATTCAGGTTTGGGAGGGTCTGGTTTGATTTCTGGCAATAGCCGTGGACCGGACTTGGTGTCACGTACACGATCTATGTATGCAATCAGGTCCTCAATCTCTGAGCTGGTTAGCTGTATTTCAGGCATTGGTGCGTGAGGCGCGATCAAGATATTGCGGATGTGTTGGGCGGATTGCCCATTTTTGTTTGCGATTTCGCTGAAGGTTGGCAGATCAGCCGGTTGTGTCGGTGTGGTCTTGTCGGCTGTTGCATGACAGTTGACACACAACCGCTCAGCGAGCTGTTGTCCGCGTGTTGCATCAGGTAAAGGTTTGGCGTTGTCATTGGCTGTTGCATGTGGGCAGACAAGCGACAAAGCCGTGCCAACAGCGAGCATCGACAAAAATGAAACTTGCAGTCTTGCCATTCCAGCGTCCTCAATCGCATGCGTTGCTATCGCAATTTGCTTTTGGTCTTCGAAATAAGACTAAGTCAAATGCGTTGTGACGTACTTGATTGAGATCAATATCAGCATCAAAGAATATGCTATTTTGATATGAGTTTCATCATCATTGAGAATCTCGGTATGCTTGAAATTTCTCCCGAGAAAGTCGCCCACGTAATTGTCAAAGCGCGCGAATTCGACGTTAAAGTTGACGCTTGGGACGGTGGTGCGTCTGGAGGGGAGGTCAATGATGATCCCGAAGCCGTGCTTGAGGATTTGCCTGATGATCCGGTCATGGGCGAGTTGATTGGGTTTATCGACAGATTGAATGTCGACGAACAAGTCTCGCTGGTTGCATTGATGTGGATTGGTCGCGGCACCTATGATGCTCTAGAGATCGAGGAGGCAAAGGCAACAGCAAGGAGCGAGCGAGTGAACGCAACATCTGCATATTTGTTGGGTGTTCCCTTGCTTGCCGATTACCTCGAAGAGGGGCTTGAAAAGCTCGGGATTTCCATTGAAGACGCCGAAAAGGGCATCCTTTAAATTGAATTCGAAATTTTCGTCGACAACAATTGTGACCTCCCAAGTTGAAACGGCATATCGCCAAGTACCCGCACCGATTTTGCTTTTTGGCCTGATTTCTGCGTGCCACGCGTTGCTTGCAAAAATCTCTGATTATCAAATGCAATCAGCGATTGCGGGTGTCAGTGAAATCTTTTCCTAAGACGTGCTGAATTATTTCAGTGGCCCCTCATGCAAGTTTTCTATACGCTTTCCACATGTGGCGTGACCCTATTGTGAGACATGTAAAAAATTGGCCGGTTTTTTTATTGCTCATAGGAAAGTTTACAACCAATAATTGCGACATTGATGACTGTTTTCTGATTGATTAGCCAAATTTGAATTTGTTGCAAACCGCAGTGCGAAGTGGCAAGGACGACACCCAATTGAGCGAACAAAAGCGACAAGACATTCACAATTCTAATGTGCCGGTCGTTTGCCAATCTTGCGAAGCCCGCCACCGCGGTGTTTGTGGGGCGCTATCGACTTCGCAGCTGTCGCAGTTGAGCAAACATGCGACTATTCAGCAGGTGCCCGCTGGTCAGGCGTTTGAAAGTGGTGAAGATACCGAAGAGCGTTGTGCCAATGTTTTGAAGGGTGTCGTCAAGATTACGAAGTTGATGGCGGATGGTCGACAGCAAATCGTTGGCTTACAATTTGCCCCCGACTTTCTTACGCGCTCGTCTAGTCTTCGCAGTTATACGGAGGCCCAGACAGCGACAGATGTCACGATTTGCTCATTTCCGCGCCGGGTTTTGGATGAGATGATACGTGACGTTCCGGAATTGGGAAACCGTCTACGCAATCAAGCCTTAAGAGAACTTGATGAAGCACGAGATTGGATGCTCACTCTTGGCCGCAAGACGGCTGCCGAAAAAGTGGCAAGCTTTATCTATCTTCTCGCTCGCAATTTGGACCCTGAAGCCGAAGCTGATGGAATAACCAGGCAATTTGTGTTGCCCCTTGCCCGCGGAGACATTGCTGATTTCTTAGGCTTGACAAGTGAAACCGTTAGTCGCCAGATGACGAAGTTGCGAAATAGTGGGATTATTTCTGTCGAGAACAGCCGCTCGATATCAATATTGGATGTCGATGCATTGGCAGAGGCTTCTGGCGGAAGCTGAAACAGCGCGTTTTAAAATTTTTTTCAAGAAGCGGTATTTTTTAGCGCGCGTTCGGCCATCGGCAAGAGGTACTCGCGTTCAAATGCAATATGGCGCCGAACACCGGCAAAAAAAGTTCTTAAAATATATCCCGCGCGTTCTGGGTTTTTCACAGCGCCATACTGACCACATTCGAACAAAACAGTTGTTACGTCTTCGGCGCTGCATTCATCTTCACAATGCTCGTAACGCAAGCGTTCAATACTCGCAGCCAAGCTCACATCTTCCGGTTTGACTTTTTCCAGTATTGGGAAGAACTCCTGCTCTTCGATTTCGTGTGCGCTCTTGATCATCGGGAATATGCTTCTTGCCAAGTGCAGACAATATTGTTTGTTGATGTTTTTCGGTAAGCTGTCGGCGACTTCTTCAAGGTGTTCACAAAGTTTAATTTGTGACGTGTGGATATCGCGCATCGAGACAATGCACTTGTTTATGATCTCTTGAAATTCATCTTTATGAGAAACGATTGGAGTCGGCATAATCCTATTTCCGCTGAGCTAAAAAATGCACGACCGATTGAGACGAAAACTGGAACTTTCACGATCGGCAACGTGCGATCCCATAGCCGCGCACTGTGTCACAGGCTTGCTGATTTCGTGCTGATCTAGATCACGATGTGAGGCACGGTGAATGCTAGGTAATTCTTCGTTATTGACACGTAACAAACTGCATTATCCGGCGCAGGAGATACAACTCGAAGGCTCGTGCCCGCCTCGAATTACACCGTACAATTTGCCCAAATGTCTGGCAGTTCAATTGGAGAATGCTTAGTGGATCCGCATTACCTTCCCTCGCTTTACCCCGGTGTTTTCATCGGCTTGATCATCGGATTTGCTTCTGGGGGATTTGCCAATGTTGCGATCGGTAGTGTCGGTGGGTTAATTGGAGCAGCTGCGGCTCTTGAGACAAAACGTTGGCTTGGGATTGGCAACGACTTTGTGGAGTTTGCGATACTGATCTTGTTTTCAATGGGTGGCGCAAAAGCACTTCTGGTTTTGGCTGAGGTCATTAAAAAAAAGAGCCATCGAAAATAAGTCGATACGATCGCGAACTATTCGTCGTCATCGTTCAGAATACGTTCACCCGCACCATCCAGGTCATCAAATTGCCCAGACCTGACACTCCATATAAAAGCGGCAAGCCCTAGTGCACCAAGAAATAAAGCTATCGGTATCAAGAAAACGAGTTGGTTCATTTTGCACCTATCAGGTGTGGGTGGTGCGAGGTGTGCTTGGTCATGTGGTGATTGATCGGAGTCGAATATAACGACAACGTCTTAGGCTCGGCCTTCACTTGATTAAGCCTCAAGCTGTTGGCGATGACAACAAGTGATGATGCTGACATGGCAATGGCGGCGATGAGCGGGGTGACAAATCCGGAAACGGCAATCGGTACCGCGATGCAGTTGTAGAGCACAGCAAGTGCAAAGTTCTGTTTGACGACATTGTTTGTCGATCGGGCAACTTTCAGTGCTGTATTAATTGCGCCAAAGCCGCGCCCGGTAAATACAAAGTCAGCAGACATGCGTCCAACATCACAACCTGTTGACGGTGCAATTGAAACATTCGAAGCAGCAAGAGCCGGTGCATCGTTGAGCCCATCGCCAACGTAGAGCACGGTTTTCCCTGAGCTTTGTCGTTCCAACAAGTGTTCCATTTTGTCGCCAGGTTTCAGCTCGGCGGAATAATTTTCGATCTTAAGATTATGCGCGGTTGCGGCGACAGCACTTTCGGTGTCGCCGGAGAGAAGTTCGATGTCGATACCCTCGAGTTTCAAAGCCTCAATCGTCTCTGCAGCGTCGAAACGAAGGGTGTCAGACAGTGAAAACGTAACGATGTTTTTGCAAGCAATTGCAAAACACACTTCACTGTTGCCTAAAGCCTGTTGAGGGTTGGTCGGTTGAGTGATCTCTTCAACCCACGGCCGCCGCCCTAGTCGGATTTTGTTATCTTTGTATGTCGCTTCAATTCCAAGGCCTGGATGTTCGACAATGTCAGACAGCATGTTTGATCTGATGTTCGTGTCGAAGGTCTCAAAAGCGCGCGAAACCGGGTGGGTTGAAAGGCTTGCTAAACTCGTGGCCAGGTCACGTTCGGTTTTTGTGCCGCCGCAGGTATCGACAATTCTGAGGTCACCAAATGTCAGAGTTCCGGTTTTATCAAAGATCGCCGTGTCAATGCCTGCAAGTTTCTCTAGTGCGGCTCCATCTTTGAGAAGAATGCCATCTTTGAACAAACGATTGGCCGCAACGACCTGTGCGATAGGAACGGCAAGTCCAAGTGCGCATGGGCATGTGATGATCAAAACCGCAATGGCGGTATAAAGAGAAGCCTGCCAATCGCCGCCCGTCGAAAACATCCAGCCGACAAAGGTAAGGGCTGCCAGCAAGTGAACGGCAGGAGCATAAATTTGCGCGGCTCGGTCAGCGATCCGAACAAAGTGTGATTTGTTTTGTTCGGCCGCCTCCATCATTTGAATGACTTCGGCAACAAAAGAATTTTCAGAATTTTTGGTAACACGGATGGTTAGGAGGCCGGTCAAATTGACAATCCCTGCCTCGATTTCACGACCTGGTTGAACGCTGACAGGTGTACTTTCTCCAGTGACCAGTGAGCGATCCAGGTCACTTGCACCGGCGACGATGAGACCATCAAGTGGAACATGCTCGCCCGACATTACAAGAATTTCTTCGCCGATCGTAATTTCGCTGAGGGGTTTATACGTCACGCCTCCATTGGCTGAAATCACCCGGGCGACCTTGGGCATGAGCCGGGCAAGGCGCAGTATTGCGCCACGGGCGCGGTCACGCATCATGTGGTCGAGGTAACGTCCGATAAGAAGGAAAAAGAGGAGCATGACAGCGGCGTCGAAATAGGCTTCCAATCCGCCTGTCATGCTTTCGTAAACACTCATGCCAAGAGCCAGCAGCACTGCCAACGAAATTGGTACATCCATGTTGAGGCGACGCGCTTTCAATGCAGCGATGGCTGAATGGAAGAATGGTCGCCCGGAATAAAACACGGTGGGAACCGCGATGAGACCTGAAACAAGGTGAAAGAGTTTTGTGGTTTCTGGATCAGCACCTGACCAGACAGAAATTGAAAGAAGCATAATATTTGCTGATGCAAATCCCGCGATTGCAAGGCAAAACAACAAGTGTCGGGTAATCGAATCGTTTTCGGTCTCAATATCGGCGAGGTCAAAAATCGTGGCCTCGAAGCCAAGATTTGCAAGTTCCGACACGAAGTCGCGAGCTTTGTTGTTGGTTTTCGACCATTGTATGCTGACGCGCCGTGTCGATAAGTTGGCACGCACCGATGAGACATCGGGGAGATTTTTCAACCCGTTCTCTATTTTTTTTATGCAAGTGGCGCAGTGCATACCCGGAACAAGTAGGTCACTTTGAATCAAGTCATTTTCTAGAAGTTTAGATGCAGCAAGCAAGGTTTCTTGGCTTGCATGCATGCTCATTTCATCGGCCTGGGCTGCGATTGCGCCTGCACAGCATGTCATGACCCGTCACTCCTGGAATTTGGTGATGTGGAAACCGTGAACCGCTTGTCTATTCGGTAAGAGCCAACGTCATAATCTGCGACAATTCGGATCTGCCAGGGGCCCGGTGCAAGTCTTATGTTGCTGACGTATTGTCCGTCACTCGCTCTCGTCAGC
This sequence comes from Hyphomicrobiaceae bacterium, assembly GCA_050633705.1. Taxonomy (GTDB): domain Bacteria; phylum Pseudomonadota; class Alphaproteobacteria; order Rhizobiales; family Hyphomicrobiaceae; genus JAJFHI01. Next base: position 166,815 of record JBOEGZ010000020.1, on the reverse strand, counting down.
TTGATGGTTTGGTCTTGCTGTTCGAAAGCGGGTCGTCCGATTTCGGCAATGACATTTTTCAGGACCACCGGTGCCCGGTTGGCATCTTCTAAGCGAAGCTCTATACGCCCTCCGTCGTAAGTCACGCGATCGCGCCAACCCAGTTTGTCCTGATTGCGCGCGGCGACAAGCTCTTTGTTGAATTTCTGAGATGCGACGTAGCTGTTTTTGACAACCAGACCTGTCCAGCTGCGCGATGCCACGACGGCCATTAAAATATTGACCGAAAGAATCGTGCCAAAGAATGCAATCATGATCATCAGCATGTGTCTGCCGGTGAAAGTACCTTTGTTTGACATAGGGCATGGATTTGTCATTGGAATGCGTCCTCTGGGCTGTCGAATACAGCATCGGCACTTGCTTTTTCATCTCCGGCAAGCTCTCGAATGATGAATGTGAAATTCATGCGCTGTTTTTTTATCTTGTCGCTTGGTAGTGTCACAAAAGTTTTTATGTTCGCGAGGCGATTGGCGCGAACGGACACTTGTGAGTCCGTGTCGCGCGTGTCGCCACGAGATCCGAACCTTATCTTAGCGCCTTCAAGCCCGGAAATTGAAATCTCAAAGCGGCGCGGTTCGGTCTTCATGTTGAGAATTTTCAACTGATAGCCGTTGCGAATTGATCCATCACTTAAACGCACAAACACGGGATTGCGTTCGTGCAGAACATTGACGTCGAGCCTGTCGCGCAACAGCAATGCTGTCAGGAGACCAAGCCCGATTAGAGTATAAATGGTTGCATAGATTATTGTCCGAGGTCGGAAAAGGTCACGCAGATGGAAGTGTGCAAGCTTGTCTGACATCGATCCGTCGCCATCGTGTACGCGCGTTGGGTTGATCGTGCCGTCGACATCGCCACCTTTGGCCAAACTCATATTTCCGTCATAGGTTTCCAGTGTTGAGTAGGAAATCAAGCCATCTGGCCTGCCAATTTTTTCCATCACCTCGTCGCATGCATCGATGCACAAGGCACATGTAATGCATTCGAGTTGTTGACCATCACGAATGTCGATACCCATCGGACATACAGCGACACAGGCGTTGCAGTCCACGCAATCGCCAACGATATCGCCCTGACGTGCGTGTTTCTTTGCGTGTCTGCTGCGTGGTTCTCCGCGCCAATCATTGTAGGTTACGACCAGGGAGTGTTCGTCCAACATCGCGGCTTGAATACGCGGCCAGGGGCACATATAGGTGCAGACCTGCTCGCGCATTAGTCCGCCAAATACGTACGTTGTTGCGGTAAGAATGGCGACAGTCGCATAGGCGACGTGAAGGGCTTCGCCACGAATAAATTGACCAGCAAGCGTTGGAGCGTCGGCGAAATAGAATATCCAGGCGCCGCCGGTTGCGATTGCAATTAAAATCCAAACGAAATGTTTTGCTAAGCTTTTGGCGATTTTGGACCCAGTCCAAGGTGCGGCATCGAGCTTGATCCGCGCATTTCTGTCACCTTCGAAATAGCGTTCGACAACGAGAAACAGGTCGACCCATACCGTTTGCGGGCAGGTGTAACCGCACCAGGCCCGTCCAACCGTCGAGGTAATAAAAAACAGTCCAATGCCGGCCATAACCAGCAGGCCTGCCACGTAGAAGAACTCATGCGGCCAGATCTCGATGAAGAAGAAATAAAACCGCCGATTGGCCAAATCGACGAGCACGGCTTGATCAGGAGCATGTGGGCCGCGGTCCCACCGGACCCAGGGTGTGAGGTAATAGATGCCAAGCGTTACTGCCATGATCCACCACTTTAAAGAGCGAAACCAGCCGCGCGCTCTTTTGGGATGAATCTTCTTTCGTTTGGCATACAGCGACCGATTTGCCTTTGCGTTTACAGCTTCAGCTTCGATTCTTTCGACCGTTGGTTCGGTTGCCATAAATTTTCAAGGTCCTGAAAGTTTTACTCTGCCGGTTCTGTTTTTTCACCACCGCCAAGACTGTAAACATAAAGCGCGAGTTGTTTTACAGCCGCTTCGCCCAGACGCTCACCCCAGGCTGGCATGACGCCATGCTGTGGCTTTTCCACTTGCGTCGTGATTTCAGCGGCCGACATTCCGTATAGCCACAGCGCATCTGTAAGCTTTGGGGCTCCAAACTCTCTCAAGCCTTGCCCCTTATCGCCATGGCAGCTGGCGCAGTTCTCATCATAGATTGCTTTGCCACGTTGCGCAGTCGCGCTATCGGCTTTACGACCAGAGATGGAAATGACGTATTGCGAAACATCGCGAATTTGCTGTGGTTCAAGCACACCCTTAAATGCCGGCATCAAGGAGGTGCGTGCGTCGTCGTCCTCTTCGTTGCGAATGCCATGATTAATGCTCAAGTAGATTGTTTGCAGGTCTCCCCCCCAAAGCCAATCGTCGTCGTTTAAGTTTGGATAGCCTGGTGCACCTTGAGCTCCAGATCCATGGCACTGTGAGCAGTTAACTTTGAAAAGCGACGATCCACCTGCCAGCGCGTATCGAAACAAAGGCTCGTTCTTTTCGATGTCTGCGAGAGGCGTTGTTTTGAGCTGCTCGCGAAGTCCAGCATTTTGTCGCTCAATCGCCGCCATCTCTTCTTTGAGAATAGAGCGGTTGGTCTCACCGGAAATCCCCATCGTCGACCCTTCAATTAAAGGAATTGAGGGGTAGTAGATCATGTATCCGATAGCAAACAGGACTGTGGCGTAAAACGTCCAAAGCCACCAACGCGGAAGTGGATTGTTCAGCTCTCGGATACCATCCCACTCATGTCCTGTTGTTTCAATACCAGTAACGTCATCATGCTCAGTCTTGGACATCGGAATTGTCCTCTTTAAATGGGATATTGCTTATTTGCTCAGCCTGCTCACGCGAACCAGGTCGAAACGTGTAAATCACGATGCCAACAAACATGATCGTGAGGTAGAGAAGGCCCCAGCTATCTGCCATTTGGCGAAGGGTTTCGTAGAACATGCCAACTGCCTCTTATCTTAGATTTTCTTTTGCTTTGTAGGCGTCGAAATCAACGAGCGTTCCAAGCATTTGCAAGTAGGCGACCATTGCGTCCATTTCTGTCAGCTCCTCAGTGTTGCCGTCGAAGTTGCTCACAACAGCTTTTGGATATCGCTCCTTTACCGCATCGCTACCTTCGCTTTCCGGATTGGCTTGGGCCACCAGGTCCGCCGCGGCGTTCTTGATCATGTCGTCTGTATAGGGCACGCCAACCAGGCGGTTGGTCTTCAGGTGCTCTGCAATATCTTTTGTTTCGATTTTGGCCTCGGCCAAAAAACCGTACTTCGGCATGATGGAGTCTGGCACGACACTTTTAGGATCCTTGAGGTGATTGACGTGCCAATAATCAGAGTAACGCCCACCGACTCGCGCCAGATCCGGTCCTGTCCGCTTTGACCCCCATTGGAATGGATGGTCGTACATGCTTTCGGCCGCCAGCGAGTAATGCCCATAGCGTTCAACTTCGTCACGGAATGGCCGGATCATCTGACTGTGACAGGTGTAACACCCTTCACGAATGTAGATGTTTCGTCCAACCAGTTCGAGCGGACTGTAAGGCCGCACACCCTCGACTTTTTCAATGGTATTCTTGACGTAGAACAATGGAACAATTTCTACGATGCCGCCAATCAAGACAACGACCAATGACAGTACGAGCAACAACGACGCGTTACGTTCGATGATACCGTGGTTAAATCTTTTTGACATCTTTCTTACTCCGCAGGCGTGAGTGATGGAGCAGAACCACCGATGGGTGTTTCTTCGCGTTGTTCACCACGGATGGTTCGGTAAACATTGTAGACCATGACCAACGCGCCGCTGAGATAGAGCAGGCCACCGATGGTTCTCATGACGTATTCTGGATGGATCGCCGTGACGGTTTCGATAAATGAGTTCACGAGGAAGCCCTGATCGTCGTACTCACGCCACATGAGACCTTGCGTGATACCTGCGACCCACATAACGGCGGCGTAAATGACAATACCAATCGTTGCAAGCCACAGATGCCAGTTAACAAGGCGGAGAGAGTAGAGCCCCTCTTTGTTCCATAATTTTGGGACAAGATAGTACACAGCCGCAAAGGTAATCATGCCGTTCCAACCAAGCGCACCGGAATGCACATGTCCGATCGTCCAGTCCGTATAGTGTGACAACGAGTTGACAGACTTAATTGACATCACCGGACCTTCGAACGTGGACATGCCATAGAATGCGATCGCGAGTACCATCATGCGAAGAACGGGATCGGTGCGTAACTTGTCCCAGGCACCTGACAAAGTCATGAGGCCATTGATCATTCCACCCCACGAGGGCATCCACAACATGATGGAGAACACCATACCGAGCGTTTGTGCCCAATCAGGCAACGCGGTGTAGTGGAGGTGGTGTGGTCCGGCCCAAATATAAAGAAAGATCAGTGACCAAAAGTGAACGATAGAGAGACGATAGGAATAGACCGGTCGACCGGCTTGCTTGGGTACGAAATAATACATCATTCCGAGGAAGCCAGCCGTTAAGAAGAAGCCAACGGCGTTGTGGCCGTACCACCATTGCGTGAGCGCATCCTGTACACCGGCAAATGCTGAGTAACTTTTGGCGCCAAGGAACGAAACCGGTATCGCCAGATTGTTGACGACATGAAGCAACGCAACGGTGACAATGAAGGCGAGGAAAAACCAGTTGGCGACGTAAATATGGGGCTCTTTGCGCTTAAACAATGTGCCCATAAATACAATCAGATAAGCCACCCATACGATCGTCAACCACAAATCAACGTACCATTCTGGTTCTGCATATTCTTTGGATTGCGTTGACCCCAGCAAATAGCCTGTTGCAGCCAGGACAATAAACAGTTGATACCCCCAGAAGACAAACCATCCCAGTCCCCCGCCAAACAAACGCGCGCGACACGTTCGCTGGACGACATAAAAGCTGGTGGCGATGAGTGCGTTTCCACCAAACGCAAAAATAACCGCCGATGTGTGTAGGGGGCGAACACGTCCAAAGTTGAAATATGGCTGAATATTGAGTTCTGGCCAGGAAAGTTGTGCGGCGATTACAACGCCAACAAGAAACCCAACAACGCCCCAAAACATGGTCGCGATAACGCCGTATCGAATGACGTCGTCCATGTAACCGGACGTGTCTTTTGCAACCGCTTCAGATCCGCCTTCGGGCGCAAACGTCGTCGATCGCAAGGTCATGATCGTCGCGATCGCTAAAACCAGGAAAAGCACAAGCGAATGGGTTCGAAAGAGCGCATCGCTGCCCACAATCGATCCTATAAATGCCAGTAGCGCTGTAAGAAATAACGCTGCAATTGTCGCAGCTGTTCCAGTTCCAAATCTCATAGGCGGAGTCCCCAAACCTTGAGGTGCAGTAAAATTTGCACCAACCACGGGCGAACCTAGACGAACTGGAGAGGAAATTGCCCTGATCTAGATCAGGCATCGTGAGGAACTGACAATAATAGTTCGCTTTCTAGAGCGGATACGGGAAAATAGCCTGCTTGTCGTATGCATCGTATTTCGATCTTTGAGCCACGCTATTGAGGGAGAAAATCGAAAGTAAGCGCGTATATTTTTCGATGGGTGAATTGATGCGAGACGCCAGAAATTTGTCCCCTTCACACCCAGAGACCTCTCATTTGTTCAAGTCGTTATCCCGTTGAGGGCACCCGCTCAGTAAGCTCTAGACAAAGCAGACCTAATATTGAGCAAGCCCAATAATGGGTTTCCATATAAAGACCGGGCTGCTGGGTGCTTAATTCCGGCTCAGCATGATCTTGGTCCAACACTTGGTAGGCGAGATAGAGCAAGCGCGCCTGCAATGGCCGTCATTAATTTGCCAGAGGGCGGGCGAATCAGTCAGCGTCGGCTGTGATTGAGATCAAACGTGGCTTTGCCCGCGCGTTGGCCACCACTTGAATTATTTGGCGGTACGGGCAGCAATAGAAACTAAGGCGCGCGCAGCCATGGCAACGGTTGTTACGGCAAGACAAAAGACACCTGATGGATTGCGTCAGGATTTGTTGGAACTCACGTCGTTGCGATTTTTTGCAGCCTTCTATGTTGTGCTTTTTCACATTCATGACAAGCTTGCGCAATTGTCATCAATCTCAACCAATTTCTTTCAAAAAGGCTATATCGGCGTCGATCTGTTTTTCATCCTGAGCGGCTTCATTCTTACCCATGCCTATCTCGACAAATACCTGGCAGGTAAATTTGACTATCGTCAGTTCCTGTTATTCAGGATTGCCCGCATATATCCACTACACCTTGTCATGACGCTGGTGTTTGTCGCTTTTTATGCCATCGGCACGCTGTTGGGTGTTACGAGCAACGGGCAAGGAATGAGATGGGATCACCTTGGCCAACACCTATTGATGCTGCATGCTTGGGGAACAACCGATTGGCATTCGTGGAATTTCCCATCTTGGTCGATCAGTGCGGAATTTTTTGCCTACTTACTCTTTCCGATTTACCTTTTGACAACCCGCATTCCGGTCGCGCTTGGGCTGGCGTTGTCTGTGGCGTTGTACGTGGCGTTTTACTTCATTGTTGAAATGTCTGGCGCGCGTCTCACAGCTTTGATGTTTAACTTCGGTATTTTGAGAATTGTTCCGGAGTTTTTGCTCGGAGTCTTTATTTATCTATTTATTCGAAAATTTGAGATTGCCTCTGGTCTTGCCAAATTTGCGCTGGGTGTCACCGTAATCGGATTGTTGGTTGGTTTTCATCTCGGCATAAGCGATATCATTCTTGTTCCTGTGCTCGGCTTCCTCATTCTGCTGATCGGTACGCTATCACTTGGATCTGAGGAAAACGTATTGCGGTCCAAGCCGTTGGTTTACTTGGGTGAGATTTCTTACTCAACTTACATGGTCCATATATTGGTTCTGATTTGTTTTACGGTTTTATCCCGCAAACTCGGGAGTGGATCTGAGTTTCCACTTGTACTCTGGTTGGTCATGCTAGCGGCGATCTATGTCGCATCAGCGGCATCGTATCACTTCGTCGAACATCCCGCTCGTGCCCTCATTCGTCGTTGGAGCACGCCAAAGCCTGGTAAAAAGGTGGGCCGCACGGCCGCCTAACAGGAGCTTATTTTCTAAAAATTCGCAGTGCCGCCCGGCGCATGGATTCGAGTTGAGTGTGTGCGCCGCGCTTGAGTTGTCCGCTTTGATCGGTGATTGGGCGTCCGAAGGCGTGCGCTGTGTGCGCGCCTTGCCGAAGGGCTGTGACCAAGGCCGCCTCAATGGGCTGGTCTTCGTCAATGTTAAAGCGCGTGCTGAGTGGGTAGAGATGGCGAAGTATATGAAAATCGGAGCCAACTGTTGCCATCAAGCCAGTATTCGAGATCAATTGAATGGCTTCAACGCCGAACGTCAGCCCGTCGGTTTTGCGGTTCCATACTTCAACACCGGAGAGATAGGGAGTCCAGGCCGGATCGTATTTGGCAAACGCATTGCGGCGTTTGGGATGGGCAAAGATGGCCCCCCCTTTTTGCTCATGGACCGCGCGAAGCGTATCAATGACCGGCTGATGCTCTGTCAAAAAGTGATCCAACCCCCATGTCAGGATGTGAATGTCATTGTCAGGGCTGGAATATTCAATTCCTGGAATCAGAGCGCATCTGGGTGTTGAGGCGGCTTGGCACGCGGCGCGATAGTCTGGAAATTTTTGTGGGTCGAAACCCGTGTCATGTTCCGACATCATAACGCAGTCATAACCTAAGCGTCCGAATAGCCTGGCGATCGCATCGAGGCTCCAACGTCCATCATAAGACCAATTCGAGTGGGCATGCATCATGACTTTTATAGAGCGCATGGTTTCACCCCCGAGCCTTAAAGATGGTTTTTTTTACAACATCATATGCGTCGCGTATGAAATACCACCGATGTGCAGGATCGTAATTGTAAAAATTGCGTCTGTGGTTTGGCTTCAAGACATTGACAAAGGCCGAGCCGAATTTGGGCCAAGTTGATTTGTGAAAGTCTGTTTGAGGTCCGCGCATGACAAATAAGAGGTGTGCAATATCGCGACCGAGATGACGTAGGAGTAACTGTGAGTTTTCTGGCGTGATTGGCCCAGGGCGAAACCCACGATCCAATGTTTGAGCAATGCTCCAGGCTGGATATTCATAACCCGCTCGTCGGGCCAATGCCATCGAGCCCCACATGCGGCCGTTGAGTTCCATGAAGTAGGGCGTGGTGTCACGCGCGCGCAACAATTCGATCATGAATGGCCCACGCCAATTGATGCGCGTTAGAAAGTCTTCACAAACCATCTGCATTTTCTTGCTGGGTGGGCGTGTTTGGCAGGCACTTGAGCCTGATCCGTGAGGGTTCATCATGCGAACCCTTTCATGACCGCTCCATGCCAAAACACCATTGTCGGTCATGAAGCCAAAGACACCTTCGCCGCCGCCTTCAATCAAGGGTTGGACCAATAGCGGTGACATGTCATGTCTCAACGAGGTCTTAAGTGCAGCCAGCGCATCAGAATCTGGTAAGTATTGGGCTTTGCCTTTGATGAGTTTGCCATTGTCAACTTCCACAGCGAGCGCGGATTTTGCGATTGCTGGAAAAACAGTGGCGGCGCTAAGGTCAGATGGTGTCTGAGCGACGATCGTTGGTGGAACGGCAAACCCGGCTTCACGTGCGTGAGCAATCTGTTGGCTTTTGTCGAGTGCGACTTCGCCCGGTCTGCCTGTCGCATTGGCAACCCTTGGCAACTTTGAAGAGGCCTCAATTGCTTCATTGACAAGAAACAGAGCTGGATCGTCAAGTGCGAAAATAAAGTCAGGGGCGTTGGGTTGAGCAAAAATGGCGCGTATATCAGTGATCGTTTCTGCAACGCTTCGCTCTGGTGGTGAAACACGATAAACATGTTTCACGGGCAACTGTGTGAATAGTGGTGAGGTTGTCCCATGGCGTGTGAACACAGAAACGGTGTGTCCGGCTTGGGCCAGGCTGAATATGACCTCTGGGGTTGGCAGTGCCTCTGCAAAGCCAATGAGAACATGTACGCCCATTTTACACCAATCGCTTGACAAGCATTGTTGCGCGACGGCGCAAGTTGCGCTTTAAGGGCTCGCGGCCCAACAAGATATTTTCGACATCGCCAGGCGTCATGTCATGCGTCAGTGATGTGCGCGGGCAGGGATACTGTGTATCGGTATGAGCGCCTCCGTCGCTAGAATAAACGCGGTCATAACCGCAAGTTTTCAACGCGCGCACTACTTTGCCATTATAACGCCCAAACGGAATGGCTGCACTGGATATCGGATGTCTGCAAATGTCTTCCAAGACTTGTCGTGCGGTCTTAAGTTCCCGGGTCAATCCGGCCTCGTCGAGCGCCGTCCAGTCGACGTGATCGGCTCCGTGATTGCCAATGAGGTGCCCCATTTCTTGAAGTTCAACGATGTTCTTGCGGCTTAAGGCGCCGTCTTGTTTGAGGCGTCCGGAGAGAACAAAGAACTCGGCAGAAATGCCAACCGTTGATAGTCGTGGTGCGGCGATTTCCAAGTCGGAGCTGTTGCCATCGTCGAACGTAAACGATGTTTTGACCGTGTCGCGCATTTTGGATGCGAGAGCGAGAATTTCATCAAAGAAATCGACGCTGATCCAGTATTGGGATTCGCCGTCTTCCATTTCTCGCTTCGGTGCACCAATGCCATGAAAGTTGAAAATCACCTGTCGCATGATCTGATTGGTGTCCTAGTAACGGCAACGAGTCGAATGGAATTGAGTCGTGAGTCTAATAAAGTGCCACCGTGATTGCTAGGTGAACGAGGTTGAACGGTTGGGAATGTGCCCGGAATTGGTTTCTTAAGGTGTTTTGAAGCTGAACCTGTTCGTCAAAACTCTGTTTTCTTGATCAGAATCAATGAATTTTCGCCATTTCGAACGTACACTGTGGCGGGTAGATAACTTCGGAGGTTTTTATGACAACAGCAAATATTGGAACGAGCGATCGCGTCGTGCGCGCCGTGGTCGGTGTGGGGCTGGTCGCATTGGCTTATTTCACCGATGTGATCCCATCAGGAACACCCAATGTCATTGCGATGATTGTCGGCGGTGTTCTCGTTGCGACAGCACTTGTTAGCCTTTGCCCGCTGTATCGAATTTTTGGATGCAGTACCGTGGCGAAGGATTGAGGCCAATTTGCATTGGATCTGCAAGCCGATGGTAATGTGATCGCTGAGAGGGTTGGTTTTCTCGAGCAGAGATGCAAACTCTCAGAAAATGTTCGGATCACGGAGGTCACAACACTATGCAAAGACGTCTCATCGTTTTGGCAACGCTTGCTGTCGGACTGGCAGCCCTTGGCTATATGCAGTTCGTTGGACTTAATCGCGATCTCCTAACTGGTCGCATGCCAAAATTGGTTGAGGTTGAACGCGATATTGAATCGCGATTTACTGAGATCGGGCATACCAACCCAAAGATTGTCGCTGAAAAGATCGCTCAAGGTAAAAACGATGATATCGTGTTGATCGATGTTCGCGAAGAAGCCGAATATGCTGTTAGTCGATTGCCGGGTGCGATCCGGGTGCAGCCGGGTGATACGCTTCAAAATTTGCAATCGAAATTGGCCGGGCGCGAGGTCGGGCGTACCGTTTTATTCTATTGTTCGGTTGGCGAAAGAAGTTCTCGGCTAGCTATGCGCGCCAAAGATCAGTTGCTCATTGCTGGCGCCAAAGATGTGCAAAATCTCAAAGGCGGTATCTTTCGTTGGCACAATCAAAGCCGTTCACTGGTGAACGGATCTGGCACAACGGATTATGTCCATCCGTTCAATAGTGAATGGGGCAAGCTCGTGAAGCGTCAGTCTAAGACGCGATATAAATCAAGTTCTCCAGTCCAGGGCGAATAACAATCCTAATGTAAAGCGCAACGCCTATTCTCACCAGCCCAACTGCCGTTGGCCGAAGTGGTCATGGTCATAGTCATTTATGTCAAACATCGGCAAGGCCCACCTCGACCGATAAGCCGGGCTGCGAACGCAAGATCTTTCGCAAGTCTAGTGTTTTGGTTGTGCGGCTGCGGCAAGCTCTTCTTCAGCTTCATGACTGATCACCAGATCGTCGTCCGTGAGTGTGCCAGCATCTGGGTCATTGAAGATTTGCATATCGAGCTTGTTCTCACTTTTTCCGACAATCGAAGTCACCACGGCATCGCCAGTGATATTGACAGCCGTACGCATCATATCCATCAGTCGATCGACCCCGAGCACAATCGCAATGCCTTCGATCGGGAGACCGACCTGTCCAAGCACCATCGTCAACATGACCAAGCCAACACCTGGCACGCCGGCTGTTCCAATGGACGCCAGGACGGCCATTCCAATAACGGTCACATAACCACTTAGGCCCAAGGTGATGCCGTAAACATTGGCAAGGAAAACGGTTGCAACACCTTGCATGATCGCTGTTCCATCCATGTTGATGGTGGCGCCAAATGGAACGGTGAAAGAGGCGACAGAGTTGTTAACGCCGATCCGTTCTGTTGTACAGCGGAAGGTCACAGGAATCGTCGCGTTAGAACTTGCCGTGGAGAATGCAAAGATTTGCGCTGGGCGCATCTTTTTCAAAAATTCGATCGGGTTCAACCCCGACAGCAACTTCAATAGGATCATTAAAGTAACAAACAGATGCACAAGAAGTGCGCCGACAAGCGTTACAACGTAAGCAATGACCGGCAAGAATAGGTCGATGCCCTGCTCGGCAAAGGTCTTTGCGATGAGGCAAAACACGCCGTAGGGCGCGAAGGCCATAACGATCTCAACGACCTTCATCATCAGTTCGTTCATGTATTCGCAGGCTTCGACGAATGACTTTGAACGTTCACCCAACATCAATGCGGCAATACCGATTAAAATGACATAGAAAATGATTTGCAGCATTTCGCCATTTGCAAACGCATTGATGGGGTTTGAGGGGACGATGTTTGCAAACACATCCCAGACGCTGGGGGCCTGTTTTGCCGAAACTTTTGACGTGTCCACGCCTGAGATATCAAAGCCTGCACCTGGGCCAATTATAGTTGCCAGGAAAATGGCCATCGCAATGGCAATAGCGGTTGTGAACAAATAAAGACCGAAGGCTTTGCCACCTACCCGGCCAAGCATGCGTATGTCGCCAATTCCCGTGACCCCGCAAATGAGTGAGAATGTTACCAAAGGTACGACAAGCATCTTTAGAGCATTGACAAACATCTTACCGATCATGGCAAACAGTCCGCCAACGATGTTTTCATTGATGAATGGGTTGCCGAGTTTGTTGAATATGACGCCAACGACCACACCCAAAACCATTCCGATCAGAACTTTCGCGGTCAGAGACATTTTGTTTCCGTGGCGTGTTTGAGACGTCATCGCAGGCTCCAAATGTGTTGGGTCAATCGGCTGGTTGGATGGTTTTATCTTGTATAGCGATAATTTTGACGTTGAACACCAATGTGAATTGGAAATTGGACGATAAAAAATCGCAATGGCGCAAAATTTCAACTGTTGGGTCGTGTGTTTGCCCTATCAAACCAGAAAAATCTAACGGTCGACGAATGCTTTCTCAATGACGTAGTCCGCAGGAGCATTGCCAGCACCTTCTTTAAAACCGCGCTCTTGTAAAATCGGGTTCATGTCGGCCAATAAATTTGGACTGCCGCACATCATCACGCGGTCGTGTTCTGGGGACAGATCAGGCAGGTCGGTTTTTTGAGCCAATTGCCCGCTCTCGACAAGGTGCGTAATGCGACCTTCATTTTTGAAAGGTTCGCGCGTTACTGTTGGAATATAGATGAGTTGTTGCTTGACCATTTCACCAATGAATTCGTTTTTCGGCAATATGTCTGAAATCTCATCAGCGTAAGCCAGGTCATCGATGAAACGGCAACCATGAATCAAGACCACCTTTTCAAACCGCTCATAGACGTTTGGGTCTGCAATGATGGAGAGGAACGGCGCCAGCCCAGTGCCTGTGCACAAAAGGTAAAGGTTGCGGGCCGGTGTCAAGCTGTCAATCACCAATGTGCCAACGGGTTTCTTGCTCACCAGTACCTGGTCGCCAGCTTTGATTTTTTGCAATCTCGATGTTAATGGACCATTCGGAACAATAATGGAAAACCATTCCAGCTTGTCATCGTAATTGGGACTGGCCATAGAGTAGGCGCGCACCAATGGTTTCCCGTCGACCACTAGCCCGACCATAGCAAATTGACCGTTCTCGAAACGAAAAGCGGCATTGCGGGTTGTCGTGAAACTAAAAAGCCGGTCGGTCCAATGGCGAACGTTTAAAACTTGCTCTTCGTAGAAATTGCTCATGGTCGATGTCAATACCCGCAGTGTAAGTTTGCTTGTTGGTAGGTAGCAAAGTTCACAACGCGTGGCAAAGTTTAACCCTGCGACTGTTTGTTATCGACGTGTGTTAAGCAAAGGTTTGGTTGTCAGCGTTATTTTTTTTGAGGCCATTGCTTTGATGTCCATGTTACAAAGCCTCCCGCTTCACGGACGATCAAAAGCACTGGGAGTTCCAGTTTTTCCGCCATTTCTTTTGCTTCGCGATGTCCAACGACCATCAATGCTGTTGCAAACGCGTCAGCTATTGCACAATCGTCATGCAGCACGCTTGCTGACGCTAATTTATGAGAAATTGGTTTGCCATTTCTTGGGTCGATGATATGCGCAACGCGGTCGCCGTCGATCTCGACATATTTTTGATAATCGCCAGATGTTGCAATTGAGGTGTTGGAAAGCTTAACGATAGCTTCGAGCTTATTTGTTGTTCGATCTGGAACAGCGATGCCAATGCGCCAAACATCGCCTTTAGAGTTGCGTCCGCGAGCATGGATTTCTCCACCAATTTCGACCATATAATTTCGAAAGCCTTCACGGTTGAGAAGGCGGGAAACTTCGTCAACGCCAAATCCTTTCGCCATGGCGGAAAGGTCCAACTGGAGTTGGGGGTTGAGTTTCCTCAGGCTTGGTGGACGTTGAATAACGGCAAGCTTGGTGATGCCGACTGTTGAAAGTGCGTGATCGATTTCCGTCTGCCCAGGAGCGGTGCCACGACTTTTGTTAACTCCAAATCCCCACAACGCCGCCACAGGTTCAATCGTGGGATCGAAAGCGCCTTTTGTCTTCTTGGCTATTTCAGCTGCAAGCGTGGTGAGTCTTGCAAACCTGGCCGACACCGGAAATGGCTTTGTGGATTTGGTTCTATTAAAAATCGAGATCTTCGAAGTTGTGTCGTATGTTGAAAATTCCTGGGAAAAGTCTTCCAGCAACATTTGTATTTTTTGCGCCAGTTTCTTTTTTTCTCGAGGCTCTAGGTCCTGAGTAATGCTGATCGTATATGTTGTGCCCATCGACAGCCCTTGAATGACGGTCTCGTCGGCCGAGACAGAGCATGGCGCAAACACCAAGATCACCATCAATAAGAAAAATCTTGTTCGGGTCGTCATTTCAATTTTCAAGGGTTTGGTTGCATGGGGGTTGGTCATGGATTGAATTGCATAAGTGCCGGGGTGGCGTTATAGCACGATCACAATAAGTAAGCTCTGTCGCAGGTTCACTTGTCTGACTGTTTTGCTTACTCTTGGGGTGTTACTGCCTAGAATAGAGCATCTACTTGTTGGGTGGTGTGGCGCTGAGTGACGTCTCATAACAACGCTGCTAAAAACATTTTCTCCAGCGAGTTGTGCGAATTTAATGATGAAAGTGCACTGGCATAAAGCTCTGTCATCGCGCAATCAAACTATTTTGAAACAAAGACGAATGGGTGTGATGGCTGATCCGATATATAGTAAATTTCTCGGGACGTGGGTTCTTGACGCACCTTCATGTCTTTACGAACAAGGTGCGCCGCCGCGTTCTGAGACACACCGAATTGATTTGGACGGAGAAGAACTCGTCTTCAATATGGACTGGGTCGACGCAACAGGAGAGGCGCATCATGCCTCGTTTCGGGCCAAGCCAGACGGGTCACACATTCCTTTCGATGCTGGTCCGCTGGCTGATACTTTGTGTGTTCGCGCGAAGTCGGAGACCGAACTTAATTCATCAGCTCTTCGAGATGGCGTTGAGTTGATGGTTGCCGAACGTACGTTGTCAGGGTCTGGTACAACGATGCATTTTTTACAGAAAGTAAATTTGCCAGATGGCACCTCTCCAACAAATCGGGCAACTTATCACCGGCAGCAATAACCATAGGCTGGATCAGTCGAGATGATTTTCTCGCGACTTTTAATGAAACAACAAAAATTGAGAGGCAAAAGCCTCGTATATGCGGGTAGCAGCATGACTGCAATCTGTCACGGTATGGAACGAACATGGCAAATATCATAATTCCAATTTTGTATTCATTCAGGCGCTGTCCTTATGCAATGCGCGCGCGGATATCGCTTGTTGCCAGTGGTCAGGTTTGTGAGCTGCGCGAAGTTGTGTTGCGCAATAAGCCAGCTGAGATGCTTGCGGCTTCCCCGAAGGGAACGGTTCCAGTTTTAATCGACCGTGATAACGACGTCATCGACGAGAGCCTTGACATTATGTTGTGGGGGCTTGGACAGAACGATCCACAAAACCTGCTCGACCCTGACGTTGGAAATTGCGATGAAATGTTGAAATTTATCGCCGATATGGATGGCCCATTTAAACGACACCTCGATTGTTATAAATATTCAAATCGGCAACAGTCGGACGGCAGCGGCGATGGCATGGATGCAGCGGGACACCGAGAGGCAGCAGTAATCATTCTGCGAAACTTAGAAGATCGTCTGAAACATCATCGTTATCTATTCGGCAGTCGTCTCTCACTTGCCGATATTGCAACAGCCCCGTTTGTTCGCCAGTTTGCCCATGTTGATAAGGAGTGGTTCGATGCTCAACCGCTTGCGAAGTTACACGCTTGGCTGTCGGAGTTTTTAAGTTCCGATTTGTTCTGTTCGGTGATGCATAAGTATGAACCCTGGACAAGCGACCGACGTGGCGTTTCGTTTCCGTCGGCTTAGGAGTGATATCCATTGCGGTGGAGATGTCACTTCAATGGATATCGGTAGGTTTTGGTTCTCACGAGCCAGCCTTTTAACCAGCGCTTGTTCGGTGGGTTGTTTTTCACCCGGCGCTTTAGGACCTGTCCAGCGGCGTTGGAGAACTCTGCTAAAACGGTCGACATGTCGCCACTTGTGCCACGCATTTCCAGCAGCACGTGTTTTAGACCCCATCCTTCCGGTTGGCCGGTTTGGTGATTTGGGTATTGTTCCTTTTGGCTCGTCCCTTCGCCTTTGAAATTTATATAGTCGATCAACGGGTAGAGATCGGGTGATGCGTTGGCAACGCGATTGAATTGTTGGTGCAGATGTTGTTTTTCGTCGTCATCTGTTGTCGAGGCGATAATGTCGGGTAGGGCGGCTTGCATTCGCAGAACCAGGAACTCTGCCTGCAGGCCAACGGTTGCCAATAAAAATTCTCGCAATTCAGTCATGCGCGGTTGGTGAAAGTGACGTTTGAATTCGGCGCGATCGTTCCAAGGGCATGGTGGAATAGGACTTGCGTCAAGCCATCTGGGCAGGTTTGCTCCTCGCTTTTGCAAATATTTCAAAAGAGTTGGAAAACTCTCTTTGAAGGGAGAATTGAGACCCGTGGGAAACCAGATAAAATGTCCAATGCCGAGTGAAGCAAAATTTTCTGCCCCATTCCATGCCGTGATCGCGTCACGGTTGCCGCCAGTTTCATTTTGCCAGACTTGTCGCCCGACTGTGTCAGCTTGTTGGGGAGTAAGCGAGAGCATAGCGTGGTTCCGAGATATCCTGATCTGAGGATCGTCAACAAGGACTGGTTTGGGTTCATCGGCTGCCGCCAGCAGCGGCATGAGTGTGATGAAGACCATGAGGGAAAGTTGAGTTCTAAAGCGCAAGGGTCGCCTCAAGTTTGATGTCGCCAAAAGTGCGCCTGATCATAAGTGCAATTCGTGTTGGGATCACAGCGGTCATCATCTCTCAAAGTTGGGGTTGGGGATCACGGCGCGTTTAACTCGGTTCGTCGGCGTGCCAAGCTCAATAAAATAGCGCTAACGCACGTCCATGTCACGCCAATGATCACGGCCCAAGGCCAGGCAACTGCTGGTACGGCGAGCCAACCATTGGTGGCAATAACAACAACTGGGGTGCTGCTTAATACAGCGATAAGACAGGATCTGTCATCAGCGGTTTTTTCGAAAAAGAGCGCCAACAAAAACAAGCCAAGTAGGCCACCGTAGGTGTAGCCCATAATCTTTAGTCCGAACCAAAGGATCGAGGGTTGGGCGCCAAAACTGCTGGCGATCAGTGCCAGTATGATAGCGAACACGATGACCAGCAATCGTGGTCCGGCAAGGTCTGTCTTCTTGCCAGATCTATGCATAAACCCAAGATCAAAATAGGCTGATGAGGCTAATCCCGACAATGCTGAATCAAGCGAAGACATTGCAGCAGCAAACAAAGCGGCGATAAGCGCACCTCTCAGGCCTTCGGGTAAGTCATGGCTGATGAAGTGGGGAAAAAGATAATCATGTCGGTTTTGTGCGATAAGGGCGGTGACAGTGTCGTGCGGGAAGGCCTGATAATAGGAAAATATGGCGATGCCGGCACTCAGAAACAAAAAGGTGCTGATTAGATCACCAACGCCTGCCGTCAGCAATGCGATCTTGGCTTTGCGTGCCGTTGGGCAAGCCAGCGCGCGTTGTGCGATGTCTTGATCAGCACCACCTGTGGCGACGCCTAAGACGACGGCAAACAAATTTCCCATCCAGAAGGTCGTGGCATCACCAAAGCTCAAGCTGAAATCGAATATGCGAAATTTATCGTTGGCAGCGCCAGTACTTATTATTTGCGCAAAACCATCTGGAAGTTTTAGGCCGATAAACACAATTGTTGCGATAGCTCCGCCAAGGAAAAGAGCCAGTTGCAGGCAGTCCGTCCAAATAACAGCTCGAAGCCCACCAGAAAGCACGTAGGCAACGGCCAGTCCTGCAATAAGTGCGATCGCTGCATTGAGCGACAAGTCAAAAAACACACTAACGGCAATGGCACAACCAGCCAGTCGAACAGCGCTGGCCAAACAGCGACTGACGATAAATACCATAGTGCCACCCAGGCGTGTTTCGGGGCCAATCCTTCTTCCAAGGTACTCATAGATCGTTGAAACACGCAGGCGATAAAATTCGGGAATGAAAAAGAACGCGACCAGGTAAGCTGCCAAAAACGATCCAAACCACAACTGCAGATAGGCGAAATTACCTGATATTGCAGCGCCTGGGACGCCGATAAAAGTCAAAGCCGAAAGTTTGGTCGCCCAAGTCGATGCCGCAACCGGCATCCAGCCTTCTTTGCGTCCGGCAAGAAAGTAGTCGGTTTCGTCTTTTGCGTTTCGACTGGAAATTAGGCCAAGTACAAGAACAACTCCGCCGTATCCGGCCAATACGATCCAGTCTATTGCAGTCATTCGACGATCTCATTTTGTTTCGAAGGACACAGGCCTCGTGCGGCACAACCTGTTTGCTTATAACGCATTACTCCAGTCAATCGACGTTTGCTATCGTCGTTTTGACTTGGCGCCTGCAACTTGGGCCGTGCCTCGAATTTTACGCTACAAGCCATGGCTTTTTCGCGGTTTTTGGTGTTGGGTGCCTTAAACTTCCAACGTGATGACTTAGGTAAAGATGAGCAATGGATCGACCGTCACTGCCGCAACTAAATTTTGACAATACATTCGCAGCACAGATGCGAGGTTTTTATGTCCCCTGGCAAGCAGCCCGCGTTCCAGCGCCCAAACTGGTGATATTGAATGCAGCACTTGCACGTGAGTTGGGCTTAGATCCCTCGACCCTTGATACAGAAAGTCTCGCCAATGCCTTGGCGGGCAATGAACTGCTAGATGGGGCTTCGCCCTTGGCGCAAGTTTATGCCGGGCATCAGTTTGGACATTTTTCCGAACAGCTCGGAGATGGCCGCGCACTGTTACTGGGTGAAATTGTCGATCCTCAGGGACAGCGTCGCGATATCCAACTGAAGGGGTCAGGACCTTCGCCATTTTCTCGCGGCGGCGACGGAAAGACCCCAATGGGACCCGCGTTGCGCGAATATCTTATCGCAGAAGCCATGCATGCGCTCAAAATTGCAACAACGCGCGCGTTGGCGGTCGTTGCGACGGGTGAAACGGTCATGCGAGAGACACCCCGGCCGGGTGCTGTTTTAACACGCATTGCTGCCAGCCATATCCGGGTCGGTACGTTTCAATTTTTTGCCGCCCGCCGCGACACCGAAAAAGTGCGCCAACTTGCCGACTATGTGATCGCGCGTCACTACCCGCAAGTTGTTGACACCAAGACGCCTTACCTGTCGCTATTCAAGGCTGTTGTTGATGCCCAAGCGGCATTAGTTGCAGGTTGGATGCGTGTTGGCTTTATTCACGGAGTGATGAATACCGACAACATGACGGTGTCAGGTGAGACGATCGATTACGGTCCGTGCGCGTTTATGGATAGCTATGCGCCGGAAACGAAATTTAGTTCGATCGATGAGGGCGGGCGTTACGCTTATGCAAATCAACCATTGATGGCGCAATGGAACCTCACACGATTTGCCGAATGCCTGATCGAACTGGTTGAGACTGAAGTCGAAGATAGCAAACAGGTTCTTAGCCAGGCTGTCAGTGCATTTCCTCAGGCTTACCTTGAGCATTGGCTATCAGGAATGCGCCAGAAAATTGGACTTTCAACCGAGGAGGACGGAGATCTTGATTTGGTCAATGCACTCTTCTCAATAATGGCAGGGCAAAATGTCGACTACACAATGCTGTTTCGCAATTTGGCATCGGCAGCGCTGGGGGATGTAGAACAGGTCTTAAAGTTGTTCGATGAGCCAGCGGCGTTGGAACGCTGGATCGATGATTGGCAACAGCGTATTTTGCGCGAAGGTGTTGAAGCAGGAGCACGCACAAAGGCAATGAATTCGGTGAACCCAATATATATTCCTCGAAATCATAAAGTTGAGGAAGCGCTAAAAGCTGCAGTTGAAGATCAAGATTTTGGGCCGTTCGTGAGGCTCGTTGATGTTGTGTCAAAGCCATTTGAGGTCGGCCAAGGATTGGAAGCATTTGCAGGACCGGGTCCCAAAACAGGCCAACCCTACCAGACTTTTTGCGGCACTTGAGAGTTGGTGCGTAAATATTGCACCAATTCTCACGCAATCACTGAGAATTCCATTCACTCAGGTTGGCAATCTTTTATTCGCGCAGTTGTTCGGGCTCGAAATTAGAGCGCGCCCAACTTGAAGCCCAAAAGGTGATCGCCATTCGGTCAGGCCCAGTCGTGCACGGTGGCTTCAACCTCGGCGAGTTTTCGCACGGCTGGCATTACGAAACATTCGCGCTCGTCAATATCTCTTCAATCGATGCGACGAGTTTATCACATTTGTGTTGGTCTAAAGCATCTGGGTGAGGTTGAGCGAACCGGCCTGCATCGTTGTCAAAATATTGACCTGTCGCGTTTTCGAATTCTTCTGAGAGTGCGGCCCGGCTCAGGATGTCGGCACCAATTCTAATGTCGTTGCCATCGACTCCAAATCCGTCTCGGACCATCTTACTGGCAAGCAGTGAACCAGGGTTTACGGCAACGACCATTGGTCCATCTTTCCAAGCGTCGGCCAAAGCGCTTGTCCACATTGTAATCGCGAGCTTGCTCTGGCCGTAGGCGTCCATATCATCCTGGCAATGCTGGCGTCCTGCCAAGGCATTGAGATTGACGGTTGTTTGGGCGGCTGATGACACATTGACCACGCGCGAGGTGGAATCCATGATTGTTCGCAATTCTTGCGTCAGAAGGTAAGGGGCAATCGTGTTGACGACAAAGCGGACATCGAGCCCGTTGGCGGTGATCGGGTTGGGCGTCTTTAGCACGCCAGCGTTGTTGATTAAGACATCGAGGTGCTGATGACGCTCGCGAATCTGGTTGGCAAGTATGATCACGTCCTCGAATTTTGAGAGGTCAGCGACGTAGCTTTCAATGTGGCCTGCTCCGGCGATCGCGGAAACTTTACCTACTGCGGCATCCAGCTTCTTTTGATTGCGGCCATGAATTAAAAGTGTGTGGCCAGATGTTGTTAGCAGTTTCGCCGTCTCAAGCCCGATGCCATCGGTCGAACCCGTTATTAGAATTGTTTTTGCCATTTAGTTTGTTTTCTTATGTTCGCGAAGATCGGCTGAGTAACCGGATATATATAGTCCGACTGCTGGATGCTAGCCCACGAAGCCAATTTCATCACGAGTCATGCCAGACGCTCAATTTCGAAATCGACAAATGACAGGTCAAAATTAGGTCGTAGGCGGTGGTCGTTACAAATTACTTTGGCTCGATATTTCATCCTGGCTCGATATTTCATCCTAGCTCGACATTTCATAGTGTCGATGCAAGGGTGTTGCAAGCAACACCTATACTATGGTCCGCATCGCGGTTCATAATGAAGCATTAGATGTCTTGGGAGCAATTCAGGCTGCTAGTCAAAGGTGAGAAATGAGAGAGGAAAGAAAAATGAGCCTTTTCGCGATATAACTCACCTTTTTGGGCGGAGCAGACAACTTTAAGTTCTGATATTCAAGGATGGAACAAGTGAACGCAACAAACGATCGTAATATTGTGATTTTGTCATGCGCTCGCACGCCAATTGGAAGCTTCGGTGGCGCGTTGAAAGGACACAGTCCGTGCGAACTGGCATCCTTATGCGCGAAAGAAGCCATTTCCCGATCAAAGTTTCCAGCTGATCGGATTGGTCATACGGTTTTTGGCAATGTCATCCATACAGAGCCGCGGGACATGTATCTATCTCGCGTTGCGATGATTGAGGCCGGCGTTCCTCAGCAAGTCCCAGCCCTCACGGTCAATCGGTTATGTGGTTCTGGCTTACAGGCAATTATTAATGCGGCCCAAGCGATTGCGCTTGGCGAAGCTGAGGCCGGACTGGCCGGTGGTGCTGAATCCATGAGCAATGGGTTGCATGCTTCACGCACGCCTCGATGGGGGGCAAAAATGGGCGATGTTGCCTTCACAGACATGATGGTCGGAGCATTGACGGATCCGTTTGGCAATGGACACATGGGCATCACGGCAGAGAACATTGCAGAACGATACAATGTCAGCCGAGCAGAACAAGATGCGTTTGCAGCCGAAAGCCACAGGCGCGCGACGTCGGCTCAATCCAATGGGTATTTTGACGAACAAATCGTTCCTGTCGAAGTTAAAGTAAAAAGAACCATGCAGACCTTTTCTAAGGATGAAGGTGCGCGTTCTGATGTTGATGCCGGTTCACTTGGAAAATTGCGCCCTGTGTTCCAGAAATCTGGATCTGTGACAGCTGGTAACGCGTCGAGCATCAATGATGGTGCAGCCGCCGTTGTTATTGCTTCTCAGGAATGTGCTGACGCAGAAGGTGCAAAGCCTTTGGCGCGCATTTTGGGTTGGGCTCATGCCGGCCTTGATCCATCGGAAATGGGTATGGGGCCGATTTATGCCGTCCGTAAGCTCATGGATCGTACAGGGCTTAAGGTTGAAGATTTTGACGTCATTGAATCGAATGAAGCCTTTGCAGCCCAAGCTTGTGCGGTAGCAAATGAGCTAAAGTTCCCGGCCGAAAAAACCAATCCAAACGGTGGGGCAATTGCGTTAGGGCATCCAATCGGTGCAACTGGAGCGATTATTACGATTAAGGCACTCCATGAACTGCGTCGAACTGGTGGAGACTTAGGTCTGATCACGATGTGTATTGGTGGCGGTCAGGGCATTGCTATGGCGATCCAAAGTTGCTGACCAGGCTAATGGCTAAAAAGGTCGTTGGGGTGGTAAGCCCAAGGACGAACAATTGTGCTCTTTTCTGGATCTTGTCACGACCAGTCGTCTGTCGGTTAAAGTTTCGCTTCAACGAAATTTTGTGTGACGAGAATTCATGAAGAAGCAATGCATCAATGATGTCAGGTCTCAGTTGAGCTCTGGCACGGCGGGCGGTTGTTTGCGCGCGCATTTTACTTGGCGTTAGAATTTATTGGAGAAGTCACCCATGACCACCAACCGCGTCTGCAAGTTGATCAAGCGGCCAGCGCCTGGCCTAGTGACAAGAGATATTTTCGAATTTGATGATGAGCCTGTGCCCGAACCCGGCCCTGGTCAATTTCGCATCAAGATCGAATACATATCTCTTGATCCGGCCATGCGTGGATGGATGAACGAGGGCAAAAGCTACGTCGAGCCGGTCGCGTTAGGATCGGTCATGCGCGCCTATGCGGCCGGTCACGTCGAGGCGTCCAATCACTCAGAGTTTAAGGTTGGTGATGCGGTGCAAGGTCTCATCGGCGTACAGCAGTACGCCCTAAGTGATGGCAAAGGCATCGTCAAAGTTAATACAACACAAGCCCCGCTCGAACGTTGGATTGGTGGTCTTGGCATGCCAGGTTGGACGGCGTACTTTGGTTTGTTGGATGTGGGTAAGCCGCAACCAGGTGAAACTGTTGTGGTCTCAGCGGCGTCGGGCGCGGTGGGGTCAATCGTTGGCCAGATTGCCAAGCTCAAAGGTTGCCGCACTGTCGGCATCGCAGGCGGTCCGGAAAAATGCAAGTACGTGGTGGAAGAGTTAGGTTTTGATGCGTGTGTCGACTATAAGGCTGGCAGTTTAGCGTCTGATCTTAAGGCTGCCGCACCTGACGGCATCGACATCTATTTCGAAAGCGTCGGTGGTGAAATACTCGACACGGTTTTGCTGCAAATGAATACGTTTGGCAGAATTCCCGTTTGCGGTTTGATATCAGCATATGCTGCAACGACGGCGCCAGAAGGACCGAAAAATTTGCGTACCGTTTTAACGCAACGTCTGACGATGCGTGGTTTGATTGTATTTGATTGGGCGGATCGTGTGCCCGAAGCCATCCGCGAATTAGGGGCATGGCATGAGGCTGGCAAGCTGTACATCCGAGAAGACGTTAAACCTGGTGGCATCGACGCCTACCCTGACGTTCTCAACTTGCTCTTTACCAGCGGCAATTTCGGGAAGCTTGTGCTGAAGGTTTAAGGTTGTTGCACGCGCAATTTCAATGTGCGCTCCTGCGGCCCTGCTGCAGTGGTAGGATAACGATTAGGGCAAGCTCGCGCTTACGGTTTTATGTTGTTTTAGGTGGGTGAGATCGGACTGAGATTGGCTCCGCGCATCAATTTGTGTGCCGACGCCAAGCCATCCGTTGGGCGTGTCATCGACGTAGCTCATCTTATTCTCATCGAAGGCCGCGCTTTGGTGCTGGTTGGGCATCGTAATTGTGATGGCCATGCCGCGCGACGGGAAAGCCGGTGTGGAACAGTCAACGACGGGGCCTAAACGATAGACCTAGGGCTTCGTGATGAGCTTCGATGTTGCCAATACAGACTTAGCTGACATCAGGTTGGCTGATCCGATTTTGTGCGCCATGCGCTCATGCACTCGTCTGATCGCCCCCCATCGACTTGACGCGGTCGCGAAGCTTAAATTTTTGGATCTTGCCAGTCGATGTCTTCGGAAGGGTTTCGAACATAACCACTCTTGGGATTTTAAAGCCGGCCAAATGTTCGCGGCAGAAGTTGGTAATGTTTTCGAAGGTCGCACTGGTACCAGGGCGAAGTTCGATGAAGGCGCATGGGACCTCTCCCCACTTTTCATGCGGCATCGCCACCACGGCGGCGGCCTGTACTGCGGCGTGACGATACAGCACCGCCTCAACTTCTACTGAAGAGATGTTTTCTCCACCGGAGATGATTACATCTTTCAACCGGTCGCAGATCTGGATATATCCATTTTTGTGCACCACAGCGCCGTCACCTGACCAAAATATACCGTCATCAAAGGCTTTCGCTGTGGCATTGGGATCTTTGTAATAACCTGCCATCACGGTATTGCCGCGAATGGCAATTTCGCCCTGGGTTGTGGCATCCCGTGGTACTGGAGCCCCACTTTTGCGGTCGATCACGCTGACGTCTTCGACCATGGGTAAAGCGATGCCTTGTTGGGCTTGGCGTTCGGCTTGCTCGGCGACGCTAAGACTTTGCCATTCGTCCTGCCAGAGGCATTGTGTGATATGGCCATAAGTCTCGGTCAGACCGTAAACCTGCATCACTTCAAATCCCATGGCACGGGTTTTTTCCAGAACGGAGGGTGGCGGCGGCGCACCAGCGGTCAGCACCTTGATTGCCGGATCGAACGGGGTGGTGGCGCTTTCTGCTTCGACCAGCATCTGCAGCACGATCGGTGCCGCGCCGAAATGGGTCACGCCATGGGTGCGGATTGCCTCCAGGATTCGGTCGGCGGCGGGTATACGCGTGAAAACCATCGTTGCGCCCAGCATGGGCAGCAACCAGGGATGCCCCCAGCCATTGCAATGAAACATCGGCACCACCGACAGATAGATCGGATAGGGTGGGATTTGCCAGGCCGATGCGGTGCCGAGCGCCATAAGATACGCACCTCTGTGATGATAGACCACGCCTTTGGGACGTCCCGAGGTGCCTGATGTGTAATTCAGCGCAATAGCATCCCACTCGTCGTCAGACAGTCCCATCGTCACCGGCGTGGTGCGGGTCAGCTCCTCGTAGCTTTGCCCGCCCAAACTTTCACCGCCCTGCGCATTCGGATCATCGATCTCGACGACCGCAAGCGTGCGCCCCAGTATGTCGAACGCCTCGCTGAGCAGTGGCACCAATTCTCTATCGACGATGACCAGTTTGGTGTCGGCGTGATCCAGAATGTAGGCGATGGTTTGCGGTTCAAGACGGGTGTTGAGCGCGTTCAATACCGCACCGGTTAGCGGTAGTGCAAAATGTAGTTCGAAGAGTTCGGGAATGTTGGGGCTGAGGACTGAAACTGTGTCACCCTTTTTAACGCCAAGGCCCTTGAGCCCTGTTGCAACACTACGAATGCGCGCGGCGGTTTGCGACCAGCTACGCCGGATATCGCCGTAGATCACTGCGGTACGCTCGCCGTGGAGCGCTTCGGCTCGGTGCAGAAAGGAAATCGGTGACAACGACACATGGTTGGCCGTCGTTTTCTTTAAGGCGTCAAATGTCTCTTTCATGATTCCCTTCCCCGGTTCCGTCTCATAAGCATTTCTCAGCTCCATGCGAACTAACGGTTTGGCCGTACACGGGCGGCGGTCTTATTGGCGAATGCTTCGAGCCTTTCGCGCGCTGCCGGTTGGGTGTTGACCACGCCCGCGACGACCGCCTCGGCATAGGCCGCGTCCATGCCAGACATATTGTTCATGTGACTGATAGCTGAGCAAATGGCAAAATTGGTCAGCGGGAGATTTTGCGCAACTTTGACGGCAAGTTCCATCGCCTTGTCGAAACTTGATCCGTCCGTGATATATTGCGCTAACCCCAGATCAACGGCCTCCTGACCTTGATAAACACGCCCCGTCAGGATCATATCAATCATCCGATATTTGCCAATCATATCTGACACACGGATCGTTGCGCCCCCACCGGTGAAAATTCCGTGCTGACCTTCGGGAAGAGCAAAATACGTGTTTTGATCGATGACGCGTACATGTGCTGCGCTGGCCAATTCCAGACCACCTCCGACGACGGCACCATTGAGAGCAGCAATGATTGGAACGCCGCCGTATTCCATCTTGTTGAATGCCTCATGCCAGCGCATGCAGTGATGCATGAATTCATCGGGACTGCGGTCGGCTTTCCAATGTTCCACAAGATCGAGGCCGGCGCAGAAATGATCACCCTCTCCCGCCAAAACGACCGCTTTCACACCAGCCATGCGTGCACCGGTGAAAAATCGGATCAACTCCTCGATTGAGGCGACGTCCAAAGCGTTGCGCTTTTCAGGTCGATTGAGTTTAACAACGTAGAGATTATGGTCGCGCTCCGAAATCGCTAGATTGGTGTAATTGTCTGGGTTTATCGTATCGTTCATAAGTGAAGTCCTTTCAGGATCAGAATTCGGCAATGTCTGCATCCAGCAGGCGCCGCGACCCATTTAAATCCGCGCCTGTTCCATGGTACATTCCCGCAAAATATGTTCGGCGAAGAACACCGCGGTTGCGATTTCCCAAGTCGCAAAAGTGGTGTTGTGTTCATAGCTCAAGCGAACTTATAGTGCCAACGTTGTACGCCCCCGTTGCTATCTCGAAGCGTCCCAGAAACCTGTACAATTGCGAAAGGCAAACCTCACCGAAAGCGCAACATCGTGGCATCGGTGCTGGAATTTGCCCCAGGCAATGATCGCACGGTTGCCAACTCATCGTCAGTCGCCATTGGTCCACTTGAGTTGAATTTATTTGCTGAACTTGCTTGCTCAGTTGGCACCCAATTCCCAAGTTGGAGGAGAGGCAAGCCCTTGTTGTCTGACGGCTGCGGGTTTTTCACTTTTATATTGAAAAACGGAAAACTGAACTCGTCACAGGAAAATTTACATTCGAGCGGCATATGATATGGAGCACTGGAGCGCACACCCAGGAGAAGGGATACGAATACAAACGCAGCTCCCTAATTGGATCGAATGAGTTCAAAATTTCAGCTGAAGATTGAGAGGAAAAGATGACCAAGGTCGCGAGACTGATGCGGATCGAAGGTCCGCAGGCGTTGCAGATCGTCGACGAAGAGATACCGACTCCTGGCGCTGGCGAGGTTCTGGTGCGCAACCAGACGATGGGGCTTAATCGCGCTGAGCATATGTATATGAATAACGTGTATCTTGCGACGCCTCCAGTCCCGGCACTGGTCGGTGTGGAATCTGCTGGTGTGATCGAGGCCATTGGTGAAGGTGTGACAGGTTTCACTGTCGGCCAAGAGGTTTGTGTCACTCCGAACCTTGAAATGGACAAGTATGGCGTGATTGCCGAACATGCCGTTGTTCCAGCGTCCGTTCTCATTGAAAAGCCTGCGAACTTGAGTTGGGACGAAGCGTCTTCTGTTTGGATGGCATACCCGACCGCATATGGTGGTCTCGTTTTCTCAGGTGGGCTTAAGAAGGGCGCAGGCCAGGTCGTATTGATCTCGGCAGCGTCGTCATCCGTTGGTCAACCTGCAATTCAAATTGCCAAAGAATTTGGTGCGACCGTTATTGCCACCAGCCGAACGCTGGAAAAAGCGGGGCCCTTCAGGGAGGCCGGCGCTGATCATGTGGTTGCAACATCAGATGAGAATTGGCCTGAGAAGGTGATGGAGCTAACTGGAGGAAAGGGCTTTGACATCGCATTTGATCCAATCTCCGGACCGTTTACGGCTCAGTTGGCAGAAGCTGCAGCACCGGATGCGACTGTTGTCACTTACGGTGTACTCGCAATGGCAGACACGCCGCTGCCAATTTTCCCAATGCTCCTCAAACGCGTCAAGTTTGTTGGCTTCCACATTATCTTCCATATGTGGGCCGTGCCTGACCGTTGGGAAGAAGCCAAGACGCATATTCTGCCGAAGCTGAAAGACGGCACTTACAAGCCACTGATCGCCAAAGCGTTCAGTCTTGATGAGGTTGCGGACGCTTACGCCTTTATGGAGGCGGGCACGCAGCAGGGAAAAATCGTCCTGAGGGCCTAACTGAATTCTTCTACCTGGCTGGCAGAGAAGAGCTTGTCTCGAAACTCCCAGCCACTCACTTCATTTTTTGTGGCGCGTTTCTCCGACACGACGACTATCTGCAAGGCAGAAGCGCCATAACGCGTCAGTGCGTTTGGCGCGAAAACATTCGAACATATGTGAAAACCTTAAGCCCCTTCTGTCGAGGCCAACATGTTCACGCTCACCAGCAACGTCCTACTTTGGCTGATAGCTGACATCGCCTGTTTAAGTCGCGCGTGAGGGTGTGCCCAACGTGTCGGTATATAGTTTCCAATTTTCGTCGCGTGCAACACCCACGGCCACAAGTTGGTGCAAAATTGACGACGCGAGAATTTAAGTTTTAGGGATGGTTTCGTATGTTCAACATACGAATGGCTCCGCGGGTAGGATTCGAACCTACGACCGATCGATTAACAGTCGATTGCTCTACCACTGAGCTACCGCGGAACACCGGCTGGGAACTTGGATCCGAGCGCGGACTGGAAAGGTGATTTTTTGCGGTTTTGAGACCGGAGCAAACAACCCTTCGGCGCGGGTGATACCAGGGCTTCGCCTCTACGCCAAGGGGGTAAGTGAAAAAGCTGGCCGATTTGCCCCAGAATAGTTGTCCGAGATGCTCAAACAACCTGACTACCCCCGCCGTTGGGCCAGTTATTGTTCACGAAAGGCCCTGGAGAATTGATCGGTGACCGGCTTAATAAGGTAGGAAATTGCCGAGCGGGTGCGGGTCTGGATGTAGGCTTCGACCGGCATTCCAGGAATAAGCTTCAAGTCCTGAATTTTCTTGTCCTCGGTGCTATCGGCCGCGATCTGGGCCGAATAATAGATCGCACCAGTGACGGCATCCTTCGACAAGTCGGCACCAATGTGCGTTATCTTTCCTGGAATTTCTGGCGTCGTGCGTTGGTTAAATGCTGAAAAGCGAAGGATCGCATGTTGATCGATGTGGATTTGATCAATGTCGATGGGGTCAACCCGGATATTAATGGCGAGGTGTGCGCCAGTTGGCACAATTCGCATCAACTCGACGCCAGCGGCAATGACGCCGCCGATCGTGTGAATTTGCAGGTCATGAACAATGCCGGCTCTGGGCGCGCGAATATCGACACGGTTAAGTTGGTCCTCGGCGGCAATCCGTTCTTCTTTCAAGCGTGCAATCTGAGCCTCAATATCACGTAGCCTGCTTTGTGCGGTTGCGCGCACTTCCTGATCGATGCTGAGGATCTGAAGATTGATTTCTGCGCGCTGACCTTTGGTGCGCGCGATGCTGGCGAGCAGCGACGCGCTTTCTCCCGAAATCCGCGTTTCATCGCGCTCCATTGCCAAAACTCTGGTTATTGGTGTCAGGCGGCGGGCATACAGTTTGCGTACACGGTCGAGCTCTTTAACAACCAAGGTGTGTTCGCGGATCTTGGCCTCGCTTTGTTTGCCAAGTCCAAGAACTTCTTGGTCAAACTGATGAATGCGTTCAAAGAGCTGGGCTTTGCGGCCAGTGATCGTTTGTTTATTGGTTTCAAACAACCGTTGTTCGCCTTGGGCGATTGATCGCTTTTCGGGTGTGTTGAGGTGATGGGGGGAAAACACGAGTTCGTCGGCTTGGTCACGTTCTGCACGATGGCGAACAAGCCGTGCTTCAAGTTCGATCAATTGGGATATGATAACACCAAGAAAAGCACGTGTTTGTGTGTCGTCGAGGCGTAACAAAACATCACCTGCCAAAACGTGGTCGCCGTTTTTTACCGCTATTTCTGAGACGACACCGCCCGTTGGGTGTTGGACTTGTTTGGCTTTGCCTTTGATTGCGACTTGCCCTTGCGCGATGACGGCGCCGGAAATTGCAGCCAACGCGCCCCAGCCGCCAATGCCCACCAGGAGGACAAGTGCCGTTAGTCCAGCCACAGTCAGACGCCTTGCAATCCCAGCATCGGCATGCGCTGGAGTTTTTTGTTGTGCCTCATGGGAAGGAGAGGTTGGTTGATTGTCTATGCTTGTCATTTTTGCGCCTGTTTGATCTTGAAACTCGGGGCTATGAGGCTTTTGCTGCGACGGGGCGATGCAAAACTTTGCGTAATACATCTTCTTTATCGCCATATTCTATGAGCTTGCCCTCGTTGAGCACGGCAACGGTGTCAACGGCCCCGACAGCGCTGGGGCGATGGGCAATGACGACAACAATGCCGCCACGTTGGCGAATATTTTTTATTGCGCCGTGTAGGGCTTGATCTCCAGCGGCATCGAGATTTGCATTCGGTTCATCGAGGATGACAAGAAAAGGTTCGCCGTAAAGCGCGCGGGCAAGGGCAATGCGTTGGCGTTGACCTCCGGAAAGTGCTTGTCCGCCAGGTCCAAGTGTCGTCTCGTAGCCGTTTTCCAAACGTAAGATCATGTCATGTACGCCAGCGGCTTTGGCCGCGGCAATGATGTGTTTGGCTTTAGAATTTTTGTCAAAGCGGGAGATGTTTTCCGTGATCGTGCTGTCAAACAATTCAATGTCTTGTGGCAGGTATCCGATGTTGCCACCGAGTTCATCTGCACTCCAGCGCTCACGGGCGGCACCGTCAAAACGGATTGCACCGCGTGCCAGCGGCCAAACGCCTGCGATCGCGCGTGCCAAAGTAGATTTGCCGGATGCGCTTGGCCCGATGATACCGAGGCCTTGGCCGGCCTCAAGTTTAAAATTGATGGAGTTGAGAATTAAGCGTTGCTGTGAAGGTGATGTGGTGGGAACGGCAACTGAGATATTCTCAACCATCAGCGACTTTTTCGGTGCTGGGAGGTCGAGAGGCGTGGGCCTTGTTGGCAACTTGTTTACGACCTCTTTGAGATTTTCAAAGCTTTGTCGTGCTGCAACGAAACTCCGCCATTGCGATAATGCTATTTCGATTGGTGCGAACGCTCGCGTTGCCGCGACTGAGCCTGCGATAATAGCGCCGGCTGAGATCTCGCCTTGCAATGTCAGGTAGGCTCTAAAACCGAGCATTGCTGACTGCAACATCATGCGGAAAACTTTGGTAATACCAGTGACCGTACTTGTGATATCGCCGTTGCGGGTTTGATGGTCACGGTGAATGTCGTTGGCGTTTTCATAACGCTCTTCGGCGCGCTTATAAAGCCCCATCGCTTGCAAGACTTCTGCGTTGCGCGCATGCGCAGTGGCAAGTGTCTGGCGGGCAGCATCACTTTCCCGAGCATGAGTTTGCAAGCGTTGAATGGGACGATCGGTGAGTGCCGTTATCAAAATGAGAATGAGCAAGCCGACAAATGCCAGCAAGCCAAGTTGCGGGTGAAGAAAAAATACAAAAGCGAGATAAACGGGAATCCATGGCAAGTCACAAAGTGCAATAGGGCCTTGTCGGTCGAAGAAGGTTCGAATTGCATCAACGTCGCGAATAGGTTGCGTGGCGTCGGTGGTCGAGAGGCCAACGAGCGGTAATTGAAGCGCTGCAGCGTGAGCCAGAGGACTGAGCCGACGGTCTATGCGGGCGCCCAGTCGGATTAAGATCTGGCCGCGAATAACGTCAAGGATGCCTTGGATGAGATACAGCGCCACAACCAATATCGTTAAAGCAACGAGGGTTGGAACAGAGTGACTGGTCAAGACCCGGTCATAGACCTGAAGCATGTACAAAGCACCTGTCAGTGCCAGAATGTTGACCAGTGCTGAAATGCCAAGCACGCCAGCAAATATCCCACGCAGTCCTGCCAGAGCGTTTTGCAATGCGTCAGACGTGTTCGAAGTTGAAGAGGATGCAGCTTTATTATCTTGCATGAGGTGAGAAATAGTTGGTTGAAAAAAATAATATATACAACTTAAGATGGATTATATTGTCTGGCAATTCTTGTCGCGCTGTATGTAACCGCAGTGGTCGCGTTTGGTTGCACGGACCAGAGAATGTTCAAGTTTTGTGCCGTTTCTCACTCCACAGAGTATCGGAAAAAGCGGTCTTGGTGGCAGGTCGGGTGGTGGCGCTGGTTAATGAGCCGCTCCGCAGCGCCTGAGGGCTTTCTCTTCAATTGTGAACGACATGCTTGATTGACAATGTCTTTCGATTTTCTACCAGAGCCAGCGAGAATGCTGGTCTGCAACGTAATTGGAAGAAAACTCAAGTTCAGCGCATGGACGTTCCAAGACGCAGTCGTGTTGAAATTGGACTGCAGGATTGGGCAGGTTAACAACCAGAGGTCATCAGCGCGCCTGAAAAGTGTCTGGGCGTTGCTTCAAAATGGGCAAATCTGTCCCAAAAAAAATAAATGAATGACCCGGTTTGAGCTGTGCTCACGTGTTTGGGTTGGCGTTAAGACGATTGTGAAACGGTCGATTTTAGGCGCGCAGCATTGATCAACATCATTGCTTGGTCTCGTTTTTGGGAATTATGCTTCTATAAAATTGGGATATTAAGGAGGCTTTATGCTTCGACTATTTGCCTATGTTGCTGTGAGCCTCGTCATAACGCATTACTTGGTTGTGCCATCATTGTCGCAAGATCTTGAAGCAGGTCGATTGTTGGCAGAAGACAAGTGCGGTCGCTGTCACGCAACGGGTGTTGATGACAAAAGCAAACTTGCGACCGCCCCACCTTTTCGTGTTTTGGCATCACGATATCCAGTAGAAAACCTTGCTGAAGCCCTTGCCGAAGGCATTGTTACCGGGCACCCGTCAATGCCAGAATTCGTCCTCAATCCAGATGAGATTGACAACTTACTCAGTTTCATAGATTGGCTCGGTGCGCAGAAACCGGCAAAATAAGACTGAAATTCACACGTCTCATGGCACTGACAAGATTGCGAGGTTTGCGGTATTGCGGGTGCTCGATCAGAATGAGTATGTTTGCGCCGTGTCGACGTATTTCAATTTTTCCCCGAATTCCAGGTACCCATTAAATGCTGAGGCTTTTTAACTGGCTTGATGCAGTAATTTTTGACCTCGGTCGTCAATTGCGATGGTCATTTCTGCCCCCACTTATGGTGTACTTTGCCGCTGGAATTTCTGGACTGAGCGCGATCGTCGGAACGTTCTACGTCAAAGAAACTCTTGGTCTTTCGGCGTCGTTTCTTGCCGGGCTGGCATTTTGGGCTGGTCTGCCATGGGCCTTGAAAATGCCGCTCGGTCATCTTGTCGATGTCATCTGGCGTTGGAAAGCGTTGCTGGTTTATATCGGCGCGGCACTTATTGCTGCCAGTATTTTGATTATGTACGCGCTTATTACTGCGCCGGATCGCATGGCCCAGGTGATGTCGCTTGAGGCCTGGTACGTGGTGAGTGTGATACTTGCACCGCTTGGATACGTCACTCAAGACGCCGTTGCAGACGCGATGTCAGTCGAGGCCGTTCCGCGTGTCGATGCGAATGGCCATGAGATTGGTGAGGCTGAGACAAAGGCCCTTCACACAACGATGCAAACTCTTGGCCGCATTGCACTTATCAGCGGATCGGTTGGTGTTGCGTTGGTCAATATCTTTATGTTCGACGGTGTTGAGGAGATGGTGCCCGCTGAGAAGACGGCAATCTACGCGCAAATATATTTGATTGCTCTTATGATTCCTTTGATCTCGATAAGTGGGGTTATTCTCGCCTCTTGGATTAAGAATCGTCGCAAACAAGAGTTGCTTCGCAGCGGTTTGGCAATTGATGAAGTCAATAAGATCATCCATTTTCAAAGTGAAAAAACAGAAGTTAATCCGTTGTACTTTATCGGTGGATTGGCATTCGTTCTGCTTACACTCGTCGTTGGAATTTTAGACGTTCCTTTTTCGCAAGAAATTGTTTTTGCTTGTTCTATGGGCATCGTTTTATTTTTGATGTCGCAATTGATACGTGAACTTGATCGCGATAAAGCGATGGCGCTATTGGGAACGGCAATCATCATTTTTGTGTTTCGTGCTGTGCCATTGCCTGGTCCAGGCGCGACGTGGTTTGAGATCGATGTGTTGAAATTCGATCAGCAATTCATTTCCGTTCTTTCATTAATTGCGTCGGTCTTAACGTTGGTTGGAATGGTTGTGCTCAGGCCGCTGATGGCACGCCGGTCAATCACTTATATTGTCGTGCTGTTGACCCTCGTCGGGGGACTTTTATTCCTGCCCAATATTGGCCTTTACTACGGTCTGCATCAATGGACGGCACCCATGACCGGCGGCGTGGTTGATGCACGCTTTATTGCGTTGATTGATACGGCAATTGAATCTCCACTGGGTCAAATTGCAATGATTCCAATGTTGGCATGGATCGCCCGCAACGCGCCAACCCACCTGAAGGCGACCTTCTTTGCAGTTATGGCGTCCTTTACAAATCTAGCGCTGTCAGCCAGCAGCCTTTTGACGAAATACCTCAACCAGATGTTCGTGGTGACGCGGGAGGTTCGCGACCGAGCGACGAGCGCTATTGAGGTGCCGGCTGACTATAGTGCATTGGGTTGGTTGTTGATTGCGGTCGCTGTCGTTTCAGTTCTGGCGCCACTCATCACCATTGCGGTTGTGCAGAAAACAATGCTGAAAACAACGGACTAAAGGGGTTAAGTTTGTCGCTTTGTCGTGTCAGCTTCTGTTTTGCTCTATTAGGGGCTACGATAAAGGCAAACTTTTCTTTCTAATATTGGCACGCCCGCGCAGTTTGTGGCGAATTTTGGCAAGCGATTTCAAGTTATGAACGAGATAAAAAAGTTGCGCACGTTATGGCTGGCGGCAGTTGCCGTCGGTGGTATCTTTTTTTTGGCGGGGCTTTGGTGGGCGAACTCGTCTGAAGGACCAGGGCTCGATTGGATTTGGGGGATTGCAATATTCGGTGCAGCGGCCGTTGCCTACAACGTCGCTTTTTTTGTTCTGTGCTCAGCTTTTTTCCCAAAGTTTGCGACACTGGTTAAAGATGATACCGAAGTGCAAGGTGACGACGTCGCCCACGTGGTGCGATACGCAAGCACCGGTGATGATGTTATGGACGCTTACATCCGAACGTATGCCACTGCGCGTGCAACATCTGCTGTTGCGATCGTATCAGTTATAGTCGCCACCGTTGCTTTGACCTTCTTTTAAAAATTGTAACTTGCACCTTGTGTGCATTTTCCATTGCGAGGGGCATAACCAGGTCCGCAAAATTGTGACGCATTGCTTGCGTTGCGGCACTTGCCGCCGACATAACGCGTGCCGCGCCTGCAACCGCGCTTTGCGTCATATTTTGTGCGCGCCAAATTTTTCTTCTTTTTCCTTTTCTTCTTTCTGACCTTTTTCACAGGACGCTTTTTTGGCGCCGGGGTGTATCTCTCTGCGGTTGGTGTTTCTAAGCCAGCGCATCCCGCCACGTCCGCACCGCACCGATTTGCCATGCGACAGATCGCTTCCCGGCTGCCCGTCAATTGTAGTGTTGAGCTAAACGGGGGTGCTAACACCGTCATGGATTGTTCGGTTAACATCGACGATAAGGCCGTTCCTTGGCTTATCGCTTGTCCCGCAGTGCCAATCATCAGCTCACCATTTGCAGATGACTGATGGGCTGTCATGGAGGGGGCCTCAATGCCGCTGGAAAATAAAACGCGGATCTTTTTGTGACCACTTTGATGAGTGCCAGCGTTTGTCAGTGCTTGTTTGATGCGTTGGTTGTATTCCGGGTAAGCGCTTGGTGGATATTCTTTCAGAATTGCGAATATGCCTTGGCCAATACCACCGGTTTGGCTCCAGTCGACACAATAAGTCGTAAGCTCGACACCCTTTGCGCGCACGCTGGCGGAATAAACGGCTTTATTGCCTGTCGTTGCTAGCCTTTTCTTGCCCGTCACCCAGGGTGTTGTGCCGGGGCCGGGGTCAAGCGTGCGCAGGTTGACGGTTTGTCTGCTTGGGGTGTTGTCCGTGGTGGCGCGCGGTGGTGCGGGCGTGGCGCGCGCCTCGCTCGTCAGACGTTTGACGTAGGCGCGGGCAAGGTCGGCGCGAAAACCGGTGTTGTAGCTATTTAGAAATGCTTCCCAACCTTCAATCGTGTTGAGATCCTTGGCGTTTTCGAAAGCTTCTTTTTCTGTGAGGCCGGATTGCGCTGAAGGCGACCCAGTTGCGCTTGATTGTGGATCGCTCGCGTTTGCGGTGGTCCGGGCTGCATCGGCATAATCGCGGCAGGCCCTGATGAAGCTTTCGATTTGTGCCTTGTTGTTTGCAAGATTGAGTGTCGAAGCACGAAAGCCTAGCACAACATAGTCGAGAGCGTTTTTTTCTGTTAGCGCGGCCCAAAGTTTGTCGTTGTGTTTTGGACGGATCACAACGCCGGAAATGCCAACCTCAGCATTTTGGCCATAGACTTCTCCTTTAACGGTGTGAGCAAAACCACCACCGGAAAAGAGGACTTCAATATCCTCTCCGTCTCTTTTGTTTCCAACATCCATCGAAAGCTCGATGACAGAATTTTCGACCCTGGTACTGTTGGATGCCGAGCAAATCGCGCTGAACTGCGCAGCGTCTGTTTCTGGTACGCCGAGCGTCAATCGGGCGGTTGTTCGCCCCTTATTCGATGGGTCGTTGTATTCGCTGAACTGCCATTTCGCGCGATCATCTGACAATGCGGCCGTCGAAAAAGAGCCGACGTAAATTAAAACACCAGCAACACCTGAAGCGATGCTGAGATAAAATTTTGAAGCCTTCATTGTCGCGCTTTCTATTTTCCATGACAGAACACGATTGTTTTTGTCAGTTATGCATGATCGTTGCATGCAATCAAATTTTGGATTTGGTTTGCATCAGTCGTCAGCCACGAACGCTTCCTCCCCCCGGATACCAACATACCAACAGCCCCGCCGATAATGCGGTGATTGTGTAAGCCGGGTGCTTCAGTTGACTTATGTCAAAGCGGAAGAGGGTTAAGAAACTCGCTCTTCGGTATCGCTAGCTGGTTGGAGTAACTTGTTTGGCAAAGTTGCCCGGTTCCAAGAGCTTGAGGCGGTCTGAGCCAAACAACATCAAGACGATCTATATGGCAGGTGTGCGAACGGTTTGGAGGTTCCAGTGCTGCCATACAGTATCAAACCAATACTGCGATTGATGCATTGGATCCTCGATCCGGCGAAAGGGCGTATTTTGTCTTATCGGCGCACAACGTCAGTCTTGGTTCATCAGAAAAAATTATCGAAATATGAATTTATTACAATTGGACCTGATCTATATCATCGACTAGGTTTCCGCCAACCTTGCATGCTGAGAAAATTCAACAACTGAACGTACGATCGGATTTTGAAATGAACGAGATGACTATTGGTAAGTGCCCTGTAATGAGCGGACACAAGGCGACAGGGAGCACAGCAAACCAACATTGGTGGCCCAAGCAGTTAAACTTGAAGATACTGCATCAAAATTCGCCGTTGACCGACCCAATGGGTGAGAAGTTCGATTATAGGCAAGAATTCGAAAGCCTCGACTTTGATGCGTTGACAAAAGATCTCGATGCGTTGATGACGGATTCACAGGACTGGTGGCCTGCTGACTATGGCCATTATGGACCGCTCTTCATTCGTATGGCCTGGCACAGTGCTGGAACCTATCGTGTTCAGGATGGTCGTGGCGGTGCGTCGACTGGTACACAGCGATTTGCTCCTCTCAACAGTTGGCCGGACAATGGCAATCTCGATAAAGCCCGCCGGTTGCTTTGGCCGATCAAGCAAAAGTACGGCAAAAAGATCTCCTGGGCAGACTTAATGATACTGGCCGGTAACCGTGCACTTGAAACAATGGGTTTTAAAACGTTTGGTTTTGGTGGCGGACGTGTCGATGTCTGGGAGCCAGAAGAAGACATTTACTGGGGTCCAGAAACGACGTGGCTGGGTGATGAGCGTTACAGCGGCGACAGAGATTTAGCAGACCCACTCGGTGCTGTTCAAATGGGACTGATTTACGTCAATCCTGAAGGTCCAAATGGCAATCCAGACCCGCTTGCCTCGGCCAGAGACATTCGTGAAACGTTTGCCCGCATGGCCATGAACGATGAGGAAACTGTCGCCCTTACCGCAGGTGGTCACACCTTCGGCAAGGCCCACGGCGCAGGTGATGCGGAAAAATACGTAGGTCGTGAACCTGAGGCCGCCAGCATTGAAGAACAAGGCCTTGGTTGGAAGCAAAGTTTCGCCAGTGGCAAAGGCAGTGACGCAATTACCAGCGGAATTGAGGGGCCGTGGACACCAAACCCTGTGCAGTGGGACAATGGCTATTTCGATGTTCTCCTGGGATACGACTGGGAATTGACCAAAAGCCCGGCTGGTGCGCATCAGTGGACACCAACGGCTGCCTCTGGGGCCAACACCGCACCTGACGCAAGCGACCCGTCAAAGACCCAGGCGCTTATGATGACCACGGCGGACATGGCCATGAAAATGGATCCGATTTATGGGCCGATCTCAAAACGGTTCCATGAAAATCCGGATCAATTTGCCGACGCATTCGCACGCGCATGGTTTAAACTGACACATCGCGATATGGGGCCACGCTCTTGTTATCTTGGTGCACAAGTCCCGCAAGAAGACCTCAATTGGCAAGATCCAATACCACAAGTGGGCCATGAG
The DNA here is from genome assembly GCA_050633705.1 of Hyphomicrobiaceae bacterium. Lineage (GTDB taxonomy): Bacteria > Pseudomonadota > Alphaproteobacteria > Rhizobiales > Hyphomicrobiaceae > JAJFHI01. Next base: position 127,662 of record JBOEGZ010000020.1, on the reverse strand, counting down.
TTGATCGGCTCATCCGATATTGCCAACCTCAAAGCAAAGATCCTCAGCTCAGGTCTTTCCATTGCGCAATTGACCAACACCGCTTGGGCCTCGGCGTCGACTTTCCGTGGCAGTGACAAACGTGGTGGTGCAAACGGGGCGCGTATTCGCCTCAGCCCTCAAAAAGACTGGGAGGTCAATCAACCGAAGGAGTTGAGTAAAGTTCTCAGCGTTCTAGAAAGCATTCAAAAGGACTTTTCCAGTTCCGGTAAAACGGTCTCACTTGCAGATCTCATCGTGCTTGGTGGGTGTGCGGCTGTCGAACAAGCTGCAAAAGCTGCAGGCCATGACATCGAAGTTCCCTTCACACCTGGGCGCGGCGATGCCACACAAGAGCAGACAGAAGTTGAATCCTTTTCTTACCTCGAGCCAGCCGCCGATGGATTCCGTAATTACGCCAAAAACGGTCTCGCTCAATCGGCAGAGGAATTGCTGGTCGATCGCGCGCAACTTTTGACGTTAACCGCACCGGAAATGACAGTTCTTGTTGGAGGTCTGCGCGTGCTCAATGCAAACACGGGTCAGTCTTCACATGGCGTGTTGACCAAAAATCCAGAAACGTTGAGCAACGATTTCTTTGTCAACCTCCTTGACATGGCAACACAGTGGAAGGCGTCGTCAGAAGGGATGTATGAGGGCTTCGATCGGGCGACGGGCGAGGTTAAATGGACTGGCACACGCGCTGACCTTGTCTTTGGTTCAAATTCCCAACTGCGAGCGATTGGGGAAGTTTACGCCAGCGAAGATGCGCAAAAGGCATTTGTGAATGACTTCGTGGCGGCCTGGAACAAGGTCATGAACCTCGACCGCTTTGATCTCGCCTAAACTTTTTTCAGCCAGGCTGGCAAAGGGACTTTTGTTTGAACCGATTGCCAGCCCGTTTGATCACGTGTCATGCGTTGGCTGAGGCCCATATCTCTTGCAATTGTGAGCAACGAGAAGTTGGGAATGTCAGCAACAATTAGCTGAGACAGGGCAGTCAATGACTGCCCTGTCCAGTGATTAAAACGTTTTATTGATCTGCCTTGTTCTCTGTTCGAAATTGTATTTCTAGAAATCTGAAATAGTAATCAACGGCCTGCCCCGTCACAATGGATTGATCACAAGCATTGTCACTCAGAGGACCTGGGCGCAAAGCAGAATTTCTTAGCAAATGATATTTGCGTCTTTTCTTTCTCAATAAGTTCAGTAGCATTCCGATAGCCACGCCAAAGCCTGCCAAGTGCAAAAAATGCATTTTTTGCCAAAGCACGGGCCATCCGTGGCATCACGATGCATGACACTTGCTGGCTGCAAAGCATAAGAGCAGAACTGTAACCCTCTTTAAAACAATGAAAGTCCTGTCCGAGATGAACTTAAGTCGAAAAGTCTGTTTGTTTTTTGCTGTTTTGCTTGTCTTTGTGGCGGACTTTACCTTGCCATCGAGTTTGACGAGCCAAGCCGTCGCTGAGGAAAACGAAAAGGATGCCGAAAAAGAACGCCGGGAAATGGCGCGGGAAGCACTCGGAACGCTTGGAAACCTACTCGATTCCAAGGCTGAGCAGATCAAGGTTATAGACAGCTTGAAAGTTGAACTCGAGGCAGCCAAAGAGGAAGCAAGCAAAAAGGAATTAGAGGCCAAGATAGAAACCGAGCAGAACAAACTATCCCAACTCGAAGCGCGTCTGATCGCTCTTACGACAGGTGTGGCTGATGATGCGTTTTCCGACAAGAGCGCCAAGCCCTTTGAATTGGAAACAGAACTTGGTGCGCTCGCTGAGCCGTTCATTAAGATGATGAAGTCTGCGACCGCTAGTGCACGTCAGATTGAACAGCTTCGAACAACATTGTCAGAAGCCGAGCATCAAAAAGAACTGTCAGCAAACGCTATTCAAAGAATTTCTCAGTTGCAATCTCATATTGAGAGCGAGGCGGCGTATAACGACACAGAAAAACTGCAAAAACACCTAAGTGAATTGCTAAGTGCATGGCAAAAGCGCAACAAAGAAGCCGTTGACCTGGCTCAAACGGCCGAACAACAATTAGAGTTACGTCTTATTGAGCAAGACAACGCGCCAAGTGAAGTCGGACAGTACGCGACGAACTTTCTACGTAGCCGTGGCTTTAATCTAGCGATGTCGTTGGTTGCTTTTTTTGGCGTTTTTAGTATCTGCCGATTTGCTGCCAAGGCGGTGGGGGCTGCGGGTAAACGCAAAGGGATCAAGCGCAATTTCGCGATACGCCTTGCCAGTTTAATTTTTCAGGTTGCTTCAGTCATCATTTCGCTTTTTGCGATGATGTACGTGTTGAATTATTTTAACGATTGGATACTCCTCGGCCTAACATCGGTGTTTGCCATAGCGTTGTCTTGGATAGGCCTAAAAATGCTGCCGGCGATCATTGAGCAAACAACGCTGCTGCTCAACCTTGGGGCAGTACAGGAAGATGAGAGGGTGATGCTGGCTGGCGTGCCATGGCGCGTTGAAAAGCTTGGGTTTCACACAGACCTTGTCAATCCCGAGCTAGAAGGCGGCACGTTTACATTGCCCGTGCGCGAACTTGTTGGCTTGCATTCTCGCCCCGCTGCCAACGACGAAGCCTGGTTTCCAACACGCAAGAACGACTGGGTCCAACTCAAAGACGGTCGCATCGGCCGTGTCGTCATTCAAACTCCAGAACTTGTCCAGCTTGTTGAGCTTGGCGGGGCACGGTTGACCTATTCCACGGCTGACTTTATCAGCGAGGCCCCGCGGAATTTGTCAACGGGATACCGTGTCGAAGTGACATTCGGTCTGGATTATCGCCATCAAGCGCAAGCGACAGACGAAATCCCAAACAAGATTCGCGAACATGTAAAACACGGCATTGAAGCGCTGCTTGACGGCAAAGGCGTGCGTCATGTCCAGGCTGAGCTGATCCAGGCCGGGGATTCTTCAATCGATTATGAAATCGAAGCCGACATCGACGGCGAATTCGCCGATCGATATGAGGACATTGAGCGAGAGATGGCACGCTTGCTCGTTGAAGCCTGTAATATCAATAATTGGACAATCCCATTTCCACAAATGGTCCTTCACCAAAATTGAACCCCACACCATTTGTTTAATTATGCACGCTTTTCTATATTCGTTTGAGGGCGTGTCGGTGCGATAGTGTCTTCTGGCTGCAGTGGTGTGGTGTTCGAGCGACCAATCAAATTGTTTCGAAAAGAAATCCACCACCCATTGCTTTGAGGGTTGTGATAGTCCCAAGTTCGCATTGGTGTTGCGCTGCGCAAATTGAGGAGCCTTAGTTGAATAGTAAATTCGGCGCCCAAAGCGTCAGGCCGGGAGCCCAAACAAGCACGGCCAGAACCAACAAAAGGACGAGCAAAAAAGGTGCGGTGCCAAGATAGATTTCTTCAATTTTCACATCATCTGGCAAGACGGCCTTCATCGCAAATATGACCATGCCAAATGGAGGTGTCAGCAGCCCGATTTCGATGGTGACGATCGCGATAATCCCAAACCAGATTGGATCTTGCCCAAGTGCCAACATGACAGGCAACATGATGGGCATTGTCAAAAGTAAGATCGATATTGAATCGAGAATCATCCCTAGCAACAAAAGGATGACAATAAAGAGAAGCACGACAGTGCCCGTACTCAGATCAAGAGTTGTGACCCATGTCGTTAAACCGCTTGGCAAACCAGACAGCGTAAGCATGCGTGAGTACATTAGCGCCGTAATCAAAAGCAAGAATATTGACGCTGTGGATTTGCCGGTATCCAGCAGTATTGACTTGCCCAAGGGCATGGAAAATTTCCCACGCATTAGCAAAATTAATGCAGTCCCGAACGCCCCTATCGCGCCGGCCTCAGTTGGTGTAAAAAAACCTCGATAAAGCCCGCCAAGAACACCAAGAATTAGGAGATAAACCGGCCAAGGGCGCCAAAGGGTTTGCACGAAGTTGGCGGAGGTTGCGGTATCGTCCAGAGGATTTTTCCCATTTGCCATCAGCCCACCTCGGGACGGTCGCAAATACACCATGAGCCAGATTGCGGCACTGAGAAAAAAGGCAACGATCAACCCCGGTACAATCCCGGCGGCAAACAATCGTCCAATGGATTGTTCGGTTATGACACCGTAAACGATCATCAGAACTGATGGTGGAATTAGCATGCCAAGAAGCGAGCTTGCACCGACGATTCCCAGTGAAAATGGCCGCTCATAATTGAGCCGCTGCATTTCGGGAACAGCAATTTTTGAGAATACGGCCGCCGAGGCAACTGAGACACCCGTGATGGCTGCAAACACCGCGTTGGCCATAACCGTCGAGATGCCAACGCCACCTTTAAGGCGACGCGTTCCACGTTCGGCGGCACGAAACAATTCCTTGGTTGCCCCGGCAGCGGTGGTGAGGAGTCCCATCAGCACAAACAACGGAATGACGGCATAGACGTAGTCCATCACGGCACTAAAGGCGGTTTTTTCAAGAACGCCGGCAGCAACACGAAATTTTCCAGTTATGGCGAACAAAGCGACAAAGCTGGTGAACGCAAGCGACAGCGCGACATGAAAACCGATCAAGATCATCGCAAACAAGGCAATGATGGAGAAAGCGGCAATCGCTTCAGGACCCATGATCAATTTCTTTCGTTGGCGTTTTGGTCCGGCGCCGGTGGTTTCGGTGATCCGACCACCAGAGACCCCGAATTGGTTCTCGGTGATGTCATCAGCGACAATGTTAGTCTTTCAGCAGCACGCGACTTGACGGTCCTATCGCGTTAGAGGTGACGGAAACGCTTGCGATTAAACAGGGTAGCGATGGCCCTTATTATTGCTGCAAGAACTGCTCAGCAAGCCTTGGCCCTGTGTCGGAAAGCTACAAAAGCAGTTGCGTTTCAGAAGAAGTCCCGGTCGTGCGCGCAACGCCAACGGCGGGTGATCCGAAAAGGTTCGTCGATGCTGATCCGGTCTTTCGTCAGTTCGTCTGCCCATCATGCGGAACGCTTATCGAAAACGAGGTCACAATTGCTGGCAGCGCACCGCTCAGCGACTTGGAATACTCGCCAGACGCGATCGCGTCGCATCTCGCCGATCGCACACCCGCTGAGTAATGAGTATCTCCTGACGGCCTATGAAAAACCACCGATGCGCGAGCCACATTGATGATTGTTCGCACCGGAACAAGCCAGCTTTGGGCACGCATCCATAACGCTGGACGCACAAACGACGGATCCCTCGACGTCGTCGACGGGCAAAGCGTGGTTGCAGGCCGCACTGCGAAAGATTTTGAAAGCACCTTCATCTTTGATTTCGACGGCAAGCTTGTTCGCCATACCATCGACCGTGTCGGTGCAAACCGTGTACACTTTAAACGAATTGAGAAGTTGGTAGCGGAGGAGAGACTTGAACTCCCGACACGCGGATTATGATTCCGCTGCTCTAACCAGCTGAGCTACTCCGCCCCGGCACCACGGATTGTGGTGCGAAGTTGCCGAGCGAATTTAACGAAGACGCTCTGACATTCTGAGGGTAATGGGACCCAAGGCCAAGCCTGTCAAGATCCCAATTTAGAGAACCCGAAAGTTCTCTCAGTTTTTCTAGTAAATTGGTGGCTTATGGCAAATATTTGCGATGATCAGACGCGGCTCGTGGACTATATAGGATTACTCGGCAGCTTCCATTTTTATGTCTGCATCCACAGATTTGATGAATCTCATCAGTGTGAACAAACCAAACGGGCGAAGTGAATTGCTCTCTTGCAATTCGAGATCTTCGCAGACGAGGACGCGTCCAACATCGAACACAGGACGCCAGCCGATGTGTTCGGCGAGTGGTGCCATCCGGCGCTCAAACCAACCACGAACACCTTGTTCCTGACTGAAGTGGTTGACCACAAGAACTTCACCGCCAGGTTTGGTTACTCGTGCAAGCTCGCGCATGACCTTTTCTGGGTCCGGAACAACGGTCATAACAAACATCGCTGTAACCACGTCGAATGAGTTGTCTGGGAATTCCAGTTCACCTGCATCCATTTCCAGCAAGGCTTTTATGTTCGTTAGATTGCTCTCAGAAACACGCTCGCGTGCCTTATCCAGCATCTCGGCCGATAAATCGATTCCGGTAATTTCCAAATTCGATTTATAGTTCGGCAGCGAGAGACCTGTCCCAACGCCAACTTCCAAAACACTGCCTGAGCGTTGGTTGATCAATTCAACAGCCTGTTGACGCCCGTCGTTGGCAATACGGCCGAAAGTTGAATCGTACACCGGAGCCCATCGCCGATAGGCAACTTTGACTTTGCTTTCGTCGATGTGGCCAATGCCGACAATTCGACCGCCGATTTTTTCAATAGTCACCGGAGCCTCTTTGGGATTGGTCTCGCTCGATGTCGACAATGGTCTCATGCTTCCTATACTCCATGAGCTGCTAGAACAGCGGTCATATCACAAATTGAGCAAATCGCCAGTATTTGCAGTGGTGGTATTTTGTCCCTCAGGGATTTTGTTCACTGGGTCAATCTGACGTTGGTCGGTCGCAGCAATCCAGCCGCCGCCGAGAATTCGTGCGTCGTCGCCAGTGCTTGAATAAAAGACACAGGCTTGTCCCGTCGCAACACCTTCGGCACCGTTTAACAACGTGACCCGCGCGCTGCCATCTTGGTTGCGTATCAATTTCGCAGGCTCTGGGGCCTGCGTTGAGCGAACACGGGCGGCGATTTCAATGGCTGCGCCACAAGCTGCGTCATCCGCGCCCAGCCAATTGACATCGCGCAGGACAATTTCACGTGTTTGCAACGCTTCGCGGGGCCCAACGATGACTTGGCGGCTTTCTGCATCGAGTTTGATAACATACAGCGGTTCGCCACATGCAACCTTAAGGCCCCGGCGTTGGCCGACGGTGTAGTGAACGATGCCATCATGTTGGCCGAGAATGCGGCCATCTATATGGACGATGTCTCCACTCTGCATAGCGTCTGGGCGAAGACGGGCAACGACATCGGTGTAGCGCCCACTCGGCACAAAACAAATGTCCTGGCTGTCTGCTTTGTCAGCAATGGGTAAGTCTAACTCACGCGCCAGTTTACGCACTTCTGGTTTGGGCATGTCGCCGAGCGGGAACCATAATTGGGCCAGTTGTTTTCTTGTTGTGGCGAATAGAAAATAGCTTTGGTCGCGATCGCCATCGTGCGCGCGCAAAAGCGTTGGGCCGTTTTGATCGTCATGACGGCGGATATAATGACCGGTCGCGAGAAAGTCTGCGTTGAGGTCTTGCGCGGTCTGGAGAAGATCTTTGAATTTTACCTGCTGGTTGCAGTTAATACATGGGACCGGTGTTTCGCCCATGGCATAACTGTCAGCAAAAGATTGCATGACTGAATCGCGAAAACGATCTTCATAGTCGAGCACATAATGCGGGATGCCAAGCAGGGCCGCGACCCGACGGGCATCGTGAATGTCTTGTCCAGCGCAACAGCTGCCTTTGCGCTGGGCAGCGGCGCCGTGATCATAAAGTTGCAGGGTAATGCCAATGACTTCGTGACCGGCTTTTTTCAAGAGTGCAGCCACAACAGAGCTGTCAACTCCGCCAGACATGGCAACAACCACGCGTCTGCGTTCGCCGGTCCAGGGCGCATCGATGTCCGCAGAACTCGGCGTAAGTCCCGGTGATATTTGCGGGCTCAAGGTCACAATTGCTCCAAAATGGTTTTCTTCGGTGTGCCGATTTGGTGATGTTTTTCTTTTGACGCCTGGAAAAAGGCGGTTTCATGCTGCACGTCGACCCATCCAGCAGCCCGATTTTCCCTGCATTCCCGCGTTCAAGGCCTGTTTTAGGGCTTTCGGCACCAACGTTGCAAGCTTCCAAAGCACGATGTTTAGGATGTTTTCTTTTGGAATGTTCAGAAAAATATCAGGAAGTAGTGACAACTTATTGAAATAGAAGCAAAGTACGTCTTGGTTAATCGTGTGGTTGCCATAAAGTCAGACAGGAGTTTGCGGTAAATTTACCCAAACGCTTAGGTCAAACTTAATGGCGGTCGTGTATCAAAGACGTCTGGTCGCGTTAGAGTGTGTGAGTAAAATGACCGAACAACATATGAGAGCGCGTGTGCGCTATGTCATTGGCCCGGACGGAAGTCCTCTGACGGTTGCAGATTTGCCGCCGAAGGATACCAAACGCTGGGTTATTCGTCGTAAGGCTGAAGTGGTTGCTGCGGTCCGTGGTGGTCTCTTGAGCATCGAGGAAGCGTGCGATCGCTATAAGCTGACGGTTGATGAATTTCTTTCCTGGCAGCGTTCAATTGACAAGCATGGCATGCCAGGACTGCGTGCAACACGTGTACAAGACTACCGGGAGTAGTATGGATCTGGCGTGGTTAGAATAACAACGCCAGATTGATGGTTCCAGATTTTAGGGCCGTTACACGTGAATAGTGTCTCAATTCAACCAATCGTCGCCTCAAAATCCTATTTTTTTGTCTTTGTCGTGGCTTTTTGCACGACGGAGTTTGGTTGGGCTGCCCAATCCTTAGCAACCTCTTCCGATTTGTAGCAGCCTTCCTCATTCGCGGCCCATCGGGCGGCATCAGCGGAGTATTTCCGCACCTGGACCTTGGAAAGGCTGGTATTCTCGATCAGCAGCTTTGCGCTGGTCCCGTCGGGAACGATCTGTATCGCAAAAGCTCGGTCGCCTAGAGCCCGCGATTTATCCTTCGGATTTTTATAGATTGTAATTCGCGAGTGCCCGCCTTTGCTGGGCGGTTCAGCTTGCGCATGGAAGCGGTGGGTGTGTTTGAGTGGGCCATGTGCCCCAAACCAACACGATAATGCCCCGCGAGCGACGCGCGTGTAGACAGTGGTTGGCGAGCCAACTGGTGGCTTGTAGCTGTTGATTGGCAGGGCGAGATTTGGTTTCGGCAGGGCTGCAATCGCCTTGCTTGCCGTCGAGCCAAGGTCAGCTGTCGTGAGGGGAGAATTGCTGCAACCAGCCAAGCTGGCAGTCAACGCCGTCGCGAACGAGAAAAGCAGCGTAATGCCTCGCAATTGACGCATCATGCGGAAATTCAAATTTAAAGTTCGCCACGACATACAACTGGCCAGCTTTAGATTGAGCAAAAACGAGGAGCGCGCCTCAAGGTGAAGACGGAATTTATACGCAACTTTGAGGTCGCCATATTCTTATCTCGCTGCTGATGGCATGTGAACTGGGCGAAAACAAGGGGTATTCGGACGGGCGAGATGGCAAGTTTGGCCCCAGACAATGGGAGTTTCGCCAGAATGGCGCAATAAAGATAGTTGTTAGAATTTGGCGAATTCAAAGAAAAAAACGGCCGCCAATAAATGGCGGCCGTTTTTTATCAATTATGGTAGGCAATTCGTGAATTAGGAAATATTTGCATTTCAATTAGCGTAGAACGGCATCGCTGTTTCTTTCAGGTTGTCGACGTCCACGCGCTTGTTGGCGCGTTTCAGTTGTGCTCGAAATGGACAATTGTTCCATGGCATCATCACGGTCTTTTTCGGCCGCCGCCAGTTTTTCACGCAATTCCTCCACTGAGGCCATGAGGTTTTCACGGCGCTCTGAGGCAGATTTCGCAAACGTAGAATACGAAAAGTGCGCTTTATCTCTTATTCCGGTCCTGTCTTCCTCTGCGCAGATTTGACGCTCTAAATCAGCGGCCATCTGTTCAAATTCGTGGACCATATATTCCAAGTCTTTAACTTTGCGGGCTTTTTCATTCGCCTCAAAGCGTTTTAACCGCATTGCGGTGTCTCGTGATTTCATCGTTCGATACCCCTAACTCGTTCGAACACCTGATGTATTCAACACAAGATCCATGCCAAAACAGATGGAAACAATTATGTCTGGCATTATCACGCTTTAGAGAAACTGCGCTTTTGCCGCGAAAACGTCAAGAATATCCCTCTAAAGAGACGCTACCAATTCCAGTGTGGCATAGGCCGCTTAAGTTGCGGTAAAGCAACAATTAATAAAACACTGTCCAATGTGCCGGAAACAGAACGAAAAAATGAATTAAAAAGCTAAAAAAAGAATGCGAATGCTGATATTCATTTTTTTGTCGGCCAATTATCTGAAATAAAAATAAATGAATAAAAAGCTCAAAATACTTTAATTGAGCCTCAAATTCATTGTTTTCTTGTTTGAGTTTTCTGGCTTTAATATTTGTATTCCAATCGAAACTTGTTTTGAATTGGGTCAGGTAAAACAAAAACGTTTCTATTCAGAGCGTTTTGGTGAAGTTTTCGAGCTGGTGTTTAATGTGTCGGGTGCCACATTGGAGATCAGATGGGGTGAAGCAAAAGATTGGGAATAAAGGAGAGGGCGAGCGAAAATCGTAACCGAGAGGGTGAGTGGTCAGATTGTGAGAGGTCTGTGCAACTCAACTATTGATCCAGGATTGAACAGCGAAGCAACACAAAATTAGGGTTTGTTAACTTCTCGTCGGTAAATTCCTAACGATCATTAATCGGAGACGACAACTTCATGTCCTCTTCAATCTAAATCGGGGCAGCGGGCTAATCTATTGATTAGTAAATAGAGGATCGAACATGCGGGTTCTTCTTATCGAAGATGACAGCGCTACGGCACAGAGCATCGAGTTGATGCTTCAGTCGGAGGGCTTTAATTGCTACACGACGGATCTTGGCGAGGAAGGGGCAGACCTCGGCAAGCTATATGATTATGACATCATTCTTTTGGATCTCGGATTGCCGGATATGAGCGGCTACGATGTTCTAAAGCAATTGCGGATTGGCAAAGTTGCGACGCCAATTCTGATTTTGTCAGGTCACGCCGGCATTGAAGACAAGGTTCGTGGCCTTGGCTTCGGAGCTGATGACTATATGACGAAACCGTTTCACAAGGACGAGCTTGTGGCACGCATTCACGCCATCGTGCGTCGCTCCAAGGGGCACGCGCAGTCGGTCATTGAAACCGGTATTCTGAAAGTAAACCTCGACACCAAGACGGTTGAGGTTAGCGGTCAGCGGGTTCATCTAACCGGTAAAGAATATCAGATGCTTGAACTTCTTTCGCTGCGTAAGGGGACGACGCTTACGAAAGAAATGTTCTTGAATCATCTTTATGGTGGAATGGACGAGCCGGAACTGAAGATTATCGACGTGTTCATCTGCAAGCTGCGCAAGAAGTTGCAAGCAGCAACCGGTGGTCAACATTATATCGAGACAGTTTGGGGCCGCGGTTATGTTCTGCGCGATCCAAACGATGAGACGGCTGCCGCCTAAAACTTTTAGTGGGTGGTATGCCATTGGGCAAAAACGGGCGCTTCATGATGTCATGAAGCGCCCGTTTTCCTTTTTATTCATACCAAGTCCTGCCGGTTTGTGTTTGTAACAATTATTTTCGGCCTCGTTTTTGGGGGGTGGCAAGTAAAAGAAGGCAAGCAGGAAAAAGAAAGCATGCAGTATTGTAATGAGCCGTCGCCAAAGACGATCAAAGCGCACCTGTCGGGTTCTGTTTAGAATTTTGCGACATGCAGGGTTTCGCGAAACAATGAAACCTGGCAACTGCTGGTAATTCTTTGGGCAGTGCGATAAGCCATTTAGAATAAATTGTATTCAGATAGAAATGGGCAATGAGCATGATTGATCAAGCGGAAACTGCGGTTGGCCAACTAAAAGCGGCAATCCTTCCCGTTACGCCATTGCAGCAGAATTGCTCGTTACTTTGGGATGACAAATCAATGAAGGGTGGCGTTGTTGACCCAGGCGGTGACGTTGCCAATATTCTCAGCGCAATTAAAGAAACCGGCATGACGCCTGAGAAAATTCTATTGACCCATGGTCATATTGATCATGCAGGCGGGGCAGCGGAATTGAAAGAGGCGCTGGGCGTTGAAATTGAGGGCCCACATCTGGCCGACAAGTTTTTGCTTGAGAGTTTGGAAAAGCAAGGCCCGCAATATGGCATTTCTGATGCGCGCAATGTCATGCCAGACCGTTGGTTACAAGAAGGCGACAATGTCGATATTGCAGGCCATGCATTCGAAATTCGCCATTGCCCTGGGCATTCGCCAGGTCATGTCGTGATGATCAATCACAAACATAAAATTATTCTCATGGGAGATGTTTTGTTTCGAGGCTCGATTGGGCGCACCGACTTTCCCTATGGCGACCACGACGTATTGATCAGCGCCATTAAAACCAAGATTCTACCGCTTGGAGATGAGTACGCGTTCATTTGTGGGCATGGTCCGGGCAGCAGCATCGGCCTTGAGAAAAATTCCAATCCATTTATCGTCGGGTGATAGATTGATTGCATTTGCAGGCCGAGGACTGGGGCTTTGCCATGGACGAAATCTTTACCACGGCAGCGGGAAAGCTAAAATTTGCAGTAATCCCAGTCACTCCGTTGGCGCAAAATTGCACCTTGTGGTGGGATGATGTGAGCCTTGAGGGCGTGATTATTGATCCAGGTGGTGACCTCGATCACATTCAATCGGTCATCATGAAAGCTGGTATGACACCAGTTAAAATCCTCCTGACACACGGCCACATTGATCATGCAGGTGGGGCAGCGGATCTAAAAGACAAGTATGATGTTGAAATCCACGGCCCACACATCGCTGATAAGTTTTTGCTTGAAGGTATGACCCGGCAAACCCCACAATTTGGTTTGCGCGTCCGTGATGTAACGCCTGACCGATGGCTTAGCGACGGTGACGTTGTGAATGTCGCTGGTAACCCATTTGAGGTTCGTCATTGTCCCGGCCATACCCCAGGCTCAGTGGTTTTTATCAGTCATAAACACAAGTTGATGGTGACGGGTGACACACTGCTACGTGGCCGGATTGGCTCTACAGATGTTGCCTATGCCAATAAAGCAGAACTTATTAAGTCAATAAATGCCCGCTTGCTGCCACTTGGTGATGACTATTCATTTATATGTGGACATGGCGATGGCTCCAGCATTGGTCACGAGCGCCACACCAACCCTGATCTCAAGGATGAATCATAAATTGGAACAGGTGAGGCTAGGACAGCGTCACCAATAGATTGCCAATCTCAGTTGTTTACGACCATGCTCGGGAGATGTTGGTGCTATTTTAGCGTCTCAAGTGATATTCGAGACAGCCGAAAATTCCACACTCTCGACCAAGCCCGGCGCCAGCTTCAAGGCCGTTGTTGAGGTTGGCGTTCGCGTCGATTGTTTTAACGCGTAATGTTTCTGAGCAGCTTGTCCGGCAGTAAGTCCAATAGCCACTTGGCAGGCGCACTTGTGGTCCAAGACGTGACCTGCGTACCGGTGCAGAAATTTGCGAGGATGTGTAACGGCTGTGAGCGGTAACAAAACCGGCTTCCAAGCCGTTCGAGCCGCGATAGCGACGCCCAGCCTCAGCATAGTCGAAAGGAAGTGATGTTGTAGCCGCCATAATCACCGCGGTGAGTAAAAGTCCAAAAGGCTTCAACGACATCGATTTCGTCCTCTGCAAGATGTTTTGCGGCGTTGCCGATCGGCAAAAATTACCACAAAATGTAGGAGAAATGCGCTCGAAAGCGCATTCCTAAGCTTTTGAAAATAATACCAAACAATTCGCGATTAGGCGATGTGGTGGTTTAGCCACGTTTGCGAAGGCTGATGTTTATGCCGCGAAAGGCTGTATCGTCAGAAGTTCGCATGCTGACCCGTTGGCTGCGACCATTAATAAAAACAGACATTGAGCCGGAAATACCACCTTGGATCGAAACGTTGATCTTGCTGGTTGAAGCTCTTCCGGAAAGTGCACCAGATGCGTTGTAGTTGGTTTCAGTCCAACTACCGGAAACTTTGCCGCCAGCGTAGGACAGCTTGGCTCGCAAGTTAAATTTGTTCGATGTGCTGGCACAACGAATTGACATGCCAAGGTTGGTGCCACCAGATTTGTTTGTGTAATAAGCCTTGCAGCGCAGCTTTTCGCTTTTTCCATTCGACAAACGAACTTTTCCGGAACCGCTCCACGTACCGGCGAGTGATGTAAATGGATTGCCGGCGTGTGCAGGGGCCAGAGGCATTAAGACGGCTGCGGCAAAAAGTATGGTCTGCAAATGCGTAATAAATGTTCGAGAAGGCATTGGGCCGTATCTCCAAAAGCGTTGTTGGCGCGATCTGTCAAAAAAGTCCCTTTTATACCCTAGCAAGAGCTAATGGCGTACGCGAGGGCTTGCGGCAGTGTTCGCGTGATTTTGTACGATATGTGAATGCCCGCCTCATGGTTTATACGGGCTTAAGGCCGTTCATTTTTGGGGCAATTGCACCGTAAAACCTCCTTTTCGTTGCAAAATAAGCACAGAAATCCACGTCACCATCGCAGTGCTTGGTGTCAAACGGAGACCGATGCTGGGAAAAATCCCGTTTTTTAGAAGTTAATTTTTAGCTTATCGGGGCTGGGCAGGCTGTTCCATAGGTTACTACGCACCTGGTCGGCCGGTTTTTTTGGGGCGTCCACGACGTGTCCGTTTTGGCTTGTTGGGATTGTCATCGCTCATGCGGGTTGCCACTGGTTTTCGAGACCGGGGAGTGTCTTGTCCAACTGGAACTGATAGTGAGGCATGCGGGCCCATTTCATCCAAGGTTGGCTTGTGGGGGCCATCAATCTTTTCGCCAAAAGCACCGGCTTTTGTTTTGGGGTCGATGTTTTTCGTGCGACTTGCAGGTACGGGGCGGTCGGTTCCTGGGCCCATGTCATCAAGGCTTGGCTTTCGCGCGCGCGTCTTAGCAGACTTCTTGGGGGCGGGGAGATTGGCTGCCGCACCGTATTTTTGCTCGCCCTCGAAGCTACCCGCGCGGTCCTCAACGGCTGACTGGCGTGCCAATGGATCATCTGAAATCGCAAGCTCTGTTGCACGCAAACGTTGGATTTCATCTCGCAGTCTGGCGGCTTCTTCAAATTCAAGATCAGCGGCCGCAGCTTTCATGCGCGCTTCCATGTCTTCAATGACGGCCCCAAGGTTGTGACCAAATTCTTCAGCGCTCTCTGCCAGCCCTTTATCGACCGTGACGTGGTCTTGTTCGTAAAGACTGCCCATAACATCGCCAATCGATCGGCGCACACTTTCCGGTGTGATATTATTTGCTTTGTTGTAAGCAAGTTGTTTTTCACGACGGCGTTCGGTTTCCGCGATGGCACGCTCCATCGAGCCCGTGATTTTTTCAGCATATAAGATGACGCGACCATCGACGTTGCGCGCGGCCCGGCCAATTGTCTGTACAAGAGAAGTTTCAGAGCGCAGGAAGCCTTCCTTGTCCGCGTCGAGAATGGCGACAAGGCCGCACTCGGGAATGTCGAGCCCCTCGCGCAACAAGTTGATGCCGATCAAGACGTCAAACGTTCCCAGGCGTAAGTCACGGATAATCTCAATGCGCTCCAGAGTTTCAATGTCGGAGTGCATGTAGCGCACGCGAATGCCGCTTTCATGCATGTATTCGGTCAAGTCTTCTGCCATGCGTTTGGTGAGCGTCGTGACAAGTGTGCGATAGCCCTTTGCTGCAACATTGCGGACTTCGTCGAGAAGGTCATCGACTTGGGTTTTGGCTGAACGAATTTCGATTTCCGGGTCGATCAATCCTGTTGGGCGAATGATTTGTTCTGCGAACACGCCACCGGTTTGTTCTAATTCCCAACCGCCGGGCGTTGCCGATACGCTGACCGTTTGTGGTCGCATTGCATCCCATTCTTCAAACCGCATAGGCCGGTTATCGAGGCAGGAGGGCAAGCGAAACCCATACTCTGCAAGTGTCGCTTTGCGCCGATAGTCGCCTCGGAACATGCCGCCGATTTGCGGAATCGTGACGTGACTCTCATCGACAAAAACAAGAGCGTTGTCTGGAATATATTCAAATAATGTTGGAGGCGGTTCACCAGGTGCGCGCCCGGTTAAGTAACGTGAGTAGTTCTCAATGCCAGCGCAGGAGCCCGTGGCCTCCATCATTTCCATATCGAACATTGTGCGTTGTTCAAGGCGCTGGGCTTCCAGCAACTTGCCTGTTGCGTGCATTTCATCAAGCCGTTGGGCCAGCTCGGATCGGATTTTTTTCATCGCCTGGCGCAAGGTTGGCTTTGGCGTCACGTAGTGCGAGTTGGCGTAAACTTTGACGAGAGAGAGCTCGTCGGATTTCTTTCCCGTTAATGGGTCGAACTCGGTAATGGATTCAACTTCGTCACCAAATAGCGAGATCCGCCAGGCACGATCTTCATAGTGCGCTGGAAAGACTTCGACGGTATCGCCACGCACGCGAAACGTGCCGCGAATGAAGTTGGCGTCGTTGCGTTTGTATTGCAAGGCAACGAGGTCTGCGAGAAGTTGGTCGCGCGACAGCGTTTCGCCTTGTTTGATGGCGAATGTCATGGCGGTATAAGTTTCCACGGAACCGATACCGTAAATGCACGACACCGATGCCACGATGATCACATCGTCACGTTCTAACAAAGCGCGTGTTGCGGCGTGTCGCATGCGGTCGATCTGTTCGTTGATCGACGCCTCTTTTTCAATGTAAGTGTCGGTTCGCGGCACGTAGGCTTCTGGCTGATAATAGTCGTAATAGGAAACAAAGTACTCAACGGCGTTATCAGGAAAGAAGCTCTTGAATTCACCGTAGAGCTGAGCCGCTAAGGTTTTGTTGGGTGCAAGAATGAGTGCCGGGCGTTGGGTTTCTTCGATGACCTTTGCCATCGTGAACGTCTTGCCAGACCCCGTGACACCTAACAAAACCTGGTCGCGCTCTTTTGAATTTGCACCCTGGACGAGGTCTTTGATCGCGGTTGGCTGGTCGCCTTTGGGTTCAAACTCGGACGCGAGCTTGAAACGCTCGCCGCCTTCGGATTTTTCCGGACGCTCAGGTCTGTGAGGCGTGTAGGGGGGTAATCCACCAGACACCAAAGGATGTTTGGCGATAGAGGGTTGGGCGTCGATGAGATCGCGCTGGTAGTCAGAACGCTCTTGCGGACGCGCGAGAATGGCATTGAGGGCATCGGACATTGATTGCCCGCCACGTGGAGGGGTAGCACCCGCTTGGCGCAGGGCTGGCAGTGTGTCACGCAATAATTTGGCCGCCTCGCCACCTCGACCCGCGCCAGCAGTAGGTGTGGTGCCAGAATCAAACGCGGCTTGTTGGGCCTCGCTAAAGCCTGTGCGTGTTGTTGGTGTTCGCGCCGCAGTTTCTGCTGGAGGGGCTTCAGGTTTGCCTGATTTGCCTCGCGAAGCGCGCGGTCGAGACGCCTTAGCTTTTGCTTTGGCTTTGATCTTCTTTTTCGGACTTGCTTTGGGTGTTTGCGCCATGAGCGGAATATGGCGCGAATTGCGCTCATTTTAAAGGGCTACGCGGTTATAGCTTTTGCAGACAGCTTGTGTATCTAATTGGGTGTTGAATCTTAGTAGATTTGGCGGAGCTATCGACGGAATCGGAGGCCTTTTGGGATGGCAGAGACTCGAATTGCACTTGTGAGCGGTGGCAGCCGCGGCATCGGACTTGAGATTGTCCGTCAATTGGCACGCGACGGAATTATGCCGGTTCTGGGCGCTCGGGACAAATCCAAGGGCGAGGTCGCAGCGCAGTCGCTCAAGAGCGAAGGTTTCGATGTGCCAACAGTTGCCTTAGACGTGACCAGTGAAAAAAGCATCAAGGCGGCAGTTGATGAAGTCATGAAAATGTTTGGTCGGATCGATATTTTGATCAACAACGCGGCCGTTTTGCTTGACGATCGCAGTGAGGGAACCGTCGAAAACCTTTCGACCGAAATTCTAACCGAAACCTTCACAACGAATGTCTATGGTGTGGTTTGGTTGACGCAATCAGTCTTGCCGATCATGCGTGAGCAAGGATATGGCCGGATCGTCAACCTCTCATCTGAGTTGGCGCAGTTGTGTAATATGACGTCCGGTTATGCCGGCTACCGCATGTCGAAAACCGCTGTAAATGCGCTGACACGTATTACAGCTGGCGATCTTGCTGGGCTGAATGTTGATATTAAGATCAACTCTGCAAGCCCAGGTTGGGTTCGCACAGAGTTGGGTGGTTCTGAAGCCAAAGGGACGCCAGAAGAAGGCGCTGAAACGGCTGTCTGGTTGGCACAGCTTCCAGAGGATGGCCCTACCGGCGGATTCTTTGAAAAACAAAAGGCACTGGCTTGGTAATGTTCACTAAGTCCTAAAGCCCACGCACCAGGCTGCCAACCATGAGCGTGAGATAGGCAACAATCGCCAGCCAGTATTCCTGATGTGGCAGGTAACGCGGAATTGGAATGAAGCCCAGCTTGGCTACAATTGCTAACGTTGCCAGTGCGAGTGAAATAAGAAAAATACCTATTGATGGTGGGTTAAGACGCATACCCTGAATTCCTTTGGCAAAGATAATTAATTTCGGTGCAGCCATAGTCTGCCCCGTCTCCCAGCGGTTTGTCATGCCAGAATTCTAGGTTGCAACACAAGGTGCAAGCGTGTTTTGGCAATCGATGGACCGTCGTTGCAACAACACACCACAAGCGGGTGCAGCAGGGTCATATAAGGGCGCATTTTTCCGGTAAATCTGAGAGAGATGGCAGCATGACGCCCGACATATCGCCAGCACCCCAACGCTCAAGCAATGTTCAATTTAGCGTAGCCAGGTGAGATGGCGTGAGCGGCAGCGCGCGCATTAGAAACCAACCCCCTCCAACGATCGCAAAGCAACACCGCCCCAAAGCTGCGCCAGTATCGCTGCCTCAGACAGGCGAAATCACGACAGCAATTCGTTGGAATCGACAATGATGCGAATAATCGGGCCAGCGACAGGGTTTGACGTCTGATCTTGTAAGGTCACGAGCAAGCTCGATGGGTTTTGATCAATCGATGTTGCGGTAACCAGTTGTTCAATCTCGGAAATGTTGACGACGGTCCAGATGCGCTTGGACTCCGCGTGCCCTATGGTCAATTGATCGCCAAGTTTGAAAGGTCCAGCCAAGGCAACTGGCTTCGGAGTTGCTCCCGTGGAATGTGTTTGGCTCAACCAAAATTCTTCGCTGCCAGAAATTTGCCCGTTTATAATTTGCCCGTCAAACTTGGCCACGGTGGAGGAATTCGCCGTTTTTGAGATTGCCACGTCTTTAAAACCAGTGCGTCTTGCAGCTTGCGTGACAGCGGCGCCATCGCGTTCGGCTAACGCTGCTTCAAACCCCTTCTGCAGGCTATTTGCACTGTATGGCCAGCTTCCCAGGAGTGTGCCGAAGGCAATTGGGATTGCAATAGCACCCAATAAAAACAGGCTGCTTTGGGCTTTGGCGCGCTGCATCATCCGTAAAACTCCGGTTTTATTGCGTCAATGGCTCTGATCCATGAACCTCGACACCATTCTTCGAACCTAAACACTATACGTCCCGCAGAAGTGAGTGGATGTCTAGTGAGAACGATTCTTAACAGAATGAGAAGATCTCGTTCCAGTTTTTAAGAGGGCGAAACGATGGAAACGACAATCCAAGCCACTTCAGGGGCCCTTGAATGCTCTCAGGCCCAACTTTCCCGGCGTGAGCTGGGAACCACGTACACTTTCACTTTCTGCAAATGTCTCAAAAACGTCAGCATAAATGCTACGACAGCGGAAAAGATAAACGCCAACAGAAATACTGCGGTTGTTCTGCTGGTTCTTTGAAATATGACATCGGTTTTGTTGGAGGTTACGGGAACAGCTGTTTTGGCAGCCCGCGCAGCGCCCTGAATTTCTAATGGTGACAGTCTCGAAGGTTTCATACCGCGACTTTGAGTTGTTATATCGACTGCAGCACGCGTGCTATCCAATGTGAGAAAGTCGTTTAAAATAAACGTCTTTTCGCTACCTGACTTTGTCAACACGAAGATCGCAATAACGCTGAAGGCGATCAATCCAAGTACAGCGTCACGCGTTGTCAGCAATACGCTGCCCATAAGTCTTTTATGACGCATTATTCCCGCTTTCCCTCTTCAAACGTTCCAACGAACTGCTTTTCGGCTGTCGGTTCTCAGGTCACGCGTCGAACCAGCCAGCAAGGACAACTGACAGCGATAGTGTGTCGGCGGCGGGCCAAGAATGTGACCAATACGGTCAATCCTCATGACAAAGTTGTGAGACTGTGGAGGGTGATGCTGCGCTGCAACTGGGGCATGCGGAGAAATCTTACAAGCCGGATTGGATAACACGGCCATTGGATTAATTTGGATGCAGAATTGCAGTCAATTTTGCGCTGCGATATATAACGGAGATTGACACAGTCTCAGTGTGCCAACACAAGCTTGCCAAACGACAATCCATCACCGGACGACATTATACTAAGAAAGGACCACCTATGGGTTTCCTTGCCGAAAGCCTGGCGCGCATACAACCATCTGCGACCATCGCCGTATCTACAAAAGCCCGAGAGCTCAAGGCATGCGGACGAGATATTATTTCGCTTTCTGCTGGAGAGCCGGATTTTGATACGCCAGATAATATCAAACAAGCAGCCGGGGAAGCTCTGAAAGCGGGTAAAACAAAATACACAGACGTCGATGGTATTCCCGAACTGAAGGCCGCAATCATTGCGAAATTCAAGCGCGATAATAATCTCGACTACAAGCCGGAGCAGATCTCTGTTGGAACCGGTGGTAAGCAAGTTTTGTTCAATGCGCTGATGGCAACGTTGAATCCGGGCGATGAAGTCATCATCCCATCACCCTGCTGGGTTTCTTACGCTGACATCGTTTTGTTGGGCGGTGGAAAGCCGGTGTTCGTCGAAACCAAAATGGATGATGGATTTCGCTTGAAGCCTGAAGCGCTTGAAGCGGCAATTACGCCAAAAACGAAATGGTTCTTGTTCAACTCGCCATCGAACCCTTCTGGCGCGGCGTACAGCCACGATGATCTGAAGGTCTTGACGGACGTTTTGCTAAAGCATCCAAACGTCTGGGTCCTAACCGACGACATTTACGAGCACCTCATCTACGATGGCCTGAAATTTTGTACGCCAGCTCAAGTTGAGCCCGGCCTTTATGATCGCACACTGACACTCAATGGCTTGTCGAAGGCTTATTGCATGACAGGCTGGCGACTTGGATATGCCGGTGGTCCACCCGAATTGATCAAAGCCATGCGTAAGCTCCAATCTCAGTCGACATCAAACCCATGCTCGATCACACAATGGGCGGCTGTTGAGGCTTTGAATGGTTCGCAGGACTTTATCGCAGCCAATAACGCTCAATTTGTTAAGCGGCGGGATCTCGTTGTTGCAATGTTGAACGAAGCTGAAGGCATCTCATGTCCAAAGCCAGAAGGTGCGTTTTATGTTTACCCATCGTGCGCTGGTGCGATTGGCAAAACTTCAGCAGGCGGGGCTAAGATTGAAAGTGATGAAGATTTCGTGACGGCCTTGTTGAACGAAGAAGGCGTCGCCTGTGTTCACGGTGCGGCATTTGCATCTTCACCAGCATTCCGCATTTCATACGCTACTTCGGAGGATCAATTGACCAAAGCCTGTACGCGAATTCAGAAGTTTTGTGCCGGCTTGAAGTAGGGCGTCTTTGGGTGCCCGTCTAAGTTTGATTTAGAATGCGAATTGAATGACGAGTAAACAACCGGCAAACGAAGATACAGACCCACCGTTTCGCACACGACTATCGGTGTTATTTGCAACGGCTGCACCGAAGGCTGTTATTTTGCGTCGTGGCCCAAAACGCCATTTCAATCTCATTTCTTGGGACTTGGAAACAGACACCTTCGTCTCTGGCCAATGGATGAAAGGCATCGTTCGCCTGTGTGACCTTTCTCCTTTAGGAGACCATCTCATTTATTGGGCGGCTCAATACCACGCCAGCGCACCGCGCGATGTTGATCGCCCACGAGCTTCCCTTGCCAGTGATGGCCAGATTGAAGGCTACGATCCGCTAACAGCCGAGATGACCGCGGCTGCCCAAAAAAAATATAAGCGTCGCAAAGTGCCAGCGTATCTGCGGGGCAACCTCTCACAGGACCATCGCGATGCCTTGGGCCAACAGGGAGGGTGGCGTTTGCCTCGCGAAAATCAAGGCGTGTGGACGGCAATCAGTCGCCCGCCTTATTTCTCAGCGCTCGCTATTTGGCCGGCATTTGGGCATTGGACCGGCGGAGGATTGTTTCGTGGTGAAAACGATATCGTTTTGTGGGAAAGCGAAGACGGAATGGTGCCACATGGAAACGTTCCCATTCCCAAGCGGGTAAAAGTTCAAGCCTACGAAGATGCCCAAAAACATGGAAGCCTTCCAGAAGCTTGGACGAAACCTGCAGGAAATCGCGAAGCTCTGGTATCGGAGTATAAGAGAATTGAAACCGGTTTAGAAGAAAGCGGTGCTAGGTTTGTTGATTGGATTGTCGCGAGGCCAGGTGAGGACTTGTTGTTTGCTTGCGACGGTTGTGTGTATCGCCTCAGTCATTGGCATAAAATTCCAGCAAGCGACTACCTCAAATCTTCCGATCTTCTTGCTGACTTCACGGGGCTGCAGTTTCAGTTAAAACCCCCTCCGCCAGAAGCCCTTGAATGGTAAGTGGCGTATTTGCATTGTTTCTAACGAGATCGAGGGGGCGTTGATGAATTTTATGACCGAACACCCGCCTGAGTACGCCATGCCTGAGCACGTCACATCTGAACACATCATTTTGCCTGATGGCCGGCGTCTCTCTTATCGTCGCTATGGTGCAGTTGATGGTGCTCCAGTTATCGCATTGCACGGAACACCAGGGTTTGGTCTGAAATTTGGCTTTGCCGCCAAGGCTGCAGCTGACAAAGGGATGACACTTATTTGTCCAGATCGTTGGGGCTATGGGCAAACGCAAGCACCGGCGCGAGTTGCGCGGACACTGGCCGATTTTGCCATCGATTTGGAAGCGCTTGTAGATGCTGTGGGCTGCGGGCGTCGTGTTGGTTTGTTGGCTATTTCTGGTGGGGGGCCGTTTGCCGTTGCAACGGCGGCGCGCCTAGGAGATCGTGTTTCGTCTCTTGGTCTCGTGGCCCCTGTTGGCCCCATTGTTTGCATGCCCCAGACTGGCGAACGCACGATTGCTGCGATGACACCCTTTCATCACTTTTGTTTCCGTCTCCTCCCTCGTGTTCCAGGTGCAGTCGAAGCCCTGTTCGCCGTATTTGGCGTTGTCGCGCGTAAAGCACCGGATTTGGCAATGAAGATCGTGACAGTTCGCGCGGCATCGTCCGACCGAAAATTGATGCTGGACGAGGCCGAGCGGCGTGGACAGGCCCAGGTTTTTGGTGGTGGACTGGCAGCCGGGGCGCTGGGGCCGGCAATTGATATGAGAATTTTCAGCCAGCGATGGGACATTGCCTTTGGAGATGTCGTTGCCAAAACGCAGATTTGGCAGGGATCAGCCGATCGAAACGTGCCCGTTTCTGCCGCCGAGCGGTTGGCGCGCGAAATCAGCCACGCCGATTACACGCCAATCGACAATGCAGGACATTGCTGGATTGCCCAGAATGCAGACTTGGTCATGGACTGGTTTGCGAAAAATGACGCGCGTTGTTGATTGCGACGGTTTCTAAACGGACAGATTAGGCCGCGGCGCGGCCACTACGCAGGCCATCGAGCAGATTGTGCAAGAACGTCGAGGCTTTGTCTTTGTGGTGCTCGATCATCAAAACCGGCTTTTGCGGTTCTTTGTAAGCCACGTATGTTGGGCGTTCGGCAAGGGGCGCTTCAAGTGCGAGTAATTTATTGTGCTCTGCCTCAAGATATTCCTCTGACACAGCCATAACGTAGCCTGCAGCATGGGCTTTAGACTTTAAACTCTGCATACTCTTGATCATGGCAGGCCTCATGCAGTCAGCGGGCGGGCTTGAATTCGGCTTCAAAAATCAGTCTAGCGGTGCCAATTCGCAAGTCACCATCAGAAAAAGATGGTTCCTGAAACGGAATATAGACTCATCTTAAAACAATCTCATGACAATAAGATGCGATATCTGGGTTCGCCGTCAACTCATTTGTGCGAAAAAATTCGTCCATTTTGGCCATTTGAATTGGCGGCACAATGAGTGCAGCGCAAAAACGCAGCGCAACAAAATGGCCTTTGCGCTTGCCGTGTTCGTGCAACTTTTGAGGTCACGGAGAGAATTTGAGATCACTGAGAGACGATGGATTTCGCTTAGGCACACACTCCGTTGTGTGCTGGAGTTAAGGATCGCGAAGCAAGCGGGACTTTGCCCTGGTCAATTGCGCCGCATAATAGTCCAGTATATCGGGACAGTTGGCAAAGCGCAGATCTGACGGAGCTTTTAGTTTGTAAGAGCCTTACGCCAAAGTCGCTTGAGGCGTGCATCGCGGCCGCAGGAATACCGGTAGTACTTATACCGCAGGGGTTTTTTCTTATAGTAGTTTTGATGATAGTCCTCAGCGGCCGTGAACTTGAGGTCTGCAACAGACTTGATTTCCACCGCCACCGGCTTGTCAAACTGTTTGGAATTATTAAGTGCCGCCTTCTCGCTTCGTGCCAGTTCTAATTGTTCGTTATTATGAGCAAAGACGACGGGCTTGTATTGCGGCCCCCGATCACAGAATTGACCGCCGCCATCTACGATGTCTGTTGTACGCCAAAAATGGTCCAGTAGCGTTTTGTACGTCACTTGGCTTGGATCGTAGGTGACCTGCAACACCTCTTGGTGTTTGGTGGTTCCAGATGACACCGTTTGGTAATCGGCAGTCTCGGGCTTGCCCCCCATGTAACCTGATATGGTTTCAAGGACGCCAGGAACCTTGTCGAAGTCTGCCTCGGTGCACCAAAAACACCCAGAGCCAAAGGTGGCGACCGCCATCTCCTGAGTGCCCTTAACACGACCTTGGTTGGCATTTTTCTGGCGATCTTCAGCGGAATAAGCAGAGAAGGTTATAAATGCCAAAAGAGCAACAACCGCAGTTGCGACTATGAGGACAAGTTCGCCATTGCGGATGGAAGGTTTGCTGAATTTGAACATTGGCGTTGAACGGTTCTTTCTACGGTTGTTCTCAGGTCTGATTTAGACGTTCCGATCGAGCTCAACTCGGTTGATTGATTGGAGATGACACCTACTTGATTATGCCACCTTCGCGGTTCGTCAATAAGTCAGGTAACTCACCGGATTTTACTTAGCCGGTTTCTTTTTTTGTTTTGGCTGTTGGCACGAATGTCATGGCAATCCCGTTCATGCAATAACGTAACCCGGTTGGTTTCGGGCCATCGGGAAAGACGTGACCGAGATGTCCGCCACAACGGCGACAGTGGACTTCGGTGCGCGTCGCGAACAGTGAATCGTCAACCGACGTTCCAACAGCATTTTCAAGCGGCTTCCAAAAACTCGGCCAGCCTGTGCGACTGTCAAACTTTGTTTCCGAGGAAAACAAGGCCAGCTCGCAACCGGCGCAATGATAAGTGCCAGGATCATAGACCTTATCCAGGGGACTTGAATGTGCCCACTCGGTGCCGTGCTCACGCAGCACATAAAATTGTTGAGGTGATAGCTGTTCACGCCATTCTTGTTTGGTTTTTGTTATCTCGAATGTTTTGGTTTGGTTATCTGCGCTGTATGCCATGTTTGAAACTTTTGAAATACCAAATGCAGCCAACAGTGTTGCGACACCGCCCGCACCGAGTTGACGTCTATCAATCATTGTTTTCGACCTCCTCAATTCGCTGACTTTTCAGTCAGGCGTTCAAGACCGCAAGTGTACGCTGAGGCGACCCTTCTTTACACTTTTGCTCTTTCTTAAATTGGGTATCGTCGGCTGATCGTCCAATCAAGCCGTATCAATATAACGTTAGAAGAAATTTGCGTGCTGGTAATGGCTAGATTGGTCAAGACTTGGGTTTGCAAGCGTATTGTCGCCGCGATGGTCGGCCGGCACGTGAGATGTTTGCGCTGCAACAAAGATGGGTCAGGTTTTTGCTGCAACCACCGGAATTTTTTTATCGACCCATATTTTTGTTGGCGTGATCTTGCAGCGATACGCAATGGCCTCAACGCCACGATCCATCGCTCTGGCAAATGTTTCAGCGTAGTGTGGATCGATATCGGGAGCTAACGTGAACCTTGTCGCGTCGGCGCGTTGAACAAGATAAAGCATCACTGCTCGATGTCCTTGGCTAACCATCTCGGTAAGCTCATCAAGGTGTTTTGCCCCACGCGCAGTGACGGAATCTGGAAATTCCGCAAGGCCTTTATTCCGCATCATATGGACATTCTTAATCTCGACGTAGGCACGGCCTTTTTTTTCGTCCTCAAGTAAGATGTCGATACGGCTCGATTTGCCGTATTTTTGTTCTCGACGCAGACTGGCATACCCCTTCAATGGTCCAATCTTGTTGTCACAGATGGCTTCGGCAATCAGCTTGTTGGGGTGTCCGGTATTAATGCCGACCAATTGGGCTTTGCCACTGATATCGTTTTCCACCAGTTCCCAGGTGTGACGATACTTGCGTGTTGGGGAAGAGGTTTCAGAAAGCCAAACTGGAACATTAGGCGCCAGCAGTCCTTTCATGGAGCCAGTATTGGCACAGCTTGCCGTCACGGTTTCACCAGTATCGTCAAGGACGACGTCGGCAAGGAAGCGCTTGTAGCGTTTGATGAGACGACCGCGTATGAGGGGGGAAGCAAATTTCATGGGCCTGATGTTTAGCGGTGTCTGGCGTTTGTCTCAATAAATATTTTCTGTTGGCGCGTTGGACCAGGTTCGCGCTAGACAAAGATAACACCAAACTGGATCTGGATATGGCAGAAGACAACATGACAACGCCGGCAGAGGCAGAAAAAAACGAAGTGGTATCTGCCGCGCTTCTCGTCATCGGCGATGAAATTTTATCGGGGCGAACAAAGGACAAGAATATCAGCTTTATTGCCGATTACTTGACCGCCTTGGGAATTCGTTTGTTGGAAGTTCGAATTGTTCCAGATGTGGAGGTGGAAATTGTATCGGCCGTTGACGCCTTGAGAGCGCGTTACACGTATCTTTTTACGACGGGTGGCATAGGCCCAACGCATGACGACATTACCGCTGACAGTATTGCAAAAGCACTCGGCGTTGGCATCGATGTCGATCAGCGTGCTCTAGACTTGATGAAGCCTTACTATGAACGCCGTGAGCTCGAGTTAACACCATCAAGATTACGCATGGCGCGCATTCCGTTTGGGGCGAAGCTTATTCAAAACAAAGTTTCAATCGCGCCGGGGTTTATGATTGAAAATGTTGTTGTGATGGCCGGAGTGCCAAGTGTTATGCAAGTTATGCTCGATGATGCGGCTCAGTATTTAAAAGTCGGGCGAAAAATGCTGTCTCAAACCATTCCGGTTGAAAGGCCGGAAGGCGATATCGCTGATATGCTTGGTGAACATCAAAATGAGTACACGGATGTTTCCATTGGAAGTTATCCGTCTTTCCGCGATGGGCGTATGCGTTGCGAGATTGTTCTGCGTTGCGTTGACGCAGATCGATTAAATGAAACCGCGGTTTCATTGAGGAAAAAAATCGATAATCTATAAAACATTTTGTTTTCAATGCCTTATAATCTCAGCAGTGAAAACTGCGTCATGGGGTCTACCCCTCTCACACGTTAAGGTAAATTCTTAGTATTTACGTCGTTGCTCATAAAACTCCTATTTGTTGCGCCCTATCCAATGAGGAGCAAACGCGGGGTACGTGGGTTTCACGATTACCATTGATGGTAATCGTAATTGGGGAATGGCGTTATGAAGTTTTTGTCTGGCGCGTGCGCGAATATGTGCGCCTGCTTGTTGTGCTTTGTGAAAGCCAGCTTTTTCGTTTTCGTAATTTTCTCGTCAGTTCTTTTGTCACGAACAAATGACGCGTCTGCCAAAGGACCAGGTGTCCGGTATTGTTTTTATAGCACCTGCCACCGTGTTCTGACTTTAAAGCAAACACGCGCACGGGTTGGTAAAAGCGAATATCTCGTATCCTCTTACTACGATGATTGTAAGCGCGACGTTTATAATCCATGTGGTTTGACATCTTCAGGTGAGCCTTTTTTCCCAGGCCGACACGATAACGCCGCCAGCCCAATATATCCTGATGGCACGGTTTTGTTGTTGTGGAATCCGGCAACGAAAAAATCGGCAGTTGTGCGCGTGAACAACGCTGGACCGTATTGGGGAAACCGCAAACTTGATGTCTCGCGCGCGGTTGCTGAAAAATTAGGTTTCTTTGGTCGCGGTATCGCCAAGCTGAAGGCTGAAGTTATCAGCGCGCCAAATAAAGCGGAGGCCACCTATAAGAAAAACCGTAGATATCCACCGGTGGCAGGGTATATCGGGTCGTACGAGACCTTCGAAAGCGCACGCCTTGCAACAGCTGCAGTAACCGCCGTCAATGCATTGGCTGCCAGCACACTCGCATTGCCAGTTGGGGCCGCCGTTTCAGTTGCCCGAACTGAAAAGGTTCAAACCCGTTGGCAGAAACTGAACAAAATTAACGAACACCAAAAGGCTTTAGCGCGCCGACAACTGATTGCAAACGCTGAGAGCGAGCGTTTGACCCGAATGGCACGGGTCAGTGAGGCGCCTTTGACCTTAAGCAATCGTCCAATGCACTCCATTGTTGACGCGGTGGCGCCTGCTCGAACATATACGTCGCGAAGTAAGGGGGTCGAAAAAATTCCCGATGGCAGATCAGCCGTTAAGGTCGCGCGCGTTAACAGTCGTGTGGTTGCCCATTTGCTTCCCGTTGCCAAGGCTGATGACCAGATCGACACGACCATTCAGAAAGCCATTGGCCGCCGCGGGATAATTGCACGCGCTCAGACGTCTGCACCACGCATGCAAGTGACTTTGGCCCCTCCGACAATCAATCACCGCTTGGCCAGTGTTGAAGGGCTGCGAGAATTTGCAACTGTCGCAATGGAAATTCAGCACTTGCGCGCATCGGATTTCGAGCGGATTGCAAAAGGTCACCCAATTCGCCGCATTCTGGTTTCTCGAGCGACAGTTGTGCAGCATGTGGGAATGCTGAGATCACTATCTGAGGGCGCTGAACAACAGATCGACGTCGAGGACCATTGTCCGAGCCCCAAACGAGACATGCCGGACGTGCCAAAGAAGATTGCTAGAGCCGATACGAATAGTTTTGGGGACACATACCATGCCAGCACGTAAGCTTGCCGTGCAGATGGGTCTCAATAACAACGGCAATGAAATAAAATAGGAAAGCCCAGTTGGCGTTATTTCAAACGCCAACTGGGCCTCTTTTTTGTTGTGCTCTGCCAAGCGCGCTGGGCTCGACTGGCCTAGCCTTGTGGCAAGCGCGCTAGGCGTTCGGCCAATGTTTCGCGACGGGTGCCATCGCGCAGGCTTTTTAATATGATTTCGATGTCAGGTTTCTCGCCAGTGGAGCTGATATGATCACTGGCGGTCACAGCAATCGCATCGTCGTAAGCGGCATCATCGAAGGGCGTTGCCTCAATGGGTGTCGGCTCGTCTTCATCGTCGACTTCGTAGAGCTCGAAGCTGGTATCGAGTGCATCGAGAAACGTTGCGACATTGTCGAGTAAAATACTCAACGGAAGCCGAGCGGCGACCAAGAAGTTGGTTTCGATCGCCTCAGCGGTTGCCATCGCATCACCACCGTCTCTGATACAGGCTGCATCAGGTTGAATCAGACCACGGCTGCGCAAGTAGCTCGTGGTGCCGTCGCCGGTTTGAAAGTCGACGGCTGTACTGTCACCACAACTTTCAATGATATCGCGCAGGTTCGTGGTGCCGGAGACAAACAATTTTGCCAGCGTCCGAAACATCGTCGAATACTCGGCGACTTCATTGGCGCGGTCACGCGCTTGTAGGACGCGGGCGATAATTAGAAGTTCAAGTGTGCGAATTTCTTCAAGAGTTTCGCGCTGTTCAGTGTGATCGACCAAAGGTGACGTTTGGCCAGCACTTTGATGAGCTGTCCATTTAAGTCCAGCCTTGATCAGGTCTTCACCGGCTGCCAATGCCGCATCAAGGTGGTCTGCCAGTAGGTAAACACACGCCGGTGTCGTTGGCGCTTCGGTCATCATGTAATTGCTCCGCAAGTCGGCGACGCTCTTACAGACTTAAAAGAACCGACAGTTTCGAATCATTGTCTGATTCGCGCGGCAGCCAGAAGTGGGCAAGAGGAGTTGTCCGCGCTCATCCCCATTCTCCACAGATGAGTACAACCAAATTGTCGCGTATTTTGAGGTGTTTACTGAGATTTCCTGTTTGAAGGAGACGTCTCAGCATCTTTGCCGCGCTAGACGCCACACTTGCCAAAAAAGCTAAGGGGGCGCAGAACTCTGCACGCCCCCTTACTTTCTGCCGTTCATCGTTTGTGGGGTGGGCCAAGTGTTGATTGATGCCGCTCAACCACCCTCAGACGTCTTCAGCTACAACCGGATGTCGAACCGCATGTATCACACTTCATGCAAGTGCCGTTGCGTAGCAGCGTGAAGTTTTGACATTCATGACAGGCTTCGCCTTCGTAACCACGAATTCGGGCCTGAGCAATTCGATCCTGAACCGTGTCATTGGGCTGTTGCACGGGATCAACTTTCAACGCCAGTGCACCTTCTGTTGAGACCGTCGTCGTTTTGGTCTCGATGGATTGTTGCATGACGGTTGCCGTCGCGCTCAACGCATTGACCGCTTGGTCCGGCGTTGACACGTTTGCCTGCATTGTTGAAACCGTGTCTGCAACATGCTGTGTCGGTGTTGCAATAGCGGCGCCATTGCTGTGGTCTGACACACCGTCTCTGCTGGCGATCCCGATACCAGTTACGTTCCCGCGAACAAGCCCTTTCGATACGAAATGCTGGGCGCGGCGCTGGGCTTCGAGCTCTTCATCGGCCTCGCGTTCAGCATCTGATTTGCCAAGCACAGTGCCCGTTGCCATATCGGATGGGTCGACGTGGGCAAGGTCGTGACGGCCAAGATACGAGACAGCCAATTCGCGGAAGATGTAGTCGAGGATTGACGTTGCGTTTTTGATCGCTTCGTTGCCTTGCACCAGACCGGCGGGTTCAAAACGGGTGAAGGTGAAGGCTTCGACATACTCTTCAAGTGGCACGCCGTACTGCAGTCCGAGAGAAATTGCGATGGCAAAGTTATTCATCATCGCACGGAAGGCGGCCCCTTCCTTGTGCATGTCGATGAAGATCTCACCGACACGGCCATCTTCATACTCTCCGGTTCTGAGATAAACTTTATGACCGCCTACATTGGCCTTTTGCGTGTAGCCTTTGCGCCGACCCGGCAGTTTTTCCCGTTCGCGTTCAACCATCTTTTCAATGACACGTTCAACGATGCGCTCCGTTACGATGGCGGCGCGGGCGGCCATTGGTTGGTCGGCGTGCAGGGTGGCTGAAACTTCTTCTTGTTCATCAGCTTCGTCCGCCAACAATTGCGAATTCAAAGGCTGAGACAGTTTCGAGCCATCGCGATAGAGCGCGTTTGCTTTCAGCGCCAATCGCCATGAGAGCATGTAACTCTGTTTGCAATCATCAACGGTTGCATCGTTTGGCATGTTGATTGTTTTTGAAATTGCACCGGAGATGAACGGCTGTGAGGCCGCCATCATACGAATGTGGCTTTCAACAGACAGGTAGCGTTTGCCTTTGCGCCCACATGGGTTGGCACAATCAAAAATGTGTAGGTGCTCATCTTTCAGATGCGGTGCACCTTCAAGGGTCATTGAACCACAGACATGTTCGTTGGCGGCATCAATGTCGTCGGTTGTGAAGCCGAGATGAGACAACAGATCAAAGTTTGGATCGTTGAGGACGTCTTCTTCGATGCCAAGTGCATCTTTCAGGAGTTCATCGCCAAGCGTCCAGCGGTTGAAGACAAACTTGATGTCAAAAGCGCTTTCGAGGTTGGAGGCGACCGTTGACAAGGCTTTGTCGTCGAAGCCCTTGGCGCGCAAGGTGCTCGTATTAATGGCTGGTGCTTGCGCCAAAGAACCGTGACCAATGGCATAAGCCTCAATTTCTGCAATCTCAGCTTCTGTGTAGCCAAGTTTGCGAAGTGCGCCTGGAACGCCTTGGTTGATGATTTTAAAGTAACCACCGCCTGCAAGTTTTTTAAACTTCACAAGCGCAAAGTCAGGTTCAATTCCCGTCGTGTCACAGTCCATCACCAAACCGATAGTGCCGGTTGGTGCAATCACAGTTGACTGGGCATTGCGGAAACCAAATTTTTGGCCGTCGTCGATGGCTTTGTCCCAAGCCTGCATCGCAGCTTCAACAAGGCGAGGATCGGTGATGGAGGCGTGATCGAGTGGCACAGGGTCCGTGGCCAACTTTTCATACCCACTCGATTGGCCGTAGGCGGCGCGGCGATGGTTGCGAATAACGCGTAGCATTTCGCTAGCATTGCTATCGTAACCTGGGAACGGTCCAAGTTCTTCAGCCATTTCAGCCGAAGTCGCATAAGAGGTGCCGGTCATGATCGCAGAAATTGCGCCACAGATGGCACGGCCTTCATCTGAATCGTAGGAAGTGCCAGACGACATCAACAACCCGCCGATATTGGCAAAACCGAGCCCGAGTGTGCGGTAACGATACGACAGCTCCGCAATCTGTTTGGATGGGAACTGAGCCATCAACACGGAAATCTCAAGCGCTATGGTCCACAAACGACAGGCGTGTTCAAACGACTCTGTATCGAACGATCCATCGTCGCGACGAAAGTTCATCAGGTTCAACGAAGCAAGGTTACAAGCCGTGTCGTCGAGGAACATGTATTCAGAGCAAGGGTTCGACGCGCGGATTGGTCCACTTTGCGGGCAGGTGTGCCAATCATTGATTGTTGTGTGGAATTGAATTCCGGGATCAGCCGATGCCCAAGCCGCGGCGCCAATGTCTTCCCATAATGCTTTGGCGTTGATGGTCTTTGTTGTTTCACCGGTTTTGCGTGATTTCAGCTCCCAGTCGCTGTCGTTTTCAACAGCGTTGAGGAATTCATCCGTGACGCGAACCGAATTGTTGGAGTTTTGACCGGAGACTGTCAGGTAAGCCTCGGAGTCCCAGTCGGTATCGTAGGTGTCGAAATTGATTTCCGTGTAGCCTTGTCGTGCAAATTGTATGACACGGCGAATGTAATTGTCGGGTACCAGCTCACGGCGTGCGTCTTTAATGGCAGACTTTAGCTTGGGATTTTTCTTCGGTTCAAAGCAATCATCACCATCAGCTTCACAGTTGGTGCAGGCCTTCATGATCGCGACGAGGCGCTTTTGACAAATCTTTGACCCCGTTACGAGGGCAGCAACCTTTTGCTCTTCGCGAACTTTCCAGTTGATGTATTCCTCAACATCAGGGTGGTCGACATCGACGACAACCATTTTGGCCGCGCGCCGGGTTGTGCCGCCGGATTTAATCGCACCAGCCGCCCGGTCGCCAATCTTCAAGAAGCTCATTAAGCCTGAAGACTTACCGCCACCAGATAGGCTTTCGTTTGCGCCTCTCAAGGATGAGAAGTTTGTGCCGGTGCCAGAGCCATATTTAAACAAACGGGCTTCGCGGACCCAAAGATCCATAATGCCGTTTTCATTGACGAGATCATCGCCAACGGACTGAATAAAGCAGGCGTGTGGTTGGGGGTGCTCATAAGCACTGTTAGACGATGTCAGCTCACCGGTTTCAGGGTCAACGTAGAAATGGCCTTGACCAGGACCATCGATGCCATAGGCCCAGTGCAAGCCAGTGTTGAACCACTGTGGTGAATTGGGGGCGCCAAACTGACTGGCCAACATGTAGCGATGTTCGTCATAGAACGCGCGGGCGTCGTCTTCTGATGAGAAGTATCCGCCTTTCCATCCCCAATAAGTCCATGTGCCAGCGAGGCGGTCGAAGACCTGGCGGGAATCAGTTTCGCCGATATAGCGTTCGTCGGCTGGCAAATCGCCAAGTGTGCGCTCGTCTGGAATAGAGCGCCAAAGCCATGAGGGGACTTGAGTTTCTTCAAAGCGTTTGAGGCGTTGTGCGACACCGGCTTTGCGGAAGTATTTTTGCGCGAGAACGTCGGCGGCGACTTGGCTCCAATGGGCTGGAACTTGAAAGTCTGCAAGGCGGAACACGATTGAGCCGTCTGGATTCTTAATCTCCGACGTGGCTTGCCGGAATTCGATTGTCTCGTAAGGAGACTTGCCGGCCTCAGTGTAGCGCCGAGAAATCTTCATTAGTGCCCCCAAAGTAATTTTCTTGCGGCGTTTTGCGCCCCCAAATAGAGAGCAAAAAACGCTGGATTGCCTGATCGATTAGCTTTCCAACAGAACCACGCGAAACGATTTGGACGCGTCGGAAAAACTTGTTTTGATACTCTTTTTACGGTTTTGAACGTGCTGGGATTTAAAAACGTCTCTTCCTAATTTTCCCTCTGGTCATGCTCATGGAGCAGGTCGACCAAGCTCGCAATAAATAGAGCCATTCGTTCGCGTTAAACTTGGCACAAGCTGTCCCGCCGATCGCATGCCGCCATGCGTTCGTTACGTGCTTTGAACCAACGTTCGAAAGCTATGTCGTCGAGACTGAATTCGGCCGAACCGGCCTTGGCTAAGTTTCAGACACGAAATGAATGGTACGCTTTGTTAAACCCCATGTGACGAGCCCCCCGACCCTGTACGCCAGTTATGCGCTCCGTCACCAAAACAAATTCATCCGATTCGTGGTTCAGATCAAAGGTTTTGTATGTTGTGGGTCACACCCATACTAGATGTTGATTCAACATGGAGAAACGGTGGAAAAAACGTTGACAACGTGTTGATGGGAATTGGTTGGCATTTGGCCTGAATTCCGGTGCTTTATGGGGTTCTGAACGAATCTCAGAATGTTGATAACGACCGGATACGGAAAAAGCTTAGACCGATTCCAGGGACTCGGGGTGTGACCGCAAAGCCGCGATCGATCGTCGTCTCGACACCACGGCGCGACTGCGCTACCCCAGTTTGTGACATTCAGCGCCAAAGGGGCGTTTGAGCAGACAATTTGAGACCAATCATCATGGGGCTATTCAGCGAGATTTTCAGCTGGTGGGGCGGAAATACCTGGGGCACGCGAGTCACAGTGTGGAATCAGGGCCGTTTTATCGGCGAAGATGACCTGGGCAACAAATATTACGAGCAGAAAAAGGGTGTTGGCTCGCATGGCATGCCGCGGCGGTTCGTGATCTACAAAAATCTCTCGGAAGCTTCGCTGGTGCCGCCAGAGTGGCACGGGTGGTTGCATCATACGGTTGAAACACCGCCAACTGAGGAAGATTACACGGCAAAGCCCTGGCAAAGGCCCCACCGGGCCAATATGACCGGGACCAAGGGCGCATATCGTCCGCCGGGTTCAATTTTGACCCCGCAAGACCGACCCGATGTGTCGGGTGACTATAAACCTTGGCGTCCGGAATAACTTGGGCGGGAACAACTGAAAGTGTCGCGCTAATGGACCCTGCAAAACCTGCAAAAGGCTATTGGATCGTCCACATATCTGTGGCGGATGCTGAGAATTATCCGCGCTACCTTGCTGCCGCCAAGATTGCATTTGAAAAATACGGCGCCAAATTTCTGGTTCGTGGCGGGACTTTCGAGCTGATGGAAGGTGCGTCGCGAGACCGCCATGTCGTGCTCGCCTTTGAGACATACGAGAAGGCCTTGGCTTGCTATCGTTCGCCCGAATACAAGGAAGCGGCTGCATTGCGCCAGGCTTTTGCCGTGTCCGATCTTGTCGTTGTCGAGGGATTTGAATGACGTCAGCAATAAACACTGCAAAAGGACTTGCGGCGCTGAGCGTCCTGCTTGGCGTAAGTGTTGCGGGATATGCGCCATCGGCATCAGCCCAACAACGCATTTCCAATCAAGTCGCAGTTTTTGCAGCCCTTGATAAGGTGACGGCGACGATCAAAAAACTCGAAGTTCCACTTGGTGAAACGCAGGAGTTTGGTTCGCTCAAAATCACACCACGCGTTTGCTTTTCGCGCGCGGCAACAGAAAAACCCAAAACATCATCGTTTGTTGAAGTCGAAGAAACGTTGCTCGAAGGCGAGCAAAAGCGAATTTTTACGGGTTGGATGTTTGCTGAAAGCCCGGGACTGAATGCGGTTGAACATCCTGTTTTCGATGTTTGGCTGACAGGGTGCGAAAAACCTGACAATCCTGAGGCTGCTGCGGCTGTTCCGGATCTGCCAGAAGGCGGTACCCCACAGGCGGTCCAAGCGCGACCGCCATCGGCCGAGCCGCCACGCAGGCGTCGTGTCAGGCGCTAGAGACTATCCACGCAACATCTTGGCAACCGTCGGGGCGAAGTAGGTCAGCACACCCGACGCACCTGCACGCTTAAAGGCAATTAAAGATTCCATGATCACGCGGTCACCATCCAAGTGTCCGGCATTTATCGCGCCCATCAACATCGAATATTCACCAGAAACTTGGTACGCAAACGTTGGAACCTTGAAGGTTTGCGCAACCCGCTGGACGATGTCGAGGTAGGCGAGGCCAGGTTTCACCATGACCATGTCTGCGCCTTCGGCGATGTCCAGGGCCACTTCACGCAGCGCTTCGTCGCTGTTTGCCGGGTCCATCTGA
Organism: Hyphomicrobiaceae bacterium; assembly: GCA_050633705.1. Taxonomy (GTDB): domain Bacteria; phylum Pseudomonadota; class Alphaproteobacteria; order Rhizobiales; family Hyphomicrobiaceae; genus JAJFHI01. The sequence goes on along the minus strand of JBOEGZ010000020.1, from coordinate 91,117 downwards.
TAGGTGCGTTTGTCGCCCTTGAGGTTGGATGAAGACCCAACCGCGTCGCGAAATGGCCCGTAAAACGCTGAGGCATATTTGGCCGCATAAGACATGATTTGTAGGTTGGTGTGACCGGCGTTCTCGAGAGCGTGTCGGATCACACCGACGCGACCATCCATCATGTCGGAAGGGGCGAGAATGTCTGCACCGGCTTCGGCCTGTACAAGCGATTGGCGCGCAAGCGCTTCGAGCGTCAGATCATTGTCGATCGTCGCCCCGCGCATCAGTCCGTCGTGGCCGTGACTTGTATAAGGGTCAAGCGCGACGTCGAGGATAATGCCGACGTTTAGATTGGCCGCTTTTACGGCGCGTGTTGCTCTGCAGACGAGATTTTCCGGATTGAAGGCCTCTGTGGCATCGGCGTTGCACAAGGAAGGTTCGGTATTTGGAAATAGAGCAATAGCTGGAATGCCTAAGTCTTCCGCTTGGCGGGCGGCAGCAACGATGTGGTCGATTGTCAGTTGTTGTACACCGGGCATTGATGGAACATCGACGGCGGCATTTTGGCCGTCGATGACAAACATTGGCCAGATCAGGTCGTTCAGCGATAAAGCCGTCTCTGATACCATGCGCCGTGTCCAATCGCTTTGACGGTTGCGACGCATCCGCGTTGCGGGAAAATGACCAGTGGGCACATTATTCGTCAGAGAGTGCGGGGGCGTGTTAAATTCAGCCATGTGTTGGGGTCTGCTCGTTACTGGTAAGTGTCTCAAGGAGTGGAATGACCTCCAACATCGCTGGCGCGAGCCGTTCGCGCAAGTAGAAGTCTTCCGTCGTCTTAATGAGCCTTAAATATTCAGGCCTGGCCGTGGCACGTGTGGACGTGGCACTGGGCATGTCATGGCGGCGAAGTTGACGCAGACGGTTCTTTCAGACCGTGAAGACTTTAACTATTGGCAAAAGTTACTGCGTCTTCGTGGAGCCATGTCGACGTGGAAATGGTTGCGGTGGGCATTGTTGGCTTCTGGGCCAAGGATTGTTCCAAAGATGCGACAACCAGCAATATGGGCCCCTCGCAGGAACCGACCTTTGGATGATTTTGGTGGGCTGAACCTGGGCTCACCGGGTTTGGGACCACCAAGCTTTTTGGGCGCGACGCTGAATGACGGCTTGCCAGCTTTGGCGTTCTTTTTAACCGACCCTGAAACGATTTTGGCAGTTTTCTTTTTGCCATCTCGAAGTGTGGTGTTGACAGAGGTGTCGATGTCAGCGTCTTTGGATGCTGATTTGCGCTGACGTTCCTTTGCTTCTTGTTTTGCAAGCGCTTTGGCTACCAAAGCCTTTTCACGCTTTTCTTTCTCTTTTTTCTTTTTAGCAATGGCGCGTTTAATATCGCGTTTGGTGACGCCCCAATCGGCGAGTAAGCGTGCGGTTTTGCCCTTTGTTGTCACGAAGCCACGAATATCCAGCGCATTGACTTTGGAGTGTTCAGACATCCTGCCCTTTTTGCGCCCGTATGCACGACGACAGGAATAGTCGCTCATCACTTCGATCTTTATGAGCGAAGCGCGCAAGTGTTTTTTGGAAAGGCGTTGTAAGTCTCGCGTGACCCAAGTGTGCAACGCCTCAACCATTTGGCAGTTGACCTTGGCGGGTGGTGAAAATGTAACTGGTGGATTTTCTCCAACGCTGACGAGCTCGACGGGTGCGGGGTCGCCGCAAGCCCCATTCTTAATGGGACGGCTTGGTACCACCACCGCTTTAATTCGTTTCATGACGTCGGCACACTTTCGAAGCGCACTCTCAATTTCATTGCTGCTCCAAACATCCGGTTTGGGCGGCAGAGCGACGGGGCTTTTCGCTGACGGGCTGTCGGTTGCATCACGGCGCACGGGGAGCGGGGGTATGGTGACTTTTGAAGGTTTCTTTGCGCTTGTTTTTTTTCGCCTTACAGCTTTTTTTGCTTTTCGCGCCATTACGATTGGTTTGTGATGGCGGTGGTCATCAGAGGTGGTGCTGGGGCGGACCGCTGCCAGGTCTTTGGTACGTGGCGCAGTTGACCAATTGTCTGAATTTTCGCCCGCGTTGGCAGGATCTGCGTTGGTTGTGCCAGGGGTGATGGGTCCGGCGTTGACTGGGCTTGACAATGGGGCTGCCCAAAAGCTCAAAAATAGACATGCAACACGAAGTCGTCGGCCAGCCATTGTCGTTACAGTCCTGTTAAGATTGCGACTGGTCATAACAAGCGATACAGCAACCAGTATAAGGGCGTGCGGAAAGTGGTCTTGCCCGTGTATAGCTAGTGAATAAGGCAGGGCTAGTGCTGCGATGCCTCATTTTCAACAGAAAATTCCAAAGGCCAACAGAGTGCAAGACATCCAAACACCCACGTCCATTTTAAAAGCGCCAGCCGCAGCAGACGACATCACCGTCAGCGCCAACCGTGCAAGCGGGCTTGTAACCTTGACGCGCGCGCGCGCTTTAAACGCCATGACCAACGCAATGCGTTTGGATCTCGCCGCGGCGATGCCGCTCTATATGGCCGATCACGAAATTTATGCGGTCATTATTCAATCAGAATCGGAAAAAGCGTTTTGCGCTGGTGTTGATGTGCGTGAATTGGTTCGGCTTGGAAAAGACGATCGCGATGAGGCGCGCCAATCGTTTGCACGTGAGTACAATTTGAATTGGCAACTAGAATGCTTCGCCAAACCGACGGTTTCGTTAATTGATGGGATCGTCATGGGATCGGGAGTTGGCATCTCGATTTATGGCACGCACCGGGTTGCAGGCGCTGGCTACAAATTTGCAATGCCAGAAACTGCAATCGGGCTGTTTCCCGATGTTGGCACAGCGTTTATTCTGTCGCGCTTGCCAAAAGAGATCGGCATCTATCTTGGGCTTACAGGGCGTACAATTGATCGTTCTGATGCGCTTGCGTTGGGTTTGGCCACACATGCGATCGGCGCTGAGAACTTTGACGATATCCGGGAGGGGTTGGCGGATACCCAGCCCATCGATCCGTTGCTTGGTGGGATGGTTGAGGACATTCCCCCCAGTGACCTTATGGCCAAAGCTGATGTCATTGCATCATGCTTTGGTGCTGACAATGTGCTCGATATCAAGGCGCGTCTTGGCAAAGTCGGCGCAGACAATGGCAAATGGGCCAAGGCCGTCATTCATGATCTGGATACCAAATCGCCTCTATCACTGGCCATAACGTTGCGCCATCTGCGCCGTGCCAAGGCATGGGACCTGCGCCAGACCTTGATCATGGACTATCGATTGGCGTGGCGCTTTCTAAATGCGTCTGACTTTTACGAAGGCGTACGTGCCTTACTGATTGAAAAAGATAATGCCCCTAAATGGCAGCCAAAGAGCCTGGAAATGGTTGACGAAGCCTTGGTCGACTCTTACTTCGCATCATTAGGAGCAGAAGAGTTACCGTTACAAACACGCGATGAAATGCAACTTGTTCGCCGTTAGCGTGTGGGTTTGTGCGATTTGTCGAGTATTTTGTCTGTCGATGGATCAGGTGTTAAGCGTCGGTTAGTGACAATACATAGAAAGCTTTAAAAAGGCTTCCCAAATACCCCCGTTACTATTCATTTACTATACCTATTTAGGTAAGGTTTAGCTGTCGCTGTTACATTCAAATCAAGCCGAAAAAATCGGCACGAATAATGAGTGTAGAATGTAACAGGTAAGAGGCAGGGTATGAGTGTTGCGTACGACGTAACGCGCCCCGGCGCGTTGGGCGACGATCCGTCGTTTGAAAATGAGTATTTACAGGCCCTCAGATTGATAGAGCGCCTGCATCGTTTGCTCTTGGATGTCATCAAAGATGAGTTCGACCGTAATGGTGGTGCTGATCTCAACAGCGTGCAGGCGTTGTTGTTATACAATATCGGCGACAGCGAGCTAACGGCTGGCGAATTGAAGAAACGGGGCTACTATCTTGGCTCCAACGTTTCTTACAATCTCAAAAAGCTGGTTGATATGGGATATATCGACTGCCGGGAGTCGGCAACGGACAAACGCTCTAAAATTGTCCGGCTCACGGACAAAGGCATGAATGCGTGTGGAGTCGTCAATGGCCTCTACGAGCGTCAACTTCAATCTATTGAGACCGTTGGTGAAGTTGGGTCAGATGATCTGGAAGTGCTGAACCAGTCTTTGGTTCGTCTCGAGCGCTTCTGGACGGATCAGATCCGTTATCGCCTTTGATATCGAATTATGGGGGATGTGGCCTGAGCGATCTCGACCGACGAATTGCCAATTGGGGGGCATAGGTTGGGATTTCAGGCCACAATTCATTTGCCGAAAGGCATTCAGGGTCGTGGAAATTCCGCGGCCCTGAAACATTTTAGGGACGGCTCGCAAATTAAATACGAGATGCCTGTGCAATACGAGCTCTTGTGTCTTCCCAGATGGCGCGAATAGCGTAACAAGTGAGCTGAGGCGTATTTTCGCTGCACGCGCTCTAATTTGGGCAGTTGCCCGCACAACACGGTGTGGCGTCGGTTTGAGAATCTGCGAATAAAGTGGTTGCGGTAAAGCTGCGTTCTGACACTAACTTTCGTAGAGTGTTTCTTTTCCACTTCTGATCGAATTGTTTCGTTGCGTCAGCGTTCGACCAATAAATCTGGATTCAAGGGGCTACCTCGTGACGTTTTTGACGGGTTGGAATTCGGCTTGCCGTCGGGCAGCTAAAACTTGCACGATATTTTTCGGGGCAGTTGTTTTTCTCAGCACGCTGATGATATGCCATGCTTCGGCTTATGACGGCAGCAGCTTTCATCCTCCAAAAAGCTTGCAGTCCTCGAACCGCGATTTCGTTCGCCGGTGGGAAGCCAATCCACCACGTGGATATCCGACACTTGCAAAAGCGAATATCAAGGCGACCAAAACAGCAATTCGACGCTACAAAATGATCGTCCGTGGTGGTGGTTGGCCCCGGATGCCAAAACAAGAGCTTGAGGTCGGAATGACTTCGCCAACCGTCAAATTGCTACGGCGTCGGTTGATGTTGTCGGGCGATCTGCGTTCTGGAACTCTGACCAGTCAATATTTTGACTACGCGCTGGAAAAAGCTGTTCGCCGCTTTCAAGCCTCGAATGGGCTGACGCCGACTGGCAATATCGATAAGCGCACATTGGCGGCCTTGAATGTGCCTGCAAAAGCGCGGTTGCGTCAGCTTCAGCGTGGCTTGTCTCGATTGCGGGGGTTGGTGGCAAAAGCATCGCGCAACAAGCGCTACATTGTCGTAAATATACCGGCAGCACAGGTTGAAGCCGTCGAAGGTGGTAAGGTTGTCTCGCGCCATTCCGGTGTTGTTGGAAAGCCAGACCGGCAGACTCCGATATTGACGTCGCGCATTCACGAATTGAACTTCAATCCGATTTGGCGCTTACCCCCAACGGTGATTACTGAAGACCTGATCCCGAAAGGTCGTAAGATGCAGCGCGCGGGCAAAAACGTATTAATCAAATATGGCATTGACGCCTACAGCGGCAATAGAAAGCTCAATCCGAAGAAAATCAATTGGAACTCCAGCCAACCCTTCAATTTGTCCTACCGCCAGAAATCGGGCAAAGATAATCCGATGGGTTTTCTGAAGATCAATTTTCATAACGGCCATTCCGTTTATATGCATGACACCCCGTCGGACACGATCTTCGGGCGCAACTTCCGAGCGGCCAGTTCCGGATGTATTCGAGTGCAAAATATTGAGTCGTTGGCGGCTTGGATCTTGAAGCCGCAAGGCGCTTCGCTGGCCAGCGTGAAGCATATGAAGGAAACCGGTGAGACGAAGAATATTCGCGTCAAGAAAACGGTTCCATTGTATTTTGCCTATATCACGGCCTGGGCAACACCAGATGGGATTATCCAATTTCGCCGAGATCTCTATCGCAAGGACGGCGTTGCGGCGACCGCATCAGCTTACTGATCCGAGACTTGCTTGCTGATCTGAATAAGGTGCGTGCTGGCGACATTCAAAAGTGCGCGCGGGCAATGTCTGCAAAGGCATTGATTTTTAGCATTAATTTCTCGCGCCGCGCCACTGGGGTGTTGGCTTTGTTCACCAGGGTGTAGCTTTAAACTCCGGCACGCGAAAGTCTTGATGGAGATCAACGCGGCTTTGTCAGTTCGGGTCTACAAGTCAGTGTGAATTGTTTCGCCAATTGCAAGTATTTGCCGTCAAAATCAGCCGATTGGGACATATTTGGTCTCGACATTGTCACGTTCTAAGGGCACTGATAACTTGAGCATGACTGCCTGTCTTTATCGAGCTTTCGTGGCGTTCGTCTGGTTGCGGCGCGACAATTGGTGGGCTGTACGTCGGTCCCTCAGTGGCTGACAAGAAGACGGCTCTAATCGCGAGAAAAAGTAGTTTTATGAACTATAACGGTTATTTCAAAGAAGCTCTGGCGCAAGTTCGTAGAGAAGGTCGTTATCGCGTATTCGCAGACCTGAAACGCCAAAGAGGTGCCTTTCCGACGGCCAAGTATTTTTCCGAAGCCGGGGAGCCAAGCGAAATCACCGTGTGGTGCTCGAACGACTACCTCGGCATGGGGCAAAATCCAAAAGTTCTCGCGGCCATGCATGAAGCGATTGACGCTGTTGGGGCCGGGTCTGGGGGCACGCGCAATATCTCCGGCACAACCCATTATCACGTTGACCTGGAATTGGAGCTGGCGGATTTGCATGGCAAGGAATCCGCGCTTCTGTTTACGTCAGCTTTTGTTGCCAATGACGCGACGCTTTCAACGGTCGCAAACCTGATCCCTGGGACTGTGATCTTCTCGGATGAGAAAAACCATGCCTCTATGATTGCAGGCATTCGCCACGGTCGCTGTGGCAAGGAAATTTGGCGTCATAACAACATTCAGGATCTTGAAGAGCGACTACAAAAGTACGACCACGATACGCCGAAAATCATTGCATTCGAGAGCGTCTATTCGATGGACGGTCATATCGCACCGATCGCAGAAATTTGTGATTTGGCTGAACGCTACAATGCTCTGACATACATCGATGAAGTCCATGCGGTTGGCATGTACGGCCCGCGCGGCGGCGGCATTGCCGAACGTGAAGGTGTGATGGACCGGATCGATATCATCAACGGTACTTTGGCTAAAGGGTTTGGTGTCATGGGGGGCTATATTGCAGCCAGTCGCGACATTTGCGATGCGATCCGCTCTTATGCTTCAGGTTTCATCTTTACGACTTCGCTTGCCCCAGCAATTGCTGCAGGGGCTTTGGCAAGCATTCGCCACCTTAAATCGAGCGACACGGAGCGCATCGCCCATCAAGAACGGGCCAACGTTGTGAAAGCGCGCTTGAAAGAGGCCTCCTTGCCGGTGATGGACGGACCAAGCCATATCGTTCCGGTTATGGTTGGTGATCCGGTGCATTGTAAAGCCGTGACGGATGCGTTGCTCGATCGTTATGGCATCTATGTGCAACCGATCAACTATCCGACCGTGCCAAAAGGTACAGAGCGAATTCGCCTTACACCGTCTCCGGTCCACACCGACGCTCAGATCGATCATCTGGTGTCTTCTCTCACAAGCTTGTGGAGTGCCTGTCCGGTTGCCAGCGGTGAATTTGTAAAACTAGCGGCCGAATAGTATTAGCGGTTCTGGCTAATGGTGGCCCTGGCGCCCCCAGGTTTCAAACTAGGAGCCTATTTAGTAATCAATAAATGGCCGTGTCTTGTAGGCGCGGGCCGCCCAGGACAGCCTTGTGACCGCTCCAAATCCCAGGAAATTCATAGCAATCCAGCATTGTAGGGACCTCATGCCGCGTTCATTTACCCAAGATAAGCCAGTCTGGTCCCGACCAAGGAGTTTTATGTCGTTTGGCATTATACTATAGTCGACCTTACTATTCCGATTAAACCGGCCGATCGGCACGACAGTGCGAAAGCCAAAATCAAAAACAAGAACGGTCGCCAGTGATGGGACGACCAGATGATGAGAGAGGACACGATGTCGACAGTTAAGGCCGAATCCGGCGCGCCCCAAACCACATTTTTCAAAGGCACTCTTGGCGAAACTGATCCTGAAATGGCAGGCATCATCCAACAAGAGCTTGATCGCCAACAGCATGAAATTGAGTTGATCGCATCTGAAAACATCGTTTCAAAAGCTGTGCTGGAAGCGGCCGGAAGCGTGCTGACGAACAAGTACGCTGAGGGCTATCCAGGGCGGCGCTATTACGGTGGTTGCCAATGTGTCGACCTTGCCGAAAACCTGGCACGCGATCGCGCCAAAAAGCTTTTTAATTGTCAGTTTGCTAACGTTCAACCGAACTCGGGCAGTCAGGCGAACCAAGGTGTTTTTAACGCACTGATCAAACCAGGCGACACAATTCTTGGACTTAGCCTGGACGCTGGTGGGCACTTAACCCATGGTGCGAAGGTCAACCAGTCCGGCAAATGGTTCAATGCTGTGCATTATGGGGTCGATGAGAAAACACATCTGATCGATATGGATAATGTTCGTGCCTTGGCCAAAGAGCACAAACCCCAACTCATTATCGCGGGTGGTTCAGCTTACCCCCGCACGATCGACTTTGCAGCGTTTCGCCAAATTGCGGATGAAGTTGGTGCATATTTCCTCGTCGATATGGCGCATTTTGCAGGCCTCGTTGCAGCGGGTCTGTTCCCCAATCCGTTCCCGCATGCCCATGTCGCGACGACAACAACGCACAAAACATTGCGCGGACCGCGTGGAGGTATGATCCTCACAAATGACGCCGAGCTTGCGAAGAAATTCAATTCCGCGATTTTCCCTGGCATTCAAGGTGGTCCGCTGATGCACGTAATTGCTGGTAAGGCAGTGGCGTTTGGTGAGGCCTTGACCCCAGAGTTCAAGGTTTACTGTCAAAATGTAATGGACAATGCCAGAGCGATGGGGGAAGCGCTGGTCCAGCGTGGTTTTGACCTGGTCTCAGGTGGCACAGATTCTCACCTGCTTCTTGTCGACTTGCGGCCGAAAGGGGTGACGGGCAATATTTCCGAAGAAGCGCTTGGACGTGCCCACATTACATGCAACAAAAACGGCGTTCCGTTTGACCCAGAAAAACCGATGGTGACATCTGGTATTCGTCTGGGAACGCCGGCTGGGACAACCCGTGGCTTTGGCGTTAGCGAATTCCAGGATATTGGTCGCATGATCGCTGATGTCCTTGAGGGTCTGGCGGCAAATGGTGTTGAAGGCAACGCTGCCGTTGAGGAAAAAATCAAAGCCGAGGCCATTGAGCTGTGTAAGCGTTTTCCAATTTACGGTTGATATCGAATAGGTGAAGTCAGATCGCCTGCTTTCTTCATGCAGGTAAAGTCGATATGATTGTCAGGGTGCAGTGGGGGAACTCATTGCACCCTTAAATTTTTCGGAGCCAGTACATGCGCTGCCCTTATTGTTCTTGTGGCGATACCCAGGTTAAAGATAGCCGTCCGACCGAGGAAAACGCTGCCATTAGACGCCGTCGGGTTTGTCCGGATTGCGGGGGACGTTTCACGACGTTTGAACGCGTGCAGCTGCGCGAACTGACGGTTGTAAAGCGGTCAGGTCGGAAAGTTACCTTTGATCGAGACAAGCTTTCCAAGTCGGTTGCGATTGCTTTGCGCAAACGTCCGGCGGGTGAAGACCGCATGGAACGGATGGTGTCGGGTATCGTCCGGCAACTGGAGAGCAGTGGCGAATCCGAGATTCAGTCGTCGACAATTGGTGAAATGGTGATGGAGGCATTGCGTGGTCTCGATCCGGTGGCCTACGTGCGTTTTGCTTCCGTCTATCGCGACTTTCGTGAAGTGTCGGACTTTCAAGATGTGTTGGGAGAAATTGCGCGTCACGATGACGATGCATCTGGTGCGCAGGCAAACACAACAACAAGCGATGATGATGTTGTGGCGATGCCAACAGCCAAGCCGCGTTGAGGTCTGATGACAGATCAACGCGCGCGCGAATTTGATGCTCAAATGATGGACATCGCCTTGGCGATGGCGTGGCGTGGTGTTGGGCAGACGGCACCCAACCCGTCCGTTGGGGCAATTGTTGTCGACGAAAAAAGTGGTGAAATTCTCGGCCGTGGTTGGACCCAATCTGGAGGGCGTCCACACGCAGAACCGGTTGCACTTGAAGTTGCAGGCGTCAGCGCACGCGGGGCAACGCTTTATGTGACTTTGGAGCCATGCTCGCATTTCGGGCAAACACCACCATGCGTATCGGCGATTTTGTCAGCAGGTATTGCGCGCGTCGTTTGTGGTGTGACCGATCCCGATCCGCGCGTTTCTGGCCGTGGGCTTGATCAGCTCAAGCAAGCCGGTGTTGAGATTGTGCGAAATGTTCGCTTAGATGAGGCGCGCTGGGTGACAAGAGGTCATGTTTTGCGTGTCTCGCAACGGCGGCCATTTGTGCAGCTAAAATTGGCGCTGGGCAAAGACGGACGCATTGCTTTGGGCAACGCTGGAGAGCCGGTTTGGGTGACAAGTGTGCAAGCGCGCGCTCATGGAGCTTTATTGCGCGCCCAAGCCGATGCAATTCTCGTTGGCGCGGGAACCCTACACGACGATAATCCGGATTTGAGGTGTCGCCTACCAGGCCTTTCCGATCGTTCACCACTGCGTGTCGTTTTGGCTGGAAACAGGCCAGTGCCACTGAGCGCTAAAGTCTTCGAAACGGCCGAGCACGTACCGGTCAAAGTCTTCTACAGTGACGCTTCTCTCATGGCTGGTGCGCACCCGGCGGGCGTCGATGTGCAATTGGGGCAAACGGTCTCGGGACGTTTGTGGTTGCCGGCTGTGTTGGAGGCACTGACCCGGGAAGGCGTGACGCGCCTGTTGGTCGAAGGGGGACCAGGTATGTGGCGTGCTTTTGGCGCTGCAGGCCTCGTTGATGAAGTCGTCGTCTATCGTGCCGATTCTTTAGACGGCGATATCACTGCCACGGTTGTCGGCGACGTTATGCACTATGTACCAAACACGGACCTTAAAATTTACCAGGCGCGCCGCATTGGCGATGACCATATTATTCGCCTCAGGCCGAGCTAAGGAGATTTTGCCATGTTTACTGGATTGATCAGCGATATCGGCGAAGTTATTTCGCGCAGCGGTGGGGCCTTTACGATACGCACGTCTTACTCAGCCGCCAGTATTCCGTTAGGTGCTTCGATTGCTTGCGATGGCGTGTGTCTCACGGCGACCGCTGTCGAGCCAATCGATAACGGCGCACATTTCAAAGTTGATGTCTCGAACGAAACGTTATCGAAAACCTCGCTTGGTGATTGGGCGCCTGGTTTGAAAATTAATCTGGAACGTCCATTGAAAGTCAGTGATGAACTTGGGGGGCATGTCGTATCTGGTCATGTTGATGGCGTTGTACGTGTGCTCGATATTTCAGGTGATGGTGACAGCCAGCGCTACGCGTTTGAGGCGCCTGAGCATTTGGCGCCGTTTATCGCTCCCAAGGGGTCTGTGGCGCTGGATGGGACCTCATTAACGGTCAATGAAGTCTCTGGCACGCGATTTGGCGTCAATCTCATACCTCACACCTTGACGGTCACTACCTGGGGGGCCAAAACCCCTGGGAGTATGGTCAATCTCGAAGTTGACCTTTTTGCGCGTTATGTCGCGCGACTGATGGAGTATCGTTCGTGACTAGCGGCCAAACACATGTCGACGAGCCAGGTTTTGCTGAGGCACTGTCTTCGATTGAGGACATTCTTGCGGACATGCGCAATGGACGTATGGTGGTTCTCGTCGATGCCGAAGATCGCGAGAACGAAGGAGATCTTGTCGCACCTGCGCAGATGGCGACGCCAGACGTCGTCAACTTTATGGCCAAGCACGGTCGCGGTCTCATTTGTTTGACATTGACAAAGGAACGATCAGAGCATCTGGGTCTCGAACAGATGGTGCGCGCCAATGCATCGCGCAACCGTACGGCTTTCACACAGTCGATCGAGGCCAAAGATGGTATCACCACGGGAATCTCGGCACACGACCGCGCACACACAATTGCCACAGCGATCGGCACGACAAAGTCAGCGGATGACATCGTTTCACCAGGTCATGTATTTCCGCTCGTGGCGCGCGATGGCGGCGTGTTGGTCAGAGCCGGACACACAGAGGCATCTGTTGATTTGGCGCGTTTGGCAGGTTTGTTGCCGGCAGCGGTGATCTGCGAAATCATGAACGATGACGGCACGATGGCACGCATGCCCGACCTTGTCTCGTTTGCCAAAGAGCACGGGTTGAAGATTGGCACGATTGAAGATTTAATTGCCTACCGATTGAAGAACGAGGAAATCGTTCGTCGCGTAAAGCAAATGCCGATCGAAAGTGCATTTGGCGGCGCCTTGGACATGCATGTTTATGAAACAACGGTCGAGCCGGGCGAACATTTGGCGTTAGTTAAGGGCAATATCTCAGGCCCTGAACCTGTGTTGGTCCGTGTCCACGCCATGAGCCCGTTCAAAGATTTGCTTGGTATTGACGTGCCGGTTGATGCAACGGCAAGCTCAGTTGTTGAAGCGAGCTTGAAGGCGATCGACGAAGAAGGCCGTGGCGTACTCATTCTCGTTCAAGATCTCAGCCCGCAGAACTTGTCGCGTTGGATCGGAGAGCGCCACAACAAGCAAACTGAAGTTGATGATAGCGCCAATCGTCGCCAGGTCGAAATCGGTGTCGGATCACAGATATTGCGCGACCTTGGTGTCAACAACATGATACTTCTGACCAATTCACCGGCCCATGTTTATGTTGGTCTTGATGGGTTTGGCTTACAGGTATCTGGAACGCGAAGCATTGGCTAACGACCAAAACCAAACGATTAAAAAGAAAGTACAATGAGAAGAGAAGACCAAAGACGCGCTGTTGGCATGTCGGCTCCAAAAGGTGCTGATGGTGCGCATGTGCTGATTATCGAAGCACCGTATTACGATGATGTCGCCAAATTGCTGATTGCTGGTGCGATTGCAGAATTAAAGGCGGCTGGGGCGACCTATGAGCGGGTGCAAGTCCCTGGCGCCCTTGAGATCCCACAGGCTCTGGGGGCTGCGGTAAAAGCGGAACGCATCGGCATTCTTGCCGAAGAGGACGGCGACAATAATTTTGACGGTGTTGTTGCTTTGGGGTGTGTCATTCGCGGTGAGACGTCGCATTATGACATTGTTTGCAACAATGCGAACCATTGGTTGATGGAACTTGCGACAACGGAGGAAATTCCAGTTGGCAACGCAATTTTGACGGTCGATACGCACGAACAAGCGATCGCGCGCGCCACAGCGGGCGTGAATGGCAAGGGTGGGGATGCCGCACAAGCATGTTTGCAGTTGATTGCCTTGAGCCGCGCTTTTGCAGGTTCAGCGTTATGAGCGAGCAAGGACCATCGAATAAGCCGACCGGTTCTCGAACGAAACCGAACCGAAGTGCGTCGCGGACAGGGGCGGTGCAGGCCCTTTATCAAATGGATCTTGTAAAAACAGATCTCAATGCCGTCATCGAAGAGTTTGTCGCGCATCGGTTTCAAGGTGGGGACGATGACAATCCCATAAAGGGCGCCGATCCGGTTTTCTTTGCAGAAATTCTCAGGGGTGTTGTTCGACTGCAGAGGGATATTGATCCTGACATTGATAATCAGCTGGCAAAAGGTTGGCGATTGGTCAGAGTAGATTCCATTCTTCGTGCAATCCTTCGCGCGGGCTCTTTCGAACTTCTCGAACGGCCAGATGTTCCAGCTCGTGTGGTCATCAATGAATATATTGAAGTTGCGCATGCGTTTTTTGATGGTGAAGAACCCAAGGTGGTGAATGGTGTTCTAGACCGCATTGCTCGGCGCGTGCGCGAGAGCGAATTCCACGATAAGCCTCCAGGAGCGGTAAATGGCTAACCTCCACAAGACTTTGGGGGAGGCGAATTTGATTCAGACGTACTTCGCGCCATTAACGGCAGGTGCGCCAGGTGCCTATGGTCTAACAGACGACTGCGCGAGCCTTACGCCTCCTGATGGGCAAGATCTGATTCTCAGCACCGATGCGGTTATTGAAGGCATACATTTTTTGGCTGACGAAGACCCAGCCTCCATCGGAGCAAAGGCCATTGCTGTAAATGTTTCAGACGTTGTCTCCAAAGGCGCACGTCCGCTCGTTTATCTGATGAACCTGTCGTTTCCGTCGCAGCCGTCACAAAGTTGGCTACAGGCATTTGCCGCTGGTTTGCGTTCCGCACAGTTTCAATACGGTTGTCATCTGACCGGCGGAGACACCGATAAAACGACAGGCCCCCTTTCCGTTTCGATAACGATGGTCGCGACGGTTGCCAAAGGTCAGATGGTTCGCCGCAACGGTGCCAAGCCAGGTGATATTGTCTTCGTGACCGGCCCTATCGGCGACGCGACGCTTGGCCTTCGATTGGCGCGTGGCGAAAACTCGAAAATGAGCAGTGGTTTAGGCCCGACACAGATTTCTGCATTGGTCGCGAGGTATCGTCGCCCTCAGCCCGTACTCAATGTTGCTGATATTTTGCCCGGTCATGTTTCGGCGGCAATGGACGTTTCAGATGGGCTGCTGAAGGATTTTGGTCATTTGTGCGCTGCTAGCAAGTGTGGCGGGCGATTGGACCTGGCTCAGATGCCGGTTTCTGATGCGGCACGGACGGTTATGAGCACAGGTAATATATCGTACGTTGATTTGGCAACAGGTGGTGAAGACTACGTCGTGCTGGGGTGTGTGGCGCCCGAAAAACATGACGCGCTTAAATCCGTCGCTGCAAAAGCTGGCGTAGAGATCACGATGATCGGGCAAATACGCCCGATCGAAGAGGGAGTTCAATTTATTGACGCACTGGGTCAAAATGTTTCTGTCACGCAATCGGGTTGGGACCACTTTTCGAATCAATTTGATGTGAACTCTTAAGTCCCAGCAAATTCTGTTTTTCCCTTCCGCAGTGTTAAACCGCTCAAGGAGTGGCTGCAACACATGAAGCGTGCTGTATACTCGCAACAGAGCTGGAGTTTTTGGAAGTATATGACAGCCTGAAGTGTTCACGCGTCTTTGTTTGGCCATATGCCTGTTGACGGTGGTAAGCGCTAGAGATGATCATTCGTTTGAGTGGAAATTGATCGCTCCAACAGTAATCTGACAATCGAAAACTTGAAAGGTTGAAATGTCTTTTGTGCCGACCTGTTTGGCTTCTAAGTGGAGCAACATTTATCGTCCAGTTTTGGCAGCAGCGCTTGTTCTAACAGCGGGTCTGATTGTTGCCCCTGTGGTTGATGTCAAGGCGCAGACGAGTGGCACGATGTTAGATTTTATGAACGCCTTCGGACATCAGGGCAACACAAATACCCGACCTGTTCAACGTCGAAAGAAAACAAGAAAACCACCAAACGATTTGCGTCCGAACACAATTCCATGGCGTAGCGATGAAGTTGTGATGGCGACCAACGCGGCAGTTGAGCGTTATCGAAAAATTGCAGCCGCAGGTGGATGGCGCAAAGTTCCGGCCGGGCGGATGATGCGACTTGGCGACTACGATGAACGCGTTCCGCTACTGCGTGCACGCTTGCGGGCGACAGGTGACATGCAACGGCGCCGGTCAAATTATGAAGATACGAGCTTTGATGAGTATATTGAAGCAGGTGTAAAGCGGTTTCAGCGCCGACATGGTTTGCGTGTGACAGGGCGCGTGCAACGCGCCACGTTTGCCGCTTTGAATGTCACAGCCGAGGAACGTCTCGCCCAACTCCGTTTGAACCTTCGCCGGATCACAAGCCTTGCCAATCAGAGTATTGAAGAGCGCTACATCCTTGTGAATGTCCCTGCCTTTCAGCTTGAAGCCGTCGAACGCTATGAAGTTGCCCAACGTCACCGTGTCATTGCGGGGCGCCCGACGCGTGAAACACCATCACTGAGAGCCACAGTTACAGGCGTAAATTTTTTCCCTTATTGGCATGTGCCGATTAGCATCGCGCGCAAGGACCTCGTTCCTCGTCTGAAAAAAGAGCCCGATTACTTGACGAAGGAAAAAATTCGCGTCGTTGACGGTTACAGTGGTCCCGAAATTGATCCGCGAGATGTGGACTGGGAGCAAGCTGACTTTGAAAAGGTAAAATTCCGGCAAGATCCGGGACCGCAGAATGCGTTAGGCTTGGTGCGTATCGATATGTTCAACGAACATAACGTTTACATGCATGATACACCGATGCAGAACCTGTTTAACTCAAGCTTGCGAGCTTATAGCGCTGGGTGTGTTCGCGTTCAGGGTGTGTTCGATCTCGTCGCCTGGATCAATAAATATGAGCAGGGTTGGGATCGTCCTGGTCGTGTTCAGGAAGTGCTTGAGCAAGGTGTTCCACTCGATCTTAAATTAACCCGTCCGGTTCCGGTTTACTTTACATATATAACTGCGTGGGGCGAACCTGGTAGCGTTGTTCAGTTTCGGGCAGACATCTACCAACAAGATGGGTCATCACCAATGGTTGCAGGCGTGCAAGACCCTGATGACCAAATCGATCCAGCCGCCGCTGCTGTACTGACACCTTGATGACGTCCTGGCATTTTCGATTTCCTCGTATGTTTTGCTGGGTGGCTATCCGGCATATTCGCAATAACAGCTTTGTCTCGGTTGTCTGCAGATCTTAATCACGCACCAACTGAGAAGGTGGGTGGCGATGTTGTGTCGTGGCATTACCGGTGTCGGTGGTGTGATGCGGCACTAGCATCGCCAGCCGTTGAGGAGGTTGCCCGAACGAGATTTGGTCAGCGAACGGGTCAGTCGTGTTTTGCAAAAGAAAAACCCATCTCCATAACAGGAGATGGGTAAATAAGGTTTCAAAAGAGGATGCAGAGAGATCTTTGGTGCATCGACATCAAGGCAATTGGTCAGGGAGGTGCAATTGCCAAGTGTTTCGGGCCAATTGATCCGAACGCAACAGGATTATCATAAAAATAAATCAGCGCGGCTATGGGAATTCTTCCTGTTTTCGAAGACAAGAGCTCACGGCGCGATATTTTCGCTTAACTGCTAGTTGTGGAGCAGTTGTAGGGATATGCGGATGAGGTCGGCGGTACGCTCGAGGCCAAGTTTGCCTTTGATCAAGCTGCAGGAATTGGCGATGGTCTTATAGGATACACCCATGGCGTTCGCGATTTCCGTTAGGCTTTTGCCATCACCGAGCATACGCAGGATGTCGACTTCACGGGCTGTTAAAGTATTCAGTGGGTCGTCACCGGAATACTGACCAACCGCCAGTTCCGATGCCAATTCTCGTTCGACATAACTGCCACCGCTTGCGACTTTTTCGACCGCTGCCATGAGTTCTTCTGCTGCAGCACTTTTGCTTACATAGCCGCGTGCCCCAAGGCGCAAGGCACGGGAGGCATAAATCGGTTCTGCATGCATGCTGAAGACAATTATTCTGGCGCTCTTATCTTCAGCTAAAAGTCTGCGGATTAGCTCTAGGCCAGCGATACCGCTGAGATTTAGGTCAACAAGACACACGTCCGGTCGGTTGGCCTTGAACATTGCAATGGCCTTAAGCCCATCTTCGGCTTCCTCGACTGTGACGTCGGGCTTGGTGGCCAACAAGCGTCGGACACCTTCGCGGACAATTGCGTGATCATCGACCAATAATATTTTCATGCAGTTTTAAACCTTATTCGCAGACAAATTGAATACGCATCTCTCGAAGCTTTTTTTTCCGGGCCGTCAGCTCACTTTTTGGTGTTGCTTTGGAAAAGATTCCATATCTCTTAATGGTGTCGAGGTTTCCGGGCTGTTGAGGGTGTCGATTGGTGGCGCAAGGTTACTGGCGGCGAGTACGGCTTTAACGCGCACGCCACGTGATGTATCGCTTTCCTCGTCACGCCAATTCTTCACATCCAATACGCCCCCCATGCTTTGAATGCGTTCTCGCATACCATGAATGCCAAAGCCTGGCGTTCGTCCACCCTCCAGACGTTCCATACCGCCACCGTCGTCGATGATCGAAACATGAATGAGGTCGTCGTCATCAAGTGAGACATCTATCTTGATTGATGTGGGGGTGCCGTGGCGAATGGCGTTAGAAAGCGATTCCTGAATGATGCGATAAATCGTGCTGTTGAACGGTTCACCCAAATCGTCACCTGGAAACGATGTCGTGATTGAGATTTCCGGATGGCGTTGTTGCCAAAAATTGACGACGTTTTCAACGGCAGGTGCAAGGCCGAGGTCGAGAAGCACCCCAGGGCGCAGGCGACCCAACAATGACTTGACGATACCTTGCATGTGTTTGACCGAAGCGCGAATTGATTCAATGCGACTAGCAACGGCCTTATCGTCTTGGCTTCCCGGTAATTGCGAAATTGATGACGCATCAACATCGACAGCAAAAAGAAACGGACCGATTTCGTCGTGAAGGTCGCGGGCAAGATCTGCGCGCTCTTCTTCCTGCACATCGGTCAGTTGTTCATTAAGTCGGCGGTTCTTTTCTTCAGCCGTCGCCAGGCCTTTGACCATTTGGTTGAAGCCCTTGTAAACCTGAAGAAGTTCGCGAGGTCCACGCTCTGGCACTGGTGTGGGGCGGCGTTCGGGGCCGAACTCTGTAAAGCGGTGAGAGAGCTCTTCTAATGGACGCAGTGAATGATTGAGCTGCCAATATATTATTACGGGAACGACAAAACATAAGGTTGCAAGCAGGAACAGCGAGTCGGTTAAATAATCCCAGACTTCTTCGACTTCGTTTCTGGGATCAGATGTGAGCGTCAATGTGCCGATGTTGCCAATTGTTTTTGGAAATTGGATTTCGACGCTTTTTCCCGCATCTGAAAATAGAGAAGAAAACCAGGTTGGTGCGTGGGACTTTATGCGCTGAGGCCTTGAAGTTGCGGCCACCTCTTTGACGTGTCCATTGAATGTTGCAAGAACGTGTCGGTGTCCGTCAAAGCTGGAGATTAGGCGTGGTAGGCGGCGCAAAGCATCGATGCGTGAGGTATAGGTATCGACTGTGTGTTGTGCGCCGCGTTGTGCAACTTCAATAGCGGCCGAAATTTCTGTTTCCACTTTGCTATAGGCACGAACATACATCGCCAGACTGCCAAGAATGAGCGTCAAAGTCATGACGAAGCCAATGGTGGCGATGAGCGATGATCGAAGTGTCACGGCGAAACGGCATCCAACTAAAAACGAGCGAGGGGCATTGCCTTCGCCAGCTATTATATCAGACGCCGAGAAGGAATTTTTCCCGATCTTGCCTCACATTAACGATGAATTCGGGCTGTTTGCGCAAACAATCACCGTCCAACGGGCAAGACCTCGCGTTGCAACCTCCCGCGCTGGATGGAAGAAGATGGCCTCTGGCCACCCTGATTTGACGCCTTGAGAGCCAAAATTCACCATGCTTAAAACACGAAACTTACGCGACGCATTGGATTTTGAGCTGCAAAACGGTCTGGATTGTTGATGCCGACTTAGTTTTGTCGGATGTTTTGGAGAATTTCAGCGGAAATTGACAATGCAATTTCAAGCGGGTTTTTCGCGCCGATATCGAGACCAACGGGTCCTTTGATGCGCGAGAGGTGTTGAGGTGTGCAGCCCATATCTTCGAGGGCTTCAAGACGTTGAGCATGCGTGCGTTTGCTGCCAATCGCACCAATAAAGAAACACTCCGTCGCCAATAATTTTTTTAGAAGCGCCGGCTCCCATTCGTGATCGTGAAACATCAACACAGCCGCAGTCCATGGGTCACTCAGATCTTCAAGTTCAGTGAGTTTCTCAGACGGCGTTGTCAAATGCTTGGTTGTTTTAGCGCCAGCCTTGGCGGTGTCGTTAAGGATCTCGATATCTGGTGCGAAAACGTGGGTTTCATAGCCGAGGTATTGTCCAAGTTGTGCCATTGCACCGACAATGTGACCGCGACCCATCGTTAGCAGGCGGATCTGCGGTGCATAGCGTTTGTAGACCGTGTCGCCTTCGCTCCATGTCATATTTGCCAGTGCGCGATGGTCTTGATCTGGTCCACCACCAACGGAGTCTGAAGTTTGGCACGACAATTGTTTGAGATCGAATTCGAGTGTTGCCGGTTGCCGGGCCTCAAGACTGGTTGTCAGATTGGCAATTGTGGTGGTTGGAATCTGGCTATCGAAAAAGATGTCGATACCGGACCCGCACGGTAGCACGATGTCCAGGTACGGCGAACCTTTGCCGTAACGAATGACCCGGTTCTTACCATTTTTGAGACAAGAAATCGCTTCTTCAACAATAGCTAGTTCCGCACAGCCCGATGAAATTTGGCCGACATAGCGCCCGTCGATTGAGACGGCCATTTGGCTGCCGACGGGGCGTGGAGATGACCCATCAACACCGACAACCGTAACAAGGGCTGAGGCAATGTTTTCTCGGCGCCAAGCCAGCAGTGTCGGGAGCACATCCTCGATGAAGCCTTGTTGAGAGGCGTTGGAGGTTGGGCTGGATTGAGGTGCGGTGTGGTCTAGCACATGCTTGGCCGTAATCTAGGAAAGGTGAGGTAATCATTAGGGTCGGTATTTGCGGGCCCATTGAAGGGCCCGCAAATACCTTGCGTCTGGTTAACCACTCAGTTGATCGCCAAGTGGCAATTCGCGTATACGCTTGCCGGTTGCAGCAAAGATAGCGTTGTAAAGCGCAGGAGCATATGGAGGAACACCAGGCTCGCCGACACCAGAAGCTGGAACTTCAAATGGGTATTCGACAATGTGGGTGTGAACCCTCTTTGGATAGTTGTTCATGCGCGCAACGACGTGTGTATCGTAGTTGCCTTCTTCGACAACTCCATTCACGACATTCAATGCAGAATACATCGCAATTGAGTGTCCTTGAACTGCAGCGCCTTCCATCTGAGACCGAACCCGTTCTGGGTTGACGCAGAAGCCGCAGTCGACAGCTGTGTGAACGGATGGAACCGTGACAGTACCATCATCAGCGACTTTCACATGAACCAAAGACGCCGTGTAAGTTACGAACGAGCGGTGGACAGCAAGGCCCAATCCTTCGCCCTTAGGCATCTTGCGGCCATATCCGCCTTTTTTGGCAACAAGCTCAATAACTTTTTTGAACCGTGCCGTATCGATTGGATATGTTTCCGTTGGCTCGCCGTAGTTCCAGAAGTCTTTCGGGAACCCGCTCGCTTTAGGGTCAACTTTCCGATCCGGACCAAGCAACTCAAGCAGCACTTCCTTGTGGTCGCGCCCTTGTTCGTGAGCCAATTCAGCAATGAACGATTGCACCGCAAATGCGCGCGGCACATTCGATACTGACCGGAACCAGCCAATGCGCAAGTGAGCAAGTGACTCGCCCATTTCAGCTCGGAAGTTTGGAACATCAAACGGCAGTTCAACCAGCCCCATGCCGTGCTCAATGAAGAAGCCCGTCATAGAATCTTTAGCTGGTGCAAATGTCGTAAGAATACTTGGTGCAACGGAACGGTGTAGCCACCCCGATACTTTGTCTTTGTCGTCAAGTGCCACGGACAAGCGCTCATGCGAGGTTGTTGCATAGAACGCATGACGCATGTCGTCTTCACGAGTCCACTGAACGCGAATTGGTGCCCCAACCTCCTTGGAGATTATCGCGGCTTCGATACCAAAGTCGCATTTCGACTTACGCCCAAAACCACCACCTAACAAAGTTACGTTGACGGTCACGTCTTCAAGCTTAAGACCAATTGCTTTGGCGACATCGGTTCTCGTGCCATAAGGACTTTGGAACGGACCGGTAATTTCAGCCTTTCCGTCTTTGACGTTTGCCAAAGCTACCAACGGTTCCATTGCAGCGTGTGCCATGTGTGGTTGGTAGTATTCGCGTGTGAATACTTTTTTCGCAGCCTTAAACGCACCATCAACATCGCCTTGGTCGCGAATTGGTTTACCAGGCTTTTGTGCCGTAGCAGCCATCTGCTTTTTAAAGTCAGCAGTGTTGTAGGAAGAGTGAGGGCTATCACTCCATTCGATGACGAGGGCATCTCGACCTTTGATGGCCGCGTAAGTGTCTTTGGCAACAACAGCAACGCCGCCGAGTGGAGCGAACTTTGCTGGTGGCATGCTGCCTGGAATTTGAACAATAGCCTCAACACCCGGCACTTTTTTCGCAGCCGTATCGTCAACCGACTTTACTTTTGCCCCAACCACTGGTGGACGAGCGACGACGGCATACTTCATGCCTTCGACGGAAACGTCGGCACCATACTTGGCCTTACCGGTTGTGATGTCATGAAGGTCGTAAATTTGGACATCGCCTTTGCCGACATACTTCCATTCACCGTCTTTTTTGTATGTCAGTTTGTCGACGGCAGGTGCTGGCAGGGCCATTGCAGCTTCAGAGAGTTCACCAAAGCCAAGTGACTTACCAGCTTCTTCATCTGAGCCAGCCGCTTTGAGCAACACAACCTTGTGGTTTTTGGCTTTACAAAGCTTAGGATCAACGCCCCATTGTTTTGCAGCCGCCTGCTCCAGCATGTTGCGAACCGCTGCACCAACTTGGCGCATTGGCTGGACGAAGTGGCGAATAGAACGCGATCCATCGGTATCCTGGTTGCCATATTTTGGCTCGTCGCCAGGCGCCTGGATGATTTCGACCTTAGCCCAGTCGGCTTCCATTTCATCGGCAACCACCATTGGCAAACTCGTGCGAGAGCCAGTACCCATTTCAGAGCGGTGAGTTACAATAGAAACCGTGCCATTTTTGGCGATCGAAACAAAGACATGTGGATCGTTAACAGTCTTGTTTGGCATTCCGTCAGCGCCGGTGGCGTAAGTCTTGAACGCTTTTGCTTCTCCGACGGAGAGGAATTGCATTGCAACGACGAGACCGGAAGTTGCTGCAAGACCTTTTACGACGGAGCGACGGCTGACGTTTTCAATAAGGTATGCTGCTGGTGCTGTTTGCACATCGCGAACGTCTTCACCAAGAAGGTTTGTATCTTTTGATAGGTATCCAAGCATAATTTATGCACCTCCTGCAGCTGAACGTACGGCAGAGTGAATGCGTTCGTAGCACCCACAACGGCAGATGTTTTCTGACATTTTTTCTGTAATTTGATCGTCGGAAGGTGATTTGTTCTCAGCCAGAAGGGCTGCGGCCTGCATGATCTGTCCTGCCTGGCAGAAGCCACACTGAGGGACGTTGGCGTCGCGCCATGCCACTTGAACAGGGTGATTTCCGTCTGTGCTCAGTCCTTCGATCGTTGTCACGGATTTGCCGCTTGCTGCACTCATCGGTGTGAGGCAACTCTTCATAGCAACACCATCAATGTGCACTGTACATGCGCCACATAGGCCTGCGCCGCAACCGTATTTTGTTCCTGAAAGACCGGCGTAATCGCGAAGATACCAGAGTAAGGGCATTTCGCTATCGCCGTCGAATTTTCGGCTTTCGCCATTGACTGTGAGTTCAATCATTAAACGTCTCCACGTTGTTTGAAGGCTGAAGAGCTGTTCTTTATTAGCGTTGAAAGTAAATTGTATGGTGATTGGCTATTGATCAATTGATTACTATCGTACATTTATCCCACCCGGGCTATCTTAAGTCAAGGTGATCCGCCTAAAGTTGAGGCCTTGTAAGGTGGGCTGAAATCTTTCCGCAGATGCGGTGAGAAAACTCATAATTGGGGTGGCGCAATCCCTTTGTCCAGTGGCAGAATGAGATTATTTTCAGGTTAATAATGACGGAAATATAGTGCGCGTTTCAACAACCAACAACCAAACTTTAATCGTATGCAGTGAGGTGCTCCGATCAAAATTTAGTCAACGCACTTGGGGTGTTCCAACAGCGTTATTTGTCAACGCTCGTATGGTATGTTCGTGTCTTCTTTAAGCCTGTGAGGCTGGTAGATCATTCAAAGTTTGACCCATTGGGATTGCCGATGATGCCCAGCCTTGGAGCCTTTATGCGTCGCGATTGTTGTGTGCGAGGCCACGGCTGTGAGCGGGCCGATAATGTAAACGCAGCAATGCTGCATTGCAACATATGTTCTCCGATGCGTTGAATTGGATTTTTTAAGACGTTTTAGATGACCACTTCGGAGGTGCATCGAAAGGGTTTTCTGAAATGTTCATCGAGAGCCATAAGCTAGAAGCGATGCGCTGGGCGGCAACAACGGCAAGGGGCACGGCTTCAGGGTCCAATATTTCATCGGCTGTTTTTTCAAACAGAGTTAGCCAAGTGCGGAAGTCGTCAGTCGTCACTCCTTTTATGTTTGCGTGGGCTGGAACGGGGCGACCATCGTATTCACGGGTTTTAAGAAGAACCGAGCGCCAAAACGATTTCATTTTTTCAAGATGGGGCGTCCAGTTGCCATCGATCTCACGGGTGAAAATCGGCCCCAGGCGTGGGTCTTTTTGCACACTGAAATAAAATTTGTCGACGAGGTCTGAGATTTGCTCTGTGGTAATGGAAGGGTGTGCCGGACGAGGGTCGAGTTTAGATGTCGCTCTGAATATTATGGTGTGACATGGCGGGCCAGTCTGATTTTGGAATTCGCCCTAACAAGCATACTGCTCAAATCAAGTAAAGTTGAGGTTTTAAGGCAGCCGAATGAGCCGCTGTATGGCACCTTGTCTTGTTACTGTTAAATTCTGCCAACATTTGATCAGCTCGTCCTAGTTGACCGTTGCACCTCCACGTAGACCATTTCACCTGAATCTTGAGGTTTTTCATTTTTGCGTCTTAAAGGCAGGCGTAAGGCTGAGGGCCAAAGCTAAGCGCGATCATCACACACGTGCGCCGCTCTATTCGTGACAGCTTCCAATGACGGTGTCATTCTCTCCATAATCTGACGTAAACAACTGAGTGACAGCAAACAAGGCTGGCAATCTCTATTAAAGATTCATCGCCATAATGATTTGTGGCATTGTTGGAACGTGGTGCCGAGCTTTAGGGTATGTGATGCACGATTGCGGCCGAATAAGGCGAATACGCCGTAGTCGTGCGTGAAGTTTGGCCGTCAACCCCTCAAACAGAAAGTGGGACGAAATGAGTGATCGAATTGTTATGCGCGTGGGTGAAAGTTTGGTGGCCGGTGGCCCACCAGGTACAGCTGCTGAACCTGAAGTGGCAATCGGTGAAATGGATGGCCCAATGGGTACAGCCTTTGGCACGTTGCTTGGTGACCAAGTCAAAGGTCACAGTCGCGTTTTAGCGATCATGAATACCGACATCATGGTGCGTCCGCCAACGCTATGTGTGAGTAAGGTCACCGTCGACAATGCGCGTTACACCAATATCCTGATGGGTACAGTTCAATACGCAACCTCAATGGGTGTTCTGGATGCTGTGCGCTCGGGCGACATTCCAAAGGAAAAGGCCAACGATCTGGGTATCATTGTGTCGGTTTGGCTCAACCCTATGGTCGCCGAGATTGAAGATCTTGATCATCAAATTCTGTTTGACATTCACAGAAAAGCGACCTCGCAAGCAATCCACAAAGCGATGCACAATGAACCATCAATCGATTGGCTGCTCGAAAATCAGGATAAGATCGTACACAAGTACTTTGAAAAAGGCTTGAAGGGCGAGATCTAAAGAGGCTCCGGACTTGAATTTAAAAAGGCAGTACGTCACGCGCGTACTGCCTTTTTTTGCGCCCTGATAATCCTTTTCGCTACTGGGTAATTCATTCCCCGCTTGCTTGATCGCGTTTTCGCCTTATCACCTAGGGGTATGAAGCATTTTGTGACGCCAATTGGAGCGCCATACCCGGCTCTGGCAAAGTTGATCGTCTTTTCAGATCTTGATGCCACACTGCGAGAGCCTGAGACCTATTATTTCGAAGCGATAAAACCGGCACTTGCAAGTCTTTCGCGGTTTGCAATTCCTGTAATTTTAAGCTCAAGCACCACCGTCGCCGAAATCAAGAAACGACAAAATGAGATTGGGCTGTCGTATCCCGCAATCGTTGAGAATGGTTCTGGTGTTTATGTTCCTGAAGACTATGAAGACGTTGGCATTGATGAGGATGAGATAAATAAAGGGGCCGTTGGGTATAAGAGAATTCGCATGTACCTCGATATCTTGGAACATGACTTGCGTCAGCACTTTCGCGGGTTTGGTGACATGGGTTTGGCGGCTATGTGTAATGTAACTGGTCTACCACGCGCCCAAGCGGCGATCGCTCGGCAACGGCGGTGGTCGGAGGCTGGTTTGTGGTTGGGACCAATTGATAAACTCACGCAATTCAAGAGCGCGTTGGGCCAGTTTGGTCTGACAGTTATGCAAGGCAGCAGCTTTTTAACGATCTCGTCTGCTCCAGGTAAGCAAGTTCTTGTGCGTCGAATTCTTTCGTCTTTTAAAGCAGCTGACCCTGCCTGCCCATTAATTGCAATGGCGTTAGGTGATGCTCCCAACGATATTGCGATGTTACAAGTTGTTGACGTTGGGGTTGTCATCTCTTGGAGAGATAACGATCAGATGAGAAACATAGAAGATCACAGGTGTGGCGTTATTTGGCGGTCGCAAACGCCTGGGCCAGAAGGTTGGAATGAGGCTGTGCTTGCGGTATTGAATCTTTTCCCACGCTATGGACCACAACGAGAGACTTAGTGGCGGTTGCCACGATTGCAGAATTCGAGACACGGCTCAGAGTTCACCAGATTGGGCTTCGGTGGATCGTTCACCGAGAATTGATAACAACCTAAGCCATCGTGACTATCAATTATTACCCCGACTTTTACTCTGTCAGCCGGTGCTTTATTGTCAAGTTGTCCAAGTTGTCAGGCGGTGGTGGTTGCAATAGCAGGTGTCGGAATGCACGTGCCGGATTGCAGGTGTGAGAGCAGGTAGAATTGGAACCGCGTTTTCTTATGGAGTATCTACAATTTTTTGCCCGCCCGCGCTCTCATCGCCAAATTCACATTAATTGCGAGCTTAAGTTTCAATACCAGCCTGTACTCGTGTGAAGTGTCAGAATAGGTTAGTGTGCGATGCGAGCAAGCTTGCTGGCTGTGATGGAATGGTAAATTTATGGTGCAAATTTGAATCCGACGCTTGAGCATCGATTTCGCTATGGCGTGTTTTTGGTTGCAGCCTTGGTGATCACAACGCTGGCGCTGACCATGAGTGTCGCGCAGGGGCGTGATAGCAAGGCTAAGCCTGTCGCTGTTCGCGCAGTGGCTGCAAAGATTGTCGACTTTCACGATCGGGTCGAAGCGTTGGGCACCCTGCGCGCGAAAGAAAGTGTCGCCCTAACGGCAACTGTCACAGATATCGTTGCGTCAATTCAGTTTGATGACGGCCAACGTGTTGAAAAAGACCAAGTGTTGGTGGAAATGGCAGCCGCCGAGGAGCGTGCGCAATTGGCTGAAGCCCAGTCGATGGTGTCTGAGGCTGAGTTGCAATACAAGCGCACTAAGGGTTTGGCCAAACGCCGGTTGACAGCAGAGACCATATTGGATGAACGCCGCCGCTTGTTACAAACAAGCAAAGCCCGTTTGCGGGCCATGAAAGCGCGCATGGCTGACCGAATAATTCGCGCGCCGTTTTCTGGTGTCGTCGGCTTGCGAAACATTAGTGTTGGTGCCTTGGTGGAGCCAGGCACGTTGATCGTCGATATCGCTGACGATAGTATGATGAAACTCGACTTTTCTATTCCCTCGACATTTATTGGGTCCTTGCAGCCGGGCCTTCCGGTCGTTGCAACATCGCGTGGGTTGGGAATTGATGAGTTTAGGGGCAAGGTCACCGGTGTTGACAATCGGATCGACCAATTGACACGAACCATTCGTGTTCGCGCCGTATTGCCTAATCCGGACCGCCGCCTTGTGCCTGGAATGTTGATGCAAATCGTACTTTACAAAGATCAGCGCCAGGCCCTGGTGATCCCAGAAGAAGCGATTGTCCCTGTTTCGCGGGATAACTTTGTGTTTGTCGTCGATGAAGCGGCCGCAACCGTTTCGCGTCGGTTGATCAAGACCGGTCAACGTCGTCCCGGTGACGTTGAGGTCTTGGAGGGTTTGAAGGTTGGTGAGCTTGTTGTAACCCACGGACAATTGAAATTGCGACCAGGTGCGAGCGTTACGATCAACAACGAAACCTTCAAACGTGTCACGCCTCCATCGGGTCGGGACACTCCGTCAGGGGGCAAGATCAACGTCAGCCCGCGGGCCGAGGCGCGTTCCAAAAGACATGAGGCTTCGGGAGGCGCGCGACGGTCGTGAAGCTGTCTGATGTTTCTGTGACCCGGCCGGTATTTGCCTCGGTTTTGGCATTGCTGTTGATTGCATTTGGTATCGTTTCGTTTTTGCGCCTGCCATTGCGCCAACACCCCAACATCGACCCACCCGTCGTTTCGATCGACACAACCTATCGAGGGGCCTCCGCAACCGTCGTTGAAAATCGTGTGACCGAGCTCATCGAAAGTCGCATCGCTGGCGTTGAAGGAATTCGGTTTATTGAATCGCGTAGTCGCAACGGACGCTCCGACATCACAGTTGAATTTAATGTGGGACGCGATGTTGAAGCGGCGGCGAATGATATCCGTGACAGAGTCTCAGCAATTCTGGATGATTTGCCGCCGGAGGCTGAGCCGCCTGAAATCGAAAAAGTTGATGACGACAACAACGTTGTGATGTGGTTGAACCTCACCAGCGACCGCATGTCTGTTCCAGAACTGACAGATTATGCCGACAGATATCTTGTTGACCGGTTCTCGGTTCTTGATGGTGTGGCGCGTGTTCGCATTGGCGGACAGCAATCATTGGCCATGCGAATATGGTTGGATCGCAAGGCGATGGCCGCTCGTGAGTTGACGGTCATTGATGTCGAAAGAGCGTTGCGCGCTGAAAACGTCGAATTGCCTGCTGGAAGCATTGAATCGAAAAGACGCCAGTTTACGGTTCGCCTTGACCGTAATTTCCGAAGTGCTGATGACTTTCGCAAGCTCGTGTTGCAACGAACGGATCAGTATCTCATCCGGCTTGGTGATATTGCCCGGATTGAAAAAACCGCCATTGAAGACAGAACGTTCTTTCGCGGCAACCGCCAGTCGATGGTTGGGCTCGGTATCGTCAAACAATCAACAGCCAACACGATTGCAGTGTCTCGGCTCGGGCGGGCATTGAAGGATAAGATCAACCCGACGCTGCCTGAGGGTATGAGTATCGAGCAGAGCTTCGACATATCGGTGTTTGTCGAAGGGGCCATCGCCGAGGTTTATAAGACGCTGTTTATTTCAGTCGGTGCTGTCATACTTGTGATCTTATTGTTTCTTGGAAACCTGCGCGCGATGTTGGTGCCAGCCGTAACGGTTCCGGTCTCAATCGTTGCGACATTTATTGTCCTCTACACATTAGGTTTTACAATAAACCTTCTGACCTTGTTGGCTTTGGTGCTGGCAATTGGCTTGGTCGTTGATGATGCCATCGTGGTTCTGGAAAATATCTACCGACGCATGGATAGTCTCGGTGAAACGCCCTTGGTTGCAGCTTATCGCGGCGCGCGTCAGGTCGGGTTTGCGGTCATTGCAACAACGTTGGTGTTGATTGCGGTGTTTACACCCGTGGCTTTCTTGGAGGGCGATATTGGTCGACTGTTTTCTGAATTTGCTCTCACAATGTCAGCAGCGGTCGCGTTTTCAAGCCTTGTTGCCCTTAGTCTTTCACCGATGGTTGCCTCCAAGCTTTTAAAGCCACGCAAAGACCTAGGCTTCGTTGCTCGCACGCTGGATCGTTTTTTCAGTCGAATGACAGACGTTTATTCTTGGCTTCTGCGCGGTTGCTTGCGCGTGCCATTAGTTCCGATCGTTGTTTTTGTTGCAGTATCAGGGAGTGCATATTGGCTGTTTAAGCAGGTGCCTTCTGAGTATGCTCCGCGCGAAGATCGTGGCGCCTTTTTTGTGATTGTCTCTGGACCAGAAGGGGCAACCTACAATCATATGATTGAATATATGGATGAGATTGAACGCCGGTTGATGCCGCTCGTCGACAGTGGCGAGGCAACGCGGTTGTTGGTCCGGGCGCCGCGCGGGTTTGGCACCATTCAGACGTTTAACTCCGGTATTGTTATTGTCCTTCTCGATGATTGGAGCAAGCGGCGTTCCGCATTCGATATTATGGCCGAGATCCGCACAAAACTTAGCGACCTTCCCGATGTGCGTGCTTTCCCGATCATGCGCCAGGGTTTTGGCCGCGGGATCAAGAAACCGGTGCAATTTGTAATCGGTGGCGGCACATACAAAGAGCTGGCCGAATGGCGCGATATCATCAATAAAAAAATCGCAGACAGCAATCCAGGCCTTGTTGGTGTTGATTGGGACTACAAAGAAACCCGTCCGACACTTGACGTGAAAATTGACTATGACCGCGCCGCTGAACTTGGTGTCACGGTTTCAGATATTGGCCAAACCCTTGAGACTATGTTGGGCTCGCGCAAGGTCACGACGTATATCTACCAGGGTCGTGAATATGATGTGTTGTTGGAAGGCGAACGCAGCCAACAGCAGACTTTGACGGATATTGAGAATATTTACGTGCGTTCCAATCGCTCTAATAAGCTTGTTCCTTTGTCCAATATCGTTCGCCTGACGGAGAGAGCGGATTCAGCACAGCTCGATCGATACAATCGCGTGCGCGCAATCACGCTGTCGGCGAACCTTGGTCCCAATTTGGTGTTGGGTGATGCGTTAGACTACTTGGAAGGTTTGGTGCGTGACAATCTACCGGAAACAGCCAGTATCGATTTCAAGAACCAGTCGCGTGATTTTAAGTCATCAAACAGTTCGATCAGTTTTGTATTTTTACTCGGTATTCTCATTGTGTTTCTCGTACTGGCAGCGCAATTTGAAAGCTGGATTCATCCTTTCATTATTATATTGACCGTGCCTCTAGCGATAACCGGTGGTTTGTTAGGTCTCTATATCACCGGGGGATCACTTAATTTATATAGCCAGATCGGCATGGTGGCGCTTGTTGGATTGGCCGCCAAAAATGGCATTTTGATTGTCGAGTTTGTCAATCAATTGCGCGACAAAGGCACACCATTTGATGAAGCAATTTTCCAAGCCTCAACCGTACGCTTGCGCCCGATTTTGATGACGGGACTGACGACGGTTGCTGGAGCCCTGCCTTTGATCTTATCTTCGGGTGCCGGTTCTGAAACGCGGTCCGTCATCGGCGTGGTTGTGCTGGCTGGCGTATCAGTGGCAACGCTCTTTACGATCTTTATTGTGCCTGTGGCATATGCTCTTGTGGCGCGCAGA
Organism: Hyphomicrobiaceae bacterium; assembly: GCA_050633705.1. Taxonomy (GTDB): domain Bacteria; phylum Pseudomonadota; class Alphaproteobacteria; order Rhizobiales; family Hyphomicrobiaceae; genus JAJFHI01. Next base: position 59,924 of record JBOEGZ010000020.1, on the reverse strand, counting down.
TCTGGTTCTCCAGGCGATACACGCCGCCAGCTCGAAAGCGAGATGCAGCCGTCTGCTGCCGAATAACTTTGGTTTTTTAGGCCAGTTTGGCCACCATCCGTTGTGGAGCTATTGCGCGGGTTATGATTGAGCGATATGGCTCTGCAGATGTTTACAAACCGCAATGACCTTTCCCGTATTATGGCTGACTTGCCCGTTGGCGATCTTGCCGCACAAGATCTTGCGCGAGGCCGCCAAGGCGAATTGACAAAGCCACCGGGGTCGCTTGGCCGCCTCGAAGATGTCGCCATTCATCTGGCGGGCTGGCATGGGGGGCGCCCTCTCGCGCCAAAGGTTTCAGCGGACGTTATTAAGGTTGTGATCTTTGCTGGCAATCACGGTGTTGTGGCGCGAGGTGTTAGTCCTTATCCGGCTGATGTAACGGCACAGATGGTTGGCAATTTCAGCGCTGGTGGTGCTGCCATTAATGCACTTACTGAAGCCTTTGGTCTGTCGTTGGATGTTGTTGCGCTCGACCTTGATAAACCGACAAGGGATATGACGATAGCGCCAGCAATGTCTGAAGTGGAAACGATTGCCGCCTTGAATATCGGAGCAGGTGTTGTCGGCGATGACATCGACGTGTTGTGTCTTGGTGAAATGGGTATTGGCAATACCACGGTCGCTGCTGCACTTTGCAGTCGGGCGTTGGGCGGTCGCGGAAAAGACTGGGCAGGACCCGGTACAGGACTTGATGCAGGTGGGGTTTCTCATAAAGCCAGCGTTATTGACCAGGCGATAAAATGTCATGCGGCTTTACCGCTTGAGGCTTTTGAAACGCTTCGTTGTGTTGGTGGTCGAGAAACGGCTGCAATTGCAGGGGCCGTGTTGGCAGCCCGCATGAAGCGTATTCCGGTTGTTTTAGATGGTTATGTCGTGAGTGCGGCCATCGCGCCGCTTTTTGCCGAGGAGGCCGGAATTGTCGCCCACTGCATAGCCGGCCATGTTTCCGCTGAGCCTGCGCACAGTCGGCTTTTGCAACATTTGGGGTTGTCTGCGTTGCTCGATCTTTCCATGCGCCTTGGTGAGGGCAGTGGTGCAGCCCTTGGCGCACAAATTATCCGCGCGGCTGCCGCGACACACAACAATATGGCAACGTTCGCTGAAGCCGCCGTTAGCAATCGTGCCAAAGAGCAGGGCGATGATATCGGACATGGATGAAACCGCGCCATCCGGCGACAAGCGCGATTTATCCCTCGCCAAGAGGCTTGGTGGCGACATAGCCAGCGCTTTTAGCCTGCTGACAATCCTGCCCGTTCCTAAACTCAATGCCTCCACAACGCCGACCAGTTTGGGCGAAAGTTTCTGGGTCTTTCCAATTGTCGGAAGTGTGGTCGGTCTATTCGGTGCCATCGTATTGGTTCTGACCACGTTGTTAGGCCTTGGCGCCGCTGCTGCCGCCGTGTTTGCAATGATCGCAATGGCCTGGGTCACAGGCGCGTTGCACGAGGATGGCCTTGCGGATTTTTGCGATGGGATTGGCGGTGGCCACGACCGATCGCGAAAATTGGAAATCATGAGGGATAGCAATCTTGGGACCTTCGGCGCGCTTGGTTTGATATTTGCGGTTGGAGCCGAAGCAGCATTGCTGTTTGAGGTTGTCGCGTCACTTGGATTATTCGCAGCAGCTAGTGTTGTTATTGCGGTGGCGACGGCGGCGCGATTGGGCATTGCCGTTCCGTACTATTTTTTGAGCGCTGCGCGCGGCGATGGTCTGGGGCGAATGCTCGGTCCGCCTCAAGCCTTACCAATTGCCGCCGCAGTGGCTATCGCAGCAATGATGATAGGGGCTATGCTTGGCTTGTACGGCGCTTTATCAGTGCTTGTAGGCGCAGGCTTTGCTGGCGGATGCGTGACGTTGCTGGCACGCTGGCATATTGGCGGCTTCACCGGTGACGTCTTCGGTGCGGCCGTGGTTGTTGCCAAAATCATTTCATTGGTGATCTATATCGTTGTTGTGTCAGGCCCATGAGTGAAGAAATTTTTTCAGCCAAAACAAGCTTGATATTCGGCGGCGCACGTTCGGGGAAATCATACCGGGCAGAGCAAATCGTCGAACGTCATGGGCAAAATAACGCGCAATTGCGAAAGGTCTATATGGCAACGGCGGAATGTCATGATGAAGAAATGGCCGCGCGTATTAAGATGCATCGTGAGCGCCGGGATCAATCTTGGGTAACGATTGATGTTCCATTGACGCTGGATATCCAGATTGCGTCTGAGGTAAAGGTCAATGATATCGTGCTGGTTGATTGCCTGACGATGTGGCTGTCAAATATAATGCATGCCAAGCTGGAAATTGCCGATGAACTGGATAAGCTGATAGCAGCAATCTCTGTTTCGCCAGCGACACTGGTCTTCGTTTCCAATGAACTTGGCCATGGTATTGTACCGAACAATGCTTTGGCGCGAGAATTTCGTGATGTACATGGCCTTCTTAATCAGAGAGTTGCGTCAGTTGTTGATCATGTTGAATTCGTCGCTGCAGGTTTGCCATTACAGCTGAAACCATGACAAACGCCACGCCGCCAAACAAACCCCGCTTGCTGATGGTGCGTCACACGGCCGTCGACACAGATTATGCCGGGCGATGTTATGGCGCACGGGATGTTGCGTTGTCTCCAGAAGGGCAGGCTCAACTTTCAGAAATTGCCGCAAAGGTGGCAGCCGAGAACCCGAGCCGGGTTTATCACTCAGGGTTGCAGCGAACGACACAAATGGCAGTCGCCATTATTGACAGGACTTCGAGGCCTGCATCCTTACACACCGACCAGCGTCTCGCGGAAATGAATTTCGGTGCCTGGGAAGGCCAAACGTGGGATGAAATTTATACTTCAGGTCAGGATATTGCCCGTCTGATCCACGAACCAAGAACATTCTCTCCACCCGGTGGAGAAACGACATTTGCCTTGCGAGATCGCGTTCTCGGTTGGTTGCAAAGTGTGCCGCGTCAGGATCTGACGGTGGCTGTAAGTCATGGTGGATCGATTGCGGCGTTGCGTGGCGCATTGGCTGGTTGTCCGATAAAGGAGTGGCCTGAGTTGGTGCCAGATCTTGGAGAAATTATTGAACTAAACTGTGATAGGGTGCTGGGGACCTGAGCGCTTTGTATCTGCGGCGAGAGGCGTTCAAGAACGGGCAGATACAATTTGGCATCTTCATGCCAATTGTTTTTTTTACCAGCTCCGATGGACAATTTATGTGAGTCGTTATTTCTATGGCGTTTGATATTTTCTATCCAAATATCCCCGATCTTCCGCTCCCAAAACGTCATCGTTTCCCCGCCCAAAAGTACCGCATGCTTTACGAGACTTTGTGTGGGGAAACCGAAGCACATGGATTTCGTTTTTCACAGTCGCCGATGATTTCACGCGATGATCTTTATCGCTCGCATAGCCGTCGCTACGTCGATGCGATTTTTGCCGGAACACTGAGTGAACAAGAGCAAAAGAAAATTGCTTTGCCGTGGAGTGAAATTCTTCTCAGACGGTCTCGCAGTGCGGTTGGCGGTTCTCTGGCGGCATCACGTTTGGCGTTGCAAGTTGGAGCAGCGGGGCAGTTGGCCGGTGGAACACACCATGCCCATCATGATTTTGGTTTTGGGTTTTGCGTATTTAACGATCTCGCCGTCACGGCCAGAGTCCTGCAGCACGAATGTTCAGGGTTACGGATCGCTATTCTTGATCTTGACGTTCATCAAGGCGATGGCAACGCCGCATTACTACGCGATGACCCGGAAACCTTTGTTGTGAGTGTGCATGGTGCGCGCAACTTTCCATTCGAAAAAGAAATGTCCGATCTGGATATCGCTTTGCCGGATGGCGCAGACGATACGGCATACATGATTGCGGTTGACCAAGCACTGGCGGCAATTTCGGCATTTCGACCAAATATCATTTTATATATATCCGGGGTCGACCCGTTGGTTGATGATCGGCTGGGTCGTCTATCGGTTTCAATGGATGGTCTGGGACAACGTGACCGGCGTGTTTTGAGCTATTGCCACGACCACAACACCCCTGTCGCCATCGTCGTTGGCGGGGGGTACGCCGAGCCAATTTCGCGGACAGTCGAGGCATACGCAAATACGTTTCGCATCGCCGCCAGCGTCTACAAGGCATCAAAAAAAAGCTTGCCGTAGCTACAACTCGAAACGGCTCGTTCGAATTCCAGACTGTGAATGTGGGAATTGTGATGTTTCCCGACCTGTTATCCACATCCCTTGCTGGTTCCAATCTCTGAGCGCGCGCGAATCCTAGTCATATGAAGGCTGATCGCGGTTTCGCTGTTTCAAATCCCTGTTACATCTGGAGCCGCGAGCGCTCAGGAAATTCGATTTTTTCAAACATCGAGCCGTAGGGGGTATTCGCAATGGCAAACTTTCCAACGCACATCGCAGCCGGAACCGTTGTGAGTGGTGCGCTTGCGACTTTGACACTGGCGGCGGATGTGGTGGCCCCAGAAAACCTTATCGCCATTACGATGGCCGGGGTTTTGGGATCTGTTCTGCCCGACATCGATCTCGAAAACTCCAGAGCAAGCCGCATTATGTTTGGCGGTCTCGCGATATTCTTTTCGTTCGTGGTTTTATTCGCTTTTGCACAAAAATTCTCAATAGCGGAGCTTTGGATCCTTTGGTTCGGAACGCTTCTAATTGTCCGTTATGGGCTACATGAAATCTTCCACCGGATTTCCGTTCATCGCGGCGTATGGCACTCTTTGTTGGCGGCGGCTTTCGTAAGTGCAACGACGGCTGTCGTCTTTTATCATGTCTTGCAGCGCCATGAGGGTGTCGCGTGGTTGGCAGCAGGGTTCATGTTTATCGGCTACATTGTGCATCTCGTGCTTGATGAGATGTATTCCGTAGATATTTTGGACCGCCGCTTGAAGGTATCTTTCGGTACAGCTTTGAAATGGATAGATGGCAAACGCCCAAGTCACAATGTTGCAATGGCAGTGGCAATTGTCGCCATGCTATTTATGACACCGTCGACCAAGACGTTCGTTGACGGCATTTCATCGCGCAACCTTTGGGCGGGTTTGCATGAAAGAATGTTGCCAGACAACAATGTTTGGTTTGGTGGGGTATTTCAGAATGCTGAAAAGTTGGTCGCAGGACCCGCTCGTAACGAACAAACCAGTAAGAGTGATATCGAGACCGGGAGCATCCCGCCGAACGAGTAAGTGTCTCTTGCCTCACTTATGGCGGTTCGTCTCTTAAGATCAGTTGTTTGATGATCGAATTTAACTCGATCATCCCACATCCCAACATCGCGCGGTGGTGATGTTTTAACCACTTGGTTTTGTCGCCCGCTCGTCGTCGAGGTGATTAAGGCCAGCCAGATATGTATCAACCAAGTTGTCAACCAGAGGGCGCGCGCTGTCAGCGGTGATCGTTGAGAGCTTATCGGTTGTTGATAATGTTGTGATGCCGTGAACTCCGGCCCATAACACTCGGGCTGCTCTGTTGAGTGCAAGCTCATTACCGTTGGGTAGGAGGGGTTGCAGAGCCGTTTCAATTCGGCCCATCAAATCATCGAGCTTGGCTTGATACCAATCTGGAATATCGCGATCAGCGGGCAGGTGATGTTCGAACAAAAGATTCCAAAGACGTGGGTTGTCGTGAGTAAATTGCAGGTATGCTTCTGCGAGGTTTTTAACGTGCGCGCGCGGATCTGAATTGTTTGAAACATTACTCAGCCGATCGGCGAGTGCGTCCAGCATTCGACCTTCGATCGTCAACACAAGATCGTCGAGGTTTTCAAACACGTTGTAAAGAGTTCCGGGTGAATACTCGATACGTCGAGCTATTTCACGCGCCGAAAGGCTAGCCAAGCCACCGGATTCAATTAAACCGGTTGCTGCGGTTAGAATTAGTTCGCGAAGCTCTTCGGCTGTATGGACTGATCGCCGACCCATGGGTTTTCTTTCTGAATGTGCACTTCAATACGGTCCCCCAGGAGCTAAAAAGCATAGCGGTGTGAACTGTGTTTCTGCAAGCCTTGCCCCACAAAATGATCTGTAAAACCCATTTTTGGGCGAATTCTCAAGTTTTGTAGCGGTTCTGAGGCGTTTGCGAGCATGTGGTCGGCACGACTTAAGCGTGAAAAACCACAAAAAAGGGCAGCATGTGCGCCACCCTATTTCTGGTTTTTGTCAATTTCGCTGTCGTGTTTGGTTGTTTTGGGCGCGGACGGTCGACGTTTATGGAACCGGAGGCGTGTAGAAATCTGGATTAATATCTGGATTTGCCTGGCAGTCGGCCTTCGACAACGGACAAGCGTTGCCACCACCTTTGTTCAATTGGTTGCAGTCATGTCTAGGACTGTGAACCGAGAAACTGTGCCAGGTGACGGAGGAGTCAAATACGCGTGAGTCGCTCAGACCGGAAAGAGGTGCTGAGAAAACTGAAGTGAACAGCGGATCGAATACGTACTTTGATTTGACGACAATAACACGGGCGTTTTCTGGAACCAGTTTATTGATGTCAATGTTTGGACCTTCGCCCTGCGTTCCGTCGTAGTCTTGGCAGGTGCCTGTGGGGAAACCATATCCGTTGTAGTCGTATGGTCCGGCATAAATGTAAGAGTTGCCACCAGCAGCAGCACTTTCACGAGCAATTGGCAAGATTACGAAGCTGAGCTGTGATGTGTCGTAAGGTCTTAATATGTGTTCAATGGCTTGTGTAATACCCAGAAGCGCCGCGTTGCGTTCGGTGGAGTTCGTCCCGAATTCTTGTTCGCGTGCGACTTGGTCACTCATCATTGAAGTGACCATGGCAAATTTTCTGTTGATTTGAATCGCTCGACTAATCTCGACGGTGCCAATCAATAGAAACAGCAATATCGGTGCAACCATTGCAAATTCGATCATTGCCGCACCCTCTTCATTTTTGATGAGGGCTTTGAGGCTGCCGCGTTTGATACGCCATTCGTATCCGAAAAAATTGCTTGGCATATCGAGTTCTCCGTCGTCAATTGTGTTCATCAAAGTTTAAAGGAAAAGCGTGACCTAGTTTTCCTTGTAGGGCTCGATGCGAAATGCAGTTGAAGATTGCAGGACGACGGATCCATTGCTTAATCCGCTGTCAAATAGCGCGGCAAACTGCGGAATAACTTGCGGCAGATCGAATTCATAACAAGCCGTCAACAAAAATACGTCGCCCGCCGAACCTGCAGAATCGCCAATCAGCGCATCGGTTCCGTCGCCATTTTTTTCCGCAACTCCCGAGGCCAATACCTTAGTGGTTGTGCCTTGAACGCAAGACGGTGGAGAGATGTTTGCCCAAGAGGCATCACTTTCAACATGGATTTGCAGCTTGCTACAGTCGATGGTGCTGGAGTTTGCAGCGCAAATGCTATCTTTAAACGCCTTGACTGTCGCGCCGGCATTTTGGGATTGTCCCGTGCGTATCGCGCGGGAAGCATTTTCTGTTGCTGCATCCAGTGTTGTGACCGACAACATGTAGTAGCCATAGCCTAAGATTGAAAAGATCATTAGGAACAGTGGGGTCGCGACAAGGGCGAATTCGACGCCGACAGCTCCGCGCGAATCTGCACGAAAACCTCGAACGAGGCGTCCTATGCCAAATTTGTCTGCCGTTTTGGAAGCAGAGTTGTTGATTGGCTGCTCGATCATCTCGGGTACTCTTGTTTGATACAACATATTCAAGAGAAATTTTATAAAAGTACCACGGTAAAGAATTGCTTTAGTCAGAGAGAAACGAAACTATAGGGTAAATATTTCATTAACTGAAAATTACGCTGCATAATTTGTCTGACGGCAATAAAGCCAGCGTTGCATGAGAGTTTTAAAAATTTTCGAAATTGCTTCTGTCATTTGTGTATTTGAGTGGCAGGGAATTGACGCACTATATATACGTTGAAAAAAAGCGCTGATTTGGGACCGCCAAATCAGCGCTTTTAATCTTTAGCTAAAGCGGTTTGTTAGTTGCCGCTGGAATCGCCAACACCCGCATTTGCTGAGAACGATGTCTTTGAGGCGGAGTGCTTCGTAATCATATCGAAGTAGTCGGAACCGTCGCCGATTGTAATCGTTGGGTTGCAATTGGGTGAACATGTGAAAGACTCACGTTGACTTCCCTTGTGCAGGTTCACAACGCGGCGTTCATCTCGTTGTACGACAACGCGTTGATCATGAATGACATTGCGCTCGTCATCGAGTGCGATGATGTTTGTAATGCCGAATGTTTTGCCTGTAATGACGAGTAGATTGCCACGTTGGACCGAGACATCTGCGATCGATGGGTTGCCAATGATGACATCTGCAACGTTGCGAGGCATCCGCAACAATTGCGATTGATCATAGCGCACAACAAGGTCGGCTGCGTTGACCTTGGATGGCTGGATGGTCACCAAAGCGGCAAGCAAGGCGACGATTGCGACAATTGTCTCGAGCGAGCAATTAAAAATACCGGATTTTTTGAATATCGAATTCATTTCTCATGGTCCTCCAACGGATCTTGAAAACCAATAAGCCATGAAAAGGTGAATGAACCGGAAACGATGGTCGCGTTTTGCAACGAATTTGAAGATTGTTTGAAACGCTGCAGACCTTGCAAGTACATCACATCAAATCCTACCAATGCGACAGGCGTAATTTTTGGTATTGGGCTTTCATTCTGTCATGACCTGAATGGGCAAAGGGGCAGAACTTAAACTGCTGTTGTGGGGTCATTTGCACGCCCGCCATGTAAATTGTGCCCTGCAATGTTTAGGAGTAACTAGGCAGAAAGACTTTTTTAATCCCTATCCATTGGCTTTGCGATAAAGTGACCAAGTAAAAAAAATTAAATACTTATATTGCAAAGTAAATCTGCAAGCAAAATCTTTGAAAGAGGTCATGTAAATCAACTATTAACCGAGTTTCTTGCTTTGTTAATTTGAAAAATGGGCGATTTAACCTGCAATTAATACTTGGGCGTGTAGTGTGTTGTTAGTTCAGCGATGAGGGCGCGCCCCCGCGATTGAGCTTTTTGTGGAGTAGCTAGTCAAAGCACTAGTTGAGTAAAACTTGGGAGAGTTGTTATGAAAAATGTTGTTTCTCGCTTTGTAAAAGATGAGTCTGGTGCCACTGCAATTGAATACGGTCTGCTCGCAGCCCTGATCGCTGTTGTTGCTTCTGCAGGTATGGCAATTGTTGGTACGCAGCTTGACGCGTTCTTCGGCCGCATCGGTACATTCCTGACAGGTCAAACTGTTACTGGTTAATCAACCGAATTAAGGGGTGTCGGCAATCTGTCGCCACACCCCTTATCAGGACCAAAACGCCCGGTGTAGTATCTGCACTGGGCGTTTTTTTTCAAAGCCTGGAAATGCGCAGACGCATTCAAAAAAACTTAAGATGAGTTTTAAGATGTCTTTGATTGCAAGATTTAAAAATGACGAAAGCGGTGCCACAGCTATCGAGTATGGATTGTTGGCAGCCCTCATCAGTGTTCTGGTTGCAGCTGGCGGCGCAACGGATGTTGGTACAGCCCTTGGAACCATATTTAACAACGTCGGCACGGTGCTCAGTTCAATGTAACTGATGAATTTTGGCTGCCCGGTTGTGTGGATGTTGAGGCGCTATTTCGTTGCCTACAGTTGTCGTGAGGTCGGGAAGCCTCACTACAGCGTTGAAAGTTGAGCAATCAACTCGACGGTGACGAGTGAGTAACCTCTGTCACCTATAATAGACAACTCCTAGACAACAAATTTTCTAGTGGTGGGGAATGTAACGTGTTCGATTTCGGTTTGCTGTTGATTTTTCCGGCATTTATGATTCTCGGCGGCGTGTTTGACATGCTGACGATGACAATTCCAAATCGAATTTCTCTGATACTTGTTGGATCCTTCTTATTTGTTGCGATCGCGGCTGGATTGTCGCCACAACAAATAGGCCTTCATTTGGCGGTTGGATTTGGCGTGTTGCTTGTAACATTTACATTGTTTGCGCTTGGTGGCTTTGGCGGCGGAGATGCAAAACTAATTGCAGCGTCATCTCTTTGGATGGGGTTTGACCAGCTCCTTCCTTATATCATCGCTGTTGGTATCTATGGTGGTGTGTTGTCCCTGGTTGTATTGATCTTTCGCAACGCCGTGCCGGATGTTTACATTCTGCGGTTTAACTGGGCTCACCGGCTTCACACGAAGGATGGCGGTATTCCCTACGGTGTTGCAATTGCCGCTGCGGCCTTGACGGTGTTCCCGGGAACTCTGATTTATCAGGCGCTATCTGTTGCTGCATAAGCGGGAACTTTGAGGTTCTTGAATTGCCGACCCCTCTTGGCGGTGAGATGCGCTAGCGTGCATTTGTGTTTCAGAATCTTACACAGATTAACCTCGCATTGACGTTTATCCCCCATTCTAAAGCTTCGTAACAAAGAAGCAATTTGGTCGAGGGGACCGTGAGTGCGATGAAAAAAGCTCAATTGATCGGTTTTGCAATTGCTGGGGTCTTTGGCCTTGGCACTTTCATGATGGCGAAAGGGATCGTCAAAAAAGAACCGGAAGTCAAAGTTGTCGAGCGCGCTATTGATGCAACGCAAGTGCTCGTGGCGAAGACGGATATTGCGCTTGGTCAGGTTGTTACCGATCAACACATGCAATTTATTCAATGGCCTAAAAAGGGTGTTCGACGGGGTTTTTTGACGAGTAAAAACCGCGGTATTCGAGCTGAATTGGCTGGCTCTATTGCGCGCGCACCGATGATCGCTGGTGAGGTCATAACCAAGACAAAACTGATTAAGCCAGGTCAAGGCGGTGTTCTTGCTGCGATCCTGAAAAAAGGGATGCGCGCAATTGCGACATCCATTCGTCAGAAAACGGCTGTTGGTGGTCTCGTGCTCCCGAACGATCATGTCGATGTTATTTTGACACGCGAAATTCGCCAAGGTGGCGGAAGTAGCAGCAAGACACAGACGGTAAGCGACACACTGTTTCGCAACGTTAGAGTTTTGGCGATTGGTCAAGACATCGAGACGAAAGAGGGCCGCAAGTCTGCGAGCGGCAGTGGCGACACGACCGCGACACTGGAACTTTCTCCACGCCAAGCTGAGATGATGGCACTGGCCAACAAGGCTGGAACAATCACGCTTACTCTCAGAAGTGTGGCTGATCTCAATAAATTAAACGGAACAACTGTTGGAGCTGACCTCGATAACGAGCGTGGCAATGCCATCGGAGTTCTGCGTTATGGCGTCCCATCACGTGCGTACGGTGTGAATTAGTTCAGCGCTTAAGTCTGCTCGCGAAGAGGCTCGAAAATTATGAATTACAAAACAAAACTCACTCAAGGCTTAGCTTTGATGGCTAAAATCGGCATTATTGTTGGCGTTGTTAGTGCCAGCCTGGCCGGCCAGACAGCTGCAGGCGATGACCGCCAGAACTTCAAATCGACCGACGGTTCACACCAATCCGTCATCCGTATTCGGGATACTGGCGGTGCTCCTGTTAAGAAAAACGTTTACATCGGTTTGGGCAAATCGGCACTGATCGAATTTCCACGCGAAGTTCGCGATGTTTTGCTTTCAAACCCGGCAGCCGTTGACGCGGTTGTGTTAAGCGCGAACCGCGTTTTTCTTCTTGCTCGCAGCATCGGGGAATCAAACGCCTTCTTCTTCGACGCCGATGGCAATCAATTCGCGACACTTGAGCTCTTTGTTGAGCGTGAAACAGCCGGACTAACAAGTGTGCTCAACCGTCTTATCCCGGGGTCTGACATTCGTGTCGAGATGCTCAACCAATCCGTTGTTTTAACGGGCACGGTTCGCAATCCGTCAGATTCAGTGCGTGCTGCCAAGATTGCCCGCCAGTTTATTCAGGTTGAATACGAAACAACAACGGCAAATAAGAACGAAGGCACAACGATTACCGAAACCAAAAAAGGGGACGGTGAGGGTGTCATAAATATGCTGGTTGTTGAAGCTGGTGAGCAGGTTATGTTGCGCGTGACTGTTGCTGAAGTTCAGCGCAGCGTGATGAAGCAGTTTGGCATCAACATTGGTGCTGTTATCAATTCTGGTAACTTCTCCACACAAGTACTTACTTCAAATGCTTTCCCACTTACCGGTGTTGACCTAGGTACAATCGCTGGTTCATCAGTTCTTGGCGGGGTTTTGTCATCGGGCATTGGATCGCCAGGGACGAATTCAGGCGTTTCAGGCACATGGGGAACTGGCACCCAAACGATTTCTCAGGCTATGCGTGCTCTTGAACGCCATGGACTTGTGAGGACGTTAGCTGAGCCGAACATGACGGCGGTTTCTGGTGAAACGGCGAAGTTCTTGGCTGGTGGTGAATTCCCAATACCAATTATCGATTCTACTGGACAAATCAGCGTTGAGTACAAGGAATTCGGTATCGGTCTCGCATTCACCCCTGTCGTGATGTCCGAGGGGCGGATCAGCTTAAAGCTCGAAACTGAAGTTAGTGAGCTATCATCGCAAGGTGCTGTCACACTCGCCGCCCTTCAGATTCCAGCGCTTAGAACCCGCAAAGCACTGTCGACCGTTGAGTTGCCATCTGGTGGTGCGATGGTTCTTGCAGGTTTGCTGTCAGAAGATACCAGACAAAACATCGACGGTATGCCAGGCCTAAAAGACTTGCCGGTTTTGGGAACACTGTTTCGCAGTCGTGAATATGTCAGGGCGGAAACAGAACTACTGGTGATCGTTTCACCTTATATCGTTCGCCCAACTTCGCCGAAGAATTTGACGACACCGACCGCTGGTTTGGCCTCAGCAACTGATACAAAAACAAACTTCTTTGGTCACTTGAACCGTGTGTATGGGCGTCGGGGTGCTTCGATCCCTGAAGGTGGATTGAAGGGTGACTACGGCTTTATCGTCGAGTAACGGAACGCGCAGGAGAATTATAATGATGTCTTTTGAGACAAAAACGATCCGCAGAACACTGGTGCTCTCTGCTTCAGTTCTTGCCCTTGCGCTTTCCGGCTGCAAGCACGTTGAGAACCCGGCAAAAGTAGCTAGCTGGGCTTTGGTTGATTCAGCTCAACGCCACCCAATTTTGGTTTCGAAAGAGCCAGAAACCTTGCGCATTCATGTGCCGGCTGGCGCATCTGGATTAAACAACCGGCAACGCGCTGAAGTCATACAATTCGCAAGCCAATATCGGGCAAGTGACGCTGGAAATGGCAAAGTTCGAATTTCGGTGCCAAGCGGCGCTCCGAATGAAGTTTCGGCCATGCATGCTGTTGAGGACATGCGCCATATTCTCGATGATGAAGGGTTTTCGCGGACGGATATTGCCATTGAGGCGTTTTATGACGACCACAATCCAGCCCCGCCGTTGCTGTTGTCATATACCCGCTACGTCGCCCAACCGCCCCAATGTGGAACCTTTAATACGAATTTAGGACGGACCAACGACAATCTTCCTATCGGCAATAGTGGCTGTGCCAGCCAAGTTGCTCTCGCAGCAATGGTTGCAAATCCGGCCGATCTCCTTGAGCCAAGGACCTCAACGGCCAGAGCATCTGAACGTCGTGATGTCGTCTTCGATAAATGGACTAAAGGAGAACTTACAACCGCAGAACGCCATGAAGACGAACGCATCGATACGAGAGGAAACTAAATTATGGCAGATCAGGCTCTTGAAATGTCTCCAGGTCAGGACGTTGCCCCGACCGTCCATGACGATGCTGGTGGCGCAACACAGATGACAGAACGTTCATCTGCACGAGCAATTCCTCGTATCTCAATTCAGGTGTTCTGTGAGACCACAGAACTTGCAGAGGTTGTGCAGGTTGCAGCAGAAGATCGTCGGCTTTCGAAGGCGCACGTAAGCGTGCACATGGGTGGTGCCAATGCAGCGGTCGCCCATTACCAGGAAAGTCCAACACCAAACTTGATTGTGCTGGAATCGATCGGTGATGGTGAAGCAATGTTGGCGGACCTCGATCAGCTCGCTGAATGCTGCGATCCGGGCACAAAAGTGATTGTTGTCGGACACAGAAACGATGTCCTTATTTACCGCGAACTTCTCAATCGCGGTGTTGGAGAGTACCTCGTCGCTCCGATCGTACCGATCCAGTTTATGGAAAGTATTTCCAATCTTTATAACGATCCAGATTCTGATCCGGTGGGTCAGACCTTCGCTTTCATCGGGGCAAAGGGCGGTGTTGGATCCTCAACAATTTGCCACAACATTTCCTGGGTTCTTTCGGAAGCTCTCTCCAATAGCGTTATTGTTGCAGACCTTGATATGGCGTTCGGTACGACCGGCTTGGACTTCAACCAGGATCCGGTTCAAGGGATCAATGAGGCCTTGCAAAGCCCAGAGCGGCTTGATGATGTTCTGCTTGACCGCCTGTTGACGAAGTGTTCGGACAACTTATCGATTTTTGCAGCACCTGTTGTGTTGGATCAAGAATACGATCTGTCAGCTGACGCCTGCGATATGGTTCTTGATGTTGCGCGCCAGAACGTACCTTATGTGACGGTTGACTTGCCACACCTTTGGACGGCGTGGACAAAGCGCGTTTTGTTGCAGGCCGACGAAGTTGTCATCACGGCAGTTCCAGATCTTGCAAATTTGAGAAACGCTAAGAACATTATCGACCTTCTCAAGCAAGCACGGCCAAACGATACGCCACCTCATTTGATTATGAACATGGTCAACATGCCAAAGCGGCCTGAAATCAGCGTCGCTGAATTCGAGCAGGCATTGGAAATTGAATCGCTTGCAACGATCGACTTTGACCCAGAGGTCTTTGGCTTGGCAGCCAACAATGGTCAGATGATCGAAGAAGCAAACGAGAAAGCCAAGTCGGCTGCAACGTTCCATAATATTTCGATGAAAATTGCCAACCGTAAAGAGTCTCGTTCTGAGAAAAAGTCATCAGGCGGCCTCGGCCAAATGTTTGAAATGTTGAAGTTGTCACGCTAAGGAGCTTTCATAGATGTTTGGCAAGCGTTCTAAAGATGGTGCCAGTCCGCAACCTGCACGAAAACCAGCGCCCGCTGCTGCACCAACACCAGCTCCTGCTCCTCAACAACAGCCAGCAGCAGCGGCAGCTCCGCCTAAGAAGGCTGCTCCTCCACCGCCAGCTCCTGAGCCGGAGCGCCAAAAGCAACGGTCTGAGGAATACTACGACGTAAAGACAACCGTTTTTAACGCGTTAATCGATACGATCGACCTCACTCAGTTGGCCAAGCTTGAGGTTTCTTCGGCACGCGAAGAAATTCGCGACATCGTTAGCGAGATCATTCAGATCAAGAACGTTGTCATGTCGATCGCAGAACAAGAAGAATTGCTCGAAGACATCTGTAACGATGTTCTCGGGTATGGACCGCTAGAACCGCTATTGGCGCGTGACGACATTGCCGACATCATGGTCAACGGTTCGAAAACGACCTACATCGAGGTCGACGGTAAAATGCAGGAAACCGGTGTTCGGTTTACCGACAACACGCAGTTGATGAATATTTGTCAACGGATTGTGAGCCAGGTTGGTCGTCGCGTCGATGAATCCAGCCCGATATGTGACGCGCGTTTGCCAGATGGTTCTCGTGTGAACGTTATCGCGCCGCCGCTGTCGATTGATGGCGCCGCGCTGACCATTCGTAAGTTTAAAAAAGACAGGTTGAAACTCGAGCAATTGGTGAAGTTCGGTTCGATCACACCTGAAGCCAAGACGATCTTGGAAATCATCGGACGTGTTCGTTGTAACGTTTTGATATCGGGTGGTACGGGTTCTGGTAAGACGACCCTTTTGAACTGTCTCACGGGTTCAATTGACGAAGAAGAGCGTATCATCACGTGCGAAGACTCCGCCGAACTTCAATTGCAACAGCCCCATACCGTGCGTCTGGAGACACGTCCGCCCAACCTCGAAGGTGAAGGCGAGATCACAATGCGTGAACTCGTTAAAAACTGTCTGCGTATGCGCCCAGAACGCATCATCGTGGGCGAGGTTCGTGGACCTGAGGCATTCGATTTGTTGCAGGCGATGAACACGGGCCACGATGGTTCAATGGGAACGCTTCACTCAAACAGTCCTCGAGAAGCTCTTAGTCGTCTTGAATCTATGATCATGATGGGTGGTTTTGCACTGCCGATTAAAACCATTCGCGAAATGATCACCGGTTCGATTGACATCATCGTTCAGGCGTCGCGTCTGCGTGATGGTTCGCGTAAAATTACCCACATCACCGAGGTGTTGGGGATGGAAGGTGACATCGTCACTTTGCAAAACCTAATTGTTTACGAAATTCAAGGTGAAGACGCCAATGGCAAAATCGTTGGCCGTCACCGTTCGACTGGAATTTCGCGACCACGTATGTGGGAACGTGCTGAGTACTACAAGGAGCAAGAACGGCTTGCGGAGGCCTTGGCGCGTTCAGAAGTTGTTGATGAGAACGGCAATCCATTAGGTGAACAAAATGGTTGATCTCTTGTTTTCAGAAATTGGCATGGCGCTGTTTGCAGCACTAGCGATTGGCGGCGTGGTTATGGGCGTTATCATGCCGTTGTTTTCGGAAGATCGCCGAAAAAACAAACGATTGGCAAGTGTGACTGAGCGTCGGTCTACCAAGATTAAGGCTCGCGCCGATCAGGAGACGGCCTCTTACCGCAAAAAAGCAGTTGCCGATAGCCTTAAAGAAATTGAGGAGCGACAAAACAAGGACCAGACTGTGACGTTGCGTTTAAAACTGCAGCGGGCTGGCTTGTTCATCACGGAAAAGCTCTATTGGACGTGCTGTGTTATTTGCGGAGTTGTTGTTGGCTTAATTGTTTTTGTCTCCCTTGAGTCAGGCTTGTTGCGCAACCTTGCTAGTGTGATTGCCGTGTTTGTTGGCACTTTTGGCATTCCTAAGTGGTATATTGCAAAACGCGCAAATAAGCGTCAGGTGAAGTTTCTGCGGGAACTTGCCAACTCGATGGATGTGATTGTTCGCGGTGTAAAGTCGGGTTTGCCGCTCAATGAGTGTCTGCAAATTGTCGCCCGTGAGGCACCAGAACCTGTTTGCACTGAATTTAAGGAAGTCGTTGATCAGCAACGCGTTGGTGTTCCACTGGGTGAGGCACTGGAGCGGATGACGACGCGTATGCCGTTGCCGGAAGTGCGTTTCCTCGCGATTGTTATCGGAATTCAGCAGTCTTCAGGTGGCAACTTATCAGAAGCATTGGGCAACCTGTCAGGCGTTCTGCGTGACCGCATTAAAATGCAATTGAAGGTGAAGGCGCTGTCTTCAGAAGCGAAAGCTTCGACAATGGTTCTGGCGTCGTTGCCACCATTTGTTGGCATCGGAATGTACATAATGTCGAGAGACTACTTCTTGCCTTTGCTGAACACGACACAAGGTCACTTCGTTATTGCCATTGGTGTGATCATGAATGTGATGGGGCTTTTGGTCATGCGCAAGATGATCAATTTCAAATACTAGTAAATCAATAGCTGGACCGGTTCATAAAGCGTACAGAGTTGGATTAGTTCGAAACACAAGAGCACTGCTATGTTGGAAATTATTGACGCAGTTATGCGTCCCGAATTTATTGTTACGATTCTGGCTTCGATTTCAGCATTTGCAACTGTGCTGGCGATCGTTATGCCGCTGATGTCGCGAGATCGGGTGGATCAGCGTATGAAGGTGATGGCGTTGGAACGCAGTCGGCTTCGTGCAGAACGTTTGGCTGAATACTCCGCAACCGGTGGCAATAACCCACGCTTGCGTGAAAAGCCGAAAGGTTTCATGCAGCAGATCGTTGAGCAATTTGATTTGAAATCAAAGTTCGACATCGAATCTGCGCAAGATCGGTTGAAGATGGCAGGTTTTCGCGGTCAAAAACCGCTCGTGACTTATCTGTTCTTTCGTATCGCAGGGCCAATAATTCTTTTCTTCGGCACCTTGCTTTACGTGTTCGTGATTGCCGCTATGGATCATCCGGCTGCAATCAAGGTTTTGGTTGCATTTGGTGCAGCGTTCTTTGGCGCCTATTTGCCAAACATTTTTCTGAAAAACATTGTCAACAAGCGTCAGATGGCGATCAAGCATGCGTTTCCAGATAGCTTGGACATGCTGTTGATTTGTGTTCAGTCCGGTATGTCGGTCGAGGCTGCATTTGCCAAGGTCGCCAAAGAAGCCGCACGTTCGTCGGTTGAATTGGCAGAGGAGTTGTCGCTGACCACCGCTGAATTGTCTTACCTGCCAGAGCGGCGCATTGCTTTTGAAAACCTTGGCGCCCGTACTGGTATTCCAGGCGTAAAGGCCGTTTCCACGTCACTCATCCAGGCAGAGCGGTATGGCACGCCTGTTAGTGATGCTCTGCGTGTGATGGCGAAAGAAAACCGCGAAATTCGTATGTCGGATGCTGAAGCGAAAGCTGCAGCGCTTCCACCAAAACTTACTGTTCCGATGATCCTGTTCTTCCTTCCTGTGTTGTTCATGATCATTCTCGGACCAGCCGTTATTAGTGTCATGGCGATGTAGAACGATGTGTGGCGATCGGCTGAGCCGCAATTGAACGGATCGGGCCGTCGGGTCTCGATTGAGACACTGAAGCGTTCTTGACACTTTAAAAGCTTGTGTCGCGTATTGCCCCGGCCTTTTCAAGGTCGGGGCTTTTCCTTTTTACATGGCCTCTGTCAGCATTTCAGGATGCAGAGAATTTGTTTGTCTGGCTTGGTCGCGTCGGACTTAGGTGTGAGGTGCTTAAAGTGTAGAGCCTAACAATGTGCCTGACTGATGAGAATACCAAGCAGATTGGCTTGTGGAGCCGGTAGGACAGACAATTTAGCGCCTGGTTAGCGCGGCTACTCCCACCGTCGCGATATATTGTCAGCGATGTGTGATTGAGGCCGGGCAGGACGCGCAAATTGCCCGCGCGTCGGACAAATTGACGAACATCGGTCGTGAGATCTAAGGCCAAGCCTATTTACTCATCCACGATTGCGTAGAAAAAAGATCTTGTTGTTTGCGAAACTTTGCCATTGAAGTGCGCATTAAAAAAGTCCGCACACCTTGCGGCATGCGGACTTTGTTTCATCAATTGTTTTGGATCAAGCGATTAGAAGCGCTTGGCTCCGTCGACGCTTACTTGGTTGAGCCGCGTAGGTCCACGCTTGGCGAGTTGTTTTGAGATGATTTTGCCATGGCAACCAGTTTATCCCATTTGGCGGCTGGATCGCTATGAGTTGCAGGTTTAAGCGCAACTTTCTTTGCAGGAGGACGATAGGCGTCTGGTTTTGCTTCAGCATATGTTGGGGCTGGCGCTGGTACAGCTTTTTGTGGCAAGCGCACCAGTTTTCTAAGGGCCTCGGTGTCTGAATTTGCGGTTGCTGCATTTTGTGCCATCGCGCCGATGCGTTTTGATTCCTCGTAACGACCTTGTAAACCAAGTGCCAGCGCAAGGTTCTTTTGAACTTTGGCATTGTTGGCGTCTCCTGCCAAAGCGCGGCGCAGAAAGCCTTCTGCTTTCGCCGGCTCACCACTTAAAACATAAGCCATGCCAAGGTTATTCAAAACAGATGGGTTTTCATTTGATAACGCAAGTGCGCGCTCAAATTCCGGTATTGCTTGACGAAACTTACCGCGCCTGGCGAGCAAGGCACCGCGAGCAGATACTGTTTTCCAATCGGCTTTACCAGGGACATCGGCATACTTCAGCGCCTGTTCGGCTGCTGCAAGATTTCCGGCCTCTAGCGCAAGGCGACCGTATTCCGATGCAATTTCTGGCTTGTCGCTGTTGGTTGATAGCGAATGTTGCAGAACCTTCAAAGCCTCTTGCTTGCGGCCCATTGCTTTCAAGTTTTTTGCGTAGGCCAAAGCCGTTTTGGGATCGTTTGGTGCTTTGGCAAATGCCTCGCCCCAATATTCGGTCGCTTTATGCAGTTCAGAACGATTGTCTGGCTGGGCTGGGTTGGTCTTTGAGGCCGAAGCCAAAAGTGCCGGTGTGGATTTGCCACCAAGCTGTGCACAGGCACTCGCCATGAGGCTGGTTGTTAGGGCAACTGATAATGGCAGGATACGTGATCCAATGCGATTGTTGACCTTGGCTGAGACATTGCCCATTGCATAATTCCCCTTATCGCGAACTGCGAATCTCTTTTGCTGAGCGTTAGTTTGTGAGACAGCGGTCAATAAAGCCTTAACCTGAGCAAACCTCAGGTGCTAAATGTGCAGGCAAGTCACGCCTTTTGGCGTTCACAACAAAAAATCTGGAAAGGATCGGCCGAAATGGCAACACAGGATGTGTTCGTAGCAGGCGCTAGCAAGAATGCTGTACCCGTCTGGTGTATGCGCAAGGGGCAAAATGCGACAAAGGTTGCCCAGTTGAGCAAACAAGCCACGGCTTGGCTCAAGGCTCATGATTTCAAAGCAAATCCAGGCGAGCGCCTCGTCATTCCAGGTTCCGACGGTAAGATCGAAGGTGTGTTGTTCGGGTTTGGTAGTGGTGAGGAGGGCGCGCCGTCCGGTCCTTCTGAAATATTGCTTGGGCAACTTGCTCGCAGTCTTCCGGCTGGCACATACAAGTTAGAGGCGGGAGTCGAGAGGGAATCACTTGCCGCAATTTCCTGGGCGCTGGGTGCTTATACATTCCAAAACTACAAAACTGATGACGAGAAGTTGCCGTGTCGATTGGTTATGCCGAAAGGCGTCGATGCTGATGAAGTCGAGGCTATTGTCGAAGCTGTCTCATTGGGCCGTGATTTGATCAATACACCGGCGTCAGATCTGGGGCCGGCGGAGTTGGAAGAGGTCGCGCGTCGGCTTGGCAAAAAGCACAAGGCGAAAGTGACTTCGATCGTCGGTGAAGACTTGCTGAAAGAAAACTTTCCAATGATCCACGCCGTGGGTCGGGCGAGTGATCGGGCGCCACGACTAATTGACCTCCGATGGAAGCCGCCGGGTGCGAAAGGAAAGCTGGCAAAGGTCACGCTGGTTGGAAAAGGTATCGTGTTTGATACCGGGGGATTGGATTTAAAACCAGCCGCGGCCATGATTTTGATGAAAAAAGATATGGGTGGGGCTGCCGCAGTTCTGGCACTTGGTTCAATGATTATGGCGCAAAAGCTTCCTGTGCAATTGCGCATTCTCATCCCGTCAGCAGAAAATAGTGTTTCCAGCAACGCCTTTCGACCAAGCGACGTGTTGACGAGCCGGGCAGGTAAAACAGTTGAAATTGGTAACACAGATGCAGAGGGCCGATTGGTTCTTGCCGATGCCCTAGCGTTGGCTGATGAAGAAGATCCAGATACGCTTATTTCAATGGCCACTTTAACCGGTGCAGCACGTGTTGCACTCGGACCGGACCTGCCAGCCTTCTTCACCAATGACGACGACCTTGCAATCCGTGTCGGGGCAATCAGTGAAGAAATTGGAGATCCTGTTTGGCGAATGCCGTTTTGGAAAAGCTACGATAAAACCTTGAAAAGCACAGTGGCGGATATGAACAACATTTCCAATGGTCCGTTCGCCGGGGCAATTACGGCAGCATTATTTCTACAAAGATTTGTGACCAGAGCCCATCGTTATGCCCACATTGATCTCTACGGCTGGAGGCCGACCGCAGGGCCGCTTGGTCTCGTGGGGGGCGAACCGCATGCTGCGCGCGCAGTTTACGAAAGCATCAAGCAAGAGGTGTCGGTATGATCGCAGACGACAATGCCAAAACAACTCCGTCCGACGACGACGCCACAAAACGGCCTCAGCCCTCACGAGCAAAGCGTCCGACTGTTGGTAAACCGAAGAGTGGCGCCAAATCTGTCGACCCACGACGCAATCTCTTTCGTCCAGATTTAGCAGCGTCTGTTCTGGAGGGTCGTGTTAATGCGCGTGAATTTGTTGATGGGAAACCAGCTCAGGTCCAACGGGCTTCTGTCCCAGTTCGCCTGCGCCCTGAGCCGTTGTGTGGTTTGGAAACGGAAGTCTTGTTCGGCGACATCGTCACCGTCTACGAGCAAAAAAACGGCTGGTCATGGGTGCAGCTCAATCGCGATCACTACGTCGGCTATATTCCAAGCGAAACGTTGTCATCACAGATCGTGCACGCCACCCATCGCATCAAGTCAATCGGTACGTTCGTCTATCCATCGCCAACGATCAAAACACCGCCGATGGCACATTTGAGTATCAACACTCAGATCGGCGTCGCCGACATGAACGAGGAGTTTTGTAAGCTTGAGACGGGAGGTTTCGTTGTCAGTCGGCATGTTGCTCCGTTGGACCGTTTTGCGAAAGATTATGTAGAGGTGGCAGAGCGGTTTATTGGAACGCCCTATCTATGGGGCGGGCGAACACGCGTTGGAATCGACTGTTCTGGGCTGGTCCAGGTTGCCCTTGAGGCTGCAGGCTTTAAGCCGCCGCGCGATACGGATATGCAGCAAAATGAAGTTGGTTCAAGCGTGTTGGTGCCCGATGACCTTGAAGGACTTCGCCGTGGTGATTTGATTTTTTGGAAAGGCCACGTTGGTATTATGGTCGACGGCATTATGATGTTGCATGCAAATGGGTATCATATGTCGACAGTCATAGAGACCTTGCCAGAGGCAGCAGCACGCATGGCGCGTGTGGCTGGTCCAATCATTGCGATCAAACGTCTGGAGTCGCTACGGGCTTAACTTACCTTTTGCCCGTTATCGTGCTGTATTGTGCATCGTTGCGGTGGAAGGGTAGAAAATGACGATCGTGAAGCAGGACCGTTTCTAAATCGAGGGCAATCGTGCTTGTTGTCTCAGGTGACAACACACGCTCGGTCTGCCACAGTTCACGCGCCTTTGAGCCGACACGCGTTTGCACAAGAATTGGAAGGTTTGTCGTCGGGCTTTTCCAAGTCCGTTGGCGAACTTGGCCCAAAGTGATCGCTTCCAGAATTGGAACAAACATCTGCAAATCGTCAACGGGTTGATCGTCGTAGCCTTCATTGGCAATGCGGATATCATAAATCGCGTCACCCGAAACGATACTCAGCATCAACTCGATGGGGCATGCCCCAAAAGTGTGTGGTTTGACAACCAGGCGCCAATAGTTTGTGTCTTCGTTTTCTAAGACATCTGCAACTGAAGCGATGGTTTTTGCCCAGTCTTTGATGTCTGAGATCGCATTTTGCAACTGCGCACGAAAAACGTCGTCTGTTTGCATTTTTCTGACCGCTTGCACCTGTTAGATCCGATGGTCGTCACCTCAGCATGACCATTGGAATGTTGAATGCAAGTCATCGTGCAAAAAATATCAGCTTGTTCAGGTCAGATTTCATTGGGTAAGAGAAGACGCGAGCGCATCATCCAACTTGATTTGACGCCGCATCGCGGGGCGTTCTTCCAGGCGCGCGACGTAGTCAACGAATTCAGGTCGCTTTGGGCAAATATCAAAGATCATCGTCCAACGTAGCATTGCGCCCAGAACAACGTCTGCTGCCGAGAACTTTTCGCCAAGCAAGAACGGGCCTTTAGCGATCGCGCCAGCGGTTGCATCAATCGCTGAATCAAAATCTCCGTAAGGCATCATCGCTTTGTCGCCGGGTTCGCGTTCCAAGGCCTTGTCAATGAGGGCAGGCTCAAGTGCAGAGCCGGTGAAAAATATCCAGCGGTAATATGTTCCGCGCTCTTGGGAGTCCACTTTCGGTGCAAGGTTTGCTGCGGGAAATTGGTCGGCAAGATAGGCGCAGATGGCGGCCACTTCCGTCACGATCGTCCCGTCATGGTCCAGGGTTGGAACTTTTCCAAGTGAATTGGCTGTTAGATGTTTCGGTGATCTGTGAGCTTTTGCTCCCATAGCCACGGTCTCGATCTGGTATTCTGCCCCAACCTCTTCGAGCATCCAACGCGCTGTGGTCGAGCGTGACATAGGGGCGTGAAACAAAGTGATAGACATGTACAGTGCTCCCTAAGTTTTGCGTTTTGCTTTAGTCGACCAGCTCAATTTCTGTCGTAGCCCGCAGATCGAAGGCTGCTGTAAGTAGCGCCTTGGTGTAGTCCTGTTGGGGATCAGCGAAGATCTGTTCGGACGGTCCCTCTTCAACAACAATGCCGTTGCGCATGACAATGACGTAATTGCAAAGTGCGCGAACGACCTTGAGATCGTGACTGATAAACAAGAAGCCCAATTGATGCTTGCTTTGCAACTCGCGCAGCAGATCTACGATCTGTGCTTGAACGCTCATGTCGAGTGCACTGGTTGGCTCATCCAGCATCACGAATTTTGGATTGAGAACCATGGCACGGGCGATGGCGATACGTTGGCGTTGACCACCGGAAAATTCGTGCGGATAACGGTCCTGGGCTTCCGGCTCTAAGCCAACTTCTTCGAGCGCCCGGCCAACACGATGGCGCCGTTCTGCCAACTCCATATCAGGCTGTTGGATCAAGAGGCCTTCTTCAACGATCTGGCTCACCGAAAGTCTTGGGCTGAGTGCACCATACGGGTCTTGAAAAACGATCTGCATCTCGCGGCGCAAGGGGCGCATTTCGTTTCTGTTGAATTCATCGATGCGTTGGCCGTCGTAGGTGATCGGCCCTTCTGAAGATAACAGGCGTAGCAATGCTAGACCAAGCGTTGTCTTGCCAGATCCAGATTCACCCACCACACCAAGTGTTTCTCCCGCACCAATACGCAAGCTGACGCCGTTGACTGCTTTTACATGGTCGACCGTCTTGCGCAGCATTCCTTTTTTAATTGGAAACCAGACTTTAAGGTTCTCGGTCTCGATCACGGTGTTCGTGTTTTCTGGTGGCGCAGGCGGCATGCCTTTGGGTTCGGCATCAAGAAGGTGTTGAGAATAGGGGTGTTGTGGGTTGTTAAAGACGTTTGCAGCGCCGCCTTCTTCAACGACTTCACCATCCTTCATGACGTATACGCGTTCGGACATTTTGCGCACGATGCCAAGATCATGGGTGATGAGTAGCATGGCCATACCCATCTCTTTTTGCAGATCTGCTAGCAGGTCCAGAATTTGGGCTTGGATGGTGACGTCAAGTGCGGTTGTTGGTTCATCTGCAATGAGGAGGTCGGGTTCGTTGGCCAATGCCATTGCGATCATGACGCGCTGGCGCTGGCCGCCGGATAGTTGGTGAGGATAAGCCTCCAATCGTTTTTCAGGTTCTCGAATTCCGACTTTGTTGAGAAGCTCGAGGACACGGGTGCGGACATCTGCGATGTTGTAACCATGATGAACCCTCAACACTTCACCAACCTGGCGCTCGATGGTGTGCAGCGGATTGAGAGAGGTCATCGGTTCCTGGAAGATCATGGAAATCTGTTCACCGCGAATTTCGCGCATATCTTCTTCAGGCGCTTTTAGGAGGTTTTTACCTTTGAAAAATATCTCACCGGATGGGTGGGATGCGGCTGGGTAGGGCAACAGTTTTAATATCGACAATGCTGATACGGTTTTTCCCGATCCGGATTCGCCCACCAGTGCCACCGTTTCACCAGCCCCGATTGTGAATGACACACCTTTGACAGCCTTCGTTTCAACGCCGTTGGAATTGAAATTCACAGACAGATTGCGAACATTTACGAGTGTTTTTGCTTTGCTCATTGCGATCGACCTCAGCGGAATGTTTTTCGCGGGTCAAGGGCGTCGCGTACGGCCTCGCCAATGAAAATCAAAAGGGACAACATGATTGCCAACGCGAAAAAGCCCGTTAGACCAAGCCATGGTGCTTCAAGATGCTGTTTGCCCTGTAGGACCAATTCGCCGAGCGAAGCAGAACCAGCGGGCAGACCAAGACCGAGGAAGTCGAGTGCTGTAAGGGCCGAGATGGCGCCGGACAAGTTGAACGGTAGGAAGGTCAACGTCGCGACCATGGCGTTGGGCAGCAGATGTTTGTACATGATTTTCGCGTCCGACAACCCAAGCGCCTGGGCTGCGATGATGTATTCGCAATTTCGACCTCGCAGAAATTCCGCGCGCACGACGCCAACCAACGAAGTCCAGCTAAACAATAAGAGGATGCACAGCAAGACCCAAAAGCCCGGCATGAAGAATGATGAGATGATCAGCAAAACGTAAAGCGACGGGATGGAATTCCAGATCTCAAGCAAGCGCTGTAAGATCAAATCGGTCCAGCCGCCAAAATATCCCTGGATGGCGCCTGCGGTGACGCCAATAATCGTTGCGAAGAATGTCAGTAGCAATCCGAATAAGACAGAGATGCGAAAGCCATAGATGACACGTGCCAACACATCGCGCCCCTGATTATCAAGACCGAGCCAATTTGTGTTTCCCCAGCTTTCAAATCGTTTCATTTGGTCGGCCGGTGCATCGCAATATTTGCCAGACGAAGCCCACTGCGGTGGTGAGGGATAGCCCAGGCAGATACCGCCTTCGCCTCGGCGTTGTGGATAGTCCTTGTTGACGGTGTTGTAGGAATAGCGAATTGGTGGCCACAGCATCCAACCGTTGGCCTCAATTTCTTCGATGTTGACCGGATCGCGGTAGTCAGTTGTCGCAAGGAAACCACCGAATTTTTCTTCTGGGTAATCGATCAAAATTGGCGCGAGCAATTCACCTTTGTACATCGCGATGATTGGGCGATCGTTGGCAAATAACTCCGCGAAAAGCGTAACGAAGAACAGGGTTAGAAAAATCCAGAAGCTGATGTAGCCACGACGATTGGATTTGAAGTTTTGCCAGCGCCGTTTGTTGACGGGTGACGGTTCTGGAAACCATTTCGACATCGGTGCAAACCATGAACGCTTGTTAAGCGATGTTGAGATTGCGTTTGTGATCTCGGTTGCGCGTTCGTTTGATTTTGCATCCATAGCGATCAGACCTCTCGGCTTTCGAAGTCAATTCGCGGGTCGACAAGTGTGTAGACAAAATCCGTTACGATGCCGATGACGAGTCCCATCAGTGAGAAGATAAACAGTGTTGCAAAGACGACCGGGTAATCCCGATTGATGATGGATTCGTAACTGAGAAGGCCGAGACCATCTAACGAGAATATCTGCTCGATCAGCAAACTGCCCGTGAAGAAAGCGGTCACGAAAGTTCCGGGAAAGCCTGCAATCACGATCAGCATGGCGTTGCGGAAGACGTGACCGTAGAGAACCTTGTTTTCTGTTAAGCCTTTGGCGCGCGCGGTGATTACGTATTGCTTGCGAATTTCATCAAGGAATGAGTTCTTAGTGAGAAAGGCCGTTGTCGTGAAGGCACTCAAAGCGATGGCCGTTAATGGCAAAACGAGGTGCCAAGCGCGGTCGACAATTTTTCCAAAAAACGTGAATGTTTCATAGTCCTCAGATGTGAGACCGCGAGAGGGGAACCATTGAAAGAACGAGGAACCGGCAAACAGCAACAGCAAAAGGACGCCGATCAGAAAACCAGGAATCGCATAGCCAACAATCAAAATAGACGATGTCCATTTGTCGAATTTTTCGCCGTCGTGGACGGCCTTGCGAATCCCAAGCGGGATGGCGATGAGGTAGGTCAGCAATGTCATTAGGACGCCGAGCGATATGGAAACCTCCATCTTTTGCTTGATGAGTTCTAATACCGGTGTGTCACGAAAATAGCTGTTTCCGAAATTGAAGGTCAGGTAGTTTTTCATCATCAACAAAAAACGTTCGTGAGCTGGCCTGTCGAAGCCAAACTGTTTTTCAAGCTCTTTGATGAATTCAGGATCAAGCCCTTGCGCACCTCGATATTTCGACGCGACGCCACCGCTTTGGGTCGCTTGGTTGCTAGCCCCTCCCGCAAGTCCATCGCCGCCACCGCTAATGCGATCGGTTGCTCCAGTGTCGCTCTGCGTAATGATTGCAATCATGCGCTCCACCGGTCCACCGGGTGCGAACTGAATGATCACAAAGCTGAACAGCATGATCCCGAGCAATGTCGGAATAACGAGAAGCAAGCGTTTTAGAAGATAGGCGGCCATGTGTGGCAGTTTCCCGTGATTGACCGACGTTAGTTGTTGCGTTTCAGCGTGCGCGCTTTGGCGTCATCGAACCACCAGGTGTCTATGACACCGCGCGCAAACCGTGGTTTGGTTTCTGGCCGGGCGAACGTATCCCAAAATGCAAGATTATGCGATGCCTTGTACCAGTGGGGGACCCAATAATGGGCGGCTCTGAGAACCCGGTCGAGTGCTTTGGCGCCATCGCGAAGCTCATTGCGGGTTTTTGCGGCCATGACTTTTGCGATCAGACTGTCGACAACGGGATCGGAAATTCCGGCGAGATTGAAGCTGCCGTCAGTTTTGGCTGAGGCAGACCCAAAGTAGTTGGTTAATTCAACACCGGGCAGCAGACGCATAATATAGCGCCGGGTGGTGATGTCGAAGTCGAATGATTTTACCCGTCGTTGGTACTGCGCAGCATCGACCCGACGCAGCGTTGCGTTGACACCTATCCGTTTCAAATTTTCGACATAGGGCCCAATTATTCGATCAAACGAACTGGAAAAAGTCAAGATTTCGATATCGAGTGGCTCACCCTTCGCATTGACACGTTTGCCATTCTCGATGGTCCAGCCTGCCGCTGTCAAAAGATTTGATGCCTTGCGCAGTAATTTGCGATCAGACCCTGACCCGTTGCTGACAGGTGGCATAACTGGCGGGCTTGTGAAAATCTCTTTTGGGAGCTTGTCGCGGAACGGTTCCAACAACGCGATTTCATTTGGTGAAGGAAGACCTTCAGCCTTCATGTCCGAGTTTTCAAAATAACTCGAAGTGCGTTTGTAAAGACCATAGAAAAGGTTCTTGTTGCTCCATTCAAAATCAAATGCCAATCCGAGTGCTTCTCGAACGCGGGAATCGGAAAGTTTGGGTCGTCGTGTGTTGATAAAAAAGCCCTGCGTGCCGGAAGGGTTTTCATCCGAGATGACTTCCCGACGCAAGCGTCCATCCTTGACGGCTTTGATGTTGTAGGCGGTCGCCCAATCAACCGAGGTAAACTCTTCCCTCAAGTCATAGCTACCAGCTTTAAGAGCCTCGAGTTCAGCGGTTCGGTCGCGATAATATTCATAGCGCAATTGATTAAAGTTGAAGCGCCCCTTGTTAACGGGCAGGTCTTTTGCCCAATAGTCATCACGACGTTCGTAGATGATAAAAGTTCCGGCTTTGTATTTGCCGATTTTATAAGGTCCAGAGCCAACGGGTTTTAAGAGGCTGGATTTGGTGAAGTCGTTGGCTGTGTAAAAGGCTTTAGAGAGAATTGGCAGTCCGGCCACTGTTACGGGCAGATCGCGTGTCAGGTCACCTTTAAAATTATAACGGATACTTTTGGGGGAAAGGACTTCGACATTGCTGACATCGCGCAGTTGTGACCGGTAGGAGGGATGTCCTTTTGCTTTTAGTGTTTCGAAAGAAAATACAACATCGTCAACGGTAACCGGGGTACCATCGGAAAACTTGGCGCCGTCGCGCAAATGGAAGGTCACGGACATAGCGTCTTCTGCGACGCTGGCACTTTCAGCAACAAGGCCATACATCGAATCTGGTTCATCCGTGGCGCGAACCATCAAACTATCGAAAAGATAGCTAAGCCCCTGCGCCGCATCACCTTTGAGAATAAACGGATTGAAAGTATCGAAGGTGATGATGCCAGCCGTGCCAATCATCGACATTTTGCCACCCTTGGGGGCGTCAGGATTGACATAGTCGAAGTGGGCAAAATCAGCAGGATATTTCAGTGTTGCGAATGCCGAGAGCCCGTGACGCTTTTGACCTGCAACACCGCGGCCAGCAAACGCTGTCATAGCGATTACGCAGATTACCAGCGCAGTTGCTACATTTTGCAAAGCCCTGTTGCCAAGCCGCACATTGATAGGGATCATCTGTCTACCTCAGGGGAAAATAAGTTATTGAGTGCGCGCTTTGTTGTGTTTGGAATACTTCTGAGGGTCAACCCACCACGTGCGTAACACCGCGGGGTTTTGTGACGGAAGTTTCTTTGGATGGCTGAGATAATTCCAAAAAGCGACTCGGTCGAACGGATAATACCATTGCGGGATCACGTAGTAATTTGCCAACAAGGCGCGATCAAGCGCACGCGTTGCCGCGACCAAATCCTCGCGACCTTTTGCAAAAACCAAGCGGTCAATAAGCTTGTCGATCGCTGGGTTTTCGATGCCGGCTATGTTTCGGCTGCCAGGCCGTTTGGCAGAGGCAGAGCCCCAAAAACTGCGTTGTTCGTTGCCAGGTGAATGTGATTGGCCAAAGCTGCCAATAATAATATCGAAGTCGAAGTCATCGGAGCGGCGTTTGTACTGCGCACTGTCGACAACACGAACTGAGGCTTCGATGCCAATTTTGCGCAGATCCTGAATAAACGGCAGGACAACACGGTCAAATGTTGGCTGAAAGAGAAGGAACTCCAGCTTAAATGCTTTGCCTTTGGCGTTGCGCAGCACGTTTTTGTCGAGTGTCCACCCGGCTTGCTTCAATAGCCCCAAGGCTTTGCGTAGATTCTTACGATGACTTGTGCTGCCGCTTGATTTTGCTGGTTCCCATACCTCGTCAAACACGGTTTTAGGCAGGCCATCTGCAACAGACTTCAGAATTTCAAGTTCTGTTCCTTTGGGCTTGCCAGACGCGCGCAATTCTGAGTTTTCGAAGAAACTTCCGGTGCGGATGTATTGACCGTAAAACAGGGTTTTATTGGCTTGGTCGAAGTTGTAGACAAGGTTTAAGGCTTCTCGCACACGGATATCTTTGAATTTTTCACG
Organism: Hyphomicrobiaceae bacterium; assembly: GCA_050633705.1. Lineage (GTDB taxonomy): Bacteria > Pseudomonadota > Alphaproteobacteria > Rhizobiales > Hyphomicrobiaceae > JAJFHI01. Next base: position 29,253 of record JBOEGZ010000020.1, on the reverse strand, counting down.
TCGTAAATTAAAGACAAAGGCTTGCATGCCCGCGACGCGACCGTTCTTCAAGGCTTCTTTTTTTATGAGACCTTTTTTAAACGGTGCGGAGCTGTATTTGGTCGCCCAGGATTCAGCACTGTTTTCTGTCCAAAATTGTATCGTTCCGGTTTTGAAGGCTTCAAACGCCGGCGTGCGGTCTAGATAGTAGCGATAGGCAATCTCATCAAAATTCCACTGACCTTTGGTAACGGGTAGATCCTTGGCCCAATAGTTTTCATCGCGTTCGTAAATGATGTCGCGACCAGGATCGACCTTTTTGATTTTGTAAGGCCCTGATCCAAGGGGGATCTCTAAGCTTGATTTTGCGATGTCGCGTGTTTTGCCGTCAGCAGATGTTGCAGTCCAGAAATGTTCTGGAATAATTTCAAGCTGACCAACAATCTGCGGGAGTTCACGATTGCCATTAATATCAAAACGAAACGTTACTTCGCGTTCGCCTGTTTTTTCGGCGCTGACGACGTTTTTATAATAGGCCTTAAAGAATGGGTGTGCTTTTTTTAGGGCTTCGAGACTAAAAATTATATCTTCAGGACGAATGGGTTTGCCGTCATGAAAACGCGCTTGCTCGCGCAACCCGTAAGTGACGGATGAATAGTCGGATGGGTAGGAAACCCATTCTGCAATTAGGCCATATTCAGCCGAGGGTTCGTCGGGGCTGGAGATCATCAAAGTGTCGTAGATCAGACCAAGTCCTGAAGCAGAGACACCGCGGACGGAAAATCGATTGAGGCTGTCAAAACTACCCATCGTGTATTGGCGGATTTTCCCGCCCTTTGGCGCGTCAGGATTGACCCAGTTAAAGTGGGTGAAGTCGGGTCCGTATTCAGGCTCGCCAACGAGGGACATGGCGTGATGGCGGACGTCTGTATTGAGTTTTTCGGTTTCAGTCGTCGCTTGCTTTTCCGCGCTCACGGGGGTCGGCAAAAAGGTGAGTGTTGCGATACCTGCAAATAGAAACCCAGCGACGAAACAACTGGGCGTTATTGGGGTCTTGTTGAACAAACTCTGTCTCCCGTACGTTAGTCTTGGCGTCTCGGCTTCTTGGCATCACGAGCCATGCCGTGCCTACTTTTTTCAGTGCCTATCATCGCTGCGTCGGGTGGCGGACACACGTTTAATTTTTGTCACTTTCGCGATAAACCGCTTTGATTAGCCGCAGGGTGTCGTAAAAGAATAATTTAAAACAGTATGTTAGGGAGTTTTTCAAGGCACGAGTGCCAGCTTTGTCCGGTTTCTGGATAAAAAAAGCCCCGCCGGTTCCCTGGCGGGGCTGAACAGATGGACAGATTAGAAAAAATTACGTTATTTCAGTGAGTTAAGATAAGACAGAACATTTGCGAGATCTTTTTCTTTTTTGATTCCGGCGTAGATCATCTTTGTACCACTTAAGTAGTCTTTCGGCTTATGAAGAAAGCCAGCGAGGCTTTCCAGTGTCCAGTTTCCGCCTTTGGCCTTCATGGCCTCGGAATATTTAAAGCCTGGAACACTTGCGATTGGGCGTTCAACAATGCCCCAAAGACTTGGACCCACTTTGTTTTTGCTGCTTGGCTCCCAACCGTGGCAGGCACTACACTTCTTCATGAACTTCTTGCCAGCTTCAGCGTCCGCGCTATCAACAGTCGCGACGACGGCGCTCGCATCAAAGGCTGCAGGTGGTGCTGTTTGACCGCTACTTGCCGCAGGACTTGCGTTGCTGTCGGCTGCGTCCAGCTTATAGCCTACAGTTTCAGAGTGTTTGGAGCGTGTGACCTCTTCAATCAGAACGCGGCCGCCAACAATCAGCAACAAAGCAACGAGTATCATGCTCGCGTATTTCGTCAGTTCAATAGTATCCATAGGGTCCGATCCATATTTTTGCGATTGTTCGGAAACGATTTCATCAAAGCATTGTCCGGCGTACCATTTGGGCTCGCTCAGATGAAGCTTAGCGCCGAGTACCTATCCCCAGCGAATATAATTTTCCGCTATGGGTTGCAACGCGCCTAACGTCTCTCTAACAGGCTTAGGGCGAGGCGAATTGTCACCTTAGCCTCGTTGGCGACGTATAGGAGGTCATTTTGCAGCGTTCATTAATCGTAATTCCGGCGCGAATGCAGGCCAACCGCTTGCCGGGCAAGCCTTTGGCGTTGATCGCGGGTGAACCCATGATCATCCACGTCTGGCGTCGTGCCTGCGCGGCGGAGGCCGGGCGGGTGGTCGTTGCAACTGATTCAGATGAAATTTTTCAAACGGTCCGCAACGCGGGCGGAGAAGCGGTCATGACGCGGGCCGACCATGCCTCGGGCTCAGATCGTGTTTTCGAGGCCATCAATCGGGTCGACCCGGATGTCGATTATGAACTAATCGTCAACTTACAAGGTGATTTGCCAACCCTTGAGCCCCACCTCGTAACGGCTTGCCTGCAACCACTCAATAACAAAGAGACACACGTCGCCACGTTAGCTGCTGAAATTCGCGAAGAGCGCGAGCGCAATGATCCTAACGTCGTAAAGGTTATTGGCACGCCAATGAAAATCGATTCCAATGGAAGAACAGAGCAATTGCGTGCGCTCTATTTTACACGGGCAACAGCACCGCATGGCGAGGGTCCGCTGTATCACCATATCGGTATCTATGCCTATCGTCGTTCGGCTTTGGAGCGGTTTGTTTCGTTGCGTCCGTCTGTATTGGAGCAGCGTGAAAGGCTTGAGCAGTTGCGTGCGCTTGAAGACGGCATGAGGATGGCTGTCGCTGTCGTTGACACTGTTCCAGTCGGTGTTGATACTCCGGCAGACCTTGCGCGGGCCAGCAAACTGATCTCGGCAAACGACGCTTAATTTAATCGAACCGTGGGGTTTGTGATCGAGTTTGGGTCGAAGGGTTGGCGCAAACCGATCCACACAATCGCTTTGGTGCCCTCGTTTCTATGTTTCAAAATTCAAAAACTTCGAGTTGATCAACTTATGGCAACGTCTCCAGCAAGCACGAAAAAGATCGCACGCGTTGGCTACCAAGGTGAGCCAGGAGCCAATTCACACTTGGCCTGCCAGGAAGTCTATCCAGGGGCAGAGGCAATTGCGTTTCCGACGTTTGAAGATTCTCTTTCGGCTGTCTCCTCAGGCGACGTCAATATCGCGATGATACCGATCGAAAATTCGGTTGCAGGGCGCGTTGCCGACATTCACCATCTTCTGCCCGATGCAGGTTTGCACATTATCGGCGAACACTTCTTACGTGTGCGCCATCAATTAATGGCCAAGCCAGGAGCAACTCTGAAAACGATCAAGCGGGTGATGAGCCACACGCAAGCACTTGGACAGTGTCGCAAAACACTGCGCCAGCTCGGACTAACGTCTGTACCTGAAGCTGATACAGCAGGTTCAGCACGCATGGTCAAAGAATCGAACGACTTGGAAACAGCGGCCATCGCATCGGTTCTTGCCGCTGAGGTCTATGGGCTGAAGATCCTCAAGAATGATGTCGAAGATGAAGTCCACAACACAACGCGCTTTGTGATTTTGTCACCAGAGGCTGATGATGCAAAAGCCGATGACGGTGCGGTGATGACGACATTTGTGTTCCGTGTGCGAAATGTTCCTGCCGCGCTTTACAAGGCACTGGGTGGTTTTGCCACCAATGGAGTGAACATGACCAAGCTTGAGAGCTATCAAGTCTCAGGTTCGTTCATGGCGACAATGTTTTTTGCCGATATCGAAGGCCATCCTTCGGATCGAATGGTTCGTTTGGCATTAGAAGAGCTTTCGTTCTTTTCAAGCGAGATTAAGATGTTGGGCACCTATCCGGCCTCGCCTTATCGCGCTGAAGCCATTGCGCGGATGAACGAGGGCTGAAAAAAATCAAATGACGATGTTTTCATTTCATCGCCGTCTCATGTTGGTGACTTGAAAAAGAAATAAAATATAAACTGTGGGAGAAACACGTGCGTCTTAAGCAAAAAGTGGCCGTCGTAACTGGGGCAGCATCGGGTTTCGGCCGGGGTATCGCAGAAGCCTTTGTCAAAGAAGGTGCGCGTGTGGTCGTTGCTGATATCAACGAGACCGGTAGTCAGGAAGTCGCGAGTGCATTGGGCCAATCGGCCTTGGCTTGGCGTTGCGATGTCACGTCGGCAGATGATGTTGCCCGTTTGATTGGCGTTGCTGAAAAGGAATTCGGGCCGGTTGACATTATGGTCAACAACGCCGGGATTACGCATGCCAACCAGCCGCTGATGAACGTTGGCGAAGACGAATTTGATGCCATTTATTCTGTCAATGTGAAGTCGATCTACTTAACGACGAAAGCTGTGGTTCCGACAATGCGTGGTCGCGGTGGATCGATCATTAATGTGGCTTCAACGGCTGGTGTGCGCCCGCGTCCTGGATTGACTTGGTATAATGGTTCCAAAGGTGCGGCGATCACATTGACCAAATCTCTGGCGGTCGAACTTGCGCCCGACAATATTAGGGTCAATGCGATCAACCCGGTTATGGGGGAAACGGGCATGTTAGAGAAGTTTATGGGACTGCCGGATACACCTGAAAATCGTGAAAAGTTTGTGTCGGGGATTCCACTTGGTCGGATGTCTCAGCCTGAAGACATTGCCAATGCAGCCGTTTTTTTTGCTGACCCTGCATCTGAATTTGTAACGGGCGTTGCAATGGAAATCGATGGCGGGCGCTGTGTTTAACGCCGGCGGATGCGACAGCACTTACAACTCTTGGAACGTGGTCAATTTTTTGTGCAGGACTAAGGGCTTGCCAGCAAACGATTGAGCTTTTTTCTCCGCACTTCTGGCTTTTCTTGAAAGCTTAAAGTTCCAGCAAACCGACCATTGCGGTCCATCATGAACACGGTCGCTGTGTGGTTCATCGAGTAATCGTTGGCATCGCCATCTTGGCCGCCTGGAACTCTCTCATAGACCGCACGAAATGAAGATGCGACTTTTTTGATTTGGTCTGGCTTACCGGTGAGGCCGATAATATTTTCTCCAAATGACTCCAAATATTTTTTTAAATTTTCCGGAGTGTCACGTTCTGGATCGACGCTGATGAAGAGTGTGTTGATCTGTTTGGCACGTGGGCCAAGGTCTTTCAGTTGGTTGGTGAGGTCTAAAAGTGTTGTTGGGCAGATATCTGGGCAATGGGTAAAGCCAAAGAAAATGAGATAGGGCTTACCAGCAAGACTTTTGCTGTCGAACGTTTCGCCGGTATGGCTTGTCAGTTGAAATGGACTGCCAATTTTTACCTCGCCGGGAAGTGAGGTGGATTTCAGTGTTGGTGTCCTGGATGACAGAACGAAAAAGGCCATGCCAGCAAGCACAACGGCGCCCCAAAGCACCCAGCGGATAAGTTTCAGAGAGTTGGTTCGTTCAGCCATCTGTTCAAGGTCCAATGTTTGACGCAAGTCGGCGGTGAAGAAGTCGGTGTTGCAGAAGTTGGGCCGCCCTTATCATATGATCCTTTATCATGTCGGCCAGGTCTAGGGCAGGTGCAATTCGACGCGACTTGTCGGGCACCTTTCACTCGCCAGTTTATCAATCCAATTCGTTGAGGAAATGCATAATGAGTGCGTTGGCAATTGATTGAGGTCCAGGAATCCAAAGGCCATCGGGATGGGTTGCGTTTTGCATATGGCGCAATTCGTCTCGCGTAAACCAGCGCGCGTCTTCTATTTCTTCCTGGTCTGGGCGCAACTCACCTGGATCGGCATGCGCGATGCAGCCGAGCATCAAACTATGGGGAAAAGGCCAGGGTTGCGTGCTTAAAAGTTCGACATTTTTTATGACCAATCCAATCTCTTCGAATGTCTCACGTTTTACCGCATGCTCGACATCGTCGCCGGGTTCCACAAAGCCCGCAAGTGTTGAGTACATCCCGTCAGGAAAGCGAGGTTCGTGTGCCAAGACCGCACGCGTGCCGTCTGTCACAAGCATAATGACGGCTGGGTCCATCCGAGGAAACATCACCGCGCCACAGGCCCAACAACTGCGACGCCATCCAGCCTGATCACTTTTTGTGGTGCCACCGCAACGACCGCAACACCTCGTATTGGCATGCCAGTTTGCAAGTGCTGTCGCCTGGCCGGCGAGGGATTGTTCTTCAGGTGAAATTATTCCCTGGGTGGCAAGTGATCTCAAATCAACTGCTGGGTGAAACAAGCTATCGCGAGGCGATGTGTTTGTATCATTGACGGCTGTCTCAAGATCGGTGTCACTGAGAAACAGTGTAAAATAGGTGTGCCCGGTTTTACTGTCTTGGCCAAGCAGTGCCCATTGGGCACCGTCTGTGATGAGTGGACCAACATCGTCGTAGGTTTTCCATTTGAGACGCGCTTGTGTTTGGGGTTCATTCGACGAAATGACAGGGCGTCCTGCGATGACGATCAAAAAGCGACTTTCAGTAGATCGGTATAGTTTTTCGATTTCCTCGGTGTTGGCACGCAAGTGGCTTAAGCGGTCTAACGTTTCGGTCCGACGCAGAGTTGGGGGCATGGATATCCTGGTGAGTGCTGATTTGTTGGGTCCTGGGTTGGATGGTGTGGGCGAATGTCGCTATTATAATCATAAAAAAAGCTCCTGACGGCCGCGAAAATTGGTGTAGGGGAGGTTGCAACTGGCGGATCAAATCGCCATAGTCCGGCCCGGAGGCTGGCGGCGGACGAATCCGTCGCCAACCGGGTCAGGTCCGGAAGGAAGCAGCCCTAACGATTAGGATACGGGTCGTTCGCCAGTCTCTGCTAACTGTGGCTCTGTTTTATTTGGCTCTGCCAAATTTGGCTTTGCTCTGACCAACGCGTCAGTACTAGGGATGAGAACGCAGAACGCTGCTTCCCGCTTCGACAATATCAGTTCGGTTTGGAGCGCGCCGCGTAGACCAGCCGTTGTAACGTCGAATTATCCTCTGCCTGTCGTTCACTCCAAGAAATAACAACTGTTTGCCAATGGCCCGTAAGACAGCAGATAAAAAGCCTAAGAAGTCGGTGGCAAAAACCGAGGCCAGCCAGGTGGCGCCTTATGTTGTGCTAGCGCGGAAATATCGTCCACAAACATTCAAAGACCTTATCGGCCAAGATGCCATGGTCGCGACCTTGAAGAACGCATTTGCAACAGGGCGGATTGCACAAGGTTACATGCTGACCGGCGTCAGAGGTGTTGGCAAAACGACGACGGCGCGTATTTTGGCCCGGGCCCTAAATTTCGAACCGGCTGATAGTGATGCCGGACCACAAGCCAGCGGGCCAACAGTTGATATGCCAGAGCTTGGTCGCCATTGCGCCGAGATCATGCAGAGCCGACATACCGACGTCATTGAGATGGATGCTGCATCCAATACTGGCGTTGACAACATCCGTGAAATCATCGAAAGCGCGCGCTATAAGCCGCTTGTTGCGCGCTACAAAGTCTTCATTATTGACGAAGTGCACATGTTGTCGAAAGGCGCATTCAATGCGCTGTTAAAGACGCTTGAAGAACCACCCGAGCATGTGAAGTTTATTTTCGCGACAACCGAAATCCGCAAAGTTCCGGTAACGGTTCTGTCGCGGTGTCAACGATTTGATTTGCGTCGTGTTGATGTTCCATTGCTAACGTCGCACTTTGAAAACATCGTCAATGCAGAGGGCGCAAAAGCAGAACCGGAAGCCTTGGCGTTAATTGCCAGGGCGGCAGAAGGCTCAGTTCGTGATGGGCTTTCCATTCTTGATCAAGCGATTGCATTTTCTAAAGGTAAAGTTGCCACTGACGACGTGCGCGCGATGTTGGGCTTGGCCGATAGCGGCCGGGTATTCGATCTTTTGGAAAGTCTCTTTTCCGGTCAGGCAGGCCCGGCCGTTGAAGCTTTGGAAGCGCTGGTGCGCGATGGGGCTGAACCGGTCCAAGTGTTAAGCGATTTGGCCGAAGCCGTGCATATTGCAACACGCCATAAAGCTGTTGGCGCTGAGGCGGTCGGCGATGGATTATCGGCGGAGCAAAAGCGGCGCGCGGGCGCTATTTCTGATGCTGTCTCTGTACCATTTCTTGGTCGTGCTTGGCAGGTTTTGTTGAAAGGCATCGCAGAAGCCGACCGCGCGCCAAATCCACAAACGGCTGCAGAAATGGTGCTCATCCGTTTGGCATATACGGCTGATTTGCCAACACCTGATGCGGTGATTAAAGCGCTGGGCGGTGGCGGGCAAAATCGAACGGGCAGCGGTTCTTCAGGAGGTGGTGCATCTCAAGGCTTGCAACCGGCGGGAAAGTCTGAGCCTGCACCGGTATTGAGCCAGGCGGCAGGCGAACACTCAAAAACAATATCAAATACGAAAGCAGGTAAGCCAGCGTCTTTATCGCGTAAAACGCAAGAGGCGGCGGCGCCAGACAAGGCCGGACCGGCTCCATCGAACCAGCCAGAAGGCACCCTAGCGACGTTTGAAGATCTTATTGAGTTTGTTGGTGAAAAACGTGATGCAAAGCTGCGCGTGCACCTGGAAGACCATGTCAGCGTTGTCAATTATGATGGAGCAGCGCAGACCATTGATCTGTTTTTGTTGCCGGGCGCGCCCACAGAACTTGCCAACGAGCTGCGCGAAAATCTCAATGCTTGGACAAATTCGAGATGGATGATTGCGTTGTCAGGCACGCCGGGGGCTCGTGCCGTCGGTGATGTGCGCCGCGAGCGAGAAGCAGCCGAGCGAGAGGTGGTGGGCAAACATCCCGCGATCAAAGCTGTATTCGATGTCTTCCCAGATGCCGAAATTTCTGAGATACGACCGGTGACAGGCAAAGACGTGCCGACTAAAGCGGTGACGTCCAATACGGACGATGACAGCAAAACCGGGTGAGCTGTCGACACAGCTAAAATTATTTTCACACCACGACCAATCGAGAGATTTGAAAGGATAAGCCATGAAAGATCTCATGGGGATGATGAAGCAAGTCAAAGATATGCAGGCGCGCATGGAGCAAATGCAGCAAGAACTCAGCGAGGCGATTGTTGAGGGGAGTTCAGGTGGTGGGCTTGTGCAGGTCGTCATGAACGGCAAAAGCGAGATGGAAAAAATTACAATCGATCCCAGCTTGATGAAGGCTGACGAGGTCGAGATTCTTGAGGATCTTTTGTTGGCGGCAATTCGTGATGCAAAAGCTAAGTCAGATGCGAACATGCAAGACAAAATGCAAAGCGTCACCGGTGGGTTGCCACTGCCGCCAGGCATGAAGCTATTTTAGTCGCTTTGACGTCGCGTATGAGCGCTGAAAAAAGGTGCTGACATTTTATGCGGGGGGGGGGGGCGCACAGCGTCACAACGCAATGTCAGCACCTTGAATTTATGCCGACAGATCAAGTAGAGATCGAACGGTCAGCACACTTGGGGACTGTGTTTAGAAGGTGGTAACCCTACGCACGGTCTTCAAGCCCCATCTTGAAAAAAATTATGTAAGAGCGGCTTCGTCGACTTCGCCAGTGCGAATTCGGTGCACTTCTTTCAGTGATGAGACGAAGATTTTTCCGTCACCCGTTTTGCCGGTCCGGGCGGCATTCTGTATTGCTTCGACGGCCTGTGTAAGGGTGGCACCTGATACGGCAACGTCAAGGCGCAGTTTTGGCACCTCCAACACTTCGTATTCGGCACCGCGATAGATTTCCGTTTGTCCCCGTTGGCGGCCGAACCCTTGGACCTGGGTTGATGTAATGCCCTGAATACCAAGTTGAGTCAGCGCTTCGCGAACATCGTTGTAACTCGACGGTCGAATGATGGCAGTGATCATATGCATGGGAAATTCCTCCTCGAATCTAAGTCCTATTTGTACGAGTCGCCGGATCGCCTCAGAGCGTGACGGCAGGTGTCCCTGTGTCCTGCGCCATTCATCGACCCGCTGGCTGAACGCGGTGGAGGCGACCAATTGAATGCGTTGGTCCTGTTTTTCCGTTTCGTTTCCCACATTCGCCTCTTGCTATTAAATGCCAACCGTAGCGACGGGCATGTTAAGCAACATACACAAGATGTGTAAGTTGTGTCAATTGGCTTTTGGAATGCTGTTTTTCACATCTAAGTCGCTGTTAAATAGGATTAAAATCAAAATTTTTACCAGAATTTGCTTGGTGAGTGCGGGAAATTCCACGTTAAATATGGAGGAGAGGGCCTGGTCCACCATGCCTCAAGACAGGGCCATTGACGCAGCGCTATGTCTGAAGGGTCGAGTCACGTAATCGTTGGCGGTGATTTTCAAATAAAACGGTACAGATTGACGAATGTCGAAATCCATCGGTGGTCCTGAAATAGAACGCCTCATCTTCCTGCTGGCACGCTTGCCCGGTTTTGGGCCCCGCTCGGCACGCAAAGCGGCGTTGGCGTTGGTCAAGCGCCGTGAAGACTTGCTTGAACCTTTGGCCGTCGCGATGCGTGAAGCCGTCGAGAAGATCGTCACTTGCAATACATGCGGCAATGTTGATACGTCCGACCCTTGCACGATATGCCAAGACCCGCGTCGCGATCCGGCGCTTATTATCGTTATCGAAGAAGTGGGAGATCTGTGGGCGTTGGAGCGAGCCGGTGTGATGCGGGCGCAATATCACGTCTTAGGCGGACATTTGTCACCGCTTGATGGTATTGGACCGGAGCAATTGAATATTCCAAAGCTTGTCGAACGTGCGCATGCGTCTGAGGTGAAAGAAGTTATTTTGGCCTTGAATGCGACAGTCGAGGGGCAATCGACCTTGCACTACGTTCGCGATATGCTGAGTGAGGCCGACGTGACCATTTCGGAAATTCAAAAAGGTGTACCTGTCGGCGGGGAACTTGATTACCTCGATGAGGGAACGCTGTCGGCGGCGATGAAATCGAGACGCCAAATTTAGTGTTCACCAGTGCGTGGGCCAGTGAACTTTACACCTTCGAGCAAATCACAAATTGAGCTTCGGTGAGGATACGATACTGCAGAGCCGAATAGTCCTGCTGGAATGTGTGGGTCTCAAAAATAAGTATCAATGTTGAGAAAAGATGATGGATGCACGACCAAATATGACCCGGCGCGCACGAAGGTCGGTTCAAGAACCCAGATTCATAACGGGCTCATTGTTGCGTCATATTCTGGTCATGACCAGTGCTGGTGCCATCGGCTTAATGACGGTTTTTATTGGTGATCTGGCCAACATATATTTCCTCAGCTTGTTGGCAGATCAGATCATTGTTGCAGCTGTTTCGTATGCCAGTTCGATCGTTTCGCTAACGATTTACATTGGCGTTGGGCTTGCGATTGCGACAACGGCTGCGGTCTCACCGGTGTTGGGTGCAGGCTATCGTATTCGCGCACGTCGTTTGAGTGTGAATGCGCTAATATGGGCCTTCGTTGTGTCCGTGTTTCTTGCTGTTATCCTCTGGATTGCCGTGCCGTCTTTAATGACACTTTTGGGTGCGCGCGGGCGCACGCATGATCTCGCCTGTGATTATCTTCGTATTATGGTTTTCGGATTGCCGCCAATTGCTGTCGCCATAGCTTCATCAGCTGTTTTGCGATCGAGTGGTGATGCGCGCCGCGCCATGTACATGACAATTTTCGGGGCGGTGGTGAATATCGTTCTCGATCCCATCCTAATTTTTGGCGCAGGACTTGGCATTCACGGTGCAGCCATTGCCTCAACGGTCGCGCGTTTCATGATGTGTATCTTGGGACTCTATTATTTGATTAAAGTTCACGATCTTCTTGGTCGCCCGAAATATATACTCTGGCTAAAGGATGCCCCATTATTGGCGGCTGTTGCGATACCGGCTATCGTGACCAACGCTGCAACACCAACGGCCAACGCTTATATTACGAGCGCTATTTCTGAGTTCGGGGATGGAGCTGTTGCAGGTTGGGGGATTATAGGACGCATCATGCCCGTTGCATTTGGTGCCATCTATGCCCTTACCGGATCGGTTGGCCCGATCATTGGGCAAAATTTTGGAATTCGTAATCACCAGCGCATGCGCCAGACTTTAACCTTGTCCCTTATGGTGTCAGCCGGTTTTACGCTGGTCGCCTGGCTTGGCTTGGTCGTTCTTGCAAACCCGATCACGACGGCATTTCACGCCAAAGGCGAGGCGGCTGAGTTGATCCAATTGTTTTGCCGCTGGCTTAGCCCGTTGTTTGTTTTCCTCGGTGCATTGTTTGTTTGCAATGCCGTTTTCAACACGCTGGGTCGGCCGCATGTTTCAACCATGCTGAATTGGACGCGAGCCACATTGGGCACAATCCCATTTGTTCTCGTTGGTGCCCATTATGGCGGCGCGCCAGGTGTTCTGCTTGGCATGATGTTGGGTGGAATAGTCGTTGGGCTATTGGCAATTGTGCTGGCGTATCGAATGCTCGCCCAGCTTGAGACAGAGGGTTAGCTACAACACAATAAACTCCCGAGTTGGGGGCAAAGTCCAACGTTGAATATTTTTTTCTAAGTGCAAGCGTCTGCCGGTGTAGAATTGACAAAATGAACAGAGATTCTCGGATGATATGAGGCGAGCTTTGCTGCAAAAAGCGATGGCGACAAATACATCGGTGATAGGTGGGGGCGCAAAAATGCGCGCGCGCCGGATTGCAATCATTGCGCCTTCAATTCGCTCTGTGATGCAGTTGCGCAAATCCGTGTTGTCAAAGCTGCTTGATGCCGACCATGTGGTGCTTGTTGTTGTGCCGCAGTTGGATGCTGAAACACAGGCGCGTCTCGATGCAATGGGCGTTTTGCATGCTGTATTTACGCCCGCGACCTCTCGCATAAAGGCATATGCGGACTATAAGAATATCCAGGCGCTGGCGGCGATCCTTTCTGACTTTGGCGCAGATACAGCCCTTTGTTATGGCGCGAAGATGATGGTGCGCGGCGCACTCAGCGCAAAAAAAGCAAGCGTTGATCATATTGTAACGATGGTCACCGGCTTGCCGACGCACCGCTTTACGGGTGCTGTTGCGGCCGGTGACGATAGTTCAGGCAGTTACACACGCGCCTTTCGTGCAAGTCATGAAATCATTTTTCACAACCATGATGACCTGCGCCACTTACAAGTTCTTGGCATTCTGCCGGAAGATGCCAAATCGAGCGTTTTGCCCGGTGCCGGTGTTGATTTGGATCACAACGCCGTGCTGGAGTTGCCACAATTGGCTAATGGACTTGTGTTTTTGATGATCGCACGACTGGAGGCAGGCAAAGGTGTCAAAGCCTATTGTGCTGCAGCCAAAGAAATGAAAGCGCGAGCGCCGCAAGCCAAATTTTTGCTCGCCGGTCCGGCTGGTCAAGGCGATGATGGCGTTGGCCCTGAACTCTGGCAGAGTGAAGCGAGCAATGTCGCTTATCTCGGGCCATTAACCGATGTGCGCGAGGAAATCGCCAACTGCCACGTGTTCGTTTATCCTTCACGCGCAGAAGGCATGCCACGTTTGGTACTCGAGGCAATGGCCGCGGGACGCCCGATCATCACATGCGACGTTGCCGGATGTCGGGAGACAGTTGATGAACGGGTCAATGGTGTGCTGGTTGCGCCTGGAGACGTTGAAGATTTGGTATCGGCGATAGAGAGTTTTCTCAAGCGACCAGATCTTATTCCGTCAATGGCACGTGCGAGTCGCAGCAAGGCCGAGCGGCGCTTTGATCAAACTCGCGCTGATGCCCAATTGCTGGCGGCACTTGCCGTCTAACAAATTTGTGAAAACAGTTTGATGAGATTGTCCTGCGCGCGCATGCATGATCAGGGAAGTCTTTCAGACGATAACGAGGATTTATTTTTGCGATGGGGCAGGCTAACCTGTTTGCCAGCGTCTCGAAGATGAACGCATGTATTAAGATTGGACCGGCTTTATGCGCAACGGCCACCGTGTTGGCGCGATCATTCCCGCATTTGATGAAGAAGACGCGATCGGCCACGTTCTTGGTGACATCCCGGCATGGGTTGATGTTGTGGTCGTGGCTGACAACGCCTCGCGAGACAAGACTGCCAAGATTGCGAAAGCTGCGGGCGTGATCGTCTCCCACGAGCCTCAAACGGGATATGGTGCAACATGCCTGGCTGGATTGGCAGCCCTTCCTGGCGTCGACATTGTTGTGTTTCTCGATGGTGATTATTCAGATTATCCAGAGGACATGGCGCAACTCGTCGACCCGATCACTGCTGCGAGCCATGATTTTGTTCTGGCTTCCCGGGCGATGGGTGAGCCCGAAGTTGGCGCGTTGACGCCGCAACAGATTTTTGGCAATTGGCTTGCAACCCGTCTCATTTATCTTATTTGGGGCGCACGCTTCACCGACCTTGGGCCGTTTCGCGCAATTTCGAAAAGTGCATTGGACAAATTGAAAATGTCCGACCGTACGTACGGTTGGACAGTTGAAATGCAAATAAAAGCTATTGAACACAATCTTCGATTTAAAGAAGTGCCCGCCCGTTATCGCATGCGTATTGGCCACTCTAAAGTTTCCGGAACCGTCAAGGGGACGGTATTGGCTGGATACAAAATTCTATCACTGATCGCCAAGCACTCAGGCCGCCGGTTGGTGGAAAAATTCAATGCCGGCCGCGGTGGTGGCCCAGATCGTCGGGCATAGTCTTTGAACGACGAGGTGGGTAACACAGGATTTCGGTGGGAATTCGTGAAAGGTCGGGTGATTTTCTACCGGAATAGCATTTCTCTTGATGCAGAAGGTGCAGAGATTATTGACCGCGAACCTCCCCTTGCCGTATGTCACTGATATGGCTCTTTTACCGGTTATTACGATTCCAGACCCGAAGTTGCGAGAAACTTCGACACCGTTCGACAAGATCGACGCGGAGGCTTTGCGTCTCGCCGATGATATGCTTGAGACGATGTATGACGCTCCGGGCATTGGCCTGGCGGCAATTCAGGTTGCCATTCCCAAACGTCTGTTTGTCATGGATGTGGCCGACGAGGATGAAGAGCGCCAACCAATTGTGATGTTCAACCCGGTCATTCGTGAACGCTCAGGCCCGCCTGAAGTTTACGAGGAAGGCTGCCTGTCCATTCCAGACGTGCGGATCGACGTAGAACGGCCATCTCTCGTCAAGGTTTCATATCTTGACAGGGATGGGCGTGAACAAGAACTTGACGCCAAAGGTTTGGCCTCGACGGTTGTTCAGCATGAGTATGACCATTTGGAAGGCAAACTCATCATCGATTTTCTGTCGCGTTTAAAGCGCGACATGATCATCCGAAAGTTTCGCAAGCAAAAGCGAGCGGAGTAGTCTCCGTTTGAGATGTGCCAGCGGACAGAATTTAAAAATTTCGGCCAGGACGAAACGTTATGACACTGCGCATTGTTTTTATGGGCACGCCGGAGTTTTCCGTGCCGACGTTGTCAGAGCTTGTCGCGGCAGGTCATGATGTCGTCGCGGTTTATTCTCAGCCGCCGCGTGCCGCAGGCAGGCGTGGTCTCGAACAAAAGAAATCGCCCGTTCATGAATTCGCCGACACGTGTGGAATTCCCGTTCACACACCGACATCCCTAAAAGGCGTTGAGGCACAAGAAGCATTTGCGGCACATGACGCAGACGTGGCTGTTGTTGTAGCCTATGGTCTCCTGCTTCCAAGCCGAATTCTAAACGCACCGAGATATGGCTGCTTGAACCTTCATGCTTCAACATTACCGCGTTGGCGTGGGGCTGCACCTATTCAACGTGCGATCATCGCTGGCGATACGACGACCTCCTTGATGGTCATGCAGATGGAAGAGGGGTTGGATACCGGACCGGTTTGTCTTGCCGAAGCGGTTACAATTGGCACCAACATGACGGCCGGTGAGTTGCATGATGAATTGGCTGGACGCGGCGGCGATCTTATGAACAGGGCTTTGGCAGCCCTCGTCAAAGGGGCTTTAACGTCAACTGTGCAGTCTGAGGACGGTGTGACCTATGCTGGTAAAATTTCCAAATCAGAAACCCGCATTAATTTCAACCAGCCGGCGTTAGACGTACATAACACCATACGTGGCCTATCGCCGTTTCCCGGTGCCTGGTTTGAAGCCAAGGGACCGACTGGAAAAATGGAACGCATCAAAGTTCTCGCCAGTGAGCTTGTTGGCGATCTTAAAGGTGGCCCTGCAGGATCGGTTCTAGATGACAACCTCACAATTGCTTGTGCCAGCGGTGCGGTACGCTTGGTGCGGCTTCAGCGGGCTGGTAAGAAACCGGCTTCGGTGAGTGATTTCCTGCGTGGATTTACCTTAACGCCCGGCACGAATGTCGGCTGCTAAAGTTCAGGGGTTGCCCCACTGACAGCACATTAAGCATGCCTAAAAGATGCGTTAACGTGATTCTGGCCAGGCGGCGTACACTGCCACCAAGTTGGAGTTTTCAAGCGCATTTTCTGATCTGGAATGGATGGCGTTGTGGCGCACTTTGCCGATCAGCTTGGTCATTTGAATGTCGGGATGGAAGTCATTGTAAGGAGTTTAGGTCCATGCGTTTATTTGGACATGTTTTTACCGCAGTCGCAGCCCTCGTAACCGGACTTGGTTTGGCCGTATCAGCCTCTGCGGCAGATCCCTCAACTGTTCGTATTGAGACGCGGCCATACTACGGCGCGGTCGTTACGATTGAAGCAGGCGTTCGTGTATTTCGTGCTTTGCCACGTACGAGCAAAGTTATTATCAACCCAGAAGGCAGAACACCTTTGGCATTGAGCTTTAATGAAACGCGTGTTTACGAGCGCCGTGTCAATCAAAACAACAACTATATTCGCTATTACCGTGGCGCACGCTACCCACGTAGCGTTGGCGTTTATGGCGGTCGTGTCTATGGCGGTTATCGCGCGCACTAAACGTGCTAATTGAGCCTGACACGGTCTCAAGACCGGGTTGGCGTTGAGCTTAGGTGAAAGATGGGTGCAGTAAACGCTGCGCACATCTTTGCCCTATCGGGCCTCGTAATATGTGATGCGCTGATACGTCTGCATTGAAAGACTGGCATTTGGACGGCCAAACCATTAGACACATCGAAAACTCAGCTTCTTCGATGTTTGACCGGACCTGATGCCAAGATATCGCCTGACAATTGAATACGATGGAACACCGTTCGTCGGCTGGCAGCAGCAAACGAACGGTGTAACTGTGCAGGGTGTATTGCAGGACGCATTTAAGACCTTCACGGGTGAAGACGTGGTTGTTCAGGGTGCGGGACGCACCGATTCAGGGGTTCATGCGCGCGCCCAGGTTGGCCATTGTGATCTGTCAAAAGTCTGGGATCCACGCCGTATTATTGAGGCCGCGAATTTTCACCTTAAGGATGTGCCGGTTTCGGTTTTGGCCTGCGACGGTGTTGGCGATGATTTCCATGCTCGATTTTCTGCCAAAGCGCGCAACTACACCTATCGCATTCTCAATCGACGCCCACCCCCGACACTTGATGCTGAGCGGGTTTGGCACGTGAAGCCACATCTTGATGTCGATGCTATGCAAGATGCAACAGAAGTTCTTATCGGGCATCATGATTTTACGACGTTTCGCGCCACGTATTGCCAGGCTCGGTCGCCAGAAAAGACACTTGATCACCTCTCTGTCGACCGTCATGGGACCGAAGTGCACGTTCATGCGTCGTCATTGTCGTTTTTGCACAATCAGGTGCGATCGATGGTGGGAAGTTTGAAATTGATCGGTGAAGGGAAATGGACCAAACAGGATTTGGCGAACGCCCTTGCTGCCAAAGATAGAAAGGCCTGCGGTCCGGTTGCTCCGGCTGCAGGCCTCTATTTAATGCGTGTCGATTATTAGTCAGTCGTCATTGACCATGGATAAAAATTCCTGTCGCGTCATCGCATTGTCGCGAAATACACCCAACATTCGGCTGGTCACAAGGTCGGTTCCCGGCTTCATCACGCCCCGTGTCGTCATGCAATGGTGTTCCGCTTTCAAAACAACCGCAACGCCTTGAGGGTTGAGAACCTCATCGATTGTGTTGGCAATTTGTGCCGTCATTTTTTCTTGGATTTGCATGCGTTTGGCATAGGCATCGACGACGCGCGCTAGTTTCGAGATCCCGACAACACGACCACGTGGGAGATAAGCGACCCATGCGCGGCCAATGATGGGTGCAAGGTGATGTTCGCAATGACTTTCAAAACGAATTCCACGCAAGATAATCATCTCGTCATAACCTTCGATCTCTTCGAAAGTCTTCTTAAGGAGAGCTTCCGGGTCCTCATTGTAACCGCGGTAATATTGCTCAAGCGCGCGGGTGACGCGGGCGGGCGTCTCAACCAGGCCATCGCGTTCGACATCTTCGCCAGACCAACGAATGATGGTGCGCACAGCATCTTCAACTTCCTTGCGGGTTGGCTTGGTTGAATTGACGGAACCCTTTTCGCTAGCGGGCCGTTTCCCCACCGGAGATTCCGGTGTTTTCATGTGATGTCTCCTCAGCGGTTTTATTGTTGTTATTACGCCGGAAATGGCACGAATGGACCGTGCCATATGTCGATTTAATATTCGTTATATTCGGACCGCGCGGGAAATGAAACGCCGGTTTCCCAGAGTTCGATGAGAAAACAGTGCGCTCCCATGCTCGATCATCGATTTTCAAGCATCGACCAACAGCAACGCCCCATCTGCTGTGACAGGTGGGGCCGTTGCTGTTGATTGAAGAAGGTTGGGCGGTAGAGGTCCCAGTTTGCAGAAAACCAGAATTACTGAAGGTTAACGACTTTCTTCCCGAGAATACCTTTAAATTTGGCACCTTCGGAATCTGTCGCAAACACTTCCAGCGGCTCTCCTGCTCCTGGCGCATAAGTGAAGCGCAAATTCGGGTTGCTCGATAGAGAGATGCCGGTTTCGGCAGAAAACACGATGTCCTTGCCACGCTTAACAACAATTTCATTTACATAGTGTGCAGGAATGTATTCGCCGTTTTCTGGGTCCATTTGCATGCCAGAGAAGTTTGGATGGCGAACCATAACCTGTGCTTCGCCTGAGCCGGAGCTCTGGTTTGGATTGGCGCCAGGTTCTACGAAGCGTTTAATGCGGACTTGCCCGACGTTGTTGCTTGCTGTCTCGAGATCTTTGACACCACCTGACGAACACCCACCAGCTGCGATAACAAATCGAGATGTCATATAAAGTTTGCCATCATCCATCTCGGCGACAGCACGGATAAACGAGTAGGAATTGAAGCGGACGCGCGTGGCAATTTTGCGCGAAGATGACCCTGCGGCGTCTCCAAATGTCATTTTCGCGACAAGAGGTGCCGGATTGCGATCAATTAAAACGGTCAGTTTTTTGACGTTTCCGCCGATCCGAGAAAACAGGAAGACTTCGATTGGCACCACCGCTGCATCTTCTGCTTTTTTCGGTGCATCGATCGCCATGACATCCTTGCCGTCGAGTATTTCACGGTCGCCAAAGAAGTCAGATCGAATTGAATCCCAGTCTTCGTCAGCATGTGCTGGCACTGAGAGCGTGATGGCAATGGCCAAAATGAAACTGGCCAGAGTCGTTAGCAGTGCTGTACCAAATTGTCTGATCATCAACACAGTCCTTAGTTTTTCAAAAATCAAAAAACTCGTTCACAAAACATTCCCAAAGCCAGAAACGATCGAGGTTGAATTCGATCATCTGAAGATAGCAATTATTAGTTTCACCTATCTCATAGTAGGGTGGAATATTCAAGCGAGATTGCGGCGGGTGCAGCGCACAAAGGCCATTCTGGTCAGGTTTAAAACAACATTTTAGATAATTTGGCGAAGGTTTCGTAAATTTTGCCAACGAATGGCAAGCGGACATCCGTTGGCTACAATTGCTGCTGAATGTTTAAGCATGTTGGCAAGGCGCGATCCGCGCGTGCAACATACGTTTCAATATTGCGACAGTTTCGGTGTGTCAGCGTCATCGGCCAATGCAAAATCCAAAAAAAAACTCGCACGTTTGCAAATTCTCTCTGTCATTTGTTTTGCCCTTAGTACTACGTTTATATTGGCATTTAAACTACGTGTGATATAGCAAATACAACAAGTTGGGCGGTGATATTTGCCAACCAGCTGGGCACTTCGCTTCAGTGCGTCGTTGTTGAATTTAAATCCAAACCAAAAAACAATATTAAAGGGGGATCGCCTTGCTTCCTACATATGAACAAAAATTGTGGATGTATGAGCATATGCTCATCAGCCGGTACTTCGAGGAAGTGATTGAACAGATCTACCTTGAAGGTAAGACACCAGTTTTCAACATGGCCGATGGTCCAATTCCAGGTGAGATGCACTTGTCGAATGGTCAAGAACCTACCGCGGTTGGTGTGTGCGCACACTTAACGCCATCAGACATCGTGACGGCGACGCACCGCCCACATCACCAAGCAATTGCCAAAGGTGTCGATCTGAACAAAATGGCCGCCGAGATTTTCGGAAAAAAAACCGGCCTTAGTGGTGGTCGCGGTGGTCACATGCACATCTTTGATGCGAATGTGAACTTCGCATGCTCGGGCATCATTGGCCAAAGTGTTGGTCCGGCGGTTGGTGCCGCTTTGTCGCGTAAGATGCAGGGCAAAGAAGGTGTCGCTGTTGCCTATATGGGTGAAGGTGCCGTTAACCAGGGCGCTTTCCATGAAGGCTTGAACCTTGCGTCGGTATGGAAACTTCCCGTCGTCTTCGTCATTGAAGACAACGCATGGGGTATTTCCGTTGCCAAATCTGAATCAACGGCTGTGTCCGACAACTCAGTTCGCGCTGCAGGTTACGCAATGCCAGGTCACTATATCCCTGGCAACGATCCGGTCGCGATTTTTGATGTTGCTGGAGAGGCCATTGCGCGTGCCCGCAACGGAGAAGGTCCAACACTGATCGAGATCGAAACCTCACGTCTTGCCGGTCACTTTATGGGTGACGCAGAGGGCTATCGCCCTGCTGGTGAGTTAGATTCTCTGAAAGCGGTCGATCCAATTCCGACGATGCGCAACCGCCTTGCGACAGAGCATGGCCTGACGACATCTGAAGACGATGCGATCGTTGCCCGTGCCCGTAAGAAAGTTGACGACGCGATCAAGTTTGCTCGTGACAGTGCGGACCCGGCTCCAGAAGAAGCCTTAGAAAAGGTCTTTGTCTAATTTGTTTCAAGCAAACTCAACTTGGAAAACAAACAAAAACGTTGACATAAATATTCTAGTCTAAGGGAGAAGGTCTCAATGGCTTCCGAAACAGCGGCAGTTGCAACAAGCAACGAACGCAAGCTCACCATCGCACGTGCGATGGCTGAAGCAACCGCGCAAGAAATGCGCACTGACCCAACTGTCTTTGTGATGGGTGAAGACGTTGCCAAACTTGGTGGCGTGTTCGGTAATACACGTGGCTTGCTCGAAGAGTTTGGCAAAGAACGCGTGCGCGATACGCCGATTTCTGAAACAGCGTTTATGGGTGCGGCTGTTGGTGCCGCATCTGACGGAATGCGTCCCGTCGTCGAATTGATGTTCGTCGACTTTTTCGGCGTTTGCTTTGATGCGATCTATAATTTGATGGCAAAGAACACCTACTTCTCCGGTGGTGAAGTTAAAGTCCCTGTTGTCTTGATGACTTCAACGGGTGGCGGCTATTCCGATGCTGGCCAGCATTCACAGTGTGTCTATAGCACGTTTGCGCACTTGCCCGGAATGAAGGTGGTTTGCCCTTCAAATGCTTATGATGCGAAGGGCTTGATGACGAGAGCGATCCGTGACGACAATCCAGTTGTGTTCATGTATCACAAAGGCCTTCAAGGAATGGGGTGGCTTGGAACAGAACCACTTTCAACGGTGCACACACCGGAAGAAACGTATGAAATTCCATTTGGTGAAGCCACAGTGGTTCGTCCCGGAACGGACGTGACGATCGTTGGTTGCGCGATGGGTGTTCACAATGCATTGAAAGCTGCCGATAAATTGGCAGAAAAAGGTGTAAGTGCCGAAGTCGTAGACTTGCGCACACTTGTGCCGCTTGATCGTGACACCGTGTTCAACTCTGTTGCAAAGACTGGCAAATTGATCGTGGTCGATGAAGACTACAAGAGCTATGGCTTGACTGGTGAAATCATCGCTTCGATTGCAGAACGCGATATTTCTGTTTTGAAAGCCTCACCACAACGCGTTGCTTACCCAGATGTTCCCATCCCGTTTGCACGGGTGATGGAGCAATATTGTTTGCCAAATCCAGATAAGATTGTGGCTGCATATGAGAAAATTGCTTAGGTGAAAGAGAAGAAAGGAACTCTTGAATGGCCGTTGATCTGACGATTCCCACGGATCTGTGGGAAGAAGACTCTGAGGCTGTAATCACAACATGGTTGGTTTCTGATGGTGCTGTTGTCACCCAAGGCCAACTGGTTGCAGAGATTATGGTTGAAAAGGTTCAGCATGAGATTGCTGCCCCTGCAGCTGGAACGCTTGCCATTGAAAAGGCTGCCGAGTCTGTCGTCGCTAAGGGCGGAAAAATCGGCTCGATTGTATAACTGCGGTTTGCATATAAATCGATGATGAAACTGCTCGGAGCATGAGTGCTTTGGTTCACTCGTTCCGGGCAGATTTTTTTATCTAAGTGGCAATCGTTAATTGTTTTTGTATCCAGGAAACTGGGGAATTGAATTACCGGTTTAAACTTAGTTTTACGCCAGAGTCAGTGTTGGCATATGTTTGCGGCAGTGAACGTTTGTCCTTTTAAACTTCAAGGGTGCTTTAAGGCTTTGTGTGGCGACACCAAGAGGCGCCACACTCCAACGATAGAGACGCTTAAATGTCAGAAGAAAACAGTGGTGATAAAGTTATTCCGCTTTCAGGAATGAAGGCGATGATTGCGAGCAAGATGGTTGACAGCTTGCAAACTGCCGCACAGTTAACGCACACCGCCGAAGCCGATGTCACGAGTATGTTGGCGACGAAAGATATACTTGCCGGCCAAGGAACTAAGGCATCGGTCGAAGATCTATTGATTGAAGCGGTTATCAAATCGCTACGTAAGTTTCCAGGTCTGAACGGCGTGCTCGAAGATAAGAAAATTACCTTGAAATCGGAAATCAACATGGCTGTTGCGGTGGGTCTTCCGAGTGATTTGCTCGTAGCACCTGCAATCATTGATGCTGGCAGCATGTCCTTTTCAGAACGCGTTGCTGCGCGTCGAAACGCTGTTGATCGAGCATTGGCGGGCAAGTTGGATGTGAAGGAAATGACATCGGGAACGTTCACGATTTCCAACCTTGGTCGTTCGCGCGTCCGCTTCTTCACGCCGATTATAAATGCACCACAGTTGGCTATTCTGGGTATTGGTGAAGCCAACCCAAGGCCTTGGAATGTTGATGGGCAAATCGAATTACGCCCGGTGATGGGTTTGTCGCTGACATTTGATCATCGCGCCGTCAACGGTGCACCGGCGGCGGATTTCCTCACAGACCTCTGTCAGAATATTGAGCATTTCACCATCTGTTAATGCGTGCGTGAGCTTAGCAATCAGCCAAAGACTACCGCACTGTGTCGCACATCCTGTATGTTCTCACATCGCCAACGCCAACCGCTAGGCTCACGCAACCAGCCCGTTACCCCACAACTTCCGGCTCTGCCCGGATTTAAGAATTTTATGCCGTGGGTCGTGTTGAGGCTTGAGTGGTATTAATTTCTGTTCTCATGAAGCCACAAGCGCCAGGGTCATGGTGTTTCAGTATGAGAAGTGGGCTGTCTGGAGCAACACACAATGACGACCTCTCCAATTCAAAAGGGTTTTGCTGGTATTCCTCACCTTCCATTTGCCCAAGCGCAGGCGCGTGAAAAGCAGCTCCTCGCGCAAGTTGCAAACGCCGGACAGGGTTGGGAAAGCGAAGTTTGGTCGACAGATCAGGCCTTGATCGTGCCGTTTTCAGCAACACATGAAGCTGATTTTGAAAACGCGTGTCAAAGAATGGGAGAGGCCGGTTGGCCGGTTTTGGTCCGACACACCGGTGGTGATGTGACGCCGCAATCCCCAAACATGGTCAATGTTTCATTCGCCTTTTGCCTGCCCCGTTCAGACGATCTCTCGATCCGCGAGACTTATTTAAGTTTCTGCCAGCCTATTCTTGATTTTCTCAAAGCTGACCTCAGGATCAATGCATATCTGGCCAGCGTTGATGGTGCATTTTGTGATGGGGCGTACAATGTCGTTGTCAATGGATGTAAGTTGGCAGGGACGGCTCAACGCTGGCGGTTGACCAAAACGCCTGAGGGAAAACCAGCTGTTGCTGTGTTGGGGCATGCAGCCATTTTGTGGGATGTAGATATTGCGGTGAGCATTGCGGCAACGAACGAGTTTTACAAGCGGTCGTCGGTCAACCGTAGTGTTATTGCCCAAAAGCACACGACCGTAAAATGCCTGATCGGCGAACATGCAAGCGGCGTTTTGCCGGAAGTTAAGTCGTTTGACGCATTCTTGAAAAACTATCGTAGCAATTGGCTGCGCGAGCATGGTCTCAACAACTTTGACTAGCCTTGCTGTTCGTTGGGTGAGGTAATCTCATATTTGCGAATTTTTCGGTGAAGCGTTGCACGACTGATGGCAAGTTCTTTAGCCGCTCGTGTGACGCACCATTTGTTGACCGAGAGCGCTTGTACGATGCGATAGCGCTCAGCCTGCTCTTGTGTATCTTCGAGTGTTGTGGCTGGCGTCATGCTTATTGATGGGCGTAATGATGTGGCGATGTTTTCACGACCGTAACTTGTACTCCCGGAATTTTGCAGCAAATCTTCCGGCAACATTTCAATCGTAATGTTGTCGCTGTCATTGGTCGACAGGATTAAGTGCAGAATGCCTTTAAGTTCGCGAATGTTTCCAGGCCAAGCATAGTTTTCGAAAACGTCAAAAACACTTTCCGGTACGTCAACCACCGCACCATTGCCGCACTCCTCGGCAATAATTGTTGAGACGATTTTGCGGATGTCACAGCGTTGTCTTAGTGGTGACAATACAAGCTCAGCCCCTTTGATCCGATAGTAAAGATCACGACGAAACAGGCCTTTTACAACCTTATCGTTCAGTTTTTGGTCGGTTCCGCAAATAATTCGAACGTCAATTGAAATAGAATCTACACCCCCAAGTGGCGTGATTTCCTGTTCCTCAAGAATCCTGAGGAGATGGGCTTGCTGCTCGATTGGCATGTCACCAATCTCATCTAAAAACATTGTGCCACCGTTGCAGGCAACAAACTTCCCATCGTTCCCGGACTCTAGACCATTGGCAAAGGCGCCGGGCGCATAGCCAAAGAGTTCGCTGGCAAGAAGAGGATCTGGGATTGCAGCGCAATTGACAGCTATGAAAGGTTTATCGCATCGATCACTTTCGTCATGGAATGCGCGTGCGAAACGATCTTTGCCAACTCCTGTTTCACCGAGAAGCAAAATGGGAAGGTGGCTGTCGAGAAGTTTGCGGCTGAGACGAACACATTTCTCCATCTGTGGATCGTTGCCAGCTATATCGTCGAGTGGCGTTGGCTTGGATGGCTCGGCAAGGTCGTGGCCGTCGAGTGTTATCGCTTGTGATGTTTTAAAGCGCTGTCGCGGTGGTCCGGCGTGTGAATTGTGTCCACCGTGTCGTGGTTGCGGTTGATACGTTAGGGCATAGGCATCTGTTCCGTCGGCAGTTGAGAGACGCACATGGTTTGTGGTCATTGGTCTGAGATCGTCGATCGATACATTCCAAAGCGCATCGACTGTCTTGTGCTCAAGGGCGCTGACTTCTGTAACACCAAGCATCGTCAACGCTTCGCGTGTTGCTCCGATTATCTGTCCGGAATCATTGGCCGCAATCATCGCCGTTGGTGATATCTCTAAACCAGTTGGATCGATCGCAAGCGCAACAATACGATCGGCGTGATGCCATTTGCGAAACAACTGCCGACTAATGTTGGCTGCAGCTTCGCGGACGAAGTATTCTACAAAAAAAAGTTCTGAGAAATCTGTAGCCGATCGCCCGGAAAGATCCAGAGCTCCAAGCACGCTGCCGTCGGGAGCGTAGAAGGGGGCGGCACAACAGTTGAAACCACGCAAAGCCTTGTTGTAATGGTTGCCGCCACGAATCGTGATCGGGCTGCGGGCAACGAGGCAGGTGCCGATACCATTGGTGCCGACATTTTCTTCGCTCCAATGTGTTCCTTGTCGAAGGCCGACATCGGCAAGTTCGTTAGCGGCAGATGAATCTGCATAGCCCTCTACAACGGTCCCATCAGTGTTGCAGAGCAGGACACAGTAGTCAGAATTACGAGCTGTCTCGCGAACACGGTCGATAATGGGCGTTGAACTGGCAATGAGTTCTTCCATAGACTTGTAGGCGTCTTGGACCTGTTCATGAGGGACGTAAATGATGGGTTGGCGCAGGTTTTTGCGCAGGCCGTATTCATTGGAACAGCGGTCCCAAGAAGCGCGCAGAATATTTGCTTCGAGCTGCGCTGTGGTAGACGGCTGTGGGCGTACCGGGGGCATATCCGTCATTTCAGTTTCTCTATCAAAGTTTAAACAAGCTTCGAATTCGTGCTGCACACAATGCAAAGCCGCTCAAAACAAACTCATCATGTCCGCTGAGCTAATCGATAATCTAAACCTAATGTTTCGATCAGGCTTGTCCAATTGTCTTTGCCTCGCTGGTGAAATTAAAGACCAATAGCGACCACTTCTGACACGTTAATGAGACATCAGACGCAGGAATGATGCAGTGCAGTGCGTCAGTTGCTGTAACCCTAAGCGTGCATTATTATTCAACAAATTCGGCTTTTTTTTTTGGGGAAAGGAAATCTAATCTCATGATTTACGATATCTCTCTTGTACCTGGAGTGAAGGTGGGGCCGATTATGACAAACCGCCGTCAACTTCTCGCTTCAACAGGTCTTGGTGCACTGGGGCTAACTCTTGCACTTGGCGCTGGGTCAGCTCTTGTGACACCAGCTTTGGCTGCAACAAAGGTGACCGACGAACAAAAGGCGACCCTTCTGCGGATGGCAAAAGACATCTACCCGCACGATGGTTTTCTTGACGACAAGCCCTACGAAGATGTTGTCAATGGAATAGTCGACGGTGCGAATAAAGGTGGTGCCGATGCTGACCTCGTGAATGCTGGTTTGGCAGATCTTGATGACCGTGCAAACAAACTGCACGGTTCGAACTATCTCGGCATTAAGTCAGAGTTTGCACGCGAAGCGTTGCTAAGAACCATCGAAACCACGGACTTCTTCCAGAAGGTCCGCGGCGGTCTTCTTTTCGGTCTTTACAATAATCAGGCTCTTTGGCCGAAGTTTGGCTACGAAGGTTCGTCTTGGGAGCAGGGCGGTTATATCGATCGCGGCTTCAGTGATGCGACTTGGGTACCACCAGGACCAGATGCGGCTGCACGAGCTGCTGCTGCAAAGAAAGGGTAACGATCATGGCTGCTAAATTTGATCTCACGGACGATTCTGTCGTTGTCATCGTTGGTTCGGGTGCCGGTGGCGGAACCATGGCCAACGAGCTGGCGCAAAAGGGCGTCAAGAGCGTTGTTCTGGAAGCGGGCAAAAAACTCAGTCTCGAAGATATCGATAATGATGAATGGGCAATGTTCTCTAAGATATCTTGGCTGGATAAGCGTTTTTCGGAAGGTAGTTGGCATGGCAAGCAAAATCACTCAGGTCTGCCGGCTTGGATTGTAAAAGGCCTCGGAGGGTCATCCGTGCACTGGGCTGGCCTTGCTTTGCGCATGCAGGAATTTGAATTCAAGATGAAGACAACAAATGGCGATTTGCCGGGTGCCAATTTGTTGGATTGGCCGGTGACTCTCGGCGAGATGGAGCCCTACTACGAGAAAGCTGAGAATAAAATGGGCGTGGTTGGCCCAACCACGGGTATGCCCTACCTGCCATGGAACAATAACCAACGTGTCATTGCAGAGGGCGCAAGACGAATTGGTATGAAGGAAATCCTTTCAGCACCGGCGGCCATTAACTCGGTCGCGCGTGATGACCGACCTGGTTGTCAACAGATCGGATTTTGCATGCAGGGGTGCAAAATTGGAGCGAAATGGTCGACGTTATACACTGAGCTTCCAAAGGCCGTTGCAACGGGCAACTGCGAAATCCGTACAAATTGTATGGTCTTGCAGGTTCAGCATGACAAGACCGGCAAAGTCACTGGGGTGCTTTATGCAGATAAAGATGGCAATCAACAGGTGCAAAAAGCACGTGTTGTGTTGGTTGCCGGCAATTCCATCGAGTCGCCACGCTTGCTGCTGAATTCAGCATCCAGCAAGTATCCCGATGGTTTGGCCAATTCCTCAGGGCAAGTTGGGAAAAACTACATGACACACTCGGGCGGTGGCTCGTATGCGGTCATGCCAGAGCCAGTCCATATGCACCGTGGCACGACTGTCCCAGGCCTTGTGACAGATGAGGCACACTCCAATCCAAGTCGCGGCTTCGCTGGTGGTTACAACCTTGAAACTTTGGCTCTTGGGTTGCCATTCCTGTCAGCATTCCTTGAGCCGGGGCCCAGAGGTTGGGGGCGCAACGTGTCGAGTGCCTTGGAAAAATATAAATATATTGCAGGTGTTTGGATCTGTGGTGAGGACATGGCACGGGAACAAAACGCCGTAACACTGCACAAAACAGAAAAGGATCAGTACGGATTACCGGCGTCTGTCGTTTCTCGATCACCGCATGAAAACGATGTCAAGATGGTCAAACATGCGCATAGGTCTATGAAGAATATCTTCGAGGCCATGGGCTCAAACGAGGTTTACCACTTGGCACCCTATCCAGCCTCCCACAACATGGGCACAAACCGGATGAGTGAAAAGGCGGCAGATGGCGTCGTGAATAAGCATGGCCAGTCGCATGACATAAAAAACCTCTTTGTGTCGGACGGAAGCCAGTTCACAAGCTCTGGATCGGAGAACCCGACCCTCACGATTGTGGCTTTAGCGATACGCCAAGCTGAATTCGTCGCAGAATCGATGAAAAAGGGGGAAATTTAGCCCAAGTGTGCTCGTAGGGAGCTGACAAGACCAGCAATGTATGTGCTACAGATGTTGGCAGTTTCGGTTTGAGTAAACTTCTTCGGGCTGAAAGCTAGTTACATGCAGTTGGGTGGCTGACGTCAAAAAGGGAATGGCCACCCAGCAGCTAAGTAAATCTTGAAGGATGAAAAGGGGACTACATATGATTGGGGCACGCTTTAAGTGGTGTACGGGCCCAGCTGTATTGGCAGCCGTCGCCGCGTTAAGTTTCGGGGGATCGGCGCAAGCTGCTGACCTCGGAGGGGACTGCTGTGCAGATCTCGAAGAAAGAATTG
>JBOEGZ010000019.1:0-2935 GCA_050633705.1 Hyphomicrobiaceae bacterium | reverse complement strand
GCGCCAATGATTTCAACAAGTTAGCGAAAGTTAATCTTTTTGCAGATTACTCTATAGCTAACTCTCAAACGTAGTGGTTTGGGAAAATCGCAACAGAAATTTATTGAGCGGTTAGCTAGAAATTGGATGTGCACACAACATGTGTTGCAGCCGGGCAAATCTCAAAACCGACTGATGAGAAACGGGCCGAAATCGACCCGAATTGATTAGTGGATGTTGTCGTCGGTGACATGTTCGCTCGTATCCAAGTCAATCCCATGTAACCAGTACGGTTCGAGGTTTTGGAATTCATCGGCCAGCATCGCGTCCAGCGCGTCTTCCAATTCTTGGATGTGATCGTTTGAGATGTGCAGTTTCATTGTGTCTTGCTTTCTTTGAGAGTTAGAGGCCACTCCATGTGGCCCGTTGCGAACTGTTTGAGGATCTGTAGGGGCAGAGTGCCCAGGGCTGGAACCGATTACGGCGGCGAAGTTGGGGAAGGGCCCCCGACTGCAGACGGCCCTTGGCGCGCGGACACCATAGCCTCATGCTGCAACGGTGATCGTGCCACTTGGGGTTAGGCCGCTGACTTCAACAGAAGCGGTGTCGATTTAACTGCATCTTTGAATGGTCGGGTTGAGAGCCATTGGAATAGCGTCGGTTCTTGCCTGCTGAAGTCCCACACCAACCAGCAGTATCTTTGCTTTGCGATGGCGCGGTCACGTGAGACAGGAATCCCGTTTGGCCAGCAGGTACATTCATCGAGTGCGTAAATGACGGTCGGTGGATGGTTATGGAAGAAGGGCGTTCGTGTCGGGTGACACAGACTTTGCACCGCCACCAACATTGCGACACTACCTCCAGTTTGGCGTGTGATGTGAATGGCGTGTTTGCAAAATGCGTCGGCGAAACCGCGACCGTACGGCGGATTGGTGATGATGTTTTTCGCTAATGGTTTTGTTTCTGCGAGAAAGTCTCTACCGGGCTGGCCATAGCCATGGTCAACAAGACCCGTTGATGTCACGCGAAAACCTTCCGCTTCAAAGACTTTGGCAATGTGGCCTTGACCGCAGGCAGGTTCCCAGATGTCACTATCGAACGTGTGAGCTGCAAGCAGTGCGCGCGTTGCTTTGGGTGGCGTTGGGTAGAATTCATAAGCTGCATGGTTTGGGTGGAGTTGTGCACCCATGCGGAAGGCGTGTCGGATTTGTGGATGGTGTCCACGTGGTTTGAAGTTTGCTGGTTGAGCGAGGCGAAGGTGAGAGGGGATCGTCATTGTGGTTTTCTCCTTTGATTGTCTCAGGCCACATCCGTTGCGGCCTGTCGGTGGTTTCAAAGAGCCAACGGCCGGGAAGGGGCGAGACAAGGGGAGGGGCATCACCTGGCTGCAGCAAAGCGAAGACGGGGACACCCCTTGGCACGTCACTGCCGTGGCTCATACCCACCGATCAGTTCAGGCCGCGCGTGATGTTGGGATGGAGTTCGAAGGGAGAAAGCACGTCTGTGCAAATACAAAAAGCGTATCAGAGTAACGACAAGCGCATGCGCCAACACAGGTGACGGCGAATGAGGCGGCTCGTCGGAGCACTCAATGGTTCAACATGCAAGATTCCTGCTCCCGCAAAATGCCGATGATTTGTTCTTCGTTGAACCTACTCTCACGCATCGTCCGGCTCCTTCAAGGTGACAGACTCTACCTCAATTCGAGGATCTTTCACGGGACAAGGTCAAGACGCACACAAGGTGTTAATAACGGTAACAGTATGTTTGGTGACAGCAAAGCCAACACTAGCTTGAATTTTCTTCAGAAAGCGCCTTCAGGATACAAGCCTGAGCACCAAAGAGATAAGTCAAAAATGCAAAAACGGGAAGCATTGGTTCGGCAGGGCGTCGGCCGACATATTCAGGAGGTGTGGGTAAAAAGAACGTCGACAAGGAAAAAAGTAATAACACAAATGAGAAAATGTAAATCACTTTCATTAAAAACTTCTTTGGTCGACGCTTGGCGGTTTCGATGAGCTTTTGCTTTTCAATATCAGAAGAAGTTTTGCTGATTCCTGGCATCGTTCTAATCCCTAACGGAACGAAAAAAACTGCAAGTGCCGCGTATATAACTGACGTCATTCCAACCCAAATATAAACGAATTGGTCGTAGCTTGTCAGTACCGGGGGAAGAGATTCATACAACCATTCAGCCGGAAAAATTCCGTGATTCAGAACGTACAACAACGCGAGTATGATCAATGCAAAGATGTACTTGATTCTCAGACGCGACTGAGTTGCTTCATGTAGGTCTCTTTTTAGATCAACTATAACATTCGCGTCCTCTAACATTGCTTTCTTTACGGAAAACAATAAAGCATCCATCGTAGCAGACGTGCCCAAGAGCAAAACGGCCGTCGTTTTTTCAACCGGCAGAATTGCTGTGAAAAGTGCGGTGTAAATTGTGGCGTTCCCGAAGAACAAAAAGTTGAGTATTTTTTGTGTATTTCCCTGCATTCAATATGCCCCTCACCCTGTTCTCAAAGTTGACAATGCGAACACACTTGTTGGCCGCTTGCTTGTCGCTAGTAAATCGGCGGTGTGCACGTTTGTAAGCATCACGTCAATCAAATGCCTTTTGCACTAAATGATGCAAAAACTCCGTTTGGGGTGTGCGCCTACTCGTTCCCGAATTTGCTCAAGGGTGCCATAAGGCATCCTCACTCGAGGCGGCTGGAAAAAAGAGCGCGGAAGTTTGCTAGAGTAATTCTCGGCTCTTAAATGTCTCAGGAATTCAACGACCTCTTGAGGCTTCCTATAAAAAAGCACTTGCACTGACAGCTTGTTGCGTATACGCATTGTTTTCCTTAACTAGGGCTGAGATGCGCTGGTCGTGTCTGTCAGACTAAAATTTAAATGGAGTGTGAGAATGGATAGTGGTTCCGGTTCAACAGTGAATGTTCCAGATGGTTTA
>JBOEGZ010000018.1:0-22986 GCA_050633705.1 Hyphomicrobiaceae bacterium | reverse complement strand
CATACAATCAACGAAATCTCAAATCATTCGGTGCAAGTGCTCTAGCCTTCTCGACATCTTCCAAGGCCTTTTTAAATTCGCCGACGGCTCGATAGGCAGAGGCGCGCAAAGCAATGGCCTCCACGTCATTGGGTTTAAGTTCCAGTAGTTTTGTGAAGTCTCTGATGGCGGAGTGATACTCTTGACGTTTTCCATAAACGAAGCCGCGATTGAACAGCACATAGGGATTGTTGGGCTCCAATTCTGCGGCAGCATTGAAGGCTACTAGAGCGTCGTCTAATTTGCGTAATGCGGAAAGCGCATTTCCGCGGTTCGCCATTGCCATAACGAAATATGGGTTTAGTCGCTCTGCCACCGTGTAGTCTTTGAGCGCGTTTTCGAATGATCTTAATCGAAAATAAGCGTTACCGCGATTGTAGTACAAGATGGCGACGTTTGGCGTTAAGCGTATTGCTAAAGTGTACTCTTTTGCAGCAGCAGAATAGTTCCTTTGTTCGTAAAATCGTATGCCGCGGTTTATGTGAAGCTGAGAGTGTTCCTGCTTCGATAGCTTCTGATCTGGATGGTCTTCGTCTACTATGGCCTCTCGTGCCAGACTTGGATTCGACGCGGCCACCAGGGCGTATAGGCTCAGGCAGATTGCACGCAAGATTACATTGGTCACGCCATAGCATTTGCCATGCGGGGTTCTAAACACAACTTGTCCTCGATCTAAGTGCGTTACTCAGATTTACGGTTAGCTTGTCCAGTAAGTGGAAGGTCAAGAAAATAATCGATAAAGAAGAAATCTGCATGATGCCAACGCGAACAAGCCTAGCCTACAAGGTGCTGGCGATGAGCACGGTA
Source organism: Hyphomicrobiaceae bacterium (assembly GCA_050633705.1). Classification (GTDB taxonomy): domain Bacteria; phylum Pseudomonadota; class Alphaproteobacteria; order Rhizobiales; family Hyphomicrobiaceae; genus JAJFHI01. The sequence goes on along the minus strand of JBOEGZ010000018.1, from coordinate 22,140 downwards.
TTGATATCAGGGCTAATGTGTTCAGGTTCGGATGCTTATAGCATTTGCAAAACATAATTTGGTTTTTGCATCGATACCGACGCTATTTCCGTTTTGAGTAAACTGCAGGCGTTGCCATCTCCGTTGCGCCAACATCGCGCGATCGCCCCCTCTGTAAGCGCCTCGTCATCGGATCCGTCATCAGTTGTAGTTTGGGACGATGGTCCATTGTTCGGCTTGTTCGCGTTGGAATCAAACAGATCCGTTTTTGTCCCAACAGGAAATATCTACGGTCAATGCAATGCAAGGATGTGAATTGGCGTATCGGGTATCAGCGCTTTACGCACCGAAGAACTGTGGATGCTTAGATTCCAGTCGCTGGAACGATTGAAATTCCGAGTTGTCCTATGGTTCCACGCCTGTTTGCATAGCTGCCGTGTCCGTTAACAGCTAAATATCCAAACATCGTTGTGTAAGCTGCGAAAGCGTGTGGATATCAAGGCAATTTTTTAGCTCTGTGGTTGACGCAAATTTAGCGTTGGTGCGGCGGGCACAGAACACTAACAAACGTAAAAGCGGAGTTTCTAAAATGTTGAAAAAAATTGCATTTGCAGGCGCGATATTATTTTGCGGTATGTCGACTGCCGTTGCACAAGATCAATCCGTCATAGCAGAAGAATATGCTTATCTGATGCCTGCAAAGCCGAGCACCGCTGAAGGTCTTATTGTTCCTATTCACAGCCGGTGGAATTTTGTTGGATGCGTATACCGGAGGAGCCAGTGCCATCACCACGCTCATGATCACGGCTATACACGTTCGAAGGTCAGACACAATCATAACCTGTGCGAGGATCATCCACACTTGGCGTGCTTCGGCCGTTAGGCCTTGATTGCATCTGGAAACATTCGATGGTCGAGCATGTTGGCAAGAGCCTACATGTCGTGGTCGTGATCCATTTGCATGCCAATATCATCGCGCAATCTGCTGAGGTAGAATTTCTCCAGTGCAAAAATCGCGGCAATTCCAACGATTGAAATGGCTATGATACTTGGATCCTTGGCTCCCTTTATAATGAGGAACGCCGCAAGGACAAGTCCGTCCAGAGCAATGGCGCTAAGCAGCATGAAGGGATTTGCACCCACATCCCCGCGTAAATTCTTGTACACGCCCCAATGGATAATGATATCCATCACGAGATACAGAATGGCACCGAGAGATGCGATGCGGCTGAGATCGAAGAACGCAGCGAGGAGGCTGGCAGCAACGACCGTGTAGACCAAGGTATGTTTTTGAATGCCTCCCGACATGCCGAAATGTCGATGTGGGATCAAATTCATGTCGGTCAGCATTGCAAGCATACGTGAAACTGCGAACATACTTGCTAATAGCCCGGAGGCGGTCGCAATGATTGCGATGGCAACCGTGAACCAAAGGCCGTAGATGCCAAGCGCTGGGCGTGCAGCTTCCGCGAGGGCGTAGTTCTTTGTTTCGATAATCCTACTAATGGACAGCGATGACCCGACGGCATAGCTGACCAAAAGATAAACACCCATGCATATGAGAAGTGAAATGACGATTGCTCGCCCAACATTCTTGTTGGGATTCTCGATTTCACCGCCGCTGTTTGTAATTGTGGTGAAGCCCTTGTAGGCAAGTATGGCAAGCGCAATACCTGCCATAAATCCCGCCGCGGATGTTTGTTCGGCAATGCTTCCTGACGCCGTCTTGAAAGTGAATCCTGCTGCCCACAATGCGATGACGGCAAAGACGATTATTCCGCCGATCTTCAGTATCGCGGTGGCCATTGAGATTCGTTCGATGATTTGATTGCCCGCGATATTGACCAGATAGGCGAAGATAATGAGGCCAATGGCAAGCACCGGAATAAGAACGCCGCCATCTTGGATGTCGAACAACTGCAGAGTGTAGGTGGCAAAGGTTCTTGCAACGAGGCTCTCGTTTATGATCATCGAGAAGGCCATCAACAACGCTGCAGCACCGGTGATTGTTGTCGGTCCATAAGACTTCTGCAGGATCATTGCGATCCCACCGGCAGAAGGGTACTTGTTCACAACCTTGATATAGGTGTAGGCGCTGAAACCGCTGACGACGGCTGCAACCAGGAATGCGAGCGGAAACAGTGCTCCTGAAAACTCCGCGACCTGGCCGGTGAGCGCGAAGATGCCGGCACCGATCATCACGCCTGTGCCCATGGCTACGGCACCTGCAAGGATTAAACTGCCCTTCTTGTAGTCAGAGTGCATGGTGACGCGACCTTCCGGTATTTCTGTTGGGTTTCGACCCCTATTCAAACTACGTGACGTTAGGTTTCTTAAGTGGTTGATCGATAGAAAACGATCAGATAATTGCCAAGCGTTGAGACCGACTGCAAACAAAATTACTATGGTCGCGATGGTTTTGTTTCGCGGGGCCAACAGTAGGCATGTTTTGGATGCGATCAAATAGAAAGAGTTGGAGAAAAGTAAAATTCGTTTTTGGGAAGAAGAACACCAGCCGTCAAAAGCGTGAGGTTAAGTTGCTTTTTGTGAGTGTGATTTAGAGACTGAAATTTTGTAGCCGTTCCAGTGACGGGAAGGTCAAGACGGTGATTGGGAATGCGGGTGCTCCAGTGATTACTAAATAGAGACTAATGCGCAGTTGTGCTTAGCAATGGGCTATATTGTTTGCTACTTCGGCACAGAATTTTTGATTTTTTTGGTAGAGCAGCCTGGAAGGTGCTTGACCTTACGGTAGGAGGAAGGCCTATCCTCGATTCTAAATTTGGAGATTGATGCATTGAACGTCATTCGACTGCATACATATTTGGCCAAGGTTTTGCTGGCCATCATGCTCTGGACCGGATTGGCTGGCCCTTTGGCAGTTGTGCATGCACGAACGCTAGACGTAGTCCCAAAAGCCGTCGCAAAGCTTAAGCATCAAGCGCAGCACACCGCCGGACAATCCGAGCATGGGCATAGTGGCGGTGTTGCCCATTCACATAACGATGTGCCAGTTGGAGACCCTGACTGCCTTCAATTCTGCGCCGAGTTGCTGGACACGCCTGGTGTAATGACTGTCCTCGCAGAACGCCCGGCAGTTGATTTGGGAAAAAATCTGGCTGCAACGCTCAAAGCGCTTTGTCCGTCCGGTATATTTGTTGTTACGGCGACTTCGACGTTGGCGACGGGACCACCTTTTGTCCGAGGTTTTAGCTATCAACAAAACAAGGGCCTGCACGCGCTTCTCGCGCGCAACCACCGTCTGCGCATTTAATCCTAACCGTTTGTTCGCGAATCTGCTCCTGGGCTGTGCCTAAGCAGGTCGCTTTGCCGTGCATTTTGTCATGAGCGCGGCGTGCATTCAACGGTTGAGGATTTCTTAAATGAATATCAGTAACGCGGCCGAGCAAACAGGTCTTACAGCAAAGACTATCCGCTACTATGAAGACATAGAGCTCGTTGTTGCCGATCGGCGGGCAAACGGCTACCGCGATTATGCGGACAGTCATCTCCAGAGACTGACGTTTCTCAAACGAGCTCGCAGTCTAGGCTTCACAGTCGAAGACTGCCGTAAGCTTTTGCGCCTTTATCAGGATGATCACCGCAATAGCGCAGACGTCAAACGTTTGGCGATCGAAAGGCTAGCCGACCTCGCAGAAAAAGAACGCGAGATCAAACAGTTTCGCAAAACATTGACTGAGCTTGTTGAATCTTGCCCGGGCGACGACGGTTCGGACTGTCCGATAATTTCAAGGCTAGCGGGTGAGAGCGAAGAGTGACGCTCCTCCCACTGTAGTCATACAACGCAAATAACGGTGACGATGGGTGCACTCTGTGCATGAACCGTAAAGTGAGGAAGAAGAGGAAAGGTGATAATGGACAAGAATAGAAATATTGTACGTATAACCCTTGTGGTTTTTCTGACGGCTAGCTTCGCAACTGTTGGGATAACAGACAATGGGCACAAGAGTGAGCACAACAAGGATGGAATGGATCATTCTCAAATGGACCATTCCAAAATGGAACACGGTGTGGCTGAAGAAGTGACCGTCGCAGGCACTGTCAATAAAATCGATGCGGCTAAAAACGTAATTAGCATCACGCACGAGCCAGTACCCTCGATAGGCTGGCCAAAGATGACGATGGATATCCCAGTTACAAAACGCGTTGATCTCTCCACTGTTGAAACTGGCAAACCAGTGGAGTTCACCCTGAAGCAGGGTCGCGACAAGACCTATCGGGTCATTGGGATCGAAACCAAATAATGCCTGTATAGAAAAATAGCGGACCTCGCAGCTCTGCGAAGTTCGATCATTAGAGATGTGAATGTTTTCGTTTGGGGCGGGTTGAGATTTTGGCCCCATCCATAAGTTTGCAACCTTTCCGAACCAGGAGCGCTTGTTCGAAGGAAGGAGGCAATGTGCAACCAGTAGGACAGCGGAGACGGAATGATTGAGATCATCACCAATGTCAGCGAACAGCAAAGACCGAATGGCATCATTATACATCCGTCGGAATGAGCGTTCTCGTCTGCACATTAACACCACTCATTGAGGGGAATACGACATGCCGAACAACCGAAAATTTTCACTGTAAATGGCCATGGCGGATCAAAAAAAATGTGTTGTTTTGCTTACAACCGGCAAGCCATTGGCAAATATTGTAACCAACTACCTCCACTCGGTGTTTCCGAACCTAATAGTGATCCGTGAACCATCGGAATCGAAGGCGGAAATTATAAAACGACGCGTGCGATTAGTCGGACTTGTTGAAACGGCTGGGCAGGTTGCGGCCGGTCTCATCTTGCGGATCGTCGGAAAGGTTAGCAGAGTACGTATCTTGGAGATTTGTCGCGAATCGGGATTGGATACTGGACAGCCTGAGATTCTACAAAGAAATTTGCACCTTGTCTCATCGTTAAATTCCCAAAGCACGAGAGACCTACTGCACCAGATTCAGCCTGACGTCGTCGCAGTATATGGTACGCGCATTATCGGTCGGAAAACCCTGCGATCGGTGGCTGCGCCATTCATTAATTACCACGCGGGCATCAATCCAAAATACCGCGGACAGCACCCCGCATACTGGGCTATTGCCAGTCGCGATTGCCCAAATGTCGGTGTTACCGTTCACTTGGTCGATGAGGGCGTCGACACAGGTGCGGTGATTTATCAGGCTCCGGTGAGGATGACTGAGAAGGACAACATCACCACCTATCAATACGTTCAGATGGCAACCGCCTTACCATTGTTCAGTCAAGCAATTGAGGATGGTTTGAACAAGAGGCTTGCACTGCAACAACATGACGATCTGCCAAGCTGTAATTGGTTTCCACCAACCATCTGGCGATATGTTTGGAATGGTGTTGTTAAAGGTATCTGGTAATCCTTCTCAAAACGACATTCATATTTTGATTGATATGCGATCGTCGGCGGCAGATGGTTAGTTTCATTTTGGTTTTGGTACATATTCTAAGATCTTTTTGGAGAATATCTTCAAATATGCTTGACCTTCCAGTAGGGGGAAGGCGTATCGATGATTCATAATCTGGAGATTGCGACTTTGAACGTCATTCGACTGTATGCACATTTGACCAAGGTCTTGGTGGCCGTGATGCTTTGGACCGGCTTGGCCGGACCGTTGACTGTTGTGCATGCACGCGCACTCAATCTCGCGCAATCTGCTACGACCAAGATGAAGCAGCATGCGCAGCATATCGCCGAGCAAGCTGATCATGGGCACAACGGTGGCATGGCGCGTAGGGGAGACGGTGCGCCGATTGGCGACCCGGAATGCCTCCAATTTTGCGCCGAGTTGTTGAATACACCAGCTGTATTGTCGGTTCTTGCCGAGCGCCCTGCAGTCGATTTTGTCAAGAACCTCGTTCTTGCACACGCAGAGCTCTATTCTTCCGGTGGATCCGTCGTTGTCACAACGGCTTTGGCGTCCGCAACAGGTCCGCCATTTGGCTACGATTCTAACCATTATCAATATGCGACAGGTTTGTCCGCGCTGCTCGCGCGCAACCATCGTCTGCGCATCTAATTCCTCAACGTCTGTTTCGTGAATCTGCTCTGGGCGTCGCCTGAGCAGGTCGCTTTGCCGTGTAGCTGTCTATGCGCACGGTGTACATTCAGCGATTGAGGATTTCCCAAATGAATATCGGTGAAGTGGCATATCAAACGGGCCTTACAGCCAAGACAATCCGTTATTATGAAGACATCGAGCTTGTTATCGCCGACCGGCAGGCGAACGGCTACCGCGACTACGCATATAGCCATATAACGCGACTAATATTTCTCCAGCGCGCACGTAGTTTCGGATTTTCGATAGAAGACTGCCGCGAGCTCTTGCGGCTTTATCAGGACGACCACCGCGACAGCGCAGATGTCAAGCGTCTCGCGATTGAGCGGCTTGCCGATCTCGAAGAAAAGGCGCGCGAGATAAAACGGCTTCGCAAAACTTTGACGCAACTCGTTGAGGCCTGCGCAGGTGATGACGGCTCTGATTGTCCTATCATTTCAAAACTTGCCGGTGACGATCGCAATTAAGTGCGAGTATGCAAATCTGTAAAATATGAGGCACATCATGTGCAGAAACAAAAAAGCGAAGACAATTATTTCATCCATCACCGCGGGTGTTTTAACGTTCGGCGTCGCGTTACCGCTGCAGATATTGGTTGCGCCGGAGGCGTCTGCTCAAAATCAAACGCTCCGGAAACAATCGACCGGTAAGAAGGACGATGGCAAGTCGGTAAAATATACCTGTCCGATGCACCCACACTACATTGCGGACGAGATGGGGACTTGTCCAATTTGCGGCATGGACCTCGTAAAACTTGATCAGAGTGATGCGAGTTCTGGCCCAACATCGTCCGGTCAGCGGGCTCAGGTCACCGTCTCTGCTGAAGTAATGCAGAACATGGGGGTTCGTATTGCGCAGGTGGAGAGAGCGAACTTCGGCCGCAGTATTCGCAGTTACGGTATCGTTGAAGAAAATGAGCGTTTGCAGACCGAACTTACCGCGCGTCTCGAAGGTTGGGTGGAAGAACTTAAAGTCACTGCCGTCGGTGACAAAATCAAAAAAGGTGACGTGTTGTTTCGGCTGTACAGCCCCGAACTTGTCGTTTCTCAGCGCGATTACATTGCCGCACGTGACCGAACTCGCAAACAGAATATTCAACAACGCCTACGAGCCTTTGGTGTGCAGTCACAAGTCATTCGGAGGCTCGAGCGTACGGGTAAGGTCGAACAAAACATCCCGTTCTATGCGGATCGTGATGGAACGGTATCTGAGCTGATGCTGAAAGAAGGCACTTACGTCAAGCGCGGCATGATGATGGTCAAGGTTCAGGACTACAACAGCGTTTGGTTGAGCGTTGGTGTCGCAGAACAGGACTTGCCGTTTGTCACGAAGGGCACGCCAACAGCGGTCAGCTTCCCCAGCATGCCAGACCGCGAGATTGCCGGAAAAGTTGACTACATTTATCCGACGGTCGATCCAAAGACGCGCACGGGGCGGGTGCGGTTGGTGATCGACAACAAAGACGGTCTGATCCGTCCTGGCTCCTATGCTGACGTTAAATTTCAGATTGGTGCGGACCAGCGTTTAGCCGTGCCATCAGAGGCGATCCTCAAAAGCGAAATTGGCGAATATGTTGTTGTCTCTTTGGGCGAAGGCGTGTTTGCACCACGCATGATTAAGACGGGCGTTCGCTCGGGCCGCTGGACGGAAGTTGCTAAGGGCATCAAGTCGGATGAGTCCATTGTTGTCTCAGGTCAGTTTTTGCTCGATTCCGAGAGCGCGCTGCGTGAGAGCTTCCGCAAGCTAGAACGGTTACAGTTGCCATTCGATCTGATCAAACTCGACAGCAGTCAGATCGCGATGTTCGATCATTTGGTTGATGCCGCCCTCTATTTGCATGAAGCCATGGTTGACGGTTATGACCCCGATGCCAAGTTCTTGCAGCCAGCCGTCGAGATCAAGAAATTCATGTGGCCCGCATTCCGGCATACCAAACTTGCCTTCGTTATGACCGGTGCCCAAGACGCGATCAAAAAAGCACAGAAAGCAGAAACTGAAAGCGAGATGCAATCGGCACTCGATGAGCTTGTGGCGTCCCTCAAGCCATGGATGCTCGAAGGCGCACCGGGACATTATGCTGAGAAGAAGGTTGCGTTATTCAAAGACGAAGGGTCAGGTCGGCATTGGCTGCAGATGAAGGGCAAGCCGGTCAATCCATATGGCAACGGGGCTGCTGCGATTATGCCGTGGCCGGAGCCAAGACCTAAGAACATGAGCGTCGCCGAACCGAAAGCGGAGAGCGAAGCAGAAAAAGAAGCTCCGATGAGCATGCCAGGTCACAACCATGGCGGATAACGACAAGACCGTAGCGCCCAGCTACGACATCGCTGGGCACGACCCGACCCAATCGGGTGTTGCCAAAGTCATCGAATGGTCGATCCGCAATCAGCTGCTTGTGGTGATCGGCGCGATTGCCTTGATCGTCGGTGGCTGGCTCGCAGTACAACGCACACCCTTGGATGCGATCCCGGATTTGACAGACACGCAGGTGATTATCCGAACGGATTTTCAGGGCCAGTCACCGCAGATCGTCGAAGATCTCGTGACCTACCCTGTCTCAACCATCATGCTAGGTCTTCCAAAGACCAAGGCCGTGCGCGGCTTTTCTCTGTTTGGCACCAGCTTTGTCTACGTGATCTTCCAAGACGATGTGGATCAATATTGGGCGCGCGCGCGCGTCGTCGAAGCACTGACAAAGCTTGGTAGTTCGCTGCCAGCCAACGCAGAGCCGCAAATCGGGCCAGATGCCACAGGGGTCGGTTGGATTTTTCAGTACGCGCTGATCGACAAAACCGGACAGCGCGATTTGGCTCAGTTAAGGTCTCTGCAGGACTGGTTCATCAAATTCGAGTTGGCCACCGTGCCGGGTGTGTCTGAAGTCGCGTCTGTTGGTGGATTCGTCAAAGAGTACCAGGTCCTCGTCGACCCGAACCGTTTACGTGCTTATGACGTTCCGTTATCGCGCGTTGTCTCGGCTGTCAAAGCTGCCAGCGGCGAAGTCGGTGGGCGTGTGATCGAGCAAGCAGAAACCGAACTGATTGTGCGGTCGACGGGTTACATAGAGAACGTTGACCAGCTTCGTGATGTTGTCATTTACTCAGCAAATGGCACGCCTGTGACTTTAACAGATGTTGGACGGGTCATTGAGGGCCCGGAGCTCAGGCGAGGTGCGGTTGAACTCAACGGTGAAGGTGAGGTTGTCGGCGGCATCGTCGTAATGCGTTCTGGTGAAAACGCGCTCACGGTAATTGAAGCTGTTAAAGCCAAGCTTAAAGACATTGCAGCTGGTTTGCCTGAGGGGGTCGAAGTCATAACGGTTTATGATCGCGCGCCACTTATTCAAGGCGCTGTTGATTACCTGACCGCGAAGCTCTTGGAAGAGGGCTTGGTCGTTGCTCTCGTGTCTCTCATCTTCTTGCTGCATGTCAGGTCGGCATTTGTCGCAATCGTGACGCTACCGCTTGGAGTATTGGCGGCCTTTATCATCATGCAACAACAAGGTATTACTGCAAACATCATGTCACTTGGCGGAATCGCGATTGCGATCGGTGCCATGGTCGATGCGTCCGTTGTCATGGTGGAGAATGCGCACCGCAAGCTCTCTGATCTTGGTCGCGACGTCACAACTGAGGCACGTCGCGATGCGATAATTCTTGCGGCAAAAGAAGTTGGCCCCGGACTATTCTTTTCTCTCCTGATCATCACGGTTTCTTTCTTGCCAGTGTTTGCGTTGACCGGGCAAAGCTTCCGATTGTTTGCACCGCTCGCTTACACCAAGACCTACGCCATGGCTTTTGCCGCGGTTCTGTCTGTCACTGTCGTGCCCGTGCTGATGCTTTGGCTTATTCGCGGACGTATTTTCCGCGAAGATCAGAACCCGCTTAACCGCATGTTTGTCTGGATTTACAAACCACTACTGAGAACTTCGCTCAAAGCGCATTGGGTGACAATTTTGGTGTCGCTCGCAGCGGTTGTCTCTGTTGTCTACCCGATGTCGCGTATTGGCTCCGAGTTTATGCCCGCGCTCTACGAAGGCGAGTTGCTTTACATGCCGACGACACTACCGGGCGTGTCCATGACGAAAGCCAAGGAAATCCTTGCGCAAACTAACCGTTTGATCAAAACCGTTCCCGAGGTCGAGCGCGTGTTCGGCAAAGTTGGCCGCGCCGACTCGGCGACAGACCCTGCACCGATTTCCATGATCGAAACCGTAATTCGGCTCAAGCCTCGCGCAGAATGGCGTGACGGTATAACAGCGAAAGATCTGATTGCCGAACTCGACAGTCGCACGAAGTTCCCCGGTCTGGTCAACTCGTGGGGCTATCCGATCAAAATCCGAATGGACATGATCTCGACCGGTATTCGCACGCCGGTTGGCATCAAAATCTCGGGCGGTAATCTCAAAACCATCGAACGGATTGCACTGGAGATAGAAGGGGCCGTTAAAGATATTCCAGGAACGAGGTCAGCGTTTGCCGACCGTGTCATTGGCGGCAAGTATCTTGAAATCCGCCCCAACCGGCGCGAACTTGCACGTCGCAATATTGATCTCGCCGCATTCCAGTCCGTCATACAAACGGCACTTGGCGGTATGCGTCTTACCGAAAGTGTACAAGGGCGCGAACGCTACAACATCATGCTGCGTTACGACCGGCCGTTTCGAGAAACGCCGGAACAGTTGGCAGAAGTCTTGGTGCCAACGCCGGCGGGCCAACACATTCCTTTGGGGGAGGTGGCCGAGATTGTCTTTACGGAAGGTCCACCCATGATCCGGTCGGAAAACGCGCGCTTGACAGGCTGGGTGTTCGTAGATATCAAGGAGCGCGATATTGGTACCTATGTTGCGGAGGCGCGTGAGAGAATTGCCAATTCCGTCAATCTACCTGCTGGTTACGCGATCACGTGGTCAGGTCAATTCGAGCAAATGTTGGAAGCACGCGAGCGGCTCACAATCGCGATTCCGACCGTCGTGTTGGCAATTTTTGTTCTGCTGATGCTGCACTTCGGGCGTCTCGATCGCACCACCATTATCATGGCGTCACTTCCTTTCGGGCTTATTGGCGGCATTTGGGCGGTTTACCTTGCGGGCTACAATCTATCGGTTGCTGTGGCCGTTGGCTTTATCGCCCTTGGCGGCATCGCGGTCGAAACCGCCGTTGTGATGTTGCTCTACATCGATGCGCAAGTGCGGGCGCATCCTCCAAAAGACAAAGCCGAGCTGTTCGACGCCATCATGGCTGGTGCTGTCATGCGCGTGCGCCCAAAGCTGATGACTGTTGCGGTCATCATTGCTGGCCTGTTGCCAATCTTCTTTACCGAAGGGCTTGGCTCTGACGTCATGCGGCGTATCGCACTGCCCATGGTTGGTGGCATGACGTCGACCACGCTCCTCACACTCATCGTCATTCCGGCGATCTATTTCGTGTGGGAAGGCCGACGCTTCAGTGACAACAAGTCAAAGGCGACAGACGCCGTCGCGCACGCCGCCGGCTGAACGAGAAAAAAAGAGGAGGTCTCAACTCATGAAAAAACGCGTTGATCTCTCAAAAGTTGAAACTGGCAAGCCGGTAGAGTTCACGCTTAAGCAGGGCCGTGACAAGACCGATCGGGTATTGAGATCGAATCCAAATAACGCCTGAATAGAAAACTGAAGGGCCTCGCAGACTTGCGAGGCCCAAGCATATGCAAGGAGTAACTTTTCGCGCAGCACCAAAAGGCTTCGGCCCCATTGATGTTTCTTCAGCCTTCACTATCCGTTGTTCTTTTTTAAATCGAGAGAGCCATATGCAGCGAGCTGCTTTGTTAACCTATCATTGGATTGCTAGCCTTGTGCGTTTTGCGCTAGGGCGCAGCGCATATTTGGTGCTCTATCCGCCGCTATTCGGTCTCGTTCATATCTACTCACGTGCGAGCCAGCGACTTTGGCGTTTTGTATTGCGCACAGGAACCACGGACGCCCATTCCCTCGTTAGTGTGTTTTTAAATGAGGACTACAAAGTTGGTTCTGAAGCGCACGCAAAACAAATTAAAGGGACCTACGACCGGCTCGTGCGTGACGGCCAAATTCCGTTGATCGTTGACTGCGGTGCAAACAATGGAATGTCGGCGGCGTATTTCGCGGATAACTACCCGGAAGCTGAGATCGCTGCAATCGAACCGCATAGTGGAAACATAAAAGTAGCAGAGAAAAATGTAATCGGCGAGCAGGTCACATTTATCGAAGCCGCAATCTCTTCGGCTCCTGGAATGTTTGATGTCTCTGACGCTGAGGCTGATCACAATGCGTTCCAGTTTGAGCTAGCCAGCGGTGGTGCCACCCGTGGCATCACAATCGATGAAATCGTCGCTCAGTTTGAACGACAGCAAGGCGCTACGCCGTTCCTTATAAAGATAGATATTGAAGGTTTTGAGCGCGACCTGTTTTCCCAAAACACTGGCTGGCTCGATAACTTCTGCGTGCTGTTCATCGAGTTGCACGACTACATGCTGCCCGGTCAGTCGAATTCGAGAAACTTCCTAAAAGCAATAGGACCTCTGGATCGCGACTTTCTCATAGGTGGTGACGTCGTGTTGTCTGTTCGCAATCAAGTCGCTGCGGAGAAGGCGCAGCGTGTTGCAATAGTGAACAAAGCTGAAATTCACCAACATAACTGAAGCAATAGCTTCCTTGGCATGCGGATGTAGAGGGACGACCAGCTCGCTGGGAAAAACTAGGAACAAGACTTGATGGATCGGCAGTCACCTTTCGTAAAACGGAAAAAAATAACAACCTGGAAGAAGATGATTCAGCTCTATAGTGAACGTGGGCCAGCGGGAGTGTTACGACATATTCGCGCGGTTCTGTGGCTAAGGGCTCATGCTTGGTGGGATCGGCGAATTCGCAACCTGAACACAAATGACGAGACCGCTAGTAATGTTGTGTTAGATGAAGTTTCGATCCGAGGCCCTAACCGTGACGCTGGCATTGACTATGAACCAGCACCTTGGAGTGTATTGGACTGGGTTCAGGAGGCGTTACCTCAGCCAACAGCCGAATGGTCTTTTGTCGATTTTGGAGCTGGTAAAGGGCGAGTCGTGCTTCATGCAAGCAGGTTACCTTATGGTAACGTGGTAGGCGTTGAATTTGCGAAAGAGCTTGTGGAGTCTGCACAAGAGCTGTTAGAAGCTGCACCGATTATTCGTGCGGGTTCAGTAGAGATTATCAATCAAGACGCAGCCGAATACAAATTACCTGATACTTCTGTGGTTGCATTCTTTTTCAATCCATTCGACCCTCCGGTGATCAATCGAGTGGCAACCACGATAGCGCAATCCTACAAAGAGTGTCCAAGACCGATTTACATAGTTTATCTAAATCCCGTCCATCACGACGTTTTTGATGACTTAGAAGATTTCAATCTAGTGAAGCTGGCGTGGTCTACCGGCTTGAAGTTTCGGGCTCTCAGTCCTAATAGTGTCCGACTCTATGCGACGCGAGAGGCTACGAGCCGTGAAGCTCTTGAGGCTGGGCTGTCTTCTTAGAGTGCTGCACTGCTTTGATTGACAATGCTGATGCCTGCAACGGTCATTACGATACCGAGAATTTGATACCATGCGATGGTCTCACCATAGAATGCCACGGCTATGGTAAGTCCAAAAATGGGTACTAAAAAGCTGAAAGAATTTGCACGGTTTAGTGGCACGGCCTCCAAGGCTGAAAACCATAGCCAGTAAGCGAACGCGGTTCCAAGCAAACTCAAGACAAGAAGAATGACGATGAACGTTACCGAAATCTGAGTTGTCATTGGATCCTCGAATATCCATCCCATCAGAAATAGTGGGATACTCCCAATCAACAACTGAAGTCCCATGGCCATCAGTGCATCTACGCTTCCAGCGATCTGCTTGATGACAACGTTGCTAACCGTGATGCCGACGGCTGCGATTGCAATGTACAAAATGCCAACTACATAACTGTCCTGGTAGTTATAAAATAGTTGTGGCGCGACAATTACGATTATTCCAAAGAAGCCGACGGCTAGTCCAGATTTTCCCATCAGATTCATACGTTCATTTAGTACAAAGAATGCAAGCACTGCGGCAAGGAGTGGTTGTGTGCTTGCTATAACAGTCGCGATGCCGGGTGAAACGAATTCTGCTGCATGGAACATGCCCAGAAAACCAAAAGTCGTGGCACCGAAACCTATGAGTGTCAGTTTTGGCCAAAGATTCCAGCTTGGGCAAGGTCTACGAAGAATGAGAGCGAGAGCTGTAAGCGCTAGTCCTGCTAAGATGGCTCGCAGTCCGGCAAATGTTAAGTGCGGCGCGTATTGAATGCCAACTGTTAGCAGCGGGAAGCAACCTGCCCACAACAGCATCACGATTACAATTTGACCATAGACCCAGTGGTTCACGTGTACCAACCCAACCTGTTTACAATCTCTTCAATATCGATGAGGCGATCGCAAGCATACTTCACAAAAGCTAAATTAAGACACAGGCCTACAAGTTTATGTCAAGCTAAGTAGAAGAATGGGCTGATAAGGAGTGTTGCAAATGATAGTTGCTGTCGCTGTAGCTCTATTTCTAATAGTATCGACCTCGTTATTCCATATTAGTGTGCTGCGTTGGTTGTCAGGAGGCATGTCGCGTATCGCGATGCGTGCAAATTTTCGCCTCCTGATCATTGTAATCGGTTCTCTCGGTGCTCATGTCATCGAAGTTTGTTTTTATTCAGCTGCATATTTTTTCTGTGATAATGTGCTAGGTCTTGGAACCCTGAGTGGTCGCCCTGTTGTTGCTCCCTTGGACTATCTTTACTTTTCGATTGTCACCTACACCTCGCTCGGTCTGGGTGACGTTGTTCCGACCGGGCATCTACGTTTCATTACAGGTATTGAAGCATTGAACGGTTTATTGCTGATCGCTTGGTCGGGTTCCTTCATTTACATAGCGATGGGTCGCCTTTGGCCGTGGCGACCATGCGCCGAACCGACCGCAAGGCCCGCGAACCGGTGATCACATCATTGTATACTGCTCGAGAAATGGCGTTTGCGTTTTGGCTCGGACTGGATTCACGGCATGCCTGATCATCTCATTCTAATCACTATCGGAGGGTTGCTTCTGGCTGGTTTGGCTTTGGATTCGCTTGGTCAGCGTACAAAACTGCCGCGCGTGACACTGCTTATTTTGTTTGGAATTGCCGCTGGTCCGTCCGGTTTTGGCATTTTACCCACGGGCATAGCTGACTGGTATCCCCTTGTCGCTGTTATCGCTTTAGTCATGGTGGCATTTCTGCTTGGCGGTAAGCTCACGCCACAGGTGCTCGCCAGGGACGGGGTCCACATACTCGGAATTTCGATCGTCGCGGTAATCGTTACAGCAGCACTGGTTGGTATCGGGCTTTGGTTGTTTGGTGTTGACCCGCTTCTATGCCTTGTACTGGCGGGGATTTCCACCGCGACTGCGCCCGCAGCAACCCAGGATGTTGTACGGCGAAGTGGCGCCAAGGGTCCTTTCGCCACAATGCTTCTTGGCATTGTAGCGGTCGATGATGCGTGGGGCCTAATTGTCTTCGCTTTGCTGTTGGCGTGGGGACACGCCGTACTTGGGCACAGCCCTGCCCATGCCTTGCAGGTCGCGGGAAGCGAAATTGGTGGCGCACTATTGATTGGACTTCTTGTTGGATTACCTGCAGCATATTTGACTGGGCGGCTTCAACCCGGTGAACCCTCGCAGGTTGAAGCGTTAGGTGTTGTATTTCTTTGCGGCGGCTTGGCCCTGGCGATTCACGCCTCGTACTTACTCGCTTCGATGATTGTGGGCGTAGTGATCGCCAATTTGGCCCGGCATCATATGCGCGCGTTTCATGAAATCGAGAATATCGAATGGCCATTTATGGTTGTCTTCTTTGTTTTGGCGGGAGCCTCTTTGGATCTGTCGGCCTTGCCGATGATCGGAACAATCGGTGTGGCCTACCTTGTAATTCGATCGGCTGGGCGCGTTGCCGGTGGATGGATAGGAGGATACATCACAAGTCTGAAAACAAACTATCGCAATTGGATCGGAGTTGCGCTGCTGCCTCAAGCAGGGGTTTCGATTGGCATGGCGCTCGTCGCAGCAAACGCGTTTCCGCAGATACGCAATGAAGTGCTGTCGATTGCGATCGGGACAACCGTAATATTTGAGTTGGTTGGGCCCTTGATGACACAGTTGGCATTATCAAGAGTCGATAGGAATAGTGGAATCTAAACGTTAGTTGAAGCACTAGAGTGCAACGCCTCCAACATTTTCTTATAACTAACATCTGCTCGAATCCGCTATACGAAAAACGCGTCTCGGATAGAGCCACGCATCCGAAAGTTACCAAGCGTGATACGCACGTTCTGTATAATGTCGCAACATAAGTTGGTGCACATCATACTTATCGCCAAGGGGCGCCCTTAGCCCTGGCAGCCATGCACAGAACCAACCGCAAACGGTGGCGGACCGTTAGTCAGATTGTGATCTGCTGTTCTAGAAATCTAGAAATAACGATTGTTTTGAATCGTGCTAGATTCACCAGATATCTGGTCATGTCATACTAATTATAGTCGGAGGACCACCTCACACCGAACTAGCCTTAAACCAAACACCTAGAAGGCCAAATTCGTGATTTCTACAAGCAGTGCCATGGGAGCGTCCTTTTACTTAGTCTGATCTTGTCTGGGTTTTCAGACTGACCCTGTTCTTTGACTGAAACGCAACTTGGGGAAAAATGCCGGAACTTGAGCAGCGTAATTACGGTAGGAGTCACCAAACTCAGCAATGGCTTCTTTCTCTTCTGCGTAGGCTAGCCGAACGTACATCCAAACAAGTATTGGAAACATAGTCAGTGTCAGAATTGTTGGCCATTGGGCAAGAAATCCGAGCATTACCAAAACAAAGCCAGCGTATTGCGGATGACGCACATATGCATAAGGCCCGGACGTGGCCAATTTTTGCATTTGTTGTGCTTGATAGAGTACGTACCAAGCATTGGATATGGTCACAAAACCACCGCCGATGAGGGCAAAGCTCAACAGATGGAATGGTCCAAAATGTGGATTGGCTTTCCAGCCGAACATCATCTCAAGAAGATGTCCGGAATCATGCGCGAACCAGTCGACGTCGGGAAAACGAGTCTGTAACCAACCCGACAAGAAATAGATAGTCAGCGGGAAACCGTACATCTCAGTGAACAGTGCGACGATAAATGCACTGAAAGCGCCAAAAGACCTCCAGTCACGAGACGTCTGTGGTTTGAAGAAGCTGAATGCAAACATGATGAAAATCGCGGAGTTGATGGCGACGAGCCACCAGAGTCCATAGCTTTGCATTGATTCAGTCATGTTTCATCTCCTCGTTTGTGGACGGCACTGCCTCGTTGTTATTATGTGATTTGTGCCCTCCATGACCGGAGTGAGAATGGCCGCCTCTGTGCATGAAAAAATGCATCAGTGGACAGGCGAGGATCAGAAGGAGAAGGCCGGTTCCTAGGATGTGGGCTTGATGTTCTTGCCATAGCAATACGACGACGATTGCAAGAAACCCGAGAAGAACAAAGAACGCACGTGACTTTAAAAACCCTTTTTCTTGCTTGTTGTTGTTGTGGTGATGTCGTTGTGGGGCTTGGTTCATTATTTTCTCCTATTCTATGACGAGTTTTCCGCGAAACATGCCCATGGGGCATCCGAAGTCGTATTCGCCGGGATCCTTCGGGAATAGTTCAACTGAGACTGTCTTACCTGTTGGTAAGTCGGCGCTCTTATCGAAATCTGCGAACACAACCCTGTCTGAACACGAGGCGGTTTCCTCGCGTCGAAAATTGAGGCGGACGGGTTTTCCGGTGCGGACAATGATCGTGTCCGGCGTATAGCCGCCCTTAACGAGGATCATTGCCTCTTGGTAACCACCCGATGTTTCAGCCGCCCGAATTCCCTCTCGACGGCTGCCCCAGAAGAACCATGCGATGAAGGAAATGAGCGAGAGGCCAAGTACGAGTATAATCCAACGGTCAGGTGTCATTTGACAGTCCTCCTTGGTTCAAAAAACCTAAGCCGGTTTGCATTACTGATAACCGTGACAGAGCTGAATGCCATTGCTGCCGCTGCGATTAGTGGAGAAAGCAATAGCCCGATGAATGGATACAAAGCTCCCATGGCAATTGGTATGCCGGCCGCGTTGTAACCAAAGGCTCCAATAAGGTTCTGGCGGACGTTGCGCATCGTTGCGCGACTTATCTCGATCGCTGTAACGACGCCAATAAGACTCCCTCTGATCAAGGTGACGTCACTCGCCTCAATGGCAACATCTGTTCCTGTACCGATCGCGAAACCGACATTGGCTTGAGCAAGAGCAGGGGCATCATTTATACCGTCTCCAACCATACCTACCGTCTTACCTTCGAGCTGCAATTTCTGGACCTCGTGCGCTTTGTCATCTGGGAGGACGTCGGCCAGGACCCGAGAGACACCAACCTCACGGGCGATGGCTTTCGCAGTGCGCTCGTTGTCGCCCGTTAGCATCACAACTTCGAGGCCGAGTTCTTTGAGAGTTGCAATTGCTGCTTTCGAATCTGGTTTGACAGTATCGGCAACTGCCACAAGGCCAGCCGGTTTGCCGTCTATGGCGACGTACATTGGCGTTTTGCCTTCACCTGCCAGCCGTTCCCAATCGCGATTTAACGCGTCGATGTTCATACCCTGATCACGCATTAGCTTGGCGTTTCCGAGGATGATCATTCGGTCTTCGACTTCACCCCGCACACCGTGCCCTGGAATGGCTGCGAAGTTTTTGGCATCGACCAACGAAAGATCGCGAACCTTGGCGCCATTCACGATTGCTTCGCCCAAAGGGTGTTCTGAACCCTTTTCCAGTGAGGCGGTTAGGCGCAGAACATCGTTCTCAGGAAAACCTTTTGCGACGATATCTGTTAACGCTGGCTCTCCCCGTGTGATAGTGCCTGTTTTATCGAGGATTATAGCATCTAATTTTTCTGACGATTGAAGAGCGTCGCCTGAGCGGATCAGAATGCCGTTCTCTGCTCCTTTACCAATGCCGACTGTGAGAGACGTCGGTGTCGCCAGCCCAAGAGCGCAGGGGCAGGCTATGATCAGCGTTGTTACCAAGACAATCGTCGCGTAGATGAAGCGCGGCTCGGGGCCAATAAGATACCAGGTCGTGAATGCAGCAATTGCCAAAATCATAACCGCTGGAACGAAGTAACTTGACACTGTATCGACGACCCGTTGAATCGGTGCCTTTGACCCTTGGGCATCCTTGACCATGCGAATTATGCTCGCGAGCGCGGTGTCTTTGCCAACCTTTGTTGCGCGAAACTTAAAACTGCCTGTTTTGTTAAGTGTTGCGCCGATAACCTCATCGCCGACGCTCTTTTCAACGGGTAGAGATTCACCTGTGATCATGGATTCATCGATCGCGCTTGAGCCATCAATGATCTCACCATCAACTGGGATTTTGTCACCCGGTCGGACAAGGACAATATCACTGACAATGACTTCTTCGACTGGAATATCGATTTCTTGATCGTCGCGAATGACGCGGGCCGTCTTTGCTTGCAGACCTATTAGTTTTTTGATGGCTTCGGACGTTCGTCCCTTGGCTTTTATTTCAAGGGCTAAGCCGAGAACAACAAGGGCAATAACAACGGTTGTTACGTCCCAGAAAACCTCGGCAAGTTCGGCGCGGGGAAAAATATCTGGAAATGTGACCGCGACGACTGAGTAAAGAAAAGCAGCACTCACACCGATTGCAATCAATGTGTGCATATTGGCAGCCCGGTGCTTGAGCCCGTTCCACATACCGACAAAGAATTGCGACCCTGACCATATTAGGACGGGTAGACTCAAAACGCCCAATAGGCTCCATACGATGCGACGCGTTGTGCTACCCATTGGCATCCAGTCTCGCAGTCCAGGAATGAGATCAGGGTAGCTGAACAACATGACCGGTATTGAGATCATAGCCGCAAACCAGAATTTCAGCATCAACAGTGCATATTCAGCTTTTTGTGCTGCCTCTTCCGGGCTGACAGTTTCCTCACCTTCTTTCGCCGGTTCAGAACGATTTGCGATAACTTCATAGCCAGCCGTTGCAATAGCTGCGCGGATTGTATCGAGATTGCTGTTTTCCGGTTGATATTCGACATCAACCGAATTCGTCAGAGAATTCGCGCGCGCAGCAACAACGCCTGGAGTCATCTTTAGAGCGGTCTCAATGCGGGTCACGCAGGAGGCGCAATGCATGTTGCGTATCGGAATACGTGCTGAGCTGGTTCCACATGCAAATCCAGCACGTTGGATTGACTCTTTCAGATCGGTAATCTTTACGACCTCGGGGTCATAGGAGACGTGAGCTGTTTCGTTAGCTAGGTTGACATGTGCACCGTTAACGCCATCGAGTTTGCGCAACACTTGTTCGATCTTAGGTGGGCAATGTGGGCATGTCATTCCCGCAATCTTTAGATCCACATGGCCGAGTTTCGTTTGGTTCACGTGTTCAGGCGTGGCGTTAGTTCCTGAGAATTTCACGATTTCTGCATCAGGCACGACTGCCTCCATTGGTTGTTTGAATATCTTTCGTGACGTCATAAATCTGAATGCGCCGGCCGCAGATGGAATTGGTATCCTTCATCGTGTCTTCCGTTCGGCATTATCCTGGCGACAGGAATTGCCAGGTGGCTACGAGCAACAGCAGCCCGAGTCCAAACCAGGAGCTCCAATAGAAAATGCTTTCCCATCTTGTAAATGTGTGCGTCGGCTCGTTCTGTTGTCGAGTGTTGAGAATCATTCCCGTGAGGTGCGTTACGCACCCAGCAAGGATGAGCGCCAAGGCGATTTCGGCGAGCGCTTTCGCGGCAACTGCGCCAACCCCTAGTCCAAACGTGAAGGCCCCGACGATGCAGAGGGCTTGAGAGTTGTTGGCCGACTGCGAGACAGATGGTGTTTCTGTTTTTTTCAACATGTTGTCGTACTCACTTCAGTGAAAAACCATACCTTCAATGTGAAAACCCGCATCCGCGTGCACGACTTCGCCGGTAATGGCGCTCGTGTAGTCGCTGGCAAGCATGAGCGCTGAGCGGCCCACTTCGCAGGCCTCTACAGTGCGTCGCAGCGGTGCCTTACTTCGTATTTCGTTGAGAAGTTCGTCGGAATATTTGAAACTCGTTCCCACTCCTCGTTTCCCCCGCGCTAAAACAATGGTTGGAGTCACTCGTGCCGCACGCACCTGCATACTGAAGACCGCGAATTTGATGCTTGATGACCCGCAATTAATCACGAGTAATTTCGGCTGTGGACACACATAGCCGTTTTTTTGAATCTCCGGCTGCTTGGGAAACGAACGCGTGCCGGTAGGCTCTTCGGATTGATTGGTGCGTGGCATCGGAAGCGTTCCTCTAGGTGTGCCTATGATCGCGGCAACAACAACTGCCCTGACTTTCGCGAACCGAACCTACTCGGGCAACCTGACTGTGAGCCGTGCACACCGGCGCATTTTCTTCACTGCTGTGTTTTTCTTTGATGTGGCTCTTGTGACCACCGCAGCAGCCTTTTTTCGGTGTGCTGTGAGTCGGCATTTTTTCTGCGGAAGTTTTCTCAGACATGACTGCTATTCTCCAATTGATAGGGCTATTCTGCTGCAACCAGAAGAGTCTGTTTTCCTATTTCCTGTGACCGCAAAGTGGCTTCTTTATCGGCGATGTAGTCCCGCGTTAGAGGCACCGCATCTTGTTGTTTGGTGATCTGAATTTGAAAAACCATCAGGCCGTTGTAACGGAAGCCGCATTCACTGGCGGCGAGATAGAATTCCCACATGCGGCAGAATCTTTCATCGGTTAGCGCAACGGCTTTATGGCGCCGGGCGAGAAAGCGTTCACGCCATAGCCTCAACGTCCCGGCATAGTGAAGCCGTAGTATTTCGATGTCGGTGACGATTAGTTTGGTCTGCTCGATGGGTGCTAACACTTCGGATAGTGCCGGGGCATAGCCGCCGGGGAATATGTACTTCTCAAACCATGGGTTGGTTGTACCTGGTCCATCGACGCGTCCGATAGCGTGG
>JBOEGZ010000017.1:0-81593 GCA_050633705.1 Hyphomicrobiaceae bacterium | reverse complement strand
TATCCGACCGGGTGTTGACAAGCAGCAGTGTCGAAACTTTGATCATGTTGACAACTGTTGTTGTCGGTGCGCTGGCAGTCTTTGCGCTGCTTGACGTCGTCCGTCGCTATATTCTAATGCGTGTCGCGGTCCGCCTTGAAACAACACTCGGTGGTCCCGTCCTGAGCGCTGCGGCTAAGTCTGCACAGTCAGGTTCAACGCGCGACTTTCAAACACTGCAGGATTTGCAGCAAGTGCGGAGTTTTATCACCGGGCCGGTAATATTGGCGATGTTCGACGCCCCCGTTGCACCAGTATATTTCCTTGCTGTCTACCTCATTCATCCGCATCTTGGTATCATCGTCACGGTTGCTGCTCTGATCTTGCTCGTAATTGCGGTTGTGAATCAAAAGATCACCGCAGTTCCATTCTCACGCGCCAACGCCTTTGCCATGCGGGCCGGTTTCCAAGCCGAAGCGATGGCGCGTAACGCTCAAATCGTCAACGCGATGGGAATGATCCAGGAAGGCGTTATGCATTGGGGCCGTGAAACGGCCGAAGCGCTCAAAGCCCAAGTCATCGCCCAAGACCGAAACGTACAACTGACAGGTATTTCGAAATTTTTGCGGCTTGCTACTCAAGTCTCTATGCTGGGTTGGGGTGCTTACCTCGCGATTGACGGACAATTGACAGGCGGTATGATGATCGCAGCGTCGATCGTCGGCAGCCGCGCACTTGCCCCAATCGAAGGATTAATCGAAGGTTGGCGCGGCTACGTCCAAGCCCGCGGTGGCTATGCGCGTATCAAAGCATTACTTGGCAACTCACCGCTAAACCTCGAACGCCTGACCCTTCCTCGTCCACAAGGCCGTCTTAAAGTTGAGCGCGTTCTCTATGTCCCACCGCCAACAAAGCGTGTGATCCTCAACGGAATCGACTTCAGTCTCGATCCGGGTGAATCGATGGCCGTCGTTGGACCTTCCGGTACGGGTAAATCCACGCTCGCGCGGATGCTTGTCGGCTCCATTGCACCGACATCTGGTTCGGTCCGCCTTGATCTGATGGACATTCGCAATTGGGACCCACGTCAGTTCGGCGAAACCGTTGGTTACTTACCCCAAGACGTGCAGTTGTTCCCCGGCTCAATTAAGGCAAACATTGCGCGACTCCGCGAAGATGTCTCTGACGAAGCAATTTTCGACGCCGCTGAGCTCGCCGGCGTACACGCAATGATCTCGCAACTTCCGCAAGGCTACGAAACTCAAATTAGTATCGACGGAACTCCGCTATCAGGTGGCCAACGCCAACGCCTCGGCCTGGCGCGGGCATTCTTCGGCGAGCCACGCCTTGTCGTTCTTGATGAGCCCAACTCAAACTTAGACTCCGCTGGCGAGCGCGCTCTGGGTGCCGCCCTTCAACGCGCAAAAGTAAAGGGCATTACAGTTATCGCCGTCACCCAACGCCCTGCATTGATGAGAAGTGTCGACAAAATCATGCTGCTGAATGAAGGCAGAATTCAGAAACTTGGCCCACGTGACGAAATCCTGCCATTGCTCTCCAATCGCAACCGCAAATCCATCACAGATGCTGCTTAATTCAAAAGCGAATATACAATGACAAATACGCAACTCACTCCCGCCGCACAAGAACTGATCATTCCCCAACGCGATTGGTTCGACGACGTCCCCCGAAGCGGCAAGAGACCATTACTTGTAGGGTACGCGATCTTAATTTTTGGAGTCTTCGGTTTTGGTGGATGGGCCGCGACGGCACCAATTGACGGAGCTGTTGTCGCGTCCGGCGTTTTCGTCGCAACCAGCCAGAATAAAATAATCCAGCATCTCGAAGGCGGAATAATCGAAGATATACTTGTGACGGAAGGCCAAATCGTCGAACGCGATCAGCCCCTCGTTCGTCTACAAGACACCAATGCACAATCGGATCTAAAGCGATTAAAAATCCGCCAAGCGCAGTTGGTCGCGATGGACGCTAGACTTCGTGCCGAAGCAGCTGGCCTCGACGCCGTGACCTATCCGAATTCGCTGACGGTAGCTCCGGTATCGGATGACATCCAAGCCGTTCTCACGTCTCAGGACGATATTTTTAAAGCGCGGCAACAAAAATTAGTCAATGAAATAGAGATTTTGAAGCAATCTATTGCCGCCTTCAATCAACGCATCAAAGGCATCCAAGCGCAACTGACGAGCGCAACCGAACAACATACTTTGATTACCGAAGAGCTAAAGGGGAAGAAAAAATTATTCAAAGCTGGTTTGGTCCGCAAGCCAGAATATTTCGCTCTAAAGCGCGCGCACGCCAATATGTTTGGTGAAATGGGTCGTCGCCGGTCGGAGATCAGCGATACCAGAAAACGTATCTCTGGAACGCTAGCGCAAATGCAGCGCGTTAGAAACATCGCCATTCAAACTGCCGTCGAGGAACGTCACCAAATTGACGGTGAGCTTAAGGACATCCGCGAGCGCATTAAGTCGGCCGAGAGTATCTTGGGACGCATTGAGATAAAATCACCAGTGCGAGGAATTGTCGTCAAGTTGCACTACCACACAGCTGGAGGTGTAATACGTCCAGGCAATAACATTCTTGCACTGCTGCCGATGGGCGACGAGCTCGTCATCGAAGCGCGTATACGTCCTGAAGACATCGATATTGTCACAACCGGCCAGCTTGCAAACGTTCGCCTAACTGCTCTCAGTCAAAGAGTGACACCGATGGTCCCTGGCAACGTCATTTACGTCTCAGCCGATTCGTTGCCAAATGAGGCAGAGCGATTCAAAAATGACAATGTCTATATCGCCCGCATTAAGTTAGATGCAAAAGAGGCCGGGAAAATAAAAGGATTCTTGCCGACGCCTGGAATGCCGACTGAAGTCTACATCAAAACAGGCGAGCGCACGTTTTTCCAATACTTGATGCAGCCAGTTCTCGACACCGTGTCACGCGCATTTCGTGAGGCGTGATCAAGATACGAATGTCAGTCTCTGTTATAGCTGCGGAAATCAATAGAAGTTGCGCACCACTTGCCCACGACTTCGCAGCGGGTCATTCGCATCAATTCAAGTGCGCGGCGATCTCTTCCGCTCTGGCATCAACATCAGGCAAATTCAACGCTTACGACAAACGTTGCGATGGCCCAACAGAGAACAAGACATTCTCACCAAAACAATTCCGCGGCAAATTGTTTCAAATTGCTACTCTTATTTGGCATTCATTTACAAAATTTGAAGTTCCGAAACAGCAGAAGGTGTTTACCTACACCTTTATCTAAGTTCGTCAGATTTAATTGTTCATCGTCTTGTTATGGTTACTTCTGAAGCCATTTGATCGGAACTTCGAAATGTCAGTTTTCCACTCTATACCAAGTTGTATTAAACAGTTCTTCGGCAGTTGGACTGGAGACAACAGTGGCAGCACGACTTTGTTATTCGCTTTCTCTCTGATCCCACTTCTTCTAGCAGCTGGCGTCGCATTTGATTCCTCGCGGGGTGTCTCCGCCGACAATCATCTTCAATTGATCGCTGATGGCGCCGCGCTACAAGGTGTCAATAGATTCCGTGATCCCACTGCAACGAAAAATGATGTTCTGACGGCAATAGATCAATACATGGAGGCGAAACTAGACGACAAAGAACTTTACAACTCCACACCACCAATCAAGAACATTTCGGTGAATGAAAAAGACTACATTATCTCAGTGGAATTGACCAGCAAGTTGCCGACGTCAATAATGGCAATTACAAGTATCGACTGGATTGATATCGGGGCAATCGCCGAAGCTCAAGCCATCGAAGGGCCCGCAAGAATATGTGTACTGGCATTGGATCCGACACAGGTCGATGCTATTTATATGCACGGTGCAGGGGCGGTTAACGCGCCGGACTGTTGGTTCTGGGCCAACTCCTACCAGCAAGCACAAGCGATGATGTTCGAGGGTGGGTTTTCAACGACTGCCGCTGGTTATTGCTCCGTTGGCGCGCACTCAATCTCAAATGCTGCTGTGTCTCCAGCACCAACAGATGACTGCCCAGTTGTACCTGATCCTTTTGCAAATTGGTCGCCGCCTTACGTTCCCATTGCATGTGATTTCGGTATTGATAATGGCAACGTCGTCGGGACGACAATAAATGGTTCTGGCACCGTCACGCTAACGCCAGGGCGATATTGTGGAACAACGAGAATAAATGGTGCTGATGTTGAACTGAGCCCAGGACAATACTTCTTCACCGATGGAGATGTATCAATCGGCGGCAATGCAAACGTCACGGGAGACGAAGTTTACCTTCACTTTGGTCAGGGCGTAACGCAATACGACATCAAAGCGACAGCAGAGTTTCGTATTTCCGCCATGACGGACCCCGATCTGGAGCGCATTGTAATTTATAAGGACCCTACAACCCCGAAAGGCAAGTCATCGATTGGGGGAAATTCAGATGTCTTTATTGATGGTGCGATCTACTTACCGAATGACGACTTCCATTTGAGCGGAAATACGGCAGTTCGTGTCGAAAGAGCACGTACATCAATTGTCGCTTTGAGTGTGGAGTTTGTTGGCAGCACCGTTTTTGAAATTACACCAGACCCAGAATTCAAAATTAATAACGGTATCCGACTTTTCTCAGATGTACGATTGACCAAGTAATCGGCCATTCTGTTCTCGGGTTAATTTTAGGCGTCAGGGCAATCAATCCAGGTGCACGACTTCTCAGTAAAGAGGTGTTGCAATCTTCAGAGCGCCGCGTTTGAGCGAAACACTGAAGCCGAAACCACAGCTAAATGGATTCCGCCATGGGTCACTCACACCGATCCATGTGCAAGATGTCCTCTTTCGCTCTGGCATCAACATCAGACAAATTCGATGCATTCGAAACTATTTCGTCGCTAACGGACAAAAAGCCGCCAAAAAGATCTCTGCGCGTGATCGTCTGCCACTTGGTTAATAGACGAAATTTGATCGACACCGACACACGAATATAAACTGTCCAAGGCAGCTTGTCACATACTTGAAATATGAGTCTGGTCTCTTACCCCTGAGAATCGTTAGGGGGAGTTGAACCTTGGCCGAGAACGATAAAAATTCCGGGCAATATCGTTCGGTATTCATATCTGACGTCCATTTGGGGACGCGTGCCGCACAAGCATCCGCACTTCTTGATTTCCTCAAGAATGTCGAAGCGGATACCTACTATCTTGTTGGAGATATCGTAGATTTTTGGAAGGTGCGGCGTGGGCCCGCTTGGTCACAATCCCACAATGACGTGCTGCAAAAGCTTTTACGTAAGGTGCGCAAGGGTGCACGGATCGTCTTCATTCCTGGCAACCATGACGAGGCACTGCGCGACTATTGTGGTCAATCTTTCGGCGAGATAGAGATCCTTCGCGACACCATCCACGTGCAACCAGACGGACGACGCTACTTGGTCATGCATGGCGATGAGTTCGACGTCGTCGTTCGCTACGCCAAATGGCTGGCATTCCTGGGAGACCGGGGCTATGAGATCGCTTTGTGGAGCAACGCACCGCTCAATTGGACGCGCCGTCACCTTGGACTCGGCTACTGGTCGCTCTCGGCCTATCTGAAAAGTCGCATCAAAACCGCTGTCGGCTTTATTGGTGAGTTCGAGAATGCGTTGGCCGACGTCGCACGCCGCCGCGGCGCCGACGGCATTATCTGTGGCCACATCCACCATGCCGCCGACCGCATGATCGACGGCATACATTACCTGAACTGTGGCGACTGGGTTGAGAGTTGCACGGCTATTCTCGAAACCCCAACCGGCGAAATGAAGGTCGTACACTGGCACGTCCCGACTAGCAGAACTGCCGAAGCTGGAACCGTCGTCGTACGTCAGTCACGGGAGGCGGCCTAAATGCGCCTCCTGATTGCCACTGACGCCTGGCACCCCCAGGTGAATGGGGTCGTTACGACGCTAACGCGGATGCAAGAGGAACTGCCGCGCCAAGGTGTGTGCGTCTCGCTCGTCACACCAGAGCAGTTTGCAACCTTACCGCTTCCCGGTTACCGCAGCATCAAGGTGGCATGGGCCAGCGTAGCGCGACTTGGCCAACAGGTGAAACGAGCGCGACCTGACTGGATACACATTGCCACGGAAGGCCCGATCGGATGGGCAATGCGGCGATACTGTCTTGCTCACAAGCAGCCGTTCACGACGAGCTATCACACCAAGTTCCCCGAATATGCCGCCAAGATCGTCGGGTTGCCGACGTCATGGTTCTATGCGTTTGAGCGCCGCTTCCATGCCAAAAGTGCCGGGGTCATGGTCGCTACGGCGTCCCTCGAAGCCGATTTGCAGGCGCGGGGTTTTCGGAATCTGTTGCGCTGGTCGCGTGGCGTCGACCTGGATCTTTTCCATCGCCGTGATGTCCGGTTATTGGGAGAAGGACCGGTGTTCCTTTACGTCGGTCGCATCTCGCGTGAAAAAAACATCGAGGCATTTCTTCGAGCAGATCTGCCGGGCCGCAAGGTTGTCGTTGGAGACGGCCCCCACCTGTCGATACTTCGGAACAATTTCCCCGAAGTGCTGTTTACCGGAGCCAAGCATGGCATAGAACTCGCCGAGTTATATGCTTCTGCCGATGTCTTTGTCTTCCCAAGCCGTACCGACACCTTCGGGCTTGTCGTCTTGGAAGCCATGGCCTCCGGCCTACCGGTCGCGGCTTATCCTGTAACCGGGCCAGTCGATATTGTTGAAAACGGATTGAGCGGCATCCTCGACGAGGACCTGACAAGTGCTGCACGTCGCGCCTTGAGTCTCAAACGAAATGATGCCTGCCGCCGTGCGGCCGAATTCAGTTGGACGCGATCTGCAAAACATTTTTGCGCCAATATTCGTGCAGCGCGCGCCGCATCCGACGCTCCACGATCAAACTTTTTCCAATCCTCGCACATGTCTCGGTTGCGTGGGAGCGGCTACACATCACTGAGATGAGGACACTGGAAATGACTACAGCCGAAATCGAACAAGACATCCACGACAGCGACATCACGCGCCGTCGCAGCAAGGCGCTTGTCGGCGCCGCTGTTCACCGTCATGCACGCCTCTCGCGCGCCGGATTGAGCGAGCGATTGTTTACCCATGCCTTTTCCGGTCTCGTCTACCCGCAAATATGGGAAGACCCCCTTGTCGATATCGAGGCGATGGACTTGAAACCTGGCCAGCACATTGTTGCGATCGCTTCTGGCGGTTGCAATATCCTGTCCTATCTCACTGCCGCTCCAGTCAAGATTACAGGCGTTGACCTCAACACCGCACACATTGCTCTCAATCGTCTGAAGGCTGCAGCCATCCGCCACCTGCCCTACGAGGGTTTCTATAACCTGTTCGCCGATGCCTCCAACCAACGCAACGTCCGGATGTTTGATCTCGAATTGTCCCGCCACCTCGATGCCGAAACGCAACGCTACTGGACCTCGCGAGACTGGCAAGGCCGTCGCCGTATAAGCGCATTCGCCAGAGGCTTTTATCGCACCGGCTTGCTCGGCCGCTTCATCGCCACTGGACATGCGCTTGCGCGCATGCTCGGTGGAAATCCTGCAGCAATGGTGACGGCAAAGAATTTCGAACAGCAACGCGAAATCTTCGAACGCGAAATTCGTCCGCTCTTGCGTCGCCCTCTCGTGCACCGCCTGCTCGATAACCGAGCCTCACTTTTCGGTCTCGGCATTCCGCCAGCGCAATACGAGGCTCTGAGCGAAGGTCGGCCAATGCACGAAGTGATCGAGGAGCGGCTCGAACGTCTCGCTTGCGGATTTGATCTTAAAGACAACTACTTCGCCTGGCAGGCCTTCAACCGCGCCTATGACACAACCGACAACGGACCACTCCCGCCCTATTTAGAGCCAACAAACTACGATGCATTGCGCGAGCGGATTGCAGACGTGCGCGTTTTAAATGTGTCGCTGACTTCGCATCTTGCCGGCCTGGCGATGGCGAGCGTCGATCGCTTTGTGCTTCTCGATGCGCAGGACTGGATGACCTCCGACATTCTGTCTGATCTTTGGCACGAGATCACCCGTACCGCACGGCCTGGCGCGCGTGTCATTTTCCGGACGGCGGGCACCAGAACCATACTGCCCGACCATGTCCCTGACAGTATCCTGTCTCAGTGGCGATATGAGACCGATCGCTCTGCCGAGCTTGGCGCACGCGACCGCTCGGCCATTTACGGCGGCTTTCATCTCTACACCAAGGAGGCTTGAGTCGATGCAAGCCAGCGTCACATCTGATGCCGCCCGAATGGACCGGCACTACCGCTACCAGCGTTACATCTATGACGCCACGCGCACGCATTATCTGATCGGCCGTAAGCATCTCATAACCCAACTCCGGCCTGCTCCGGGTAATCGTATTCTGGAGATTGGTTGCGGCACCGCCTGGAACCTCGTCAAGGCCGCGCGGCGTTACCCTGAAGCATCTTTGTTCGGCGTTGATGTATCCAATGCAATGCTTGACACGGCAAGCGCTTCGCTTGCCCACCAGGGGGTTTCCAACCGTGTTACTCTGAACCAGGGTGATGCGACCAACTTCGATCCGAGAACCACTTTTGACCAAGAGTCGTTTGATCGCGTTTTCTTTTCCTATGCGCTTTCCATGATACCTGGCTGGGTCTTGGCGCTCAATCATGCTGCAGGAATGCTTGCGCCGGGCGGCGAACTGCACATCGTCGATTTCGGTCAATGCGAGCGCCTACCGAAAGCTTTCAAGAGGATGCTGTTTGCCTTCCTCTCCCACTACACGGTGACACCGAGATATGATTTCGAGCCGCACATTTGCGATACCGCGCAACTACATGGCCTGTCGGTCGAATTCCAGCGTCTGCACCGTGGCTATACCGACTATGCAAAATTGTGCCGCCACTGATCTGCAATCCATTTGAGGTTTCACTACGCTGCCTCAGCTCGGATATGTTTGTCCAACGTGAGGTCTGCAACTGCTGTGCGTAGTTGCTCAATTCAAAGGGGCATTCAGCGGGGGACGGTTTTTTTGTTTTCGGATGCTCGAATAGAGCCTTTGTGTCTTCATACCAAAGAGTTCGGCCGCACCACCGGGCCCCGCAGCGCGATGTCATCGCGACGTTGACGCAGTGGCAAGCATTCGATTGGAAACACATTCAGCCGGAAAACAGATCCTCGCGAAAACGTCCCTGTTTAACTTCTTCTTTCAAGTTGCGATTGGTCGCTGCAATTATTCTGACATCGACGTGCCGCGTCTTTTTTCATCCACTCTTTCAAACGTTCCCTCTTGCAATACACGTAGGAGTTTGAATTGCAGCTCAAGGGGAATTTCCCCGACCTCATCTAGAAAGAAGTATCCCGCCGTCAGCAAGCTCGAAGCGCCCAACTCGGTCACGTGCCGCGCCCCTGCCTTTGCCCCTTAAAGTTGATCGACAAACTTTCTAAAACTCTACCAAAGATGAAAGGGTGGATAGATGGCGCGAAAGCGGCATTCAGACGAAGACATTTAAGGATTACGTGTGAGGTAGATGTCCATCTGGCGTCTAGCAAAGATGTGCTGGGGGCCTGCCGGGCAATGCATGGGAGAATGGACACAACGAGCGCTTTAACGGGACGCTCCGCCGAGAGATGCTCAATGCTGAATGGTTTACGAGCGTTGACCAAGTCCGTGTGGTCATCAATCAGTAGCTCAGACAGTACAATCACACCCGTCCGCACCAGATCCTGAACATGCACCCACTCGTGCCCGAAACTTTACATCAAACTGCCCCATAGCGAGAGGGCTTTACAATTATTGAAAAGATGCTGCGTTGGCATCCGCTAGTATCGAAAAAAAGCAATTCTAGAGACGCTTATATCCGCAATTGTCAAACATGACGTCACTAAAGAGCACGACTGACTAATGGGTGAGTTAGTCAGCACATTTCTTAACGGCACTGATTCAGAATTTGACAACGAGGTTTTGCCGGACGACTTTGGCGCGTGCTACGTTTATGGCGATATCGAGACAGCTCTTGAAGGACTTTTCAAATGCGGTTCTTCCTAAGGAAGTCTCGCGTCAACCTATCTATCAAACTAGTCCAAAACTGAGGTTTAACATTTGTTTTGTGATGTCATTTCTGAACCGAAGAACTGAGACGGATAGGCAGGCACTTGTTGTCTGGAAATGACACATTGCGGTTTGTGGTGTGGTCGGATGTTGCAATACGGGCTACTTCTGGTTAAGGTTTGAACTACAATCACTGGTCAAAATTGAGTGAATAATACGAAGGGCAGGTGGGTGCATGCTTGAGATGTCCGCTGCAGTGTAGCTACTCAGTTTGGTTGAGACAAACAATTGCACCTAAGCGCCTACCCGCGCAAACGTTATACTGTCTGCAAGATATTATTGGATCTGACGCCAACTACTGCGTTCAGATGCTAGTTAAATTTTGTTATAATCGATGGTAGAAGGCCTGTTTCAGGTTGGGGTGATTTCATATGCGTAATATTCTAATTGCTGGAACAAATTCTTGGGCTGGAAAAAATGTCATCACAAGTGGACTTCTGCGATTGATGAAATCGAAGAATTGTGAGGCAATACCGTTTAAGGCTCTTATTATCGATTGCATTGACCCACTGTCACAAGGCTCGTTGCCAGCTGAAATTTATATCCAATGCATCGCGGCAGGCCAAGAACCAACATCATCCATGTATCCAGTTCGATTTCTTTATTCGTCAGAGAACACAAGCACGGACTTCAACCTTCTTATCAACGGTGACAAATGCACTGGAAATTTGGAAGAAAGAACTAAACCAGAGCAATTGCAAAAATTTGTCGAAGAGGCGTTAGCTGATATTACATCGAACAACAAGATCGTAATATCTGAAGGGACGGGCGGTATCGTGGAATGGCAGAACTCGATTTTCGCAGAGATGACCATTGAAAAACTTGACCCGCAAATTCTATTGGTTGCTGATTTTGCTCAGGGAGGGGGGTTGGCCGCTACAATCGGAACGCTTGAGCTTCTCGATGAAAGACTTAGGTCAAGAATTGCCGGTATAGTATTCAATCGTCTTGATCAGGAGCAAGGGGTTGAGTTTGTAAAGATTTGTTCCGATACCGTGACTGATCGCTTTGGGCTCCAAGTTTTTGGGACAATACCGCGATTGTCAAATATTCGAAATCTTTGTGAGGATAAAACACCTGTCGCTGACGCGTCCGTAATTAGTGCCGAGGTTAACATCGTTGCAGACGTGATGTCGCGTGAGCTGAAATTGGAAAGTTTAGGTGCCGCGTTTGTGTAGTTTCAATTCGAATGCATGAGACGAGCGCTGTTGAAATAATGGATCTGGGGCTATGAATTGGAAGCTTAGAACTTTTTTTGCGATTTTTCTGGTGGCAGGTGCGTTTTTTCAACCCCACGAATTGATAGCTAGGTCTGACACTGCACACTTACTTACTTCTTCTGCAAGCGTTTCAGTTGAAATAAAATTTCCAGATGGATCGACGAAAAAATATTCGGTGCCAATCTCAAAAGGCATGACAGTCGTTGACGTGATGAAAACTGCTTCTGGAATAAAACCATCGTTTAAATGGAATGCAGTTTGGTTTGAGAATTTTTGGTCGTTTCAGATCACAGAAATTGATGGTGTAAAAAATGAAAAGTATGTGAATGAGGATTCCAAATTTTGGCAATACTGCGCTGGACCAGCGGGGTTTCTGACGCCTTCCTCCCGCGGAGTTAATTTGTTTGGAGTTGCTCCTAACGATGCGATCGTGTGGGAATTCGTAAAATCTGGTGGGCTTTCCTGCAAATAGTTACTCATATTTTCGCTTTGTAATCTCTTTGCTACTCGACCTTGAGATATTAGTCGGTACTGAACTTAATGCTTTATACTGCTCGGTATTGGTTGTCGCTCTGATCGGCACTTCTGGCGAGGAAGGAATGGAAAGTTTTCGTTTGCACACCAAAGTGGTTGCTTGAAAATTGCAAAGGCACTGAACTAAAATCGGGGCGTAACATGCTTATCAAGGACTTCCGTCAGCTTCTTGGAATTATTTCCACGAGCCACATTCAACTCGTGTAACTCTCACAACCGCAAATTCGACGGAAGTCGTGGAGATAACACTCACGAGATATGCCGACTTACATTTTGGTACAATTCCAAAACACATCGAAGGTGAGATCCTTATTCGCGGTAGGGTTCAAGTAACGTCGCTGGTCAATGATGTAATCGCGAGCGGTACGAGAATGCTAGAACAGCATGGCGAGGAACGACATCTGAGAGAATCCCGACGGAAATTTCCAACGGCGCAATTAGAAATGCTTAAGAAAATCAGACGATCTGGGGTCGGTCAAAGCTGAAGTATTTGCGATAACTGCTACTAGCCAATAAGAGAAACTCATTGAAGGATGCCTACTCAGTCGTCTTCTGGCTTGCCTTACGCCAAACGAGTTCAAATTCGTTTTGGGTAATTTCTTTCGCGAAAAACTGAGAGACTGCATTGATGAATTTTATGGGTAGTACCGGTGCGTCTGGCGTCTCGTCTCGCTAATCTGGCTCCATACCTGAAAGCTTTCAGGTAACCATCACGAGACTTCCTCACACATCTTATCGACCATCGCTCAACGTCCAATTCTTCGAAGTATTCTGTTGGATGACCTCCAGGGGATCGGTCCAGATCACGTAAACCCAACTTATTGGCGGTCCAAGTTCAGGTGGTGGGAGTAAAACATTGGTCTCCTTATGATTAAATCTATAAAATTGGATTGTACACACCGGCATTGTACACACCGGCTTAGTACGAATGCATTCAGTAAGACTGACTTATGAGTTTTGCTCTGGGGTAAGAGCACGCACTTAATTTCTGGTATTCCTGTTCAGCATTTTCCGATCCCCGGAAGTGGGCCCGCAGTGGCCGCATTTACACTAAATGCGATGAAAAGGCACTAACGTGTCAGAGAATGTTCAGTTTGGGGAACCCATATGGAAGTTTCAAGATGGAATACGTTTCGCGCTGATTGCGCAAGTGCGATGGAAAAATTTGATCGCAATGATATGACGATGTTTTAAGTGTTTGAGCTACTCCGTAAGTATGACGACGATGACGATCCAGACGAAGTTATTTCGTTTGTTTATAACACCATTTCGGATATTGATGGTAGCCACGAAGGTTATATTGAACTGTTGGACATGCTAAGGGTCGAAGCGACAGAAGCTGAAGTTTGCGCGCATAAGAACGAACCAGACCCGCCTATTCTTCCAACTTGGTTCCGCAAGCTTTTTGGGTGGGCTTCGCGGTAGTTGTTCTGCCGGCTCCAGTGCCAGCGCACTTCTGAAAGAGGTCAGATGCGGAACGCAACAGAATTGCAAAACTCCATGATACCAGTTTAACTTGTGGTATGGACCTTGAGATTAATGTCGCAAACACGATCGGAACTGAATGGTTGGAAATCGAGCCGACGCGTATTGGTTCAGTTCCTACTGCGCTGTCGACTCCCGACGCCTTCGTTCTATCCGCAATTGGAGGCAAACCCAGCCGCCGCATCGATGTGTATTATCCCCTCGACTCTTATGCTTTTGCCATAAAGGCCGTGCCCTGGAGCAAGTGGATTGCAGTTGGGTATTGCAATTTAATCTCCCTAGTTCCTTTGGAGTCGGGCGACGTTATTACTTTTACGATTGCTGAACCAAGCACCTCTGGCGACTACCTCATCGACCTTTGGTGCGAACATGCGTTTATGCTTGTGATTACGGGATCCGGCTTGACTCGCATCGAGCGCGACGGCAGCGTTGGATGGCGAAATCATTGCCTGGGTATCGATGGAATTATACTGGACAAAGTATCGGATGTTTCGATTGAGGGCGCGGGTGAATGGGACCCGCCCGGTGGATGGAAACCATTCCAGATATCTTCCACCACTGGCCTCGAAATGACGGCTTAGGTACAAACACGTCGATCCAAGTGCGTGGCGATCTTTTCCGCTCTGGTATCAACATCAGACAAATTCAACGCATACGACAAATGTTGCGTTGGGCCATATGCAGATGTCGGCGCTCGAATTCTGACACCTCCTTCCATAATCACATTGCATTGCAAACCGATCAGAGAATCGTACGAATACAGGCGGACATGCCGAACTTGTTAGTTCCGTTGCAAAGTTAAAGTGCGGTGGTCGATAAATAGATATATTGTCATCGGATTTGACACCAATAATCTGGGGAGTTTAACCGGTGGATCTGCTAACCCAGGGTGTGCTGGGCGGTACGCTGGCGCTGTCTGTCGCCAAAGAAAAAGAATTGCGAATGGCAACGGTAACAGGTTTTACAGCTGCGTTACTGGCTGATGCTGATATTTTGATAAGCGCCAGCGATGATCCGTTGTTGAACGTCGAATTTCACCGACACTTTACCCATGCATTGATATTCATCCCGGTCGGTGCGCTGGTCGCAACGTTGCTGCTCTGGCCGTTGCTGCGTAATAGCCTCGGCTTTAAAAGAATTTACTGGTACGCATTGCTGGGTTATTCCACCAGCGGGTTGCTCGACGCCTGCACCAGTTATGGCACCCATCTGCTATGGCCGTTCAGCGATACGCGTATCGCCTGGAGTATCATCGCAATCATCGACCCGATATTTTCACTGTTATTGGTGATAGCATTGATCTTGGGTTTCAAACATTGCAAACCGGTTCCAGCCCGCTTCGGACTGGCGCTGGCTGGTGCATATCTGTTACTCGGCCTGTGGCAGCATCAAACCGCACTGCACTCCGTGATCGAACTCGCCGCACGGCGTGGGCACAAGGTAGAACGCATCATTGTCAAACCAACGCTGGCAAACTTGGTCTTGTGGCGCTCGGTATACCAAAGCAATGATATGTTTTATGTTGACGCAATCCGGATCGGCCCAGGTCCGAACCGCGTCTACTCCGGAGGTTACGCGCGGGTATTCGACCAAGAACGAGACTTTCCGAAACTGGCGGCGAAATCGGTGCTGTCACGCGATATCGCTCGATTTTCCAGGCTTGCCAGCAGCTACGTAGTTCTTGATCCTGGCCGTGATAACGTATTAATCGATATCCGCTACTCGATGCTGCCAACCAGCATCACCCCAATGTGGGGCATCGATCTGAACGTGACGACCACTTCACAACACGCAAAATTCGAGATTTACCGTGATCGGCCCAACAATGCTCGGGACTTGTTTTTCGCCATGCTGTTTGGGCGTGATTTACCCGATTAAGTCATTTGATCAGTATCGCCCAGAAGCGGACATGCCCACGAACCGAATTCGGTAGCGCTAAGCCTCTCGGAAAGTGCCCCCATGGATATTAGATATTGTCCTAAATGGTACACGATTTTGAGGTCGGAAAGTAGCTTCGTTCCGCAATCGGGCTTACCGAAGCCAACTCTATTAGCTGTGTTGTCCTCACAACGATGCAACGGGAATTTCGAATAACACCCCATTAGTTCGCGCTGTGGCTATCAAACATTCAGGCCCTTTGCAATGATCGGCACGTGAGAACCGATTCGTGTGCGAATTCAATCGGTGGGTATATGGATGGGTTATCAACGTATGATTTACGCCAATGCAAAAGCATCTGTGGTCGCCATGGGGATCGTGTTGTCAGCACTTGTGCTTTCACCGACCCCGGCAAGTGCTTTGTGTGTGAACGGGGGCACTGGCTCTGTAACTGTCGCTGATTCTCCGGCCGGTCAGCAGAACATCGGCAGCAATGCAAACTGCACTGTTGATGCCGGTGGGAGTATTTCGACGGTTAATATCCTTACTGACGGCATCTTGGCTACCGACAACAATACAATCACAAACAACGGTAGAATTTCAACAACCAACGACTTTTCGGCTGGTATCCTCGCATTTGATAGCAACACGATCATGAGCGACGGCACTATTTTGACATTTGGGGATTTTTCTCCTGGCATCCAAGTCGATGACAATAACTCGATCACCATCAATGGCCACGTTTCGACGACAGGTTTCGCGTCCGCGGGGGTTGATGCGTTAGACAACAACACGATTATAAACAACGGTAATATCTCAACGACCAACGACTTTGCCGGTGGAATCTTCGCATTTGATAGCAACACGATTATTGGCGACGGTACTATTTCGACATTTGGCGATTTTGCTCCAGGCATCCAAGTCGATGACAATAACTCGATCACCATCAATGGCCGCGTTTCAACGACAGGTTTCGCGTCCGTGGGTATTGATGCATTCGACAACAATACGATCACCAACAACGGCAGCCTTTCAACGAGTGGCGACGATGCCAACGCTATCGACGCCAATGACGGTAACGTGATCACGAACCACGGTGTCGTACGAACAACGGGGGACAGAAGTGACGGCCTTAATGCGAACGACAACAGCACCATCGTCAACACGGGCACCGTGTCGGTTTCGGGCGTATTGTCCGATGCTGTCGACGTCGACAACAACAGCACGGTCATCAATAGTGGATTGCTGCGTTCGATCCGCGACAACGCTATTGAATTCGACGGCACCAATAACAATCTCGTACTTCTTCCGGGGTCAATCATCATTGGCGGTTTGGAGGTTGATGAGCCAGGGAACACACTCACCGTCAGTCGGGGCTTGTCACTCATCTATACATTCACCGACAACGTGCCGACCACTATCAATACGTTTGGCGCACCGATAGCGGTGAACGGTCTTCGCGTCGCAGTGCTTGATTCGACGGTGCAGGCCCAACGCGATGAAGTGCTGGCCGATTTAACGAACGGCATATTCAATTCCGTCCATGC
Organism: Hyphomicrobiaceae bacterium; assembly: GCA_050633705.1. Lineage (GTDB taxonomy): Bacteria > Pseudomonadota > Alphaproteobacteria > Rhizobiales > Hyphomicrobiaceae > JAJFHI01. The sequence goes on along the minus strand of JBOEGZ010000017.1, from coordinate 64,850 downwards.
GCGCTTGAACGGAGCCGGAGGTAGAGCTGCAAACGGATTTTCCGGGATACAGGCAGATATGGCACCGATCATGCAGCTTGGCGGCGGAACACGCATGAACCTCGCCACCAGCGACGTTACCCCAGGGTCGACGAACACCACATCCGGGTTTTGGGCGCAGGCGTTTGGTGGTGTAGGCGACGAGGATGCAACCGCCCTGACACCCGGCTTCGAGCATGAACTGGTGGGGGGCATCGCCGGTGTTGATGGCATGATCATGCCGGGCATCCGGCTTGGTGCATTCGGCGGTGCAGCACATGCGAATCTCGAAACGGATTTAGAAACTGCGAAATTCGTCTCCGATAGCCATTTTGTCGGGTTCTACGCGAGCACAAACCGAAACGGCTGGTTTGCTCACGTCATGCTCACGGCAGGTCAAAGCGATTTCGACAATAGCCGTGACGTGCTGAACAACCTTGTATCAACTGGCACCCAGACCGCGCGCGCAAATTATGACGGTACGTTCATTTCGCCGGAGTTCACCGTCGGTACCGCGTCATCGCTGGATGTTGGTTTCACAATCGAGCCAAGCGTCCGCGCTCGTTTCGCGTACTTGTCGGTTGATGGTTATTCAGAGTCAGGAGCCGCGGATGGACTTCGGGTCGGCGATCAGAAGATTTCACTATGGCAGGGCCGTGCGCAACTGGCGTTCGTTTACACATCTGAGACCGGACGTTTTGCGCCTCGGATCGGCATCGAAGGTAGGACATCCGACAATGACGCAATCTCAGCAGTCCTCATCGGTCAGGCGATATCGTTTAATCCAGGAGGCGACGATGACGAAATTTCGGGATTTATCGGTGCCACTGCGACAAGTTATTTCGGTCGCAGTGTCAGCGCTTTCGTCGATGGCGAGATTCATCGCGATGACGATGGCTTGGCACGCGTCGAAACACGCGCCGGCGTAACCGTCGCATTCTAAACGGATCCACGATCCCGTCTGCGTCATCGCATCGTCCGCAACGGGCCAGGAGGGGACATCATTCACTCATGTTGTTATGGTGTGCTCGCCAACCCACTCTTGCAGACGTTGCGTCGCGACTTGATCAATATTTTCATGGGCTGCCGATGGCCAATACCACTGGTGATCTGAGAATTTGAGTTCCTCTTTTGCAAGATGTAGATGATAGAAATCACAAATTCTGGAAGGGTCGCCGAGGTCGATGCAAAGCTGAGATAGCTCCGCAAGTGCGCTATCGATCGGAAGTTTCCCGTCCAACACTTGCTCGGATCTAATTGACGTGACCGTTCGTGCAGCACTCTCGGCACTTGATAAAAATGTTGCGCCTTGCTCCTCAAGTGAACTGTCAACAAGCTCAGCCATTTCGAAGGAATTGAACGGAGCAACCGCACCAGAAAGACTACAGATTGAATCTGAATTTACTCCGGATTTAAGCATTCTTACTGCTCAATCCACCCAATGCGCATCAACGTTGCACCCGAGCTTCCTGTATGCCGCAACCTCAATTGTTGTCGGAATGAGATGAGACATTTTCTTATCAGCTCTTACGACTAAGTGAAAGTAGCACGTCCTAACATCACAATCAGTGCTTGAGTGTCTTTGGAACTCATGATGTGCTCACCTTCCCTATAAATCAGATGGGCCACGATCGGAAATCGTTTGGTCGCGCGCGGATTGTTGCCTGATGATAGCTCATGCCGACGATAAAGCCTATGAAATGCGCCGAGAGCTTACGTAGGTGATCGCAGATGAGTGTTGCGGCTTTTTTCGGGCCAAAACTTTGGCTTCCCATCCATCAAGGGTTCGAATGAACCCCATGAAAACATCTGGTCCCAGGTCAACATTTGATGCCAGCAGGTATGTTCTTCCCGCCAGGACTGCCTCGTAGATATGGTTTGCCATAGCTGTAATCCCAGAATGCCTTAATCTGGTTTATGCGCTAGTAAACATGCTTATCTCGCAGAACAATGAGTACGCCTAGATTACATACACTTATTTGTCCGTCTGCCGACACCCAAATCGCCGATGCCGCACCCGCTCAGGACTGCAACGGGTCTTGGTTGTATGAAAACGGATTTGTCGGCGCGGTCTGCGACGACGTCGAGTTTTTCGGCACCAAGCACCCGCTTAGTCAGCTTAGACATCGGCGCAAGTTGTGAACGGTCTGATCCGCTAGTGGGTACCTCGTGTGCGACGATCAGATGGTGTTCGGTATCAACGGAGGCCTGGACATTGTAGCCAACCACGCCGGAGCCGCGGCCGCTTGTTGCCATCGAACGTGAATCTAGATCAGTGAACGAGATCTGCTGGTCGGGTTGTGCTTGACGCTGTCTCTCGATTGCTTTGAGGCGCGCCATCTCCTCCCGCAACGTGGTAATCTTCTCGTTCAGTCGGTCGACTTTCATCGCCCGCGCCTTCGAACGCTCTTGCCGATCCGCACTCTCAAGCTGGTGCCGATAGCGCGCGACACTCTCCTCGATCTGCGCCATGCGCCGTTTCATCTTGCCTTCGGTGAAGTTGCGGTCGCGATTGTTGACCGCTTTAAACTTTGAGCCGTCGATCGCGACACTCCCGCGGGTCAGAAAACCAATTCGTCGGCACAGCTCGACGAACTGCGCGCAGACCTCTCGGATCGCAGGGCCATTGTCCTTGCGGAAGTCGGCGATCGTCTTATGATCCGGAACGAGACGGCCAAGCAGCCACATGACTTCAACATTGCGACCCGCTTCACGTTTCAAACGGCGGCTCGACTGCACGGCGTTGAGATAGCCGTAGACATAGAGCTTGAGTAGAACAGCCGGATGATACGACGGTCGGCCTGTGGCTTTCGGATCAACGCGATCAAAATCAAGTTTGGCCAGGTCGAGTTCATCAACAAAGACATCAACTACGCGAACCGGATTGTCATCGCCGATCCAATCTTCCAGACATTCCGGCAGAAAAGTCACCTGATTACGATCCGCACCCTCAACAAACCGCTTCATCCAATCCTCCACCCTCAAAGGACAAGAGAACCATACCCCAATTCGCGTTTTTACACAGCCAGGGTCAAGAGGCGACAGAAATAGTCTTCCTCTTCCTAGCGAGCGGTCAGAGAACTGGTCAGTAGAATTTCTGATGGATGAGCTCCGATCGGAAACAGGCAGAAATGTATAGATTTCATGTGAACAGAATTGCCATTCTACCAATATCATCCGAACCCAATTGCCACAGGTTCGTTGAAAGTCTCGAATGCTATCTGTGTGCACTGCAACCAGTCGCGTGGGGTTTATATACAGGGCCCATTTATGCGGCCGAAGAGTTTCTTGATTGCATCTGCCTTTGGTGCATCGCCAACAGCACTGCTCATACCAAATTGGATGCAAGCTTCACAAACAAAGACGCTATTGGCAGTTATAGTGATTGGGAAGCCGTTTGTTTCCGAAAGTATTGTAGAAGTAGTCTCCTATCGCACTCCTGGCTTCAATGGTTGGCAACAAGAACAGTGGTGGACACACTGGAACGATGCTGCACAGTTTATTGGATTAGGCGGTGCACAAAGCTCGCGAAATTCGGACCGCAGGCGATGCTAGCAATCAGAATAAATGCGGGTCTAGCAGAATGACCGGAGTGGGAAGCGTTTCTTGCGGTGCTCGACAAAAAACAAAGATCCAACGGCCTACATATTTCGTTGCGGAGCATGTAGACAGATCGGCGGGCACCAGGATTGTCACTAGTCGCTCCGGCTCACGTTTGGTATTGCGCTTTTGATAAAAATCACGCTGTCGCGACGACACCTATGGGCCAAGAGAAGGCATCCGACGGGTTCGCGAACATTAAATCTCTTTCCGTTTAGACCGTTAAACTCGCGCTGTTTCAAACCAATCGAAAAACGCTAAACGCGAAGACGATCGAAAGAACGATGGCTCCCCAAAGAGGCGGACCAAAAATGGCCAGCCATGCGAGATGAATATACGCACTTCCCAACAAGGAAATGAACAAGCGGTCGCCACGTGTCGTGTTGAGTGCCAGGATGCCGCGTCGCGGATCGCCGCCAGGCTTTCGTATTTCCCAAATCGTCATGATGACAAGGCAGACGAGGATAAAAAGGAAAAAGAGCGCTGTGTGCCACGTCCATGCCATCCATTCCAGTCCCATGAGACGTTCCTTTCCTTCAACGAATAACTACACGCGGCCAAGTGCAAAACCTTTGGCGATATAATTGCGGACGAAGTAGATCACGATGGCGCCTGGAACGATGGTCAGCGTTCCAGCAGCAGCGAGCAGGCCGAGTTCGTAGCCTGAGCTGCTCGCCGTTCGGGTCATGGTGGCGGCGATTGGTTTGGCGGCGACAGACGTGAGTGTCTTGGCCAACAAGAGTTCAACCCACGAAAACATGAAGCAGAAGAACGCGGCAACGCCTATTCCGGCGGCGATCGTTGGAATGAAGATGCGTATGAAAAAGCGCCAGAACCCATAGCCATCAATATAGGCTGTTTCATCGAGCTGCTTGGGCACTCCGGACATGAAGCCTTCCAGAATCCAGACCGCAAGCGGGATGTTGAACAGGCAATGGGCAAGCGCAACCGCGATGTGCGTATCAAACAACCCGATTGCGGAGTAGAGCTGAAAGAAAGGTAATGCAAAGACGGCGGCAGGGGCCATGCGATTGGTCAACAGCCAGAAAAAGAGGTGCTTGTCGCCAAGAAACCGGTAGCGCGAAAAAGCATAGGCCGCTGGTAACGCTACACTCACCGATATGATCGTGTTGATGACCACATAGATGATGGAATTCAGATAACCGTTATACCAGACGGGATTGGTGAAAATCTCGCGGTAGTTATCGAGTGTAAACTCACGTGGGAACAGCGTGAACCCACCAAGAATTTCGTTGGTTGTTTTGAACGACATACTGATCAACCAGTAGATCGGCAGCATGAGAAAAATTATGTAAAGCGTTGGCACGAGTCTACGAAACAGCGTCATCACTCTTCCTCCCCGCGTGTCATGAGCGTATAGAAAATCCACGAGAACAGCAGAATGATCAGGAAGTAGATGATTGACATCGCTGCCGCCGGTCCAAGGTCGAACTGCCCAAGTGCGACCTTAACAAGATCTATGGAAAGCAGCGTCGTCGAGTTGCCCGGGCCCCCACCTGTTAACACAAAGGGTTCGGTATAGATGTTGAAGCTGTCCATAAATCGCAGCAGAACTGCGATCGTAAGAACGCGTTTCATCTTCGGCAACTGGATGTAACGGAAGATTGCCCAAGGTGATGCACCGTCGATTTTTGCCGCCTGGTAATAGGCATCCGGAATAGCGCTTAATCCCGCATAGGCAAGAAGCACAACAAGCGATGTCCAGTGCCAGACATCCATCGCGATTAGCGTCACCCAGGCGGAAAAAGGTTGACGCGTATAATTGTAGTCGATGCCCCAACTGTTAAGCGTGTGACCCAGCATGCCGATGTCAGGTAGGGCGAAGATGTTCCACATGGCGCCAACCACGTTCCAAGGGATAAGCAGAGGCAAGGCCATGAGCACGAGACAAACCGAGACCCATGGTCCCTTGCGTGGCATGGCGAGCGCGATGGCGACCCCAAGCGGAATTTCAATAGCAAGGATAATGCCCGTAAACGTTAGCTGACGCAGGAGCGAGGCGTGAAAACGTTCCGACGCCAAAACTTGACTGAACCATTTGACGCCCTCAAAAAAGAAGAGATTGTCGCCAAATGTCTCCTGTACCGAATAGTTCACCACTGTCATAAGCGGGATGACAGCATTGAATGCGACCAACACGACAACGGGGAGGACAAAGAACCAACCTTTTTGATTGACTGTCTTGTTCATGATGCCGCCTCCCCAACAAGCCAGCCGTTGGCGTAGAGGCGTGTTTGAGATGGCTCGAACGCAATGTGCGCTGTCTCCGATGGGATGCTGATGTCTTCGCTGACGAGGAAATGAATACGGCTTTCCCCATGCCTCGCATCAACGATGCGGAACCGCCCAGCATCGCTGACCTTGTCAATTGTAATCGCGATCCCGCTGTCGGAGAGAGACACGAACTCGGGCCGCACACCAATTTCCAGCGTCCTGCCGTTGAGGTCCTCAGGAATTGCGTTACTAACAGCCACCGGTTGCCCGCCGAACCATGCCGTGCCGTTGTTCACCTCCGTCGGCAACACGTTCATTCCCGGCGATCCGATGAAGTGACCGACGAATGTGTGTTTCGGTTGCTCGAAGAGCTCTACCGGCGTGCCAATCTGCACAACTTCCCCTTCTTGCATCACGATAACCTGATCGGCGAATGTCAAAGCTTCAGTCTGGTCGTGCGTCACATAGATCATCGTGCGACGGATGCGGTGGTGCAACTCTTTCAACTTCGAGCGCAGTTGCCACTTGAGGTGTGGATCGATAACGGTCAGCGGTTCGTCAAACAGAATCGCATTGACGTCGGACCGGATGAGACCGCGTCCGAGAGAGATTTTTTGTTTGCCATCGGCCGTCAATCCTGACGCGCGCTGAGGCAACATTTCGTCGAGATCCAGCATGGCGGCAACTTCGTGTACTCGCGTCTTGATCTCGCTGGCTTCCACGCCACGGTTCTGGAGAGGGAAAGCTAGATTGTCGAATACCGTCATGGTGTCGTAGACGACTGGAAACTGGAATACCTGGGCAATGTTACGTTCATCCGGTGGCTTGCCGGTCATGTCGGCACCGTCAAATAGAACGCGCCCCTCACTGGGATCTATTAGGCCAGAAATAATATTGAGAAGTGTGGTCTTGCCACAACCGGAGGGACCGAGAAGCGCGTAGGCACCTCCATCTTCCCAGGCAACATCGAGATATTTGAGGGCGTAATCGGCTGGTGCGGTAGGATTTGCAAGATAGCTATGCCGGAGGTTTTCAAGAGTAATTCGTGCCATTAGGGTTGTTCCCCTATCAGAGTCCCATCCGCGTTGAAATAAATGCAACGGTCGATATCCAGCTGGAAGGCGGCCTCGGCGCCAACGTCGATGGCGTGAATGCCATGAGACTGTGACACCCAGGTTTGCGTACCGTGGGCAAAGTGAATAACACTCTCTGATCCGCTCAATTCGGTCACGAGAACGCTTCCAGTGATGTCGGCTGGCGATGTCGCTGCCGACTTCGGGGTCACGTGATGCGGACGAATGCCGATCGTGTAGGTGGCATCTTTCAAATTCGCCGATGCGCCGCGAGCTTGCCAGCGTACACTGTCGCTTAAAATGATGTCGCCACCTTGCTTTGTGACTGTGGCAAGGTTGATCGGCGGTTCGGAGAAAACCTGCGCTGTGCGAACGTCTGCGGGCTGGCGATAGACGCGCGCAGTAGGTCCGAATTGCGTCAAACGGCCATTATGCAATGTCGCGGTATGCCCACCCAGAAGCAGCGCCTCGGAGGGTTCTGTTGTTGCGTAGACGACGGTGCAATTTCGGTTTGCGAACAACTTCGGCATTTCATCGCGCAATTCTTCCCGCAATTTGAAATCTAGATTCGCAAGCGGTTCATCGAGCAGCACGAGGTCGGCATCCTTTACAAGTGCCCGCGCCATTGCCGTGCGTTGCTGCTGCCCGCCGGAAAGTTCAGAAGGCCTACGGTAAAGCATTGGCGTGAGCTTCATAAGCTCAGCCATCTCCTCAACGCGCCGCTTGATTTCGTCGCGGGGCAGACGGGCGACGCGCAGCGGAGAGGCAATATTCTCAAAAACGCTAAGGTTCGGGTAATTGATGAACTGCTGGTAGACCATAGAAACGTTGCGTTTCTGAACGGGAACACCAGTGACGTTGACCCCATTAAACCAAACTTCGCCTGATGTTGGCACCTCTAGTCCGGCCATGATCTGCATCAATGTCGTTTTGCCCGCAAGCGTTGTGCCGAGGAGGATATTAAATCCCTCGGGAGCCAGTGCGACACTCGTGTCATAGATATGTGTGTCGGGCCCGACCGTTTTGACGATGTTGCGTAATTCCAGTGTCACGGTGGTATTCCGATTTCAAATTGGCGCCCTGGCTTGCACCGCCTAACGTGACGGCGAGTGCTTGAAGTCGATCTTTTAGCAGGCAGGGTGTTCCGGGCGATAGGTAGGGAGAGAGAAATCGCCCGGAACACTGGGGGGTGCTAGCCTTTTGTCCAGCGCTTGACGAGTTCGTCGTAGTCGACCGTCTCACCCTTTGGTTTCTCGTTGCCGAGCTTGGCTTTCGCCCCGCCCTTTCCGAGCCATTCCGAAGCATCCTTGGGCTTATTAAGACGGGGACCACAACCACCGTAGACCTTGGCCTTCTCGTCGGCTGCCTGCATCCTGGCCATCACCTGGTCCATCTGTTCGGCAAGACGGTCCATCGCCTGTTGCGGTGTGAAAGCACCCGAGTTGACATCGCCAATGTTCTGCCACCAGAGCTGTGCCAGTTTCGGATAATCCGGAACGTTGACGCCTGTTGGGCTCCAGTTTACGCGGTCAGGAGAGCGATAAAACTCAACGAGTCCACCCAGATTTGGAGCACGCTCGGTAAACGATTTGTGGTTGATGTCGCTATCGCGGATGATTGTCAGGCCGACGTGGCTTTTCTTGAGCGACACAGTCTTCGACACGACGAATTGGGCGTATAGCCAAGCCGCCTTGCGACGATCAACTGGAGTCGATTTGAAGAGTGTCCAAGAGCCTGCATCCTGATAACCAAGCTTCTGACCCTTTTCCCAGTACGGACCATGCGGAGACGGTGCCATCCGCCAAAGCGGTTTTCCAGAGTCATCCACAGTGTTATTGCCGTCGCTCTTTGGCGCAACCATCGAGGCGGTAAATGCCGTATACCAGAAGATCTGCTGGGCAACGTTGCCCTGACTGAGTGCTGGTAGAGACTGATAGAAGTCATAGTCGGCCGCTCCAGGAGGAGCAAACTTGCGCAGCCATTCGTCCCACTTTCGGATCGCATAGACAGCAGCCGGTCCGTTTGCCCCACCGCCGCGAGTGACTGACGCGCCAGCTGGGTTACAATTGCCGGCTTCCATTCGAATGCCCCATTCGTCGATCGGCTGACCGTTTGGCAGGCCTTTCGAACCAGCACCGGCCATGGAGAGCCAGGCATCTGTCATGCGCCAACCGAGGTCCGGTGCACGCTTACCATAGTCCATGTGTCCGTAAACGCGGACACCGTCGATTTCCTTCACGTCATTGGTGAAAAACTCTGCAATGTCTTCATAGGCAGACCAATTGACGGGGACACCAAGGTCGTAGCCATATTTGGCTTTGAACTTTTCTTTGAGATCTGCCCGGTCAAACCAGTCCTTGCGGAACCAATAGAGGTTCGCAAACTGTTGGTCGGGAAGCTGATAGAGTTTGCCATCCGGACCGGTGGTGAATGACTTACCGATGAAATCATCGATGTCCAGTGTTGGCAGCGTTACATCCTTGCCTTCACCCGCCATCCAGTCGGTAAGATTCACAGCAAGTTGCAGGCGAGAGTGTGTGCCAATCAAATCGGAATCGTTGATGTAGGCATCATAAAGGTTACGCTTGGTCTGCATCTGAGTTTGCACGGCCTGGACCACTTCACCTTCACCAAGAAGCTGGTGGTTGACCTTGATGCCGGTAATTTCTTCGAACGCTTTTGTCAGCGTTTTCGATTCGTATTCATGTGTCGGAATGGTTTCGGATAGAACATTGACTTCCATGCCCTTGAACGGCTCGGCAGCCTTGACGAACCATTCCATTTCGGACATTTGAGCGTCTTTGGAAAGGGTAGACGGTTGAAACTCATCGTTTACCCATTTCTTCGCTTCATCCATACCAGCGAACGCTGGACCAGCCGCGAGCACCAGTGAAACGGTGGCGGCAAACGTGATCGATCTATTTATCATTGGGTTTCCTCCCTTGCGGGTCTGTTGCAGTGACAACGTTTGCAAGGTAAGATCGAACCAAAACGAATGTCAAACGAAAATTGCGAATTCTGATGTCTAATGCCATAAATATCGCCATTCCGCGCCAACAAAGCATTCTGGAAATCGTCCGTGCCGAAGGCCGCGTCACAGTGGATGGTCTCGCTGGATCGCTGAAAGTTACACCTCAGACCATCCGCAAAGACTTGAATGAACTTTCCGATCTCGGCATTCTCCAGAGATTTCATGGTGGTGCTGTTCTGGCCTCGAGCGTGGCGAATGTCGCCTACACGGCACGCCGTCAACTTGCGCCAGAAGCAAAGCGTCAGATTGGGCGCCGCGCCGCAGATCTAATCCCGGACAACGCATCCATCGTCATTAATATCGGTACAACGACAGAGCAGGTCGCACAGGCATTGCGCGATCGTCGCGGGTTAATGGTGATTACGAATAACATCAATGTCATCAGTACTTTGCAAGGATGTGACGGCATTGAGCTTGTGGTAGCAGGCGGCGTTGTCAGACATAGTGACGGCGGCGTTGTCGGCGAGGCAGCCGTCGACTTTATCCGCCAGTTCAAGGTCGATTACGCGATCATTGGAGCATCCGCAATTGACGAAGATGGCAGCCTATTGGACTACGATTATCGCGAAGTACGCGTCGCCAAAGCAATCATGGGCAGTGCGCGGCACGCGATCCTGGTCGCCGACAGCATGAAGTATGACCGCTCCGCGCCTGTTCGAATCGGCCATATCTCGGATCTAAGTACGTTCGTTACAGACATGGATCCACCAGCCGCAATTCGCACACTTTGCAACGAGCACGGGGTCGCTGTGGAAGTGGTCGACCCTTCACAGGAGACGTGAAATCAAATTTTACTTGATTTTTTCGTTTGGGTTCGTATTTTTTCGTTATTAGACGCATTTCGCGTCTATGGCGTGCGCCTTGCCCGGCCAGTAACGAGAACCGGTGATGTATGATATCGCGATCATTGGCGGCGGCATCAATGGATGTGGCATTGCTCGGGATGCCGCTGGGCGGGGCTATTCTGTTTTCCTGGCAGAGAAGAACGATCTCGCGTGTGGCACGTCATCTGGTTCCACTAAGCTTATTCATGGCGGATTGCGGTATCTGGAACATTATGAGTTTCGACTTGTCCGCGAAGCGTTGACCGAGCGTGAAGTTCTGTGGTCGATAGCACCACACATCATCTCGCCATTGCGTTTTGTCCTCCCCTATCACAAAGGATTGCGGCCCGCCTGGCTTTTGCGGCTTGGACTTTTCCTCTACGACCACATAGGCGGGCGCAAACAATTGCCGGCAACGCGTGTGCTCGATTTGCGCAAGGACATTACCGGAAAACCACTGCATTCTAAGTACGTAAAAGCATTCGAATACTCCGACTGCTGGGTCGATGATGCACGACTGGTCACGCTGAATGCACGAGACGCCGCCAATCGTGGTGCTGTCATAAAGACACGGACGGAAGTGACGCAAGCCAGACGCGACGGCAATCATTGGCGAATTGAAACTCGCGACGGCGCGGGCAAAACGTCCGTTGTCCAGGCGCGTTTTTTAGTCAACGCTGCCGGACCGTGGGTTGACTCTATTCTAACCAGCGTTACGGGAACAAACGCACCTGACAACGTGCGTTTGGTGCAAGGGAGTCATATTGTGGTGCAACGCGTGCTTCCTCACGATCGCGCCTATATATTCCAAAATGCCGACGGACGCGTTCTGTTTGCTGTGCCTTACGAAGACGATTTCACAATGATCGGCACCACCGATCAAGACTACACGGGAGATCTAGACGATGTGCGCATTTCGGCTAAGGAAATTGAGTATCTCTGCGACGCAGTGTCGGAATATCTTCGTGACCCTGTGACAATCGACGATGTACATTGGACGTTTTCCGCCGTGCGTCCACTGTTCGATGATGGCGCGAGTGCCGCGCAGGAAGCCACACGGGATTATCGGCTCAAACTCGAAGGACGCGCAGGCGAGCCTGGGCTCTTGAACATCTTTGGCGGAAAGATCACGACTTATCGCCGCTTGGCCGAAGAAGCGATGGATCGTATCGGTGATGAACTGACACCACCCGACCTCAGCGCTTGTGGAAGTTGGACGGGACGTGAAGCACTTCCCGGCGGCACCTTTCCAATCGACGGAGTGGACGAGTTGGTCGATCGGCTTACAACGGCATACTCATTTCTTGACACGTTCACCGCTCATCGGCTCGTCAAATCCTATGGCACGATTTCTTTCGAGATATTCAACGGGGCCAAACACGAAGCTGATGCCGGTATTCATTTTGGGCACGGGCTCTATCAACGCGAGATCGAGCACATGGTGCGCCATGAGTGGGCCGTAACAGTTGACGACGTGCTCTGGCGCCGATCAAAACTCGGCCTTCGTTTTGACAAGGGTGAGGTGACACAACTGTCGGAATGGTTCGAACGCAACAAGTCCCGACTAATGGACAATGCGGCTTAACCTCCAGTACGCTCGGACCAAATTCAGGCAAGACAGGGAGATCACGCGTGCAGTTTAGCACGGATACTTGGTAAAGGCTCAATTGATCTGAACTTAGCATTTAACAGAAACAACTCGACGTCCCCTTTGGGTCACTCACACCGATCCATGTGCAAGATGTCCTCTTTCGCTCTGGCATCAACATCAGACAAATTCGATGCATTCGAAACAGGTTGCGATTAGGTCATTTCTGGACCTGAACAATTGCAACATACTTGATACTTGTCATCCAAACTCGATGGTAAAGGCGAACATGGCCGCATGTCGAAGAACTGCAACGCACAAACTACGCGTTTGTCTGCCAAGTAGTCATTGCATCGCAATCGCGGGATCGCGGCAACAGTCGGAGCCACCTTTCTATCGAGGATTCTATAAAGCAGCCGTCCAGAAGAGCAGCTTTGTTGCGAAGGGTTCAGAGATCAAGACAGCGAGAACGTGGCAGCAGATGACTGGACTGAGGCTCTGTTTACCCCAGAGAAACAAACCGGATAACACCAATCCAAACACAATGCTGGCAATGAAGGCTTCAATGTGAAAAGACCATATTGAGTGATACAAGGCACATACGATTGCCGAAGCAAGTGCTTGAAACCATTTCGAGAACTCGAGTTGCTCAAGTTTATTCATAAAGTGTCCACGCGCTACGATATCCTCCATGACAGTGCCGCTGCTGCGAAAACACCCACGCCAACACGAAAGCCGTCAACATGCCAGATATCTAGTTGTGGCCTGAGCTGTTGAGCGCTCATCAAAGTGACGGCACCCCAAACGATACCGAAGATTGCACCGACAATAACTGGTGTTATTCCGGCAGCCGCCAGTAAGGCTTGATCTTTTAGCCAGCTCCGGAAAGCAACGGCACCAAATTTCTCAGATACGAATGCGAAATAAATTATCACACTGAAACCAACTGCAAAGCTGGCCAGTAGTGCAAGAACACTTAACTCAAACGACGTTTGACCACTCAATGCCAGCGGTACAGGGCCAAAGTTGGGGCCGACCAAAAAGCATAGCAAAAGAGCAACTATCAGTAACCACGTCGTCGTGCTCAATCCATTCGCCAATCCGATCGATTGTATAAAACACTTGATTAGAAATCGCTGCATGATCACTATCAGGTATTAGTATCTGCTTCGTCGATACAAGAGGATCGGCCCTTCACGATCGAGCCCAGCATTGCCGGCGCCAAGGATGATGACGGTCGATGCGTGTTTCGACGCTCGCTCTTGTTTGCAGGTGCTAAGGTCATTTACCGTCTCTTACGCGACGCTACAGTTGACCGGCGTACCGTTCGTGATTACGTCGAAGACCGGTGAAAACTTGGTCGCCATCGCAACGAGTTCCGCCTTCTGCCTCTCGTCAAAATCTCCGTCGATGTCGAATACGGCCCGAATGCCCTGATATCCTCGCCGAACGTCGTCAGACATGCCCAGGAATCCCCGCAAATCTAGGTCGCCCTCGAAGCGGGTTTTAACGCTCTTGACGGGCATGCCGTTAGCGGCGGCATGATAGACCATCGATGTAGTCATACAGCCGGCAAGTGCGTGTAGCAGGTTCTCGACCGGATTTGGTCCTTTGTCTCCCGACAGGAGCACCAGCGGCTCGTCATTGTAGAGTTCAAATGGTGATGCATGATCAATGTCCTGACACGTGCCGTAAAAGTCGCGAACGACGGAACGGTTCAAGCCGCCATCGACCCATTCGTTTTCAAGTCGAAACTCGAACTTAGCCAGTTCAACGTTTTCTGACACGGCTTCGATTGTGCCCATCAGGTCGTCGACATCGACGCCATTCGTCGTGCTCGTTTGGCTGTCTGGTCCCGGTTTCATATTAGTTGCTCCGTTGGTTGGTTGGGGCATTGCTCCGGTGGCCCGTTGCATATTGCGCTTCGTGTTGAACATCGCGATGCCAAACATTCTTTCCTCCATTGTCAGTCTTGTTGGTGTTTACTTCAAAATTAGACCGATCGGTCTGTCTTTATAAAAACCGACCGGTTGGTATGTGTCAAGTATGAATCTGAAAAATTTTTCACTCTTTGCATTGTAGCGTGTTATGTGGAAACTTATGTTGCGCTATAGCTAAAGAACGAACTGGTCGGTTTATGAAGAAGAGCAAGGGTGAAGAAACACGTGAACGCATTGTTGCGGCAGCAGAAAAGCTTACCCTGGAGAAGGGCTATGCTGGCATGTCGCTCGATGACGTACTCAAGGCAACGAGCCTGACGAAGGGCGCATTCTTTCATCACTTCAAGAACAAAGCTGAGCTGGCTCGGGCCGTGTTAGAGCGCTACGCAAAGAACGATGCCGACCTGTTTATCGAATTTGCGGAGCGCGCAGACAAGCTAAGCGATGACCCATTGGAGCGAGTCATCATCTTCTTGCGGTTGTTCAATGAATACCTGGATGGCCTCGGCAAGCCGTTTCCAGGCTGCATCTTCGCTTCGTACACCTACGAACGCCATCACTTTGGCGAAGAGGTGAAACGGTTCATCGACGAAAGCCTTGATGGATGGAGCGCTCTTTTCGAGAAAAAGCTGCAAGACTTGATTGATGCCCGACCACCGAAAACAGATGTGACTGCACGTAGCCTAGCCGAGATGATCACGACGACTATCGAGGGCGGATTCATTATGGCCAATGCCAAGAATGACGCCACTTGGACCCAACGCCAGTCCGATGGGTTTCAAAACTACTTGCGATTGTTGTTCGCAGAAAACTAAAACGATCAAGGGTGTTGACGATGTCACGCGCTAGCATCATCCAAAACCTGCTGGCCGTGATATTCATTGGCTTAGACGCATGCATGGTGCCTGCTCACACCATACGCTGTTGAGTAGATGGTCATTATGGACCCGAGCATCAACACATGAGCTCGACAACCGGCCTTCTCATTGGATACTTTGGTGCTCAGGCCATCCTCGCCGGACTGGTCATACGGCTTACAACCTCTGATGCACGAGCGTTTTTTGTCTTCGGCCTGATTCCCTCGCTCCCGTTCTTTGCTTTTAAATACTTTTTCTATTTTGTGGCCAAGGTCTTCTCTCTTCGTAATGCGTCAACCATTTGCCAACCGCAAAAATGGACATGAACGGGTGCAGCAGCATCGGCATCCGAACACGCAATGCGGCCCAATCAACCTGTCGGTTTCGATCAGAGTTCGAGGTAGCCAGCAAGGCAAAGCACAAGGATGCCAGCAAAGTCGAGCAGCATCCATCCCGCGAAGACTTCGGCCATAAAATAGGATGTCTTTTCGAACCGGCTCCCAATGGTTCTCTGGGAGAAATTTGGTTCAACATTCCATCAAACGGCAACTGGTCGGACTTGACAGCAACTTTCACGGTCCACCGTACTGAGGGAAAATTAGTGATCGCGCTGAATGAGGTCCATGTCTTGTGAGGGGCATTTCCGGACAATGCTACAACAGGTAGACTGGTTAAACTGAACTCACCTGGTGATAACATGACCGATTATCGAGACACGTTGAGCGAAACCATTTCGTCGGGCCGTTTGTGGCGGGCGAAGGAAATCCTTCAAGGCCGGCTTGCCAATACCAAGTATGACCCGGAACTTTTTCATTTATACGGCGATGTTCTCAAACAGATGGGTGACCTTAGATTAGCGGGTAGATTTTTTTTCTTATCTGGCCACGATGATGTCAAGAATAATGATTGTGTCAGCATATTTAAGGATCGAGATTGCAGAGGAACATTTTCGGACTTCTGGGGTACCATGCCCAAATCTGTGCAAAATTCGGCGAAGGATGAAATTCCAAATGCGGTTCTTGATGAGTTGGTTGGTCTCGGGTTCAAAAAGTCAGAATTCGACACAGTATTTGACCGGACTGAAAAACGTCTCTTGGAGAGAAAAAAACGTAAGGCTGAAAATGGCTCCGATCAGTGGGATTGGACAGATATTCTAGTACTCACAGTTTTCTTACTCCTAATCGTGGGTTTGCTTTACCAAGCCGTAATCGGAGTTTTTGCTCTATGGAATTTGGTTGTGAGCTGGATTTCTATCTGAGTAAAATTTCTGTCACTACTGACTGGTTGTAAATAGCTCGTACGGGTCAACCGCACCAATTGTGTAGCGATGCGAGCGCGTCCGTTTTCCCCCTCGACAAAGGACTTTCCGGTATTTGAACTGAATTTATCGCCGCCTTCATGCCTTTTTCAAAACGCGGCAGATGAGCAGCCCGTTGTTGAAATCACTGTCGGGGGATCGGGGCAAAACGCCTTCTTAGGAAATGAGGCAGAGGTTTCGTGAGCCCTGATTTCAAGCGACAAAATTAACAGCCAAAATCAAAGCATAGTACTCGTTTTGTAATCAGGAGTTTGGGAGTTCCAGCCCCTAGTCGACATCAGTGTTTTTTTAATCACCTTTGCGCCACCACAATCTCCCAGTTTTTTCTCCGGCATCAATCATTCCATGGAAGCGTAGTAGCCTTGCATGACCAGCTTTGTTCAACGGGCGTTGTATTGCGCTAAATGCTCAGGGGATAAATCGCCACGCTCGATGGCAGCGCGGACGGCGCACTTGGGCTCCGTGTCATGGCGGCAATTGCGGAATTTGCATTGGGTTGCAAGAGCATCAATATCGGCAAAGCGATCACTGGAGACATCCTCTTCAGCCTCCCAAAGCTCAAGCCCGCGCATGCCAGGTGTGTCCATGATCAAGCCACCACGTCGTCGGACGAACAGTTGGCGATGTGTCGTTGTATGTCGCCCGCGGTTATCATGACCACGCACTGCCTGCGTGCGTTGAATGTCTTCGCCCAACAACTGATTTGTCATTGTCGATTTGCCAACGCCAGACGAACCAACAAGCGCAATCGTTTTGTTGCCTTCAAAGTAGCGTTCAAGACACGCAACATCTGTGCTGTCTCGCGCGCTTATCACATGGCGTGGAACCTCCGGAGCCATCTTGTCCAATTGACCCACCGCCTGTTCTAAACCTGTCGCAATGTCAGCCTTGTTTATGATGATGACCGGCAAAGCATGCCCGTCTGTAATCAATGTCAAATAGCGTTGCAAACGTTCCAGATTAAAATCACCATCCAGAGCCGTGACAATGAAAACAACGTCAACGTTTGACGCAATCAGTTGTGGCCGTGTTTCACCAGCAGCTTTACGGATTATTGCGCTTTGACGCGCCAGTCGCGTTTCAACGATCGCCGGCCCGCTGCCTTGCGACAACCGCAGGCCAACAAAATCACCAACACCTGGAAGATCTGAGCGTTCGTTGGCATCATTTCGAACACGGCCAGCTAGCTCGGCTGTTAGCTCGCCAACCTCAGTTGCAACTTGATAGTGCGTACGATGCTCCCCAACAATACGGCCAGGTAAAAGCCCCGCATCAGCAAAAGGGCGAAACTCTATTTGCTGATCGTCACTCCAACCAAACGCGCTGAGTGGCATTGTGTCGTATCCTTTGGTGCAGATCGCCTGCCAGCATCACTCATAAATGCCAACCGTTAAGACGAATTTCAGCCTCACACAATATCGCATTCAACTCGATATCATAGATCGCTTTTTAGGCTGACAAAGTCCTTATTGCATCATTGAGATGGCAAAAAAGATCATCGCAGAGATTGAAGCGGCGGCAGGGACTGTGATCAACCATGCAGCCAATATCACCAAGAAATGCGACCGGCGGACGAGTTTACGCTTAATCAGCTCTTGGGGATCAGTCGGTTTACGCGCACCGCCATGGGCATGAAACTCGGGATGCGTGTTAACATATTTACGTCTGCGTTTACTACGCGCCGTGAAGTGCTCTCGAAAGAAACCAACACCAAATACAGCGCCAACTGCGATATGCGTCGAACTTACCGGAAGCCCCAAGCCCGACGCGATAATCACAGTAATCGCAGCAGATAGCGAAACGCAAAATGCCCGCATAGGGTTCATTCGGGTGATTTGCTGACCGACCATTATGATGAGCCGCGGACCGAACAAAAACAACCCGACACTAATTCCAATACCACCAATCAACATCACCCAAATTGGCAATTCAACTTTGGCGGCAATTTCTCCGGTCTGCGCACTCGAAAGGATCGCTGCCAACGGGCCAACCGCATTGGCGACATCGTTGGCACCATGGGCAAATGATAAAAGTGCCGCCGAACATATAAGCGGATAACGAAAGAGTTTTCGCAGAGATTGGTTGCGATTCTCGAGCCCCTCGGACTGGCGCGCTATTGCCGGATTTAACAAAAGCCACGACCCAAGCAACATCGCGATAGCACCGATCACAACGACTGTCATGTCTGGTTTCCAAATGCGCTTCAATCCCTTCATCATCAGATAGGCTGAGAAGGCAGAAACCATGAGCGCAATCAACCACGGCACCCAACGTCGGGCGGCAGCAATTTTATCATCTTGATAGATGATGAAGATTTTGATGAAAGCAAGAAACCCAGCAGCAATGACGCCACCAAGCAAAGGTGAAATGACCCAACTCGCAGCAATCGCCCCCATAATTGGCCAATTCACCGTTGCCAATCCTGATGACGCGATACCAGCACCCAAGACGCCACCAACCACAGCGTGTGTGGTTGATACAGGAGCGCCGATCCATGTCGCCAAGTTGACCCATAACGCTGAGGCCATCAGCGCCGACAGCATCGCCCAAATAAATATTTGAGACGAGGCAACAGCGTTTGGATCAATGATCCCTTTCGAAATCGTTTTGACAACGTCACCGCCAGCCAACAAAGCACCAGCACATTCGAAAATGGCGGCAACGACCAAGGCACCGTAGATCGTCAGTGCTTTTGAACCAACGGCTGGTCCAACATTGTTTGCGACATCATTCGCACCGATATTCAACGCCATATAGCCGCCGAGGACTGCTGCAATAATCAAAATGACCGATTCTGATGAATTGCCGATCTGCGTGCTCGCAAAAATTCCCGCAACAGCAAGAAACAACAGTCCCAATCCGGGCCCGATGAGCTTACGACTTATTTGCTGCGTGGCATCCTCGACCTGACCGAGTTTGCCCAGGTCTTTGTCGACGGATTTCTTTTGCAGATTTGGCGATTCTGGCTGTTCGGTGCTCAAGGCGATTTTCCCACACTTCGGTTCGATTGTTGGTCACTTAGCTCAAACCATTCCAGGCTGGGGTATGAGACACATCTGCCCGTTTAAAAAACGAGAGATAGGACAAATTCAAAACTTATTGCGACTTCTCATTAACACGGAGTGGCATAGACATTTATTTGTCGCAATGCCAGCGATTTGAAAAGTTCACAATAATTTGAGCGAGTCCCTTATTTGACAATCGATCTGCGGCTTCTTTCACAGGCAGCCAGATCCTGTCACGCTGTGCCTCCTCGCGCCAATGAATATGCTGTTCGGTGACCTCGAGAGGATATACGTTCAGATTGCATGGCACGGAGACAAAGACGTGCAGACGTTTTTTCTCCGAATATGACCCAATCGAGTCTTTGAATGTGCACCCCTTTACACCGGCCTCTTCAAACGCTTCCTTGGCCGCTATTTCGTGTGGTGAATGACCCATCTTGGGCCAGCCTTTCGGTAAAATCCAACGTCGCGTTTTGCGGGTCGTCACCAACAGAACCCACATGCCGTCATCACAAATGACGAACGGCAAAGCAGCACATTGGACGAGCGTATTCTTTTTTGATGTGAAAAAATGCAAAAAATTCTTAGCCTGATTTAAAAAATTCTTAGCCGGACTTACTGGGCAAATTCCGCCCACCTCTGCCATTCTAGTAAAACCGTCAGCCTTTCATAGGGCATCAAAAAACCGCGCACCACTTTAATAACCATTCACGGCCCAGAAACCTAACTTTGCTAAAGTCGGACATTCCGTCGTGTGTCATCCAGGTTAGTTACAATTATGTCTCAAAATGCGCCAGCACTTAACATTCAAAAACTCGTTAAATCATTCGATCGCCCTGCCGTAAACGGCTTGTCACTGACCATTCCAACAGGAGAGTTTTATGCTCTGTTAGGTCCCAATGGCGCTGGCAAAACAACGACATTACGAATGGTCGCGGGATTGCTCGCGCCTGACAGCGGAGCCATTTCAATTTGTGGTGTTGACGTACGGACTGACGCAATCGCCGCGAAACAAATTGTCGCCTGGGTGCCTGACGAGCCAATGGTTTACGACAAACTGACACCGCTGGAATATCTGGAGTTTGTCGCCGGCCTTTGGGGACTGGATGCCAACAAGGCCTTTGCTCGCGCCACAGACTTGTTGCAGTGGCTCGGCCTCTCAGCCAATGCCAATGAACGCTGTGAAGGATTTTCCAAGGGCATGCGCCAGAAAGTGGCATTGGCTGGTGCATTGATCCACGACCCGAAACTCATCATCCTCGATGAACCTCTGACAGGCCTTGATGCTGGATCGGCAAGACAAGTCAAAACCGTTCTGCGTCGGCTGGTTTCTGAAGGTGTCACTGTCATCATGACCACGCACATTCTCGAAGTCGCCGAGCGCATGGCCGACAGGCTCGGCATCATTTCAAATGGTGAGCTGGTCGCAGAAGGAACACTTGAAGAATTACGTAACAAAGCTGGCCAGAACGGCTCAAGCCTTGAAGAAGTCTTCTTGCAACTCGTCTCTGGTGAGGCCGACGCCGCCCAAACGCCAAACAAAGGACTGGCGGCATGAGTTTCACCACTGCAATTCTACCGGCCGCTGAACCCGGCTCTCTTAGTTGGTTCGCGCGCCACGAAATGACATTATCTTGGCGTCGGTGGCTATCCATCATGGCAGGTGGCACGGGTCGCAAAGGCCGATTTATCGCGATCGGTCTTGTTGCCTTTATCGCAGGATTGCATGCCTTGGCCTACATGCTTTTAAAGCCAATACTTGGCCCAGACTTTAAAACTGACATTTCCACTCTTGTCGCCGTCACCAGTACTTTGCTGTTGTCGTTCTCTATGATGCTGTCTCAAACATTAGAATCCGTAACGCGCGCCTTTTACACCCGTGACGATCTCGACTTAATCCTGTCATCCCCGACATCCGCGCAACGCGTATTTGCCGTTCGCGTTGGCGCAATCGCATTTTCGTCTGCGGCTATGACGGCGCTTCTGGCAGCCCCGGTTATTAACGTCGCGGCTATCTTGGACGGAGCCCACTGGTTTTGGAGTTATGCTGTGGTCGCATCCATGGGGATGCTTGCAACAGCCACAGCCGTTTTACTGACGCTTGCCATGTTTCGTATTTTTGGCGCCAAACGCACACGTTTGTTTGCACAAATTCTCGCTGCCGTTGTTGGCGCCACCTTCTTAATCGGAATTCAAATCGCAGCCATCCTCTCAATGGGGAAAATATCGCGTTTTGCGTTTCTATCGTCTGACATGGTCGTCAACCGTGCTCCGGATGCCGATAGCTGGTTCTGGCTACCGGCCCAAGCGGCTTTCGGGAACCCGGTTGCAGCGATTGTCTTTTTTGTTTTTGCAGTTGCTTGTCTTGTTGGTGTTATAGCCACATCGTCCGACCAGTTTGGTGAACAAGTGTTAGCGGCAGCAGGCTTATCACACGGCAAAAAAATTCAAGCCCAAGCCCGCAGTGGATTTCGCAATGCCTCGCGTCGCCACGCTATGCGCGTAAAAGAATGGGCCTTGTTAAAGCGCGACCCTTGGCTCGTATCACAAACGTTAATGCAAATCCTCTATCTGATTCCGCCTGCACTGATTTTGTGGATCAACCACGGGCAAAACGCCGACGCCCATGTTATCCTGGCACCGGTTTTGGTCATGGCCATCGGCCAACTCGCAGGCGGACTAGCCTGGCTAGCAATTTCCGGTGAAGACGCCCCAGACCTTGTGCAAACCGCACCGATTTCAAATCGCGCGGCAACGCTGGCAAAGATAGAAGCAATTTTGTTAATACTCGCGGCGCTCGTAACGCCATTTATCATTGGACTTGCATTCCTATCTGTTTGGAGTGCTGCTGTCACAGCTATTGGTGTCGTTGTCGCGGCTTCGTCGACAATCGCAATACAAATGTGGTTTCAAAGCCGATCCCGTCGCAGAAATTTCCGTCGACGCCAAACAGCCTCGCGAATAGCGACATTTTCTGAAGCCTTTGCCTCAATCTCGTGGGCGGGCACGGCGGGTCTTGCTGCTGCCGGCTCCGCCTTTGCAATCATACTCGGAGCATTTGGTGTGGTGGTCATGTTGACAGCTTGGCTATTGAGCCCACGCCAAAGGACGCCAAGCTAGAGTAATTCTGGCTTCATCGTTTAAAAAAATGCCACAATCACCAGCACAACGCCAAATCATCATCCCTCACCACGATTATTTGTTTGTTGCTGTCTGTGGCGGGTTGTAATTCGATGGTTGATCACACGGGCCACCGGTCGGGAATGTTCGCAAAATCAACAGGTAGGCATACTCTATGTCCTTGATTGCCTGGTCGGTGACATCCATTGCGCGTTTCATTTCTGCCAACGCTTCACAATCTGCCGTGCGTTCATTCGCAACATCCAACCGAGCGTGAGCACATTCGTGATAAAAGATGAATTTTTTGGCCGCGTTGCTCAATCTATTTGCAAACAAAAAGAAAACATTGATATCAATTTTCCAAGTCCCATCAGGCATGCGCATCGTG
Organism: Hyphomicrobiaceae bacterium; assembly: GCA_050633705.1. Taxonomy (GTDB): domain Bacteria; phylum Pseudomonadota; class Alphaproteobacteria; order Rhizobiales; family Hyphomicrobiaceae; genus JAJFHI01. Next base: position 41,853 of record JBOEGZ010000017.1, on the reverse strand, counting down.
CGTCCAAACCAAGGAAACAGCGGTCGCGCAGAAACCTCCGACACTTGAACGCGTTCTATTTCACCCGTCAGGTGGTTGGGTGCCATACAGACACCTTCCCAGTCTCCGACCTTCAATGCCGAGGCGGAGTTGGCGGTTGCAAATGAGACCACAACGACAGTCACGAACAACGCCACAGTCATTTCACGGATATACGCACGAGCGCGGTCACTCACCATTCAAGCCCCCTTAATTCGAGCTATTTTGCGCTGCAACCCATGAGATCGAGAGTTTCGAGCGCAGTTGCAAAGTTTAGAGAGCTGTCTACGCACCTAACTCGCATTTGGATGCATATAAGTGAGCCCACCCCTTAAAAGAGAGGGCCAGGGACCAAAACAAACCTGTTCTGAACTGACAATACTTAGCACGTCAGAGGCGAAAAGCCTGAGGAAACACCCGAAATTGTTTTTTAATCTTGCAAAGCGATGGTTTGCTCATAATTGCGCATTTGTGGCTCGCAAGGACCTCCGGTTGGAAAGCTTCGCATAATCATAACGTATGCATATCTGATATCTCGCAACGCCTTGGTCGTTGCCAGGCCCTCACGTCGCATAAGATTCAATGCCTCGCAGTCTGTTCTGTGTTCGCTTGCCTCGTCTTTTAGGGCATGAGCACATTCATGAAAAAACACATACTTACGTGCTTCTTCAGATAATCTGGTACGGCGAATAAAGTTTTCGTTGAATTCCATGCGCCAGCTTCCGTCGGGCAAACGATGCGTGCGGGCAAACCATCGACGAATTGGGTAAATTGAAACATTGGCTTCTGCGACCGGCTCAATCTCTCCGGTCTGCCAATTGGGAGCCATACACACGGATCGCCAATTACCAACTTCGTAGGCCGCAAGCGGACTTGGTTTTAGCACCATCGCCAAAATCAAAACGCTGCAGATCATAACACCTACGCAGGAACCAAAATAGCGACACTTCTTTTCCTGCGAATGGCGGGAATATTTTATCATGTCTCTGCCTCCGTCGTGAAACCTAATTAGCTTCCCCAACAGACGCTTCCTCGAACGTTTCTTATTGCGACCACCGGTCGTTTGATTACGAGAAGTGCGATTGATGAAAAGTGTAACTGCGAAATTTAACTGCGGGAATAAATTTTCAATCCTAAAGCCTGCAATATCGAAGACCTGTTATGCCGAAAACGCACTTCCGGCGTTTTCGAGGCCATAAATGCTGTATTTTCGAGCTTCGGCGTAATAAAACTGCACCTTTTGTGAGCGTTGAGCGTCTCGTATTTGGCGCGTTCTGGGCGAGACCCGAATCACTCCAGGTTCGCTCCAGGTTCACCTCAGAAAAACACAACGCGTGACTTGCGTGTGCAATAACAATAAAACCAACGAAATATTCTGCCACCACAATGAGGCTCTCGACGGTTGATCTTCAAGCTTTGAGAGCTATGTCAAAATCTATGTTTGTCGTGACCTGCAAGGACCGAACGCCCAATGCCACGCCCCACGCCTGAATTTCAATCCGATACCATTGGAAAACCGCAGATTCTTCTCGGGGCGGGTGATCTTCTATCAAACTACGACGTATTATTTTGTGATGTCTGGGGTGTCATGCACGATGGGCTTACAGCCTATCAAGGCGCAACGCATGCCCTACAGCAGTTCCGCAAGGATGGTGGTACTGTCATCTTAGTTTCAAACGCTCCGGTTCCTAAAGAGCGTGTCGCGCGTATGCTGGAATTGCGCAATGTCCCAACCGATACTTGGGATGAAATCGTATCATCAGGCGACCTGGCTTTGCGCCACATCTCCGACAAAGGTTACAATCAATTCTACAACATCGGTCCGCCCGACCGGGATGCTGCTCTATTCAGTCGCCTGCCCGGCGACAGTGTAGCTCTTGACAGAGCTCATGCCATTGTCGCAACCGGATTTAATGACGACGTTGGAGAAACAGCAGAGGATTATCGAGCCCTGCTGGAAAAGGCGAAAAAGAAAGAACTCCCTTTTGTCTGCGCCAACCCCGACAAATATGTCGATGTTGGGGGGAAACTGTATCTGTGTGCCGGAGCCATCGCCGATCTTTACGAGGAAATGGACGGTGAGGTCTTTTGGGCTGGCAAACCTCATGCTTCCACCTACCACACGGCCCATCAAGACGCTGAAAAACTCCGTGACGATACCGTCGCTTGGAACAAAATTCTCGTCATCGGTGATGCGCTTCGAACCGACCTGGTTGGCGCCCAGAATGTCGGCTTGGATGCCTTGTTCGTAGCAGGCGGCATTCACCGAGATGACGTCGTTGAAAATGGTTTGATTGTTCCCGACAAGTTGGAAAAATTATTCAACAATAAAGCCCCACCAGCACTAGGCGCCATGGCAGAACTTCGCTGGTAGGAAAAAACTCCGCGACCGCTCTTGCCAAGAAAAAAACGAAAAAGCCAGAACCCGATCGGTTCTGGCTTTTCACCTTTGATTACAGGGAATGCTTCCCTCAAACAGTGAATACACTATGCAGCAATCGTCGTCTCACATGGTGTTGCTGCTTGGTCCCGCCCAACGTCTTGTTGAGGCAACGGTTCTCGTTCCATCTCATCATCATTCGCTGCAGCGGTGTGTTGTTGGATTGCCATCGTCTCGGGAACTGGTGCGAAGTCTTCAGGAACGCCACACAATCCCGTTCTCACCATGAACCGGCCAACCATCGGTGTCGCGGTAACAACGGCAAAAGGAATGGCGAGGACATAACCTGCAGTTAACGGCAGGCTCCACGCCAAGACGGTCGGAGAGACGGCGAAGAGTGCAGCTAAGATCAACGCTCCAAACACGGTTTGTGGCCAAAACTCACGAACAGCTTTCATCCAACTCAATCGATGCAGCTCGCGGTCCTGCCCGTTCCAACGAACAGAACGGCCAAAAATAAGAAGCGATGCGATAAAGATCGTCGTTCGCGTTGTGGTGATAGCACCTTGTAGAAGCGCGAAGACAACCTCGATCAAGGAACTCAATGCAAAACGACCAGCACCTCCGTACCGTTTCACGGCCCCTGGTGTAAGACAAACGTCAGCCAGGCCAGCAAGTTTTGGCATCAATGACATCACAACAAAACTACAATAAAGCGCAATTGCCAAGCCGGTCGGATAGTTGACAATGCTTTGGGCCTGAAACGCTGCAAGTGGGGTCAACGCGATCAACACAACCCCTGCAGGCAGGCTGGCAAACATCAAAATCGCCCAAACCAGCTGGAAGCGGCTCATCGGCTCAAGGCCTCTCAGTCCAAGTATCTTGGTGTATTGCAAGTTGCCTTGGCACCAACGTTGATCACGCTTGGTATAGTCCAAAATAGTTGGCGGATTTTCTTCCCACGAGCCACCTTCAACCGGCAATACAAGAACTTCGAAACCTGCGCGGCGCATCAGCGTGGCCTCGACCTGGTCATGGCTCAGGATATGGCCTGCGAACGGCCCCTTGCCGGGCACTTCTGGTAACACGCAAAGATCGTAAAACGGTTTGATGCGAACAAGCGCGTTGTGGCCCCAGAAGGGACCGCAATCTGCAGCCCAGAACGCCTGCCCCATTGTGTAAGTCCGCATGCCGTGGCGCATACCAAATTGGAAGATGCGAGCAAACGCACTTTTAGATGGCAAACCGACCACCAAGCTTTGCAAGATTCCGATACGGGGATGCGATTGACAAACCCGGGCCATAGCAACAATTGCTTCACCCGACATCAGGCTATCGGCATCCAATGGCAGCATAAATTCGTACGACCGTCCCCAGCGCGAGCAAAAATCGCGCACGTTTCCAGCTTTAAATCCGGTGTTCTCCTCGCGGCGGCGATAGACAATCCGACTCGTCAAACCGGCAACAGCACGCCAGGCCTCCACCAAAGCTTCCTCACGCATCGCGACATCGGCGTTGGACGTATCGCTCAGAATAAAGTAGTCAAACGATCCACCGTGGCCTGTCTCATCGACACTTCGCTTTACAGTCTTGAGACGCGTTAATGCTCGCTCAGGGTCTTCATTACGCAGTGTCATCAAGATCGCCGTCTTCTGTGTCAGCGGCGTCGATTGAAATGCAGCGTCGTAATAAGGTGCGACCTGTCCAAGCGGATCACGCCCACCATGGCGCAACCACAGCCCGATAAGGGAATTCCAAAATCCCAAAACCGCCCAGGGAACCCCCATTGCGAAACAAACAAACATGACAGCGTCGACCAATGTCCAGCCACCAGCTGCCATCAGTTTTGCGGCAAAAGATAACAGCACCAAATTTGTCGCGACGTTAAGAAATACAACCAAACGACGACGCCTGGTCAGTCTTTGCGTAGACTGCAACCCCGTTGGTGTCGTAAGGCTTTGTGATTGCAATTCGATGGCATCCATCCCAGCACTTATATTCTTCGTGTTGCTCATGTCTTCTCTTCGCTTCAGATTTGCGGGCTCTTAGGTGGCCCGTTCGTCATCAGGAGGTCAAATGGTCACCCGACGTTCTGCCGGTAATTTTCATATCGCACGTGCCGTTTGGTATACGCAAAAAGGCACCGTTGAACTCAGACCTGATCGTGTCGGCCAACCCGCTCCCGGGCACGTGCGCATAACTATGCTCTATAGCGGAATTAGTCGAGGTACTGAACGCCTCGTCTTCGAAGGCGGAATTGGAGTTAGTGAATACGAACGCATGCGCGCTCCTTTTCAATCAGGTCAGTTTTCATTCCCAGTCAAATACGGCTATTGCGCGACTGGGGTCATCGAAAGTGGGGCTGATGAGATTGTTGGTCGCACAGCCTTTTGTCTCCACCCCCATCAAGACGTATTTGTTGTGCCAGCAACGGCAATTACTCTCTTACCCGAAGGTCTGCCTGCCCGCCGGGCTACTTTAGCCGCAAACATGGAAACAGCCCTCAACGCAATTTGGGATAGTAGATCAACTCTCGGTGACAGGATCGTGATCGTCGGCGGTGGAATCGTCGGATTATTGGTGGCGTATTTGGCCGCACATATACCCGGCACAGATGTAACGGTCGTTGATATCGATTCCAGCCGCAAAGCCATTGTTGAGAAACTCAGTGCAAAGTTTGCGACACCCGACGACATTAACCAAATCAGTCCCGCTGACGTTGTGTTTCATACCAGCGCGACCGCTAATGGATTGCAGACGGCGATCTCTTTGGCGGGTGCGGAAGCGACCATCGTCGAGATGAGTTGGTATGGCGACTGCGACACGCCGGTCAATCTCGGCGGCGCCTTTCATTCCCAGCGCCTCCGCCTCATCGCATCACAAGTCGGACAGATCCCCGCCCATCGTCAGCGGCGCTGGAATAGCCAAAAACGCATCGCCAAAGCGCTGGATCTGTTACAAGACCCTGTCTTTGACAGTCTCGTCGCTGATGAGATTGCCTTTGACGACGTCGCCACAGCCCTGCCCGAAGTCCTTTCTAGAGATGCAAAAGGCTTGGCTCCGGTGATCCGCTACGCCAGCATGGAAAATTCTTGAATTTAAGTTTGCCGATTACGTTTATAACGCTCAGCCCAAACCGGAGATAACCACTACATGTTTTCCGTCGAAGTTCGCGACCGCATTATGATCGCCCACAGCCTTCCCGATCCGTTCTTTGGACCTGCTGAAAAAATGCACGGGGCAACATTCGTGGTCGACGTTGCATTCTTTCGCAATCAGCTCACGCGCTACAATGTCGTCGTCGATATTGGCGCTGCACTTTCCGTTCTGGCCGAAATTCTGAAACCATTGAACTATCAAAACCTCGACGAAATTGAGAAATTTCAAGGACAGCTCACAACAACAGAGTTTTTAGCAAAACACATCTTTGACCAAATCGCCCTCGCGGCCCAAAATGGCAAACTTGGCGAAGACGCAAAGGAACTTGCCAAAATTCGGGTCACCCTATCGGAAACAGATTTGGCCCGCGCAGCCTACGAGGGGACGCTCGGTGCCTGACCTATTACCCGACGTAATTTTTGCAATTCCCGGCGATATTCATACTCAGACGGGTGGGTATGCCTACGACCGACGCATCATGTCTTTGCTACCGGCGCTCGGTCTCAAACACCAACGATTGCAACTACCCGGAAGTTTCCCAAACCCAACCCAAGCAGATCTTACTGAAACCGAGAAACTCTTAACCGCGATTGCAGCTGATAAGGTCTTGGTCATAGACGGACTTGCATTTGGTGCGTTGCCAGCTTCAATCATTGACCAGATTTCGTGCCGGATTATCGCGTTGGTGCATCACCCATTGGCGCTGGAAAGTGGTATCTCGGCAGCCGACCAAAAACGCCTCGCGGGTACGGAAAAAAACGCCTTGGCACAGGCCGACGCGGTCATCATCACCGGTCCCTCAATGCAGCCTATTCTTGAATGCGACTACGATGTGCCAGCCCACAAAATTACTGTCGCACGCCCCGGCACCAACCCGGCTTTGCGCGCAACAGGAACCGGCACGCCATTGCAGTTGTTGTCCGTCGGGGCAATCTCGACACGAAAAGGCTATGACGTTCTGATTTCGGCACTGGAACCTTTACGCCACCTCGATTGGCGCCTGACCATCGCCGGGGCGCAAGACCGAGATCCTGATGTCGCCCTGGCACTAAAAAAGCAGGTTGAAAGCTCAGGCATGACAGATCGCATTGCCCTTCCAGGCATTGTCGTCCCTGCAACGCTCGAACGTTTCTACGAAACCGCTGATATCTTTGTCATGCCGTCCTTGTTTGAAGGTTACGGAATGGTGCTCGCCGAAGCTATGGCATGTGGATTGCCGATCGTTTGCACAACCGGTGGCGCCGCGGCATTTACAGTGCCTGACGGTGCCGCGCTAAAAGTTCCTCCTGGCAATATCGAAGCGTTGACTGAGGCTTTGGCACAAGCATTGAACGACAGAAAACTAAGGGCAAAATTGGCGGACGCAGCCTGGGAGGCTGGTCGCAAGCTACCAACATGGAATGAAACGGCCCGCAAGTTTGCAGAAGTGATCATGGAACTTAAGTCATGAGCGGCTTCAGTACTGACTGGCTGGCCTTGCGCGAAGCAGCCGACCATCGCGCGCGCAATGGCGATGTCAGCGAAGCCTTGCAAGCGCACTTTGCTTTGCGTGACCAGCTCAACATTGTCGATTTGGGATGCGGCACGGGCGCCAACTTGCGCGCCACGGCACCACTTTTGCCGGCACGACAATCTTGGCAGCTCATCGACCATGATGCGGTGTTGCTCGATGCGGCACGCCAGGAGCTAGCCGATTGGGCCGACAGCTTTGAAACAACCGGGGACACGCTAACTCTCATCAAGGACAGCCTGACTTTGGACGTCCGTTTCCAAAGTGTTGACCTTGCCAAAGATCTCGACATCGCGTTGGGGGACGCTCCCGATCTTGTCACGGCCTCAGCGCTATTCGACCTCGCCTCACCACAAACCATCGCCAAGACGGTTCAGGCCATCGCAAAACGCCGGTCGGCTTTTTACACAGCACTCACCTATAATGGCGTGCAACAATGGAAGCCCCGCCACCCCAGTGACAATGCTCTGATCGCCGCATATCACCACCATCAACGCATCGATAAAGGCTTTGGTCCGGCTGCCGGACCCACAGCTGCTGCAATTCTCGCTGATCGCTTTCAGGCCAGTGGCTATATCGTCAGCGAAGGTAGCAGCCCATGGGTCCTTTCTGTTCCTCGTGATGGTCCGCTGATCGCCGCTTTGCAACTCGGTTATGTCACGGCTGTTATGGAGACCGAAAAAGTTGAAAAGCCACTGGTGGAAAGCTGGGGGCGCCGCGAGTTGTCGGGTGCCATCGTCGGACATACCGATACACTCGCCATACCAGGACAAAACATCTTTATGGATGACGGCGATGATGACGATGATGAAGACGAAACCGGGTAGGTGGAGTTCTCCCACGCTCCAAGCACACGCCCTTGCCAGGCGCAAACTCGTCTGAGACACACCCCCTTGCGATCAGGCCTTATCACTATTTTTCAAAAGCCTTGGCAGCATGCGTGCGAGCACCAAGTCTTTGCGAATTCTATGGTGATAGATTGCCGCAACGATGTGCAATACGACGAGAGCCAACAATGCAAACGCAGCCCAAGCATGATAAGCAAGAACGACCTTGGCGACTTCTTTATCGACACCGACAACGGCTGGCAGTTTAAACAATCCCCAAATATTCAAGGCACCATAGTATGCCGTTCCGAGATAACCCAAAATTGGCACTGCAATAAGCAGAACATAAATACCCCAGTGATTGAGCATGCTTAGTTTTTTTTGCCACGGTTCTAGTGTATCAGGCTCTTCTGGAGCACCGTTCATCAGTCTGTACAAAAAACGGAAAATAATCAGCACCAACAAAACGACCCCGATCAATTTGTGCGAGGTGTACATGTGGTTGGTCACGGAATCAAAAATACCAAGATCAACGCCACGGTAGACCATCGCCAGACCGAGCGGCACTTGAAGCAGAAGCAAAAAGGCCATCACCCAGTGAAATTTTCGGGCGGGTGAGCTGTAAATTTCAATTTGTTGTGTAGAGCGGTTTTGAGTATCCGACATTTTCAATGCCTCCTATTTGACAGACGCAACTTCGAGGACAGCAATCACTTTGCATGCGCTTGGGCCAGGGGCTGGAGCATGCTTTCAAACAAGATCACAATCAAATAGCACATCACCACCCTCGAGCACAGAGACATCCACTTTCGGGCGTAGCGCATCACTCAACTTCGCAATCGGGTCAAGTAAGAGGCCTGGTTTTCCTGACCCCAAAAGCATTGGCGCTACAAGCACATGCAAACGATCAACAACACCAGCATCAACAAATGCGGAAACAGTTGCCGCCCCACCTTCAATTAATACGCGCTTCATTCCGCGCTCTGCCAGCGCCTCAACAATGGCGCGGGGCGGCACAAATCGGCCCTCGCGTTGAAGACGTATCTCTTCAACACCATCCTGCTTTTCCAGTCCGACTATTGCATCATCGGCGCGAACAACAAAGCGGCGCACGCCTCCCTCGCTCATGCAACAAAGTTCGGCGGTCATTCGCCCTGACGGATCAATGACGACACGCGCCGGATCCGCCCCCTCAACAAGACGCACATTGAGCTTTGGATTATCGACAACCGCGGTTCCAACACCAATCACAACCGCATCGACATGGGCTCTTAAGGCATGCAAATGGGCCAACGCCGCCTCGCCATTGATGTATCGACTTTCACCTGAGGGTATCGCGATACGTCCATCAAGAGATTGTCCCAATTGCGCCACAACAACCGGTTGACCACGACCGGGCGCGCCGAGCCGTTCTAAGCTGGCTTTTGACCCTGAAGGAATGTCGCGCACACCATTTGACATGAGTTTTGCTAAGTCTCCCGTTTCAATTTCACCATCCCTGGCACTCAAAAACTTTAACTGTCAAAGCAATTGTTTGCACTTGAGACACCCAAAGCGTTTTAGTGCAACACGAAACCTGCCATAATTATCATGCTGGACTGCAAATCGTCTTAAAACTCTCATTACTCACCAGAGCTACTTCTTTCGAGCCCAACCAAGTGCCCCCTCCACGATCATTGCAAAGGTATTTGCCAACCTTATGACTCTATTGGAAATCTATACACGCGCGGCAAAAATGTTAGCCGGTGAGAAGGCCCTGGCACTTTGCCTAGCATTGGCAAGCGTCATCATTGCAATGGTCCAACTCGCCGAACCAATTCTATTTGGTTGGGTTGTTGATGCGCTGGCTTCGCAAAAAAGCACGTTCAACCTTATTGGACTTTGGGCCCTCCTGGGGCTGTTTGGCATTCTTGCCAACGTTCTTGTTTCAATCTTCGCTGATCGATTGGCCCATCGCAACAAACTTGTTGCTATGAACAACGCCTTCGAGCGGGCCATGACATTGCCGTTAAACTACCACGCCGACCGCGGATCGGGCGCTGTCATTAGCACCATTCTTTGGGGCACAGAACGCTTGTTCTGGCTCTGGTTGAGCGTCCTGAGAACGAATGTCACCGCAATCGCTGGCGTCCTTCTGCTTATTCCAACGGCCATTTCTGTCGACCTTAGGATGTCGACTATTCTCGCCGTGTTGGCGCTGATCTATGTGGTCATGAGCCTTTATGTCATGCGCAAAACCAGCAGCGGACAAGCCGAGGTTGAAAAACAACGCCAAGGCGTCTCAGGACGCGTCGGCGACGTCATTGGAAACGTCACAGTTGTCCAGAGTTTTTCCCGTCTCGCAGCAGAAGTCGATGCCATGCGGACATTGATGGGAAACCTTCTTGCCGCGCAATATCCAGTGTTAACGTGGTGGGGTATTCTGACGGTCTTGCAACGCGCGGCGGCAACAATTGCCATGGTTGTCATATTCGCGGTCGGTGCGTTTCTGGCGTCTCGCGGCGAACTCTCGGTCGGTGAAATCGTCAGTTTCGTTGCTTTTGCAAATCTGCTGATCACCAAGCTTGATGCGATTTCTGGATTTGTCATGCAATTGCATCAGGGTGCTCCAGCGCTGAAAAATTTCTTCAACCTGCTCGACGAAACATCTGAAATCAGCGAACGCCCCAACGCAATACAACTGCCATTGCCCGTTCAAGGTCACATCATCTACGATGATGTCACATTTGTATTTCCTGACAAGGCGGCCGGCATCTACGATGTCTCGTTTGAAGCCAAACCAGGCCAAACAGTTGCATTGGTCGGCCCAACAGGCGCTGGCAAAACAACCGCGCTCGCCCTCTTGCAACACCTTCGCACACCACAATCAGGCAGTATTCGCATTGATGGCAATGACATCAGGGACATTAAACTGAATTCGCTGCGCCAAGCGATTGCTGTTGTTTTCCAAGACGCAGGCCTCTTCAATCGCTCCGTTGCAGAAAACATTAGCGTCGGACGTGGTGATGCCACCCCAGACGACATCAAACGCGCCGCGCAGTTGGCAGAAGCCGATGCATTTATTTCCTCCAAACAAGGTGACTATGAATTTGTGATCGGCGAGCGCGGTGCCTCTTTATCGGGTGGAGAGCGCCAACGCATTGCGCTCGCGCGTGCCATCTTAAAGAATGCCCCAATCCTCATTCTCGACGAAGCAACAAGTGCGCTTGACACAGCAACAGAAGCCCGCATCAAACGCGCCATTGATCGCCTACGAAAAAATCGCACAACTTTCATTATTGCCCACCGCCTCTCGACGGTCATTGATGCCGACCAGATTTTGGTGATGAACAATGGTCGCATCGTCGAGCGCGGAACCTTTGATCAACTCAAGTCTAACAAACAAGGCTTGTTTGCACAGATGCTGGAAGAAGGTGGCTTCACGCAACCAAGCGAGGACGAAACCCAACAAACGTAATCCCAGGAAAAAGCGATGTGACATTTGCATGACGCAACTCCAGCTTGTGGCTCATCATGTTGAGAATTCAAACGCTCACAAAACTTAAATTTTGTGCGCCATGCGTTTGCGCTTGGTCTCAAGGTACTTCTTGTTGTGCTGACCCGGCTCAATCACCACCGACACTTGTTCTGTTACCGTGATACCTTCCGCGCTCAAGGATTCGACCTTGGCAGGATTGTTGCTGATGAGCTTGATCTCGGGGAAGCCGAGGTCAAATAAAATTGCCGCCGCCAAACGGTAGTCGCGCGCATCTATCGGCTCACCCAGCTCAACATTGGCATCAACCGTGTCATGCCCTTTGTCTTGCAGTGCATAGGCTTTTATTTTGTTTACAAGACCGATGCCCCGCCCTTCATGATACGGCAGGTAAATCAAAATACCGTTGGGGGACTCAATCACGCGTTTCAGGCCAGCTTGCAGTTGCTGATAACAATCGCAGCGCAGTGAATGAAAAATATCACCGGTGACACAACCGCTGTGCACGCGAACAGTTGGCGTTGCTTTGGCATCAACACCTTCACCGCGGTTGATCAGAACGATCGCCTGTTCCTGCGGATTGGCACCTTGGTAAGCTCGTGCTTCAAGTGACACTTCCTCGCCATGGAACTCAATCGGCAAAACTGTCTCAACAGCCCAGTCGATATCCACTTCAATGGATGTCACCACATTTGATTGCATCGAGGTCTCCAAAAACCGTACCCACATCAGGCGTCCTGCAAACGGCCACCTCAACGGGACGAAAATTTAGTCTAGCAATGACGTCATGCCTTTGCCAACTCATCAAACCAGTTGCATAAACATAAACATCGGCCTGCCCATATACACCTGCGCCATACAGCGCCATACATTGGTTAATCCTAAGCCTGACAAATAAGACAGGATCTAGGCGGTGAAAAGGAATGCCCTAGCCTGGCAGATATTCGCAAAGACAGTATTTGCGAGGCCTGACTGAGACACACCATGTTACCTATACGATTGAACGCAACTTTTGGTTCCCCAAAATGAGAGTTCAGTTTCTCGCCTGGTGACCAACTTGGCGACGCTCAAAACCACGGGCCGGGCATAAATCTCGCCAAATAGCCGAGTAGACACTTAGTCCTTAAACTCCAACTTGGCCTTTCACTTAGCTCTCGCGAGCCTACAACTTAATGTGAGCCTGCTAGCACCTTCTCCGTGTGCGCTGCCTGCGACCCGAGGTCTCATTTATCCATGTCGCCAAAACCGGTTGCGTCTCAGCACTGGTATTTTTGCTCTTTGGCAGGATCGAGAAGACTTATCAGGCGTCTTTAACGGGCGTTTTGGGGGCAATGACTTGCCCCTGCACACCGCTTGCGGCCAACTTCGGCCGACGACTTGAAACCCGCCCCATATTAACGCCGCTCCAACCGATCTCACCTGAAAGCCGTCCATACTCAATTTTTGGACAGCGGTTCATGACGACAGTCAGCCCAACGGCCTCCGCCTCGGCGGCGGCCACCTCATTGCGCACCCCAAGCTGCATCCAGATGACCTTAAGCCCCAGCGCTTCGCGCCGAGCGATGGCCTTGCGGGTGATCTCTAAAGCTGCTTGCGAGTTGCGAAAAATATCGACCACATCAACGGGTCCAGGCAAGTCGTCTATATCTGCATAAACACGCTGGCCCAGTAGGTCTTGACCCGCGATCCCCGGATTAACGGGGTGAACGATATAGCCTTTCCCCAGCAAATATTTCATCGCGAAATAGCTCGGACGAGAGGTGTTTGCACTTGCGCCAATAAACGCAAAAACCCGATTGTCCGCCAAGATGCCTTCGATGAAGTCGTCGCTATAAGTCTCGTGGCTCACGTGTTGTCCCACTTCGGCTCGCGCTTTTCTAGAAACGCTCCAATGCCCTCTTTGGCATCACGTTCCATCATATTGTGCACCATAACCTCAGCGGTTTCTTGGTAGGCACCTGCAAGTGATTTTTCAATCTGGGAATAAAACGCCGACTTTCCAATCGCCACTGTCTTTGACGATTTGGCAGCAATCCGGCGCGCCATATCAATCGCCTCATCTCGAACGGCCTCAGGCGCCACAGCGCGATTGACGAGACCAAAGTCGGCGGCGTCTTCGGCTGAGATGAGTTCACCCAGCAACAACATTTCCATGGCACGTTTGCGGGACACATTGCGCGACAACGCCACCATCGGCGTTGAGCAAAACAAACCAATATTGACGCCTGGTGTACAAAACTTCGCCGTATCCGCCGCGACAGCCAGATCGCATGTCGCCACAAGCTGGCACCCGGCCGCCGTTGCCATTGCGTGAACACTGGCGATCACCGGCTTGTCACAATGGACGATCTTCATCATCAACGCCGAGCACGCCGTCATCGTTTCGACGTAGAAACTTTTGCCACCATCATCATCGCTGCGCCTTGCGGTTAATTCCTTAAGGTCATGGCCGGCGCAAAAGGCTGGACCATTGCCGGCAACAACAACCGCGCGCACGCTGTCATCTTGAGAAATAAGATCAAGCGCCTCGCTCATCGCCGCCAACATCTCCAGAGATAGCGCATTGCGCGCCTTGGGGCGGTTCATTGTGATCACGCCAATGCCAGGTTCGGGGTGATCCAAAAGAACAATGCCACCGCAAAGCTCAACAGTGCTTGGCGAAGTTTCGTCTTTTGCTACCGCTCGCTGCCCGCTCGTCATTATTCCAATGCCTTTTCTATGTCTTCGCGATACTTCTTAATGAGCGCGATATTTTCTTTAAATTTAATTTCAGGCGTTTCCGCCAACTCGGCCTCCAGCTCTTTTTTAACGCGGTCTTTTTCCGCCGGGTCAAGTTTGTCGTCAGCTTCAATTTCGGCGATATCGGCTCGAAGGTCTGCGCGCGGATCTTGAAACGCGCCTGTATCAGGATCGAACCCTGCCAACAGACCGGCAATGTTAGCCGCCACCAATTGCAACGTCGCAAAATCTGCAAAGCCGTGCTTTTTCGACATGGCATCCAGTTCGCTGCGCACTTCAGGGCTCAACACATCGCCGCTGGCTTCGATTTTACGCGCCATCGTCTTCATGTCGCCCTGGATACTCATGAAACCCTGAATGTCAGCATCCTTAAGGAGGATCTGTTTCGACAAATCATCCTGGGCACCGACCGTCACGATCCCGAACGTCACAACGCAAAAAAGCGCTGCGATGGCTTGCACCAAATATCTCGACACCTGCGACATGTGCCTCTCCCGCCTGCCACTTAGGGCTGGCTTACGCATTAAAGTAGCAAAAATGTACCAAACCGATCTTTCTGGGATGCCACAGCCCGATGGCGCTGTCGCGGCAAAAAGAACCGGCCATTCCCCATCGACCGGATAATCACGAGTTTATCTGAGGCTGCATTTACTTGAGAACACATTCTTCCAAATCCCCCTCATTAATGGGGTATTATTTTACCGTAATATCCAACACATTGTTTTTTATATATAATATGCCACGTCGCAAACTTAAGTGTTGACACCTCTGGGCAGGGGCCATATTCCCCTCACCAATTGCTCATCAACACTGCATCTTGCTGGGTCGGCACCGTGTCGGCCCGTATTTGCGACTGGAGTTCGAATTCATGAAAACCTTCGTGGCCAAGCCGGCCGAGTTGGAGAAAAAGTGGTACATCATCGACGCCACCGGCCTTGTGGTCGGACGTCTTGCCACTCAGATCGCCACACGTCTCAAAGGCAAACACAAGCCCTACTACACACCTCACGTCGATTGCGGTGACAACATCATCGTCATCAACGCTGACAAAGTCATCTTCACGGGGCGCAAAAAAGAAAACAAGAAGTACTACTGGCACACCGGCTATCCCGGCGGCATCAAAGACCGCACGCCACGCCAGATTCTTGAAGGCAAACATCCAGAGCGTGTCGTCATGAAAGCCGTCGAGCGCATGCTCGCGCGCGGTCCTCTGCAACGCAAAATCATGGGCAACCTGCGCGTTTACCCAGGTGCAGAACATCCCCATGAGGCGCAGAACCCTGAGCCGCTCGATATCGGCAAACTTAATTCCAAGAATGTGAGGGTCTAAGTCCTATGAGTGAAGAAACAACGACTCTCGGTGACCTGAGTGAACTTAAAGGCAGCGATGCAGCACCTGCTGACGCCGCCAACGAAGCGCCAGTTCATGTACAAAAGCTTGATGCTCAAGGCCGCGCCTATGCAACGGGCAAACGTAAAGACGCCGTTGCACGCGTCTGGATCAAGCCAGGCAGTGGCAAAATCACTGTCAACAAGCGCGAATTCGAAGTCTACTTTGCCCGCCCGGTTTTGCAGATGCTTTTGAAGCAGCCGCTTGAAGCCGCAAGCCGCCTCGACCAATACGACATCAACGTTTCAGTTGCTGGCGGTGGTTTGTCAGGCCAGGCCGGTGCGGTTCGCCATGGCATTTCAAAGGCTCTGACACATTATGAACCAGAGCTTCGCGGTGTCCTGAAAAAAGGTGGCTTCCTGACGCGCGATAGCCGCGTTGTGGAACGTAAAAAATACGGTCGCGCGAAAGCCCGTCGTAGCTTCCAGTTCTCGAAACGCTAAGTTTCAGAAGTCACAAGCTTTGGCAAAAAGGGCATCACACAGCGTGGTGCCCTTTTTCATTCAAGGCGTCACGATTATCGCAGCTTTGAAACACTTGTTTCACAATGGCTCTTTTGCCTTTTCGCCACGACGCGTTAAATAGGAAACAGATTTGAAGTCAGGCAGCACGGGGTGTTCTGACACAAGAGACTTCAACTGCAATAGATGGGAAACACAATGCTCGATTGGCTCATGACCAACTGGAACGCACTTTGGCAAATCATTGTCATTGACGTTGTTCTGGCCGGCGATAACGCCATCGTCGTCGGATTGGCCGCTTCTCAAGTGGCTCCGCAATTGCGCAAAAAAGTTATTTTTTGGGGCATTGCCGGTGCTGTTGTGTTGCGCATTCTGTTTGCATCCATCACCAACCAACTGCTTGCCA
Source organism: Hyphomicrobiaceae bacterium (assembly GCA_050633705.1). GTDB lineage: Bacteria > Pseudomonadota > Alphaproteobacteria > Rhizobiales > Hyphomicrobiaceae > JAJFHI01. The sequence continues at coordinate 25,488 of JBOEGZ010000017.1, read as the reverse complement.
TAGTCGGCCTAACACTCGCTGGTGGCATTCTGTTGCTGTGGGTTTGCTGGAAAATGTACCGCCAGCTCAAAGACGATCACCTCTCAGAATTAGAACAAGCCGAAGCGGGGTTATCTGGATCAGATGCCGCCGTGGTCGGCGCCTCTGCTGGCGCAGCATCTGTCGCCTTTTGGCCAGCCGTTGGACAAATCGTGGTCGCCGACGTGTCGATGTCTTTGGACAACGTGTTGGCTGTTGCAGGAGCTGCCAAAGGCGAAACGCTCGTTCTCGTGCTCGGTCTTGCTGTGGCGATCATCTTGATGGCTGTTGCCTCAACCTACATCGCAAAACTCTTGGTCAAGTATCCTTGGATCACATGGATCGGCTTGTTTATTATTCTCTATGTCGCGCTCGATATGATTTATCGCGGCACTGCGGAAGTCGCATGTGAGTTCCAGAAGGTCGGTTGCGATGGACTGTGGCAATGGATGGTCGGGGTAATAAAACCATCATGACCCAAGACACCCATAAAATTTTTATCGACGGTGAAGCTGGCACAACGGGACTGCAAATTCGCGACCGGCTGGCCGACATTCCGGATATCACCGTCCTCAGCATCGATCCTGAAAAGCGTAAAGATGCTGACGCCCGTCAAGCACTGATGCGAGAGGCTGACGTTTCCATCTTGTGCTTGCCTGATGATGCCGCACGTGAGGCTGTCGTCCTCGCTGACGCTTTGGGTACGAAAGCCCCGCGCATCATTGATGCTTCAACGGCACATCGCACCGCCGATGGTTGGGTTTATGGTTTTCCTGAACTCGTGCCAGGTCATGCCAAAACGATTGCCAACGCCCAGCGCGTTGCTAATCCCGGTTGTTATTCCACCGGGGCAATTTCGTTGTTGCGTCCGATTATGGAGAGCGGCTGGATTCCACCAGACTTTCCTTTAACGATCAACGCCGTCAGCGGTTATACCGGCGGTGGCAAATCCATGATCGCTGAATTTGAAAGTGACAGCGCAGCGTCATTTTTTCTTTACGGCCTCAGCTTATCGCACAAGCACTTGCCGGAAATCATTACGCATTCCAAACTTGAACGGGCGCCGATTTTCGTACCGTCGGTCGGCAATTTCGCTCAGGGCATGTTGGTGAGTATCCCAATCCAACTTGGTATTTTGGCAACACCGCCATCGCTTTCAGATATCCAAGAGTTGTTTAAAGCCTATTATGCAGCCGACGACAGTGCCGTGCGCTTTGTTGCCGACAAACCGACAACTTTGCCTGTCGATCCGGCAGAAGGCACGGATGGCATGGAGATCTATGCATTTGGCAACGATGCCGAACATCAATGTGTTTTGGTCGCGCGGTTGGATAACCTTGGCAAAGGCGCCGCGGGAGCAGCCGTTCAAAACTTGAAGCTCATGCTGGCCAACTGACCTTAAATCAACGTTGGTCGCAACTTGACAGAACTAAGCTGATCTCACTGACCTAACGCAATTGCCAAAGCCTGTGCAAATGCCAGGTGGCAAGTCCCATCACCACAGCACCACCGCCTTGGTGTGCCAAGCCAAGCCCAATTGGAATGGATCCTTCGGCCATCAGCAATGTCGCAATGCCAACAAGCGCTTGTGCCAACACGCCGACAAGGACAACCCAAGCCGACACCATGACCCCACGCCCTGGCTGGGCAAAACAAACCCATGCAACATGCCCAGCGGCAACAGCCAAAACCAAGTAGGCTGCCATGCGGTGGTTAAACTGAATGGCGGTGATATTTTCAAAAACGTTGAGATACCAAGGCGTCAGTTGTCCAAGACCATCTGGAACAAACCTGCCATCCATAAGTGGCCACGTATTATACGTCAGACCAGCCTTGGTTCCGGCAACGAATGCACCGAGCGCTACCTGAACAAATATCAACGCGACCAACAGTGCGGCTGACACAACAAGACCACGCGACACGTCACTCATCTTTGCAACACGAATCTCGGCGCCACCATGCAACAGATCCAGCCCCACCCAAATAAGACCGGAGAAAATTAGAAAAGCCAAACTCAGATGCATCGCCAGGCGGTACTGACTAACGTCAACCCGGTCGACCAGGCCCGACTTCACCATATACCATCCAACAAATCCCTGAAGACCACCGAGCAAAAAGAGACCAATCAAACGCGCCTTGTATCCTGGCACGATCCGTCCGGAGAGCCAGAACCAAACCAATCCAATTGCAAAAGCAAGCCCTATAAAGCGGCCCAAAAACCGATGCGCCCATTCCCACCAGAAAATGTACTTAAATTCGGCAAGCGACATGCCCTCATTGATTTGTGTGTACTCGGGAATTTTCTTGTACTTCTCAAAGGCTATCGCCCAATCGGCGTCCGTCAATGGCGGGATCGCCCCAAGCAGTGGCTTCCATTCTGTAATCGACAATCCAGAATCCGTCAGTCGGGTGGCGCCACCGACAATGACCATTGCGAACACCAATGCCGCAACGAAGAACAGCCAGATCGCCATCGCTGTCTGGTTTTTTGCTGTGTCTAAAAGAGAAGCATGCGGCGGTATCGTGTCTGCGGCCATTGTGCGGACGTCCTTTCAATAACGGGCTTCGGTGTGATACTTCGACTATCGAACCGGATCAATGCGCCGAAGATGCGCAGCTCACCGACCCAGAAAACCGCAATCCGGACTTTTCAAAGTTCTGGCCAACCAAAGAAATGGAAGGGCGCCTGAAATGAGCCAACGCCGCCGCAAACTTTTCGGCACTGTCGCCTTATTGGTGTTGATTATTGTCTACAGCTTATTGGCAATGTTTGTGGCGATCATCCTTCAGGTCAACAATGCCAACGGCTTGGTCGAGCTGGCTTACTATGTCGTCGCCGGTCTGCTATGGGTGGTGCCAGCCGCCGCGATTATCAGTTGGATGTCAAAAGAAGACACCACTTCTGAAGCAAACAACAGTTGACGCTATAAGCGCGCCAAAAAATTCATTTGAGCGTGGTTTCCAGAACCTGAGGTGGCGTGGATGGACCAGCAATGCGTTGGACCATATTCCAAAGTGCAAAGGGCGCCCCACTCAACATGACTTTGACAAAATTCGGGTTTTGAAAATCACCGTTTAATGACAGTCGAGGCAATGCGGTCATGGCATTGCAATGATCGCGAAAGAGCAAACCTTTTTGCGTTGTAACGGCTGTTTGCATGCCAAGCTCTTTTGCAATTTCAAACTCCCTCGCACCCGCACTTTGACGGCACCCATAAGGATAACTGAAATGGCGCACCTGCAGGCCCAGTTTCGCCTCTAGCCTTGAAATACTCTCAGACATTTCAACATAGGCTTTGTCACGCGGTAACTTCGCCAAAGCAAAATGATTGCGCGTATGCGCACCGATCGTGACCAATGGATCTTTGGCAAATTCTCGCAACTCATCCCAATTCATGATGAGGTCGCGACCTTTTTGATAAGGGTCGATGCCAACAGAAGTCGCTAAATCATCCACAACCGCCCGCGCACGACATTCCGGTAGAGTACGCAGCCACCAATAGATTTTACCAAAGGCGTGCTCTTTTTCTGCCACCGTGGTTGTCGGAAAAGTCGTCAGCGTGTTTTGCATTTGCACGCTGACTTCAGACGTGTTGGCGATCACCTCTTCGAGGTTAAACCACCATAAGTTTCCCTTGCCGTCTGGAAACTCACTTGGAACATACACCGTAAAGGGCACATTGAACCGCTTCATAATTGGATAGGCAAAGTCGCGGTTATCGCGGTAGCCGTCATCGAATGTGAAACAGGCAAATGGTTTCTTGTCGTTGGGGTCCTTGAGCCGCTCGTCGATATCATCCAATGACAGGAGATCGAAACCTTCATCAATGACTTGGCGCACAACAGTTTCTAAAAAATCCGGCGTGACTTTCAATATGCGATTGGGCTCAAAGTCTCGCGGAGGTTCCGGGTGCACATTATGCAGCATAAAAATGACGCCCCGTCCTCTGGTATAGGGCGCAACTGCTCGACTGACCCCGGAATAATGCAGGGCAGACAGCGCTGTTTTAAATACTTTTGAGAGCGAACGGCTCATACTCAAATCTCAATTCACGACGCCAAACAGACTTAAATTGTATAAATTGAAGGCCTTAATAATTGGATTAATCCAGGCATAGAACGTCGCTTGGTAAGACCTGCAAGAAGTATGCAAACTTGCCGACCAGGATGGCGACAGCCGCCAACCTGCAAATTGATGAAAAATTAACTGTGTTTTTGCCGAGTTTTCTTAGCTTGGACGAATTTCACTTTTCGTCGCGCTGGCAGTACCAGTTGTGCGATGAATGCGTTGCGCCAACTTTACATCACTGCTGTCGCGTTCAAATCGAACCAGCGAAATATCAGCAACTTCAAAGCCAAGGAAAGTGCCTGGAGGATCTTGAATGACAGCAACTTTGCCCTTTTCCTCGCCGACTGTAACACCAGCATCAAACCGACCCTCGATTGCCTCGAACAAAGAGCGCGCCGCATCGTATCGACCAACCACGACGATGTTGTCATAGGCTTCATCCAACGCATCCAAAACCAAGTTTAGTTGATCAGGATCAAGGGCAACGGCTGGATCTTCCAGTCCCTCACCGCAGGCAATAACGTGGAGACTGCCTTCGGGAACTTGCTTGATGGCGTCTTCGAAATTTGCTGTACCGCTAAGAATTTCCGTCATACCAGGTGAAATCGGCAAGCCGATTTTCTGCAATGCTCCTTCACCATCCGCACTCCAATCAATCAGAATTGTATTGGAACCAGCCTCAGAAAACATCATTGCGAGGTCAACGGCTTCACTACCGGCATTGATTGTGTTTGTTTCACCAGCCAACAACGTACGAAATCCACCCGTACCTGGTGAGACCGTGTTCAAGTGTGCCATCAGGCCGGCAATGCTCCCGACCTTCGTCGTCCGATCCGTTACGGGAACAGGGGCGGGTTGGGCTCTATCCACATCGCTAGAAAGAACGGGACCATCGTCAGTCATACCTGCAGGCGTTGCGGCACGGTGCTGGTGTGCACCACTTAAAACCGGTTCTCTTTCTTCGTTGTAATTACCAGCGCTATTTGCACCAACGGCGTGGGCTGATGCACCACTGCGTGCACCTGAAATCAAGGCCCGCGTCACAATCCACGCCAACCCCAGTAAGAACGTTGCCAGCGTAACAAGCCCTGTTAAGGCGCCCTTTTTTGGAAACACGGGAACACTCGCCGGCCGGGCAACTTGTACAATTTTCGATTCAAACGATGTCTCGCCTGCGCTGCTTGCCCCAACTGTCAATTCATATTGCGCAAAGCGACGATCAAGCTCGCCCTTTTTAGCTCGCGCAATCGCTTCCAGCTCCTGCAACTTAACTCGGTCCGTTGTGGTATCGACGTTTTTGACTTTTACCGCAGCAATATCGCGTTCCACAGACTGTTCTTTAAGCTTGGCAATTCGTGCCTCTTTCTCAAGGCTGATGACTACTTTTCTGATCTCGGCATTCAACTGCCTTTTTAGACCTCTAAGTTCGGCATTCACGCGCCGCATGTTTGGATGCGCCGGTAACAAAGAGATCGAAAGCTGGGCTTTTTGACGTTCCAAGCCAACACGTTGGTCGGACAATGTCTGGATCAGTGGAGACCGCAAAACATCCGCGTTGGCCTCGCCACTTCCACTTCTTACCAGTTCACGGGCCGTTTTGGCGCGAACTTCCGCCTCGTTGCGCGCCGCCCGTGCCCGCGTAAGTTCTAAATTCAGTTCCGCCAACTGGCGCTCGATTGCCGTTGTCTGCTGATCCCCTTGCCCGGTTGTATCAGTCTTGATGCGCGCTTCACGTACCGCACGTTCGGCCTGCTTGTATTCTTCCCGAAGTTTTTCGATTTGTGGCAACAACGTATCTTTGACAACCTTGGCCTCAGTACTGTCCTGCTTTGCCAACTGCGCGCGATACCCGTTCACAACAGCATTAGCAATTTCTGCCGCCAGCACTGGATCAGAAGATGAAAACTGGACCGCAATCGCACGACTTTCACGCGGAGAATAAACATTCAACCTTTCATAAAAAGCTTCTTGCACGCGATCTTTTGTACTTTGCGAGGGATTTGGACCACCGATGCCAACCTGGCGAAGGATGGCCCCTAACGTATCATTGGCACCCAGCGCGCTGTTGAACTCTTTGTTTTGCTCCAAGTTGAATTTCTTGGCAATTTTTTCAACAAGGTCGCGTGATTTCATGCCACGCACGTGCGTATTTACGGCCTGCTTATCAATTTGAATGCTCAGCGCTTCGTTGTTGCCACCTGAACTATTGGGACCGCTTTGCGGGCTCGGCGTCTTCTTCGCCGTCACCTTGATCTCAGCTTGCGACGTAAATTGAGGTGCCACCATCGACAGCACAACAAACGTTAAAGTTCCAACGACCAGGCTGGAAATCACAAGCTTTGGCAAGCTCCGACGAACCCGGCCAAAAACGGATGTCATGTCGATATCGTCAGGGTTGGCTTGATGTGTATTGCGCATTGCACCGCTCAATTGAGATCTAAATTCTTGTCTCGAATTAAAACGGTCGCCGGTTATGAATGTCTTAATTGTTTCAAAAAAAAACACGTCCTCAGTATTTTTTAACTTTCAGCAGGTTCAATAGGCACGATCAAACGTGTTTCTTGAGGATCTGTGTAATGTCAGTGCGCATTCTGATTACGATAACAATTGCGGTGTTCACTCTTACCGGGTGTGCAAGCCGCCAGGCCATCTTCGGCCCAAAACGTCCAAGTCACTCTGGCGAGTGGACGACAATTGTTTACGAACCAGGCTATCACGAACCCCGGGACTCCGTTGTCCATGATGCCAGCATCAAGGACTGGGGTGATGGGACATTCATTGCGACTGAAATCCCCCGCGGGCCCCAAGCTGTCGCGGATGCTGAGGGTCCTTATCTGCTCGATTCCGGCGATCAACTGCGCATCTTTGTCTACGGACAACCCAATCTATCGCGCCTTTATACAGTGGGTCATGATGGCAAAATCACCGTTCCACTCATCGGCTCGATCCGGGCCCGCGCCAGAACACCGCGTCAAGTCCAAGGATCAATTCGCAGCCTCCTTGGACGCGAGTATGTCCGCGATCCACATGTGACCGTTGATATTCAGCAATATCGACCATTCTTCGTCCTCGGCCAGGTGCAAAGTGCGGGGCAATATCCTTATGTCTCAGGCATGACCGTTGAAACAGCCGTTGCCATAGGTGGTGGCTACACCGAACGCGCAAGCAATCGGAGTTTTCGAATAACACGGCGGATCAATGGTGTGGTCGAGCAAATCGAAACTGCATCCGACTATGTCATTCGCCCCGGCGACACTGTTTTTGTTCACGAGCGTTTCTTCTAAGCTCGCGACAGAAAAAACAGACATCGATAAATAAAAAAAACGAGATGCCCATACATCTCGTTTTTTTTAATGATCATGGCTTAGGTTGTTTTCACGTTAAACAACCACGGTTCGTTCAGTGTCTCACAGCCTCAAAATTCTCCATTGTTTGCGCGCGCCTGTCGGCGGCTTATTTCGCCATGTCCGTGATCTGGCCACCGAACAAACCAAGCGCGGGCACAAAGTTGGTATTTTGGCCGACGCTGAAACATCGGATAGCTTGACCGAACACCACCTTTCAGCCCTTGCCCCCGACCTTGAACTTGGCATTCATCGCACCCGCATCGGCCGCAATCCTGGCCTAAGCGATCTTAAAGCTGTGACATTCGCAAAACGTCTTTCCCAATCGCTAAATATAGATGTTTTGCATGGGCATGGCGCCAAGGGCGGTGCGCTTGCTCGCCTTGCGGGGCGAAGCTTGAAGCGTCACAACACCGGTGTCGGCGTGTTTTATACCCCACATGGCGGCAGCCTCCATTATTCTCCAAATACCATCAAAGGCCGCATATTTCTGACGCTAGAACGCTCACTCACCGCGGCAACAGACGGCCTCATCTTTGAATGTGACTTTGCTCGCACAATCTATGAAGACCATATTGGCAAAAACCTCGCGGCCACAAAGATCATCCACAATGGGTTGCATAGCCATGAATTCGAGAGCCTGAATTTCGCACCGGATGCAGAATTGAGTGACTTTGTCTTCGTTGGCGAATTGCGAACCCTCAAAGGCGTTGATGTTCTTTTACGCGCCTTGGCCGAGATCAACGAAAACGACGATGCAACTCTAAAAATCGCAGGTGATGGCCCCGACGGCGACCAATTCAAGTCCCTCGCCAATGGGCTGGGTGTGAACAATCGTGTCTCCTTTCTCGGTGCAATGCCGGCACGCAAGCTTTTCGAGCTGGGGCGAATTCTGGTGATGCCATCGCGTAAAGAGAGCTTTCCTTACGTTGTCCTCGAGGCCGGAGCGGCCGGCTTACCAATGATCACAACCAACGTTGGTGGAATTCCTGAAATCATGCAGGCGGTGTCAGCCACGATGGTTAATCCGGACGATGTTGGGGCATTGGCGCGTGCCATGAAGACCCAACGCGATAATTATCAAGCCGCCATTGCACAGGCCGAAACGTTGCGCGAACGTCTGCGTAAAAATTTTATGGTTGATGACATGACAACCAAAGTGATTGATTTTTATCGCCAAAATCGATCGCATTAAGCTTAACTGTCCACAATCCTTACTCATTGCTTGCTTGAATGTCCGTTGTGGCACAGTCGATGCTTTGTCTGCCGAAGTAATTTTATTTCGGAAAACCAGAAGCATGTCTAAATCCAACAGTGCCACGATCGAGACCCTGGAAATCGACAACACCGGATCTGGCGCGCTCTCAGCTATTTCCCAACATGTTCCTCGGTTGGCAGATTTCCGCCGCGCAGATCGGTCGAGCCTCATTCCACAGGATGTGGTGCGAACTCTGGTGCGTATTTCAGATTTCGCGATTTCGACAATCCTTGGCATGTTGATTGCCCTAACATATGTCGGCCCGGACGTTACCTTCAGTTCGCCGTTCTATACACTGGCCATCGCCCTGACTGGGATTACCACACTGGTGGCTTTTGAAATTTTGAAGCTTTATCAAGTTTTCAATTTTACGAATATCTTCAGCCAAATGTCGCGCATCGTGCTTGGCTGGACCATCGCGTTCTCCCTTCTTCTTGTCAGCATGTTCTTCCTAAAGGCCGGACACGACTTTTCTCGTGTTTGGTTGGCAGCGTGGTACATTAGCGGTGCCACAACGTTGCTTGCCTACAGACTAATGCTGGCGGGCGTTTCCGGACGTTGGAAAAAACAAGGACGCCTTTACCGCCGCGCCGTCGTTTATGGTGCCGGTGCAGTAATGGATGATGTATTGGCTGAACTTGAAGCCGACACGAGTGGCGACATTCGGATTTCCGGAATTTTTGACGAACGCCGCGACGAACGCGCCCCTGCAATGCTGTCTGGCTACCCACACCTTGGCGGCCTTGCAGAACTGATTTGTTTTGCTCGCAATACCCGCATTGATCTCGTCATACTCGCGTTGCCGATCAATGCTGAGACACGCATTGCACAAACCATCAAAGCTCTTTCTGTACTTCCTGTTGATATTAAAGTCCCAGCACGGGCAACCAAGCTTCGTTTCTCACCGCGCACCTATTCGCGCCTTGGCAAAGTCGCGATGATCGATATGCACGACAAACCGATCACGGGTTGGAACACAATTGTTAAATGGGCCTTCGATAAAATCGTTGCTTTGGTCGCGCTTATTCTGTTGGCACCTGTCATGGCAACCGTTGCCATCGCGATCAAGCTGGACAGTCGCGGCCCTGTTTTTTTCCGTCAAAAACGATATGGATTTAACAACGAGCTGATCGAGATCTACAAATTTCGCTCTATGCGCACCGACATGTGCGATGCCACGGCCTCCAAGCTGGTCACAAAAAATGACCCCCGCGTGACACGGATCGGTGCCTTCATTCGCAAAACAAGCATTGATGAACTGCCCCAGCTTATCAACGTTCTGAAAGGCAACCTGTCACTCGTCGGCCCACGCCCCCATGCTCTCCAGGCAAAGGCTGGTGACCGTCTCTATGACGACGTTGTTGAGGGTTATTTCGCCCGTCACAAAGTTAACCCCGGCATTACCGGCTGGGCGCAAATAAACGGTTGGCGCGGGGAAACCGACACAAAAGAAAAGATCGAGAAGCGGGTTGAGCATGACCTTTACTACATCGAAAATTGGTCAATTTTCCTCGATCTCTACATTCTCGTAAAAACACCGTTCGCACTGCTTCAAACAGAGAACGCTTACTAAGGTCGCTGACCAGCGTTCGCTGGGCGGCCGCCCCGTCATTCGTCTCAAATTGCAACTCAACAAAGATGCAAAACCTGCTCGCATGCCGCCTCAATCGGCATGTGATGTGCAATGTGATGTGGCATGAATACGATTGTACCATTCGATAACACTGTCTGGGAGAGAAGACCACGCACTCCAAGACGCCCTGAGCTGGCAAAGAAAAAAAGCTTCGTGCACCAGGCCACCCTTTGGCTGGTCTGGATTACGGTTGCCTCGAGTGCGATCGTTTTTGCCGAACCCAGCCCCGCAGATATCTTGGCCGCCGGATTGATCGTTGTTCTGCCAGCAATTGGTCTGGTGCGCTTCACACCAGGGCTCGGCGCGCCTTTGTGTCTGCTGTTAATACTTTGTGCGACCGGTATCTTCGCAACGACGCTCGCAACAGACTTAATAGGCTCTCTTAAGCACAACGCCATTACAATTTACCTGTGCACAACGGCGATATTGTTTGCAGCATTCGTCGCCTACAAACCAAACCAACACACACGTCTTATATTGAACGCTTACTTGGTGACGGCCCTTATTGCAGCACTCGCTGGCATCGCTGGCGTGCTCGATCTTATCCCGGGCGCTGAGCAATTGTTCACCAAATTTGGTCGCGCCAGCGGCACCTTTAAAGACCCCAACGTCTTTGGACCGTTCCTGATCCCTGCACTCGTTTATGCCATCCACCTCGTTCTCACACGCCCTGTAAAAATTATGCTTCCGGCGTTTGTCAGCTTGGGCATTTTAACAACTGCGATTTTATTAAGCTTGTCACGTGGAGCATGGTTGGGCGCCAGCCTTGCCGTTGGCCTCTATCTGTATTTCTTCTTTATCTCCGCACGCCGCGACATTGATCGACTTAAGGTCGCTGGCATCGGACTGTTTGGTATGATCGGTATTGTCGCAGTTATTGGTGTGATCGCGCAATCGCCTGAGCTTGGCACGCTGCTATCAGATCGTGCGACGCTCACACAGACATACGATGTCGGCACGGAAGGACGTTTTGGTGGACAGGCAAAAGCCTTAAAAATTATTCAGGATAACCCAATCGGAATCGGTGCTCTTGAATTCACAGCAGCCGGACACCACCACGAAAACGCACACAACACTTATCTCACATTCTTCCTCAGCAACGGTTGGCTGGGTGGGTTTTCGTTTCTCATCCTGGCACTCGTCACATTAGCGCTTGGTCTTCGTCATGCCCTAACACGCGCCTCCGCCCACCCACTGTTTGGCGTCATCTTTGTAAGCCTCGTGGCCTTGTTTGCTCAGGCCCTGCTTGTCGACATAGATCACTGGCGCCAGCTGTTTTTATTGCTTGGCGTTGCCTGGGGTATGATGGCCTCAAACGTCAATGATGTTCCTGAACGCTCCAGTCGAATTGTCAGCGACCGACGCCCGATACTGCTTCAGCCTGTGATTACCGTTGGACCAACCCGACGTTCAAACCGCATTGTTCGGCGCCTGCCAAAACGCATTGAGCTATCAGAAGCACAAACCACGCAACACAAACCGCGCCAACACGGACGCATCATTATTCGCAAACCATGTAATGACTCCGGAAGCGCGCTTGTTCGCAAGTTCCGCGAGAAAAATAAAGCTCAATCAGCTAAAATTTTGCCCCTGCGCAAGCCGGATACACACTGATACACCAGGTCAACGATACACCGCGTCAACGCTTTATTGGCGCGCACGCTCTATCCAGCCAAGTCCTGCCGTCGTTTCGCCTTTCGGGCGATATTCACAACCGATCGTCAGTTCAGGATGTACCTTCTCAACCGCTGCCAGCATGTCAGACAGCGCCAATGTTCCCTCATCAGGCTCATGGCGATCTGGAATGCCAGCAATTTGGTAGTGAGCCGTAACTTCACGACAGGTCTCGATCCAATCCGTAACGTTGGAGTGAATCTTGGCGCAATGATAGATATCAAACAGCAGCTTGGGCGCATACTGCGCACCAACTTCGGCGCCAATCTCATCAATCACGTTCATAGCCATGGCGAAATCATTGAGGAAAAATCCCGGAATATCGGTTGGATTGATCGGCTCTATCAGCAATGACACGCCAGCCTCGCGACATCGTTTTGCTGCGAGAGAAATGTTCTCGATATATGTTGCGCGACAAACTTCGGGGTCGATATCGGGCGGTTGAATACCCGCCATAGCATGCAACCGTCTGCAACTTAGAACTTCCGCATACTTCAAGGCTTGCGACACAGTCGCTTGAAATTCTTCTTCACGCCCCGGCAAACACGCCAATCCCCGTTCGCCAGCATCCCAATCCCCTGGATCGAGATTAAACAGAACCTGCTGCAAAGAATGATCATCCAATCGTTTGGCAATGTCTTCGCCTCGCCATTCGTAGGGAAATAAGTACTCCACCTGATCAAAGCCGGCGCATTTGGCGGCGGCAAACCGATCAAGAAAAGGGTGTTCTTGAAACATCATCGAAAGATTGGCTGCAAAGTGCATGGCGGTCCGGACTTTTGTTACGTGAAAGGGGTGTCTTGATTGGAAATTTGACGCAAAATTATGCTCTTCAAAAGACCCTGCACCCAAAGCCGCAATTGGCGAAGCAAATTTCGCCCCTGGAGAATTTTTATCTCAAACTGTCCAGCCCAGGCTAAAAAAAAAGAAATTTCCAAAACGTTTTGGCCCAATTTGTCGGGCGCAGGTCAATCCCAAGTGCAACCTTTGTTCGCATACTTTGACGCTTTCATTGCTTAAGAATCATCAACTAACGCTATCTCGCTGGCAAATATTTCGGAGGCCGCAAGGCAACGTTTCCCTGTTTCGGTCTGCAAGGCGAACTGCATTCCAGCTTTTTCAATGAGCCGTGGGATGATCTGGTTTGCGATGGCCGCGCCAGGTGTCCAGAAGCCGCCGGGCAAAGCACTTTTCGGCAAGTCCCGCGCCAAGCAAACCGCGACCTCTGCGATCATGCGACTGGACGAGCCATAACCGGGATCGCGATCGCCGCGAACGAGCAGCGTCAATTGATGGTCCAATCGTGTGCGAGCGAACAGGTAAAACTCAAAACTGCCGCTTTCACGCGCCATTTTCGATGGCCCGTCGCCGGGCTTGGGCAACATCGTGGCACACATAAACGCACGCATCGGGCCATATCTGTATGCGTGATAAAACATCTGAGAAACGACTGCCAGAATTTTGGCTGCAGTTTTTCCGCCCACGTCCCAGCCTTCGTCGTACGTGAAAGCCGTTCCGTATGGATAGTCCAAATGCGCATTCGTGGCATGGACCACCCGCGTGTTCACGATCGCCATGAAGAAGGGCCCAAGCCAAGCGCCTGAGGGAGCGCGCCGGACAGTATCGATATCGGGTTGCTTGACGCCACTGCGCCGGTCCGGTGGGCAGATTGCATATGGATTGTCAAGAATGGCAGCCGTTTTTTCGTCTCTTGCTGCATCGTTTCTCATATTGCCCAGACTTAAGATGGTGCCGCCACTGAAGCCGCCTTTGAAGGATTTTACCTCAGTTGTGACGTGTTCGAGTTCGCATCCAAACTGCTGTTGAGCAATTTCATTGAGGGCCCGGACACCCAAATCTGAAGGCAAGGAATCCACGCCGCAACAATTCAGTATCCTAGCACCAGAAGCCCGCGCTTGATCGTCGTGCTTGTCCATCATTTCCTGGATGAACGGTATCTCGCCAGCTAAGTCGCAATAGTCAGTCCCACTCCGAGCGCACACCTCGATGAGCTCCTTGCCGTACAGCGCATATGGGCCAACGGTCGACAGAACAACTTTGGTGTTTTCAACCATAGTGCCAAGGAATTGGCGATCGCGCGCGTCGCCAACAACTATGGGCAACTGTTCTGCGCCGGCGCCTAACGAAGCGCGTGTGCCTTGCAGTTTCCGCTTGTTCCGACCGCCAATCGCCCAGCGTAAGCTTCCTCCAACGCCATAGTGTTGGTGCAAGTGCTCTGCAATGAGTTTGCCAACAAAACTAGATCCGCCCCAAAGGACAATGTCGAATTCGGCTCCGTTGGTCATCTTTTAAGCCTCGTTTTTATCAGCAGGCGACAACGGGTACATCGAACGAAAAGGTGGTGGAATAGGCGCTCAATGCTGCCTGCTACATCAGCTTTCACTCTCCTATCAGCTTAGGCTGCAATGCTTTCCCCGCTCTGATCGAGATCAAACCTCCTGGCAACGTGACATGGATCAGTGACAACACGTGAGAAGTGATTTTCGATGCCGTTGTCGTTGCGTTGCCGACAAATCGCACCGCCCTGCCCGTTGGAGGCCGAGAATGACTGATCCAAAAAGTTCCCCTTGGGGCACCATTGTCATCGGTTCCGGTATGGGAGGTATGACGGCTGCGGCGGCACTTTCGAAGATCGGTCACAAGGTGCTTTTGCTGGAGCAATACCAGACGCTGGGTGGTCTGACCCATAGCTTTTCGCGCGATGGCTTTTCCTGGGATGTCGGCATCCACTATCTCAATTATGTCGCGCCGGGTGATCTTGACCGACAGTTGCTTGACTGGATTTGTGATACGCCGATTGAGTTTGTTTCGATGGGCGTGGTTTATGACAATGTACATATCGGAAATACCCCGCCGTTTGCATTGTCGCGGCCTTATGAGGCTCAGGAAAGAGATCTGAAGGACCGGTTTCCTGACGATGTCGCAGCGATTGAGGCTTGGATTGAAGCACTTCGAGAAGGGCGCGAAACAATCATGAAGCTTTTTCCCACGCGGGCTATGCCGGAGTTTGTGAGAAATGCGATCCAATGGTGGAACGGACGCGCTCTTGAGCACTGGTGCGCACGAACGACGCAAGAGGTCATTGATGGCATCACACAAAACCCCGAGCTTTCTGCCATCTTTGCAGCGCAATGGCCCGACCACGGTGGCAGGCCGAGAAAATCAAGCTTTGGCATGCATGCCGTGACCGCCGGAGGTTATCTTCGAAGCGGTGCTTGGTATCCCGTTGGCGGCGGGGCTGCGATCGCCGATCACATTCTGCCAACCATCATTTCTGCCGGTGGGGAGGCACGTGCAAATACAAGAGTTGATGGTCTCCTTTTCGAAAATGAAAACGTCGTTGGCGTGCGCACGGAAAGTGGTGAGAAGATCCGTGCAGATGCCGTCATTTCGAACATTGGTGCACGCGAAACGGTGAAGCATCTGGTTCCGGAAGAATGTGGGCAGAGCGATTGGATATCAGAGATCGAGACACTGCCACCTTCGATTGCGCATTTTAGCCTGTTTCTCGGATTCGAGGGTGACGTCGAAAACGCGGGGGCGACAAGATCGAACCACTGGGTCTATCCAGGTGGTCAAGTGGATGCCGTCTGGGAGAACGTATCTGAGACCGATCCTCCTGGCTTCTTTGTTTCATTTGCATCGATCAAAGATCCGAACCACGAGCCAGGTCCCAAGCAGAAGCATGCTGGTGAGATGATGGTTTGGGCGGACTGGTCGACGGTCGAAAAATGGGCAGATGTACCTTCGAGCCAACGCGACAAAGATTACAGCACTTTCAAGCAACAGGCTGAGGATAAGCTGTTTGCACAATTCGCAAAGCACTTTCCAGACCTGGCCGATCTCGTCGTATTTCGCGAACTCTCGACGCCGTTGTCAACCTCAGCAATCACCGGCCACCATCACGGTGCCTTCTATGGGCTGGATGTCACCCCTGATCGGACGCTGAGCGGTGCACTCCAGGCCAAGACACCGATTGAAGGCCTCTATCTTTCAGGTCAAGACGTGACCAGCCCGGGCATACCAGGCGCACTGTGGGGCGGCCTTCTCGCTGCGGCCAGCGTCGACCCGCGCATATTCAAACACCTCAAGGGATAATCTCAAATCAATCAATGACCGATGCATTGAAGAGGGCAAAAGTGACCGAAGAATATGCGAACGTTTCGCTAATCAAACGATTTGACCCGAGAAATTTGAGAGCGACCGCCTCGCATTTCGCACTGAGCGCGGCCTTTCAATTCTTTAGCCTGTGACGTCGTGATATTCAGGGAGACTATGTCAGCATGGACGATATCAAGTTTTGTTTTGATAAGTTGAGTTCCACAACCAAAGGGGCGTTTCAGGCGCAACCGATCTTGCTCACTCCTGTGGGCGATGAGCTTGTGGCGATGTATAGGCGGAATCAGAAGACCATTGAGGAAGAAACGATTGTGATAGATGTGGTGCTCGTGTGGCGCGTCGTAGGCAGTCGTATTGCAAAGGCCAGGGCATGCTGTCTCGACGGACTCTACTGATTGGAACGGGCGCGGTTGTTATCGGTGCCGGCACCGCTTACGGCATGTGGCCAGGTGATGATCTTCATTATCAGGAGATCTTGGACGAGACTCGTAAGCCGGTAGAAAGCTGGCATCAAGACAAGCGTGCCCTTTCGGTGCAACTCGTCCGGCATGCAACGCTGGCCGCCAACAGCCACAATACGCAGCCCTGGTTGTTTGAGGCAGGTGGCAATACAATCCGCATTCGTGTTGATGCAGACCGCCGCTGCCCGGTTGTCGACCCAGACGACAGGCATGTTATCGCATCACTCGGGTGCGCGACGGAGAACCTTGTGCTTGCCGCCAAAGCCGCGGGGATAGATACGCAGGTGGAATTCGAACCATCATCGCGACACGTGATCGTTACCATGACGACCGGGCGCGCCGATAGCTCGGCGGCGTACAAAGCGATCGTAACGCGCCAGACGACACGCGCACCTTTTGACCCAACACCCCTGACGAACAATGATTTGTCGGAACTGGAAAATGCGACCCAGAAGAGTGGGGTGCTCACGCGTTTTTTGACGGCGCGCAAGGAACTGGATCTTCTCAAGGAATTCGTCGTCGAGGGTAACACCGCACAATGCAACGACGAAGCCTTTGTGCGTGAACTGGGGGACTGGATCAGGTTCAATCAGACGCACGTCTCAGAAACGCGGGACGGGCTTTACACGGGTTCAACCGGAAATCCGAATTTTCCTCGTTGGCTTGGTCGCCATGCCTTCCCACTCTTATTTACCGCCGGATCAGAAAACCCGAAATATGTGGCACAACTCAACGGTTCGGCTGGAGCGGTTGTCCTTTACGCTGAGAACGACAAACCGGAAGGGTGGTTCAATGTCGGACGTGCAAGCCAGCGCTTCCAGCTTGAGGCGACGGCACGGGATGTTCGTACGAGTTTCATAAACCAGCCCGTCGAAGTCGCCGCCGTGCGAAATGCGTTTCGGCAATGGCTTGGTGACGGATTGCGACCGGCACTTGTCATTCGTTATGGACGCGGTAAGCCTTTGCCACATTCACTTCGGCGACCGGTTGCGACCGTTCTTAAGTTTGCGTAATCGACGCTTATATTGAAGTGCTGGACGAAACGAAAACGACCTTGGGTCGCTCACACGTAAGAGTGCACGAAACACCAACAACTTCTCTCTGGCGTATGGTCTTTTACGCACTTACGCGCCCGCGCCCGCGTGAGAAGTTGGTCTTGTTAGCTCCCTCTGCGACTACCTTGCCTCCATCGATTGGGCTTTTGATCCAGGCATTGTTCTTCTGTTTCATTCCTCTTCGCTTCGTTACCAAGAATTATCTTTACCGATATGGCTCTGATGCGGCGCAAAACATTCAGATACGGTCCTGTATCGACGAGATGATTGAGAAATTGCCGCTGACAAGAAAATACTTCAAGCGCAGAAAATTTGTGCCTTCCACAGTTCTGCCTGATCGAGACTGGCACGCGTTGACTATCCCAACCTTGCTCCTGGTGAGGGAGAATGAATTGCCATATTCGGCAGTCCAGGTTGTTCGGCGGTTGTCGGCAATTGCCGCCAGAGAAAATGTATCAGCCATTGCGAAAGCGGATCATTATCTGACTGTTGTAATGCCTAAGCGGGTGACCGACAAATTCTGAAAGTCTTAAACGCGCGCTGAAAGTCCAGTTCGTGCGGTGCCTGGCAGCCAATGTTGATTTGTGTCAATGCCATTTCTGAAATGTTGAGCATGCTGTCTCGAAAAGCCATGAGGCAGATGCGATGGATGCCGCAACCCGCAAACAGATCGTTTCGATCATTGATGACGTCGATGACTTGAACATTGCCACAGTGCGAAGCGATGGTTTTCCTCAAACCACAACAGCCAGCTATGTGAATGACGGTCTGTCGACTTATTTCGGAACAAGCTCTGACTCTCAAAAGGCGCGTAACACTGGGTTCAAAAATGATATCTCTTTGGCCATCAATCGAACCTACAGCAATTGGAACGAGATCGAGGGACTTTTGATTTCAGGATCGACCGCCCCTGTCACTGACCCAGCCGAAATGGAAAAGGTCGCCACCCTATTGTTCAACAAATTCCCTCAGGTGAAAGACGACATGCCGCCTGATATGCCACCGGAAGCGATGGTGATTTACCGAATTGAGCCGCAGTTTATTTCACTGCTCGATTATCGGAAGGGATATGACCACACGGAGCTCTTCAAACTCCAGGTGCAGTCATGACCGACAGAATATCGAACAGCGCCACGACTGGTAATGTTGAGCCCGTATCTACTGATCCGATTAACGCGTCTCAACGCGACAAGTATGGTCCAGTCATCAAGTCCATTGTTCCTTTGTCGACCGGATCAGCCGAGGCACATCCGGAACACCAGAGTGGTACATGGTTGCCGCTGTGGTGGTGGGTGCTCACCTCGCAGAAATGGATAGATATTCCGATAAACTTCTTTGTTATCGAACACAGAGACGGTTTGACCCTGTTCGATACTGGCCTCGATCCTAGAATAGCCACTGACCCGCATTACATATCGCACCCGATCGGCCGTTTTCTGCTCAAAAGACTCTTTCGGTTTCATATCTGTGAGGAAGATGGGCTGGACCGAATACTGCACGCATCAGGCTTCTCTCCCAATAACGTCAAAAAGGTCGTGTTCTCACACCTGCATTTTGACCACGTCGGCGGTATCGTGCACATTCCACAAGCCGAACTGATTGTGAGTAGGCAGGAATGGAACATTCTTTCAGGACCAAATCCGGAACGGGAGTGGATCTTGCGCGAGCATATCCAACTGCCAACAGCGAATTGGCACCCTGTCGACTTTATGCCGAGTGACGATCCGTTGTTCACCATGTTCGAGGGCTGTTATGACGTTGTGGGCGACGGCTCGCTCATTCTGCTGCCGACGCCAGGTCATACACCGGGCTCAAGCTCGCTGCTTGTCAGGTCATCGCAACTGCCGCCAATACTTCTGATCGGAGATCTCGCCTATAACGCCGATATGCTGATGGAAGACAAGGTGCCCGGCATGGGCGATGCGAACCTACTTCATCAGTCGTATACCAAAGTGCGTCAGCTGAAGCAGATGCTGCCAGAACTTGTTCTCGTTCCATCGCACGATGCCGTGGCATCGGAGGCGTTAAAATCTATCCTGCGTGCACAATGATAAGTCGTTCAAAATCATTGGCTAAACAGTTTGATAGATACATCTGCGGCAAGTTTTGCGAACTGCTGCAGGTCGAAGGTTGGCGTGTTAATCACAAGAATGTTGAACGCTTGTGGCGCGAAGAGGGCCTGCAGTTGCCTAAGCGCCATAAAAAGCGCAAGCGGCTTTATCACCACAACGCGCCCGAGAGCGGCAAGCAACAACGATTGAGAAACTTGATCGCAGACAGAATTCGAAACTACGATGCATAGTGCCCTTAGACTTGCACACGAATCCAACGGCGACACTTTGATTGGTTATCTAACTTGCAAACAGCCTATCGACTGACCTCAAGTGGATTTGGTAGAGATTCATGAAACTCTTCGTAGGATGCAGCCCCAAGTACGGGCATAATGGTTTGGCGCCAAACTTCGTCAAATTCAGCAGCCAATTGCGATGAAAATATTGGCTTGTTTGAATTCGCGCGCTGCACCTTCAGACTGGAGCCACCAGGCGGCAACCCCATAATCAAATCTCGCTTCTCGCGTATGTCGTGACCATCAAACTTCGTGGCGTTGGTGACCATATAGTCGCGCGAGGACTGAAAAATAACTTTTGCCATCTGTTCATCATTGAGGTCGAGTTGCAAAAATTCAGCAAGCGCACCTGGCAGACGGTCAGGCGATTGCACCATATCTTCGTACGCCAGCGCCAACACGTCAGGCTCATTGATGACCGGCGCCCAACTCAAAATGTGTTGATAGTATCTATTGGTATCCAAGAAAAATTGACGTCCCAACTCATCCAGAGTGATGGTGCCCGGCTCAAAGAACCAGCCTTCAAAGAATTGGTACATCGAGACAAGCACGGCCTTGGGATCTCGGAACGCAACGACATATCGCCCACCTTTTGGCACATCTTGCCAATTAAGATGCGCCTTAAAAAGACGCGGCGACCAATCTTGCTCAGCGTCGGGATCTACGCCCAGATCAAATGCGATTTCCAACCAGGGGACAACATCACTGACTTCTCCGAACGCCGTTGAGCCGTTGGATCGCAAACCGTGAGCAACATGCTGCAACCAGGTCGTTCCACATTTTGCGTAGGGGGAAATAAAGACATCGCTTGGGCGTACCTCGATACTCAACCCACGCTCAAAACTCTCAGGTGTCACGAGTTTTCTCATTGCGGTTCTAAGTTCGCTTATCGAGTGTGGGCGTTTGAGATTAGGGTTGTCCATACGCGCGTTCCGCTCAGTCATGGGTTTGAAATTGAATTGTCAGGAGATCGAATTCAGCGTGCTGCAAACCATCTTTGACGGTGCCTAGCACTAAAGTAAATTTCCAAGGCCAACAATGTGAGCTGGCAAAGCATCGGCAGTTGGTCGCATCATTGCTCCAGGATTAGCCGATAACGCAGGTGCCGTTTCTAACGGCTCATGACGAAGTTAGATCACAACGCAAAAGGTTCTGGTCCTGAGTCCAGAACGTTCATTGGACTTAAGAGTTCCAACCTGAGTTTTTGAGCTAGAGGCACCCTGAGCATCATGGCATAGCAAAGCGATAGAGGAGCGCAAAGTAGAGGGAGGGGACATGTTTGAGTTTCTTGGGTGAGCTCGGCGATGTCTGCTTGTAGCCAGCAGCAAACCGGGGCTGTGCAGCGCTAAATCTCGCTCATGACTCGCCGCCAAATATGGCGTATACGAATTACATTGCAGGATGAATCAGAGAGTCCCGCATCAGAAAACTATGCCGTAAAGTGGAATTGAACGAGGCTCAATATCTTTTTACCAAATCATGCTGACGTAACAAATAACCGAGAGATAACAACAGTAACATACCCACACTTGAGGTAGCCCTGAATCAAGCACGTCGGACAGCTAGCTAGCGGATATTATAGCAGGTCGAGTACTACAGTCTCTGTAGGGAACTTCATCAGACAATCCTTTGCTATATGTTGTACACTGCCAAATCTTAACAACAGATTATACCGCGATTAGGGCGGTGACATTCGTCGATCAACCGACAGGTATCGCTAACAGTATCTAGCTTGCCAAGTAAACTTATACAATACCCTCTGCGCCACAGCTAGCTCCTAAACTGCAGGTATTCTTAAGATTAATTCGCATCTGCTGACCTGCCGACAAGTTCTTCACGCGCCAACCTAGCGGCGAGAATTGAAGGGGCGTTAACCCAGATGCATCCTCGAGTTCATGCCCTGAGATCTCATTGCATTCAGGCCCCCCTGTTGTAGCCTCTAGCTGGACGCCATCCGGTACAAGAAGAATGAGCTCAACCTCCAAACCAGGATCGTCAGAACGCTCATTAGCGTGCAACATATAGTCCGAACCTTCAGATCGAAATGGAGCGAAGGCATTGGAAACTTTTGTTGAAAAAGAAACCTTATATCCACCCCGTTTTTCAATATCTTGAGGTGACATTGGTGGCAAAGGTGGCTCGAATAACACGAGGTGTCCTTGATAATCCGAGGCATCATCAGAATGGCCCTTGCGGTCGAGCAGCGGAAAGAGCCTAACTTTGACCCTTTTTCTTTCGGGGTCACGCACAGAAATTCTGTGGTTCTTTGAAAAAATCACTGAGCGTTCAGTTGGACCGATATTTATTTTCAAGCCGACTAGTGGTTCCTTGATCGGAGCAAACCAGAGTTCTTTGTGAATTAGGTCTTCCGCGTCGTCCTTCAGGCTTGCGGCAGTGACAACTAGTCGGTTCTTGAGACCTATGCACGGGCTCTGCTTAATTGACGAAGTATACCAATCAAATAGTCCCTTTAGCAGATCTTCATATGCGTCGTTTCCTGGTAGAACCGCTGGGACACCATCCAGTTCCTCGTCGATCTCCATGTTATCCTGAAGCCAGCGGTCTGTTTCTAGCTTAATTAGTTTGAAGTTTGCCCTTCTCTCTTCCCGGTCAAAGGCTTTTGCAAAGTCGAAGGTCTGAATTTCTGTATCGATATCGAGAACATGACTTGCCGTAAGACTTTGCTTTGTTCGACGTACTGCATTATTGACGGTCGTCGAAAATAAAGACTCAACAAAAGAGAGATTATTTCGTGGAAGAGTTATTCTGGGCTTCGACGAAAACGACAAAGCGAGTACCGGTCCAAACTCCTGCACGTCTACAGGCTCCATCAAGGAATCGGCTGGGAGGTTACTGCAAAGTCCACCATCAACAAAAGGTGAAACTTGCACGCTTCGAGCGCCGCGCAGCATAATCGGGAAGGCGCACGAGTTGATCACGGCTTCGATTACGTCCGAACTTGGTTCATAGAATGTAACTTGCTGCTGCGTTCGAATATTTGCCGCTATTACAAAGACAGGTCGCTCAAGATCACTGAATTGAATAGAACCATCAGTCTTGCCTAGAACATGCAAGAGTAGGCTTGTTAGTTCTTCGCGCACCCGGTCTTCGCGACATGCAGCGCTTCCCCAAATTAAGGAACCAAAGCCAAGAATTTTTTGGTACCATCGTGTCGGGATTATTGCTCTCGCTGCAACTGGGGCTCTTCGTTCTAGGTAATCTCTTGCCTTCGCCACGGATCCAGGTCCGGCAGCGAATATTACAGCAGCTATTGCGCCGGCCGAAGTTCCCGCAATTCGCGTCATCTGAACTTGTTCTGAATCAGCCTTGCCTCGGTTGAAGTCCTCGATTGCTTCGAGTGCCACCAGTAAGTCTGCAAGGCGTGCGCCGCCACCCTGGATGGCTAGCTGAAATTTTCGTGCCATTGGACCGGATAATTGTTTGGAAAGCTGAAAAATTGCGGGGTTAAAGAATTGCCGTCGCATAAGGGCATTATACGATACGCCTTACGATGCTTAGTTCTTGAATTACTCATATTTGTTCTTTGGATCTTGAACATTCGGTATCAGCAAGTTTCTATCAATGCTCGCGCATATTGGGGCAATTCACTGCAAATTAGGTAGATTATTTATAAGCGATTTTCATTCTACACATTTGCCACTTGCATTCCTGCTAATCAGCCTCCAGCGTTATGCGTCTAGCCGCAACTATGGGCCATAATCAAAGGGTCCGCAATCAGTAAGTCCCGCCTCCGGTTCAACCATAGCCGGTATTGGCCCATCGCGGTGTTGGACCACAACTTCAAAAACATCCGCTAATGAATGCAGTGCAGTTGGTTCTGGGCGCCAGCTCAACGCCAATTTTTTGACCCTGAATAGCTTTTGGCGAAGTTCAATCAACCCCGTCGCAATCTTATGTTTACACTTCGAACCTTCTTTACGGGTATTGGCGCTATGCTTGTGTTAAGGGGTTTCAGCTATTTTGGAACATACAAAAGAAAAAAAACTCCAGGTCAATATGAAGAAACCAATGCATCACATTGCAATCACACGCGACAATGTCTTTCGCCGCCACGTAATGCCGTTCTGTGCAATCTTTCTGTTGTTGGCTTTTACTCAGAATGATGCCGCCTACTCTAAACGTTTGGCTCCTCGGACAGGTGTATGTGTTGCTGGCTTAAAGCATCAAGAAGACAATGCCGGACTGTTCCAGGGTGAATTGCAACTCGAAGTACGAAAAGATCCCGATTGGGAGGAATGGGACGCCAAGTTTTCGGATGTTGTAATCAATGACGTCAAAGCTATAAATCTGAAGCAAAATAAAAACTCAAGCAAACTACACTTCTTGCTTGTCCCATCAAGTAGCGCTAAGCGAACTTGGCTTCATATCATGGTGGGACTGGGGGTTTGGACGACTGTGGGCAAGAAGATATGCAAAGGTGGTACCTTTCGATTTCCGATGTCTCAAGACCCTGTCAGTGCCGCAAAATCCATCATGGCTGAAATGTTTGGGGCAGGCGGCCAGTTTCCCCCATGCAAAGAAGAATGGTTCGAAGTGAACTGACATTTCGCACAGTATCGTGGCCGGCCGTTGGTAACGGGTGACTTCTGGGAGACACATCAGTTAGAGTGTGACGGCAATGATGCCATTACCGTTCATGGCCCGGAACACCAATTTCATGATGGGCAGAGCATGTCGGCTCTGCCCAGGTAGTTCAGACTTCCACTTGCTCTGCAATTTCAAGGGCATCATCAACCTTGATGCCCAGATGCCGAACCGTGCTCCCGATTTTCGTGTGGTCGAGAAGAAGCTGCACCGCTCGCAAATTTCCCGTTCGCTTGTAGATCAGCGTCGCTTTTGTTCGTCTCAACGAATGGGTGCCGTAAAGTGTCGGATCAAGTCCGACATTTTTGAGCCAATCGCTAAGAAGCCACGCGTATTGGCGTGTGGTCAAATGTGTATCCGAGTGACCGCGGCCAGAAAAAAGCCACTGACTCCCCTTTCTATGATGTTCTTTCAGATACAGATCAACCGCCTCACGCGTCTGCTCTGTCAATTCAAACTTGACCGGTCGCCCAGTTTTCTTTTGGCGGACGATGGCACGATCCACCGCATATCCACGCGGTGCAACATCCTCGACCCGCAGACTTACGACATCACAGTCACGAAGTTTACTGTCGATGGCAAGGTTGAACAGCGCCAGGTCTCGGATGCGTCCATCAAGCTGCAACTTGGTTCGGATTGCCCAAACGTGCTTGGGGCGCAATGGAGGCTTCGGACCGATCAGTTTGCCTTTGTTCCAGGGCTCACGTTTCGCATTTGGATAGGCTGTATTTTCAAGGTCGTTCATCGATAAACTCCTGTTGGTTTGAGGAGTTATCAAGCTGAACTCGCCCGTCAGCTTTCAGTCTTCAACGGTCGTGATATGGTGAATCCTGAACAGTGTGATCGGCGCTGATGACCCGGAGCGGACATCCACATTGCTCATG
>JBOEGZ010000016.1:0-4512 GCA_050633705.1 Hyphomicrobiaceae bacterium | reverse complement strand
ATAGCCGGCGGCCAAGACAGCAGCCTCTGTGAGTCCATAGAGGCATGATGTTGCGGCGCTTAGGCATCGGTTTGGCGTGTCGCTAACGTTCCAATTCGTTGGGTCATAATTGCGGCGCTGCCATTTGAGATTGTGGCTCTTGGCCATCAGCTCATAGATTTTTCGAACCCGTGCCCCCTCAATGCCGCGAAGCTGTTCGATTGAGCGACGTTCCGGCGCAGGCTCGTTGAAGCGCAATTCAAACATTTTTCGCACAACTTTTAGACGCGCGGTCTCGTCAAGGGCCAGACGGGCTTGCCACAACAGTTTGTCTGATCGCGCGCCTCCAGGCTGACCGGATGCGTAGAGCCGGACGCCGGCCTCTCCAACCCAGACCAGAAGTGTGCCGGCGCGGGCTGCAAGCGCAACAGCGGCATGGCTGACGCGTGCGCCCGGTTCCAGCATCACGCAGGCGAGACCCCCAATCGGCAGATGTGTTCTGACGCCGGTCTTGTCGACAATTACAAAGGCACCGTCGATGACATCAAGTTGGCCGCGTTCAACAAAGACAATTGATGCGCGGTCCTTCAGTGGGATCGGCCGCGGCGGCTTGAGGCCAGGTATTGATGAGGCCGCTTTGTGCGGTTGAGGGCTCATGATGCCATTCGCTTGATCAGCATCAGGCCGCATCCAAAAGCCTTGGCGCGCCCAAAGCCGTCGGCGAGTGCGTGTATAAATTTGCCTTGATCGGTAATCTTCAACACGCCGTCGAATTCCAAGGCGCTGAACTGGATATCCGATGTCTTTTTTTTTGTCGCGTTGTTGCTGTCGCGGGGTAAGCGTACGCGATCATAGCCAAGGACAACCGCCTCGTTGACTTCAAACCCCTTATTCGCACCTTGGCGTTGCAGCCAGGCTAAAGGCGCTTGCGGCGGGAGCGTTTGAAACTCCTCTGTCTCCATCCAACCAAGTTCTTGTTTGCGGGGACCGGCGCGCTTTCCTTGCGGTATCGTATTCAAAGCATCCATGACGACATCGACGCGCTTGCTGCGTTTCTGACCGGGTTGTTTTTTATCCATTGTCGCGTTAGCGCGCAATCGGAACATAAGCTTGCTGTCGACGGAAATATCAGGTGCAAACCGCTTGCTTTCCAAGTCGAGAAAGGAAGAAGCCGTCGGCTGACGCCTTGAGAGAATTATGAACTGCCCAGGCTTTTCCTCACGCCAGAGAAAATCACGCTTCGCTTTTGGGTCGCCTGGAAACATCGTCCAGACGATACGATGCGCGACGCCAATGCGTTTGTTATCATCACCGGGGATTAAGACAGGACTAAGCGCGTCCATGCTAGCGTCTGCTTTTATTTGCGCACGCGATAGCCACATTAGGTGTCATCCTTTTCTCTAGGATCGGGGGCGGGGCGAGGTGAAAGAACCAGTTCGTCAAGTGTGTCGAAACGCCATGTCCCGCGGTCAATCGGTTTGGAGCGGCGGCGCTGGCGGATGCCAGGTGTGTTGGCGTCTTTCAAACGGGCATCGACGATGACGTTTGATTCATCAAGTGTGCCAGTCCAAAAAATGCTGGCTGCGTTTTCGGTTAGCTGATCGTATTGTGCAAAGGATTCGTCGATGCTTGCGGCGGATATCGTTTGCGGATTGGGTGGCAGGCCCAGCGTGCAGGCCTTGCGACCGGCATAGAGGACAAAGTGAGGCCCGCGAAGAGCTTGCGACAGATCATCAATGGTAACCGTGGATGCGACGACGTCGACGGCAATCGTAAAGTGCGTATCAACCAAGTACTCACGCCTCGTCAGAATGGTCGTGCGCTCTCCCTCGTCCAACATTTGCCGACGTGTTGTTGGTGCAAAGTTTTTTTTGCGCTTGGCCGACTGCACTGTGTGATAGTCCACCATGAGATTGCCGGGCTTACATATCTTGACGCCAAAGCGACACGCATCGGACAGTGCGCCCAGGCGATCTTCTTCTTCGCGGCGGATACCGAGGGCAGCGGCAAGAAGCCCGACAAGCATGGAATGGCCTGGATGCGGCAGCGTCCCGCGACGTTCGTTTCCGGCAACACTCCCAAAACTTGAAAACGGTGCCGCCAATGTAAAGACGAGATAGTCTTTCATGATGGGCGCCCTAGGCTGTGACATATGTGACGATATCGCTGAGTGAACCGGCGCCGTTGTGGACATCGAGTACGGCTGGGTCGTCAGCCGTTTCGCCGTAAGCCTTCGTCATACGTTTGCGGTAGTCTTCCAGCGCCCTTGCGGAAGCCGACATCAGGTTTTCACCCGTGACCGGCTCGAGGAACGCACCTGCGAGATTTCGCGGAGCATCGTTGCCACGTTCGGCAAGGATGTAGTCGGCGCGTGAGCGGCTGGCGAAGCTGTTTTGCTTGCCGGTTGGTGAGACGGTAGCGAGACATTGTGTGAGGGCAGCGATCGATTTTTGAGCGATTTCTGCATTGCCACCGAGGTTTTCCAGAAGTAGCGGCACGTTGACATTGGCATAGGTGTAGAAAACACCAGAGCCAAATCCAGTGTTGCCCAAGAAGCCAGCGCCCGCGTCGGCATTTTCGTCAGCAGCTTTGACGTCATCATTGGCAGTGTAGAAGTCTGCCTCAACGATGCCTTTGTGCGTGGTGAAGGCGTGCGAGACTTGCACGGCGGCTTCGCGATTGAATTTGGGGTCGTCCGCCAACATCCGGCCGAACATGGCAATGTCGGCGGCGCCGTCAGTCGTTTGCAGCAGATCGTCCTTTTTGATTTCAAGGTCTGGGTCTGCCGCTTTGCGCTCGGCCAATGCGATGGCGGCGGCTCTTTCTTCCGGGCTTATGAACGCAAGTTGTTCAATGTACGTTGGGTTGTTTTCCTTCTCGCCTTTAATCTTTCCGAACATTCCAGCGATGTCTCGTGCAACGGAGCGAGCTTGATCATCGGGGATCTGCCGCTCTTTCAGGTGGTCCTCGATCTCTTTACCGAGGCGCTGCGTACGGCTGGCGTAGTGACCGGAAAGAGTCTCTTTGAAAACCTCGGACGTGCGCACGGCGCGCTTTAGGGATTGCGATGATACACGCAAACGCTCGACACCGCCGACGATGGCTGTTTTCGGACGGCCGGTGTCGTCACGGTTGAGGTTCGCCGGGCCGTAAAACGTCAGGAGGTGGAGTTGGATAAAGCGGTGGGACATTTGGTGAGCCTCGTGAGTTAGAAATATGTTTCTGTAAATTTTGGACGGCGTTGGTTCGTTGGCGTTTATGACGCGGTGGCGCCTGGCTCGGAGTTTGGCTGGTTGTGATAGGCGTAAAGCCATCTAATTTTGCGAGCGTCTGCGTGTTCCGTGTCGAGCCAGTCGAAAATTGACACGGCGATGTCTCCGATGGGTGCAGTGTTACCGAGTATGGCAACGGCGGCACGGAATTCTCGCATGACGTCTTCCGGGTTCGTGGCGTTGACCAAGTTTTGGCACCTGATCGGGGACATTTTTTTGGGTTCGCCAGCGCCGAGCAGCGTGGCAGTCGAGTCGTAAATTCCTGCACCTTTAAGTAAGTCGGTGTTAGGTCGGATGTAGGCTAGGATGTGTGCCACAATCGCAGTGGTCGCAAGTTTTGTGATGTCTAGCTCCGGCCTCAAACCTTCGCCAAATTTTGCTTTGTGTAAGTTGAGATAGAGCTTCTGTGTTTGTGGTTCACTTGCCGCCTTGACGATGTTGTCAGAGCGGCGCAATTTCGCCAGACCAGCGGCATCGGACTCCCGGTTGTTGGTGCCGTCTGCCTTCGTTCGCTGTATTTTGACCCACCACTTCCAGCATTCGTCACCGATCAGTTTATCGCGTTCGCTACTGGTTGATTTAGGCGAGGTTTTTGTGCTTGTCATAATGGATTCTTTCAAAATGATGATTCACGCGGGGCCGATGGCTTTGCGGAAAAATTTGTTATTGACGCCAAGGTTTCTTTTCAGCTTGGCGCGCGCATCAATAATGTTTTTTTGTTCGTCAATTCGCTTGTGAAGAAGCGTTGTTGGTGGAACAGCGGTATCGAAGGATTTGAAAGCTTCCCGTGTCAGACGTTTGAGCCAGTCTTTCTTTATGGTTTCTGTGCTTGGTGGTTCTTCGGATGTCAGTGGCGTGCCGGCATAGGTGCGCAGTGCATCTCGGAACGGCTGCTCGGTGTCAGCCCAAAACGAATCGATGGGACCTGCAATTACGCTGGCTTTTGCATTTGCCCCAAGTGCCGACTGGAGCGCCGGTCGCAGCGATTTCATGACGTGTTCCGAGGCCGCGACGAGGCTGTGTGCAAGGCCTTCAAGCTTCTCTTGCATGTCCGCATTGCTGGCAACGATCAATGGAAATTCGGCTTCGAGGAAATCGAGTGCCTTCATGTTGTCCATGACATAGCCGGTCGCATAAACAACTGCGGGACAGTTGAATTTGTAATTGGCAAATTTCGCTACATTTTCGGCGCGAATAATAGCTTGCGATGACGAATCTGAGCCCGCAAGGGCGTAGATCAGACCAACCCAGTCGCGGTACC
>JBOEGZ010000015.1:0-13449 GCA_050633705.1 Hyphomicrobiaceae bacterium | reverse complement strand
CGACCGCCAAAGCCATGTTACGCCGCAGTACAGACGCGCTCTTTGGATCGTGATCCTACTCAATGTCGGCTATGGCATCATTGAGATTGTTGGTGGTTTCATTGCTGGTTCTCAGGCCCTGAAAGCCGATGCTTTGGACTTTCTCGGCGACGGCCTGATAACATTTCTGGGTGTCCTAGCTATTGGCTGGAGTTTGGCCTCGCGCGCCCGCTCTGCGCTAATCCAAGGTCTGTTTCTTGGCGCGCTTGGTATTGGGGTTCTGATCAGCACTGGATACCGCGTGATCGTCGTAAACCAGCCCGAAGCCGAACTGATGGGTGTGCTCGGCGCGATTGCGCTTGTTGTCAATATACTGGCGGCTGTCGCCTTGCTGCCGCATCGCACGGGCGACGCGAACGTTCGGGCCGTGTGGTTGTTCTCACGCAATGACGCCATCGGAAACGTTGCCGTTGTCGTTGCAGCCGGCCTTGTCGCGTGGACGGGAACCGCATGGCCCGACCTCATCGTCGCAGCCATCATTGCCGGCCTCTTTCTGCAATCGTCCTGGATCATTATTAGCGACGCCCGCGCCGATCTCCGGGTAGCAGCATGACCCATCGCATCACTGGTTTCCGCTACATAGCTGCGGCCCTGCTCCTCGATCAAGGGAGCAAGGCGATAGCGCTTAGCGTACCCGCTGTGCGCGACGGCATTGATATTCTTCCTGTCCTGAAGCTCGATGTCATTCGCAATGACGGCATTAGCTTCGGCATCCTCGGCGGCGTCGCGCCGTGGTGGACGCTCGCGGTGCTCGGCGGTGTGATGGTCGTGGTGCTCTCAGTTTGGCTGTGGCGGTCGCAAAGCACACTATTGGCCGTGGCCCTCGGGCTAATTATTGGTGGCGCGCTCGGCAACATAATCGATCGGGTGCGCCACGGGGCTGTCACAGATTTTCTAGATTTCCACTTCGCTCAATACCACTGGCCGGCATTCAACTTTGCTGATGTAGCAATCGTATTTGGAGTTGGCCTACTGATTCTCGACACAATCGGCACGGGCAAGCAACCGCACTCCAGTCAAGGTCGTCTCTGATGTTATGGGGTTCCGAATGAAAATCTGCAAAGGACAGATCGGCTTCCATGCAACGACGTTGGTCGTGTTCCTTATTGGTGAGAGTGCAGGGACTTCGTTTCCATCTCAGACCACCAAAGGGCTGGCGGACTGGAAAAGCTGGGATAGGACCGTGGACGATGTATGGATAATCGACGGCGAACATCGCTCATATGAAGGGGACGCCTATGTACAGCGATCCCTACCTCCTCTGGACGATCGCGGCACATGGCACGCCTGTCGCTAGTGCTATGCCAGTGTTCAAGGACATACTGACCGATGATAAGATTTGGAAGGTCATCGCATTCATGCACTCGCGATTTCCTACCCCAGCAACGTTAGAATGATAGTGTGAATGCATACGAGGTAGTAAAATGAAGCACCAATTGTCCCAACTAGTATTGTTCGCGGCAGTATCGGCCGCATCTCTTGTAACTCCAATGATCGTTCTCGCTCAGCAAACCCCGCAGTATCCAATGCCACATCAATGGTATGGCTGGCATGGATGGTTTTTCGGGCCGATCATGATGATCGCGTTCTTTGCTTTGGCGTTTTTCGCGGTAGTCACGTTAGTGCGGTGGCTGGGTGGACAAAGCCACGGTTTGCCGCCGCATGTTCCGATGTCGAAGACGCCCCTGGATATTCTCAAAGAACGATACGCGCGCGGTGAGATCGAAAAGGATGAGTTTGAGGAGCGCCGTCGGCTGCTTGGCGATTAGGCCCGCGTCAATCGCAACCGTAGGTTTGTGCCGCTGGACACGCATGGAGCGTGCACTCTAATTCAAGCGTTGAGTGGCAAATTCCGAATTCGTCGCGAAGCAGGGTCTTGACGGCACTCTTGATAGAGTCGGCCTGATGCCACGCACCTGCTGAAATTATAATGTGGGCATCGACAGCATTGCGATTTTCATCCATCTGCCAGAGGTGAGCATGGTGAATGCCATCGACGCCATCGACGGATTTTACTCGTTCAATGACAGCCTCCGTGTGAATGTCTGGAGGACTGCCAAGCATCAAAATGCGAATGACCGGACCTATTTCAGAAAAGGACTGCCACAGCACGTAACCGGCAATGAGCAACGTCACCAACGGATCGACGAGTCGCCAATCGTAAATGAGAATCAGCGTGCCAGCTACAATAACGGCAACAGATCCAAGCGCATCGGCAACGTTGTGAAGGAATGCGGCTCGAATATTCATGCTGGATTTAGAAAGGTCGTAGGTTAGGATGGCGGTTATCGTATCGACGAGGAGTGCGATCACGGCAATGATAACGACGAGCCAGCCGTCGACGCCTTGTGGCTCAATGAAGCGTACCACGGCCTCATAGACCAGATACAGACCAATGACGATAAGCGTCGTGTAATTTATGAGAGCCGCCACAATCTCTATGCGTCCGTAACCGAACGTCATCGATGCACTTTGGGCGCGCCGGGATATCTTTCGAGCACCGAATGCAATGATGAGCGCGACAGCATCGGAAAAATTGTGAAGCGCGTCCGCAATAAGCGCCAAACTTCCTGCCATTACTCCGCCGACGACCTGCGCTACCGTCAAAACCATATTAACGGCAATGGCCCAGGCAACACGCGAGTCGCCCGAAAGAGGATCGATGTGATTATGCTTGTGAGCAGCCATCAATGGGACCTCATGAACTGAGCCAGACACGCAATGACGTCGCCTGCACCCGGTTTTGCTAGAAATACAAACTTACGTTGCCAGTCTTTGATCTGCGGTCCCATCGCCTATAGTGATGGTCCGCGTCACTCGATGACTTCGATCAGCGCAGCCCTATTTGGCCGTATTGTAACCCGATATTTTGCTTCTTTACACGTCAACGACCATACATTCGTGTATTGTGAACTTGCATCTTTCTGTCTCTGCGACGACTGTGGTTCAGAGCATCGGTATCCTTGTTTTCGAACTTGAACAGCGACGATCTGAGTACTGGTATCGTTGTCCTGTGCATTCGCGCAAGGGGGCACAAAACCGAACAAACCAACTAGAGTCGTTGAAAGCCCGATCGATATTAGTTTTTGCCCCATTGGGATTCCTTTCCAGGTAGCTGCCTACCTAGCACCTGCAATTGCCGCCAAGGCGGAACCAATACTGACCTAACCACACGACAGGATATTTACCGTAATCGTGGGTTCATTGGGTCGAGAGAAATTGCCTTTTTAATATCATCTGATGCCTTCTGATTTTCACCAATCGCATTATAAGCAGCAGCGCGGAGCGCAAGAGCGTTGACGTCCTTTGGGTCCAGCTCTAACACTTTTGTAAAATCCGAAATTGCCAGACGATAGTCACCTCGCTTACCGTAAACATAGCCGCGATTGAACAGGACGTAAGGATTGCTAGACTCCAAAGCCGCGGCTGCATTGAAATCCGCCAACGCTTCATCTAACCGTCCCAAAGCTGAAAGTGAATTTCCGCGGTTTGCCAGCGCCATAACAAACCGGGGGTTTAGGCGCACTGCTTCTCCGTAATCCTCAACGGCAGCCTTGAATGACCTCAATCGAAAGTAAGCGTTCCCACGATTGTAGTAGACGCCCGAGAGATCCGTACCGACGCGAATTGCGGCTGAGAATTCCCGCACGGCGTCACTATAGTGGCCGCGGTCATAGAGGCGCGCGCCCTTGTTGTTGTGGAAGGCGACATGTTCTTTTGTTGACCCCTTCCAATTTTCATGCTCGTCGCGGGCAGCATTGGCGCGCGCCTCCGCCCGAATTTCGAATCCCGTTAAGTTGAGAAAACATAACGGTATGGTTACAGCTGCCAACCAAATTGGTGTGGCTTTGCTTGCAGAATAAGGCACCCCTATTCGTATGACAGTGCGCCGGTACTTCCTCACATAAACCATCATGATATACCTACGTTAGGCTGTTCCAAATCACTCAGCAGGTGCCTCGATCACCTGACTTTGGTTGTTCGATATGGTCGCTTGAATTGGTCCAGGCACAAACCACTTGTAGACAGCTGGAATGACAAGCAGCGTTAGGATGGTCGAGCTGACAAGACCGCCGACAACAACAGTTGCAAGTGGTGCTTGGACCTCGCTTCCCGCACCTGTCGCGTAAAGCAGAGGGATGAGCCCGAGCGCGGTTGTTAGCGCGGTCATGAGGACGGGGCGCAAGCGCATACTCGCACCTTCCGCGCTTGCGTCATCAACAGATCTTCCTTCGGCCACCAGCCTGTTCAAGTAGGTGACAAGAACCATGCCGTTTCCTAGCGCAATGCCGAACAGTGCAATGAATCCAACCGAGGCCGGAACAGATAGATTGAGGTCCGCCAACCATAACGCAACAATTCCACCCACTAACGCTAAAGGAATGTTGAGCATGATCAGAAGAGAGCTCTTGAGCGACCTAAAATTCATAAATAGTAAAAGGAAAACAAGCCCCAGTGTAATGGGCACGACGAACGCAAGTCGCTTATTGGCTTCTTGCTGCAACTCGAATTGTCCGCCCCATTCGACAAAATACCCGGGCGGCAGTATCACGTTCTCGGCAATGAGCTTTTGACCGTCAGTAACGAATGATCCGATATCTCGCCCGCGAACATTCGTCTGAATCGTGATAAAGCGTTGATTTTTTTCCCGGGTAATTTGCCGAGGCCCTACAATCTCATCGATCTTTGCTACCTCCTGTAACGGAATCAAAACACCACTCGATGTACGAATCACGAGTTCCTTAATTGCCTCAGGCGTTGATCTGTCATTTTTTTTGAAACGCACCAGCAAGTTGAAACGTTTGATGCCTTCAAAAATCTGTCCGGCAAATTCTCCGCCGATCGCGGTGCGCACCAACGTCTGTACTTCGTCAACATTTAGCCCATATCGAGAAATGACATCCCGATCGACGATGATGCGCAGCTGTGGTGTGCCGCTCACCTGATCCTTTTGTACGTCCGCAGCGCCTTCGATCGTGCGAACCACACGCTCAATCTCGGCTGCTTTGTCATTGAGAACATCTTGATCAGGGCCGAAGACCTTGACCGCCAGCTCGGCCTTAGTTCCAGTCAAGAGCTCATCAAGTGTGGCCGCGATCGGCTGCGTGAAATTGAACTGCGCGCCGGGAAAATCTTCGAACGCCTCACTCATTGCCTCCAAAAGCTCTTCCGGCGACCGCTTTGTCGGCCACGTGTCTTGCGGTTTCAATCCGACAAACGCTTCCGCATTGTTGACTGGGTCGGAATGGGCTCCAACCTCGCCACGCCCGACGCGTGAAACAACTTTCTCGACTTCAGGGAATTGTCTTACAAGGCGTCGCTCGAAACGCAGGACAACTTCACGGGCCTCCTCCAGAGCGATTGAGGGCGCCATTGTCACACGAATAAGCAGATCACCTTCGTTGAGCCGAGGTACGAACTCGGACCCAAGTAGCGGAAAAATTATCACGCCAATGGCGAGAATTCCTGCAGAAAGAAGAACTGCAAGCAACCTAAACTTGATGAACAGCCAAAGGACAGGCTTGTAAAGCCACAACAGCCCGGCAACAACACGATCTGAAAAGTTCAGTTTTGGATTCTCGTCGCCGACCAACACGGAAGGCCGGCTCATTAATAACTCTGAAAAGACAGGGGCAATCAGCACGGCATAAACAAGTGACCCGAACATCGCTAATGATACCGTGATGGCCAATGGCCGAAACATTTTTCCTTCCACGCCCTGGAGCGTAAAGAGCGGCAGAAAAACAACAATAATGATTAGGATCGCAAAACCGGTCGGCCTGATCACTTGAGCACAGGCGCGCGCTACGATTTGGTGTTTCGAGAGCGCGCGATGTTCTTGGCGCATGAAACGATCGACGTTCTCTACAATAACGATGGCACCATCGACCATCATACCGATTGCGATCGCAATACCGCCGAGTGACATCAAATTCGCGGATAGGCCGGCTGCCTGCATCAGTATAAATGAAACTGCGATGGAAAACGGGAGCGCGAACGCGACAATCAGGCTTGGCCGTATTCCACCCATAAACGCAAAAAGTACAATAACGACAAGTCCTACGCCTTGAATCAGCGCCTGGTTAACCGTGGTGACACTGCGAACGACGAGTTTCGATTGGTCGTAATAGGGGACTACCCGAACACCCGCGGGTAGCGCATCATTGATTTTCTCTAAGCGCGCTTTCACATCAGCAATTACCTTGTTGGTGTTAGTGCCGATAAGCTTGAGAACCAGAGCAGCGACGACCTCCCCCTCGCCGTTCGATGTCGCTAATCCCTGACGAACCTCGCCGCCGATCACCACGGACGCTACGTCACGAACCTTTATCGGCACGCCGTCGGAGACTTTTAGTACGACATCTTCGACATCTTGGATGTCACGAGCAAGCCCAATCGATCGCACCAGGAATTGCTCGGAGTTCTTGACGATATACTGCGCACCAACGTTGCCATTGTTGACTTTTACCGCTTCAACAACATCACCTACACTCAGTCCATAGCGTAGCAAGGCCTGCGGATCGACCTGAACCTGGAACTGTTTCACCTCACCACCCAGAGAGAGAACCTCGGTGACACCAGGAACCGTTTGCAGGTTGAACTTGATGACCCAGTCCTGGATCTCACGCATCTCTTCAAGACTACGTTTGCCCGTCGTATCTTCCACAAAATAAAATAGAATCAACCCAAGTCCCGTCGTGATGGGTCCCATCTGCGGTTCACCGAAGCCCTCAGGAATTTCCCCACGTGCCAGCTGCAGGCGCTCGCCGATGAGTTGACGAGCAAAATAGATATCCGTTCCATCTTCGAAGTAGACATTAACGACGGACAAGCCGAAATTTGAATTCGAGCGAATTTTCTTAAGCCCCGGGAGACCGTTCATGGCGACTTCCACAGGGTACGTTACGTAGCGCTCGACTTCTTCGGGCGCCAATCCCTCTGTTTCGGTGAAAACCTGGACCAATGTTGGCGAGACGTCAGGAAACGCATCGACGGGAAGATCGCGATAACTATTGAGGCCCGCGGCGACGACGCCAAACGCAAACACGATGATCAAGAGTCGTTGGCGCAGAAGTGCTTCAATAAAAGTGTTCATCAAAGAAACTCACGTTAGTGATTGTGGCCATCGCCGAAACTTGCTTTGGAAAGTTGGGACTTAATGACAAAGGCACCATCGACAACTACTGTTTCTCCGGCCTTTAGACCCGAGACCACCTCGGCATAGGTGCTATCCTGTTGTCCAACTTCCACCGGACGGGTTTCGAACCTGCCGGCATCTGCCACGAAAACTACCGATTTCCCATTTTGGTTTTGCAGAGCGCTTTTAGGTATGCGAACGGCCGCCGCAGTCTTAGATATCGCGATTTCAGCCTTTACGAACTGGCCCGGCTTAAGAAGCGAATTACTGTTGTCCAAAACTAGGCGAGCCTTCGCCGTCCGGGTCGCTTCTGAAACATGTGGTGAGACAAACTCAATTTTTCCGGTCACCTCTTGTCCATTGTTCGTTTTTACAACCACTGCTTGGCCTGCCCGCACATTCGGCAGGTCTCGCGGATAAATGTTAATATCGACCCAGATCGTCGACACATCCGCAATTGTGAAGGCCTTGCTATCCGTCTTCACGGACTCACCACGTACCAGATGTCGCTCGATCACAATGCCGCCGAGCGGCGCGCGCATGATATATCGAGTGAAATCGGTTTGTGCTGAATTGGTAATTTGACTTACGGACACTTCATCGATCCCGAGTGCGCGCAGTTTTTGATCTGAGGATCGCAATGCAATTCGCGCTTCACCAAGTTTCGTCTTTGACGCAGACAATGACTTCGCTGACGTAATTTTTTTGCGCTGAAGTGATTCCTCGCGCTCATAGTTCTCTTTAGCCAGAGTGTAGCGTTCCGTCGCCGCCAAATACGCAGCCTTCGCTTCTGCAAGTTCGCGACTGTCAAGCTGCGCAATGACTTGTCGTTCCTGGACCGTCTCGCCTTCTGAAGCGGACACGGACTGCACGACACCCGACACTCTTGGAAATACGTGTGCAACAAAATTCTCGTTGAATTTTACCTCGGCAGGGCGACTGATGATCGTTGCGATTTGGCCCGGGCCGATTGTTGCATTCCGAACCCCAAATTCGTCCATCTGCTTTTTGCTGAGCCTTACGCCCTCGTCGTGCTCTTCGTGTCCGGGCGCATCCGCGCCACCATTTGCGTGACCGTGTTCGTCATCATCTTTGACAGTCTTCTCGTTCCCGTGATCATGTCCCTTTTCTGAGTGACCGCCGGGTTCATGCGTCGCCTTTTCGGGTTTGTCCCTGGGGCCGTTGTGACCATGTTCACTATGGTCGTGACCGTCTTTTTTCTTGTGATCATCCGAGGCCGCTTCGCTCTTTGTTAGCTCACTCGCAGCTTTGTTGCCGGAGGCAGCATCATCTTCTTTGTGGGGCGACCCGTCCTCATGAACATGTCCAGCCTCAGCAATTTGTATGCCGCTCACCGCACCTTGCCCTGTTTCAAGGTAAATAGTGCCGTCGTCAGTACGCACGATGCCGGGCAGCGAGCGTGGTTCATTCTTGGAAGTGGAAAAGGCTTCGATGCTTCTTGTGTTTGGGAGTTCGTCGGCTCGCACGCTCATAGTTGTGGCAGCGAATAGGCCCATTGTCAGCAACGCAATCATTCGTGTCATCAGAATCTCCGTTACCTAAAATCGGTACTCGAGCCTCGACTTGAACTTTGTTATTGAGGCTCGAAACCATCGTCTCGTTAGCGTCTCGACCAAGGAATTGCCGGGACCAGAACTACGGTTATCTTACTCAGCATTCGTGCCTTTTTTTATGTGTTCATCATGACTATCGTGGCCATCTTTATGGTCTGCGTGCTCATCACCATCTACGTGTTGATGCCCTTCCTCTTGGTGGTGGGCTGCCTCACCACTTTTATGACCGTCGTCGTCCGCGTGATCTTTGTGATCATTACCGCTGTGGTCATGCGCGTCTTTCTTGTCATTTTCTGCCAATCGAATCACTGACGATAAGTGCGGCTGAGCTAGCGTGTTTATCTCATGTCCTCTGATCTGATTTCCTGCTGACGCAGGACCAGCGAAACTCAAGACGCAAGTGGCTATTGTCACTCCTGCAACTGCGGCAATAATAAACTTCATAGTCTTTCTCCTTATTTTACGACGTGATTAGATTTTTCTGCCTATCAGCCCTTCGATGCGGACCTTGGCTTTTTCGAATTTGGCTTGAGCGTCGATGAGATTGAGTTGGGCATCAAACAGAACGCGGCGTGCGTCCAGTACGGCGAGAAGATTAGATTCGCCAGCCTGATAGCTCGTTTGCACGGCGCGGTAAGCGGCGCGCGCGGGAGGCACAACACTGCCGGACAATGCTCGGACCTCTGCGGCCGCAGCGGCCAAGTCTCCGTAGGTTTGCAGGATCACTGAGCGCAACGATGCTGCCGTTGCCCCGCGTTCAAAGTCCGCTTTCGCCAAACGGGATTCCGCGGCTTGAATGTTTCCTGCGTTGCGATCGAAAAGGGGGAGTGCAACAGATGCGCTCGCAACGATGGCGGTATCATCGGTGTCGTTGAGACGCCGTACGCCAGCGCCGAGCGTGACATCCGGTACGGCTTTTGCAAACTGAAGAGCGACGAAGGCACCCCGTCGTGCGATTTCGTCGCTCCAACGTGCAATCTGCGGATTGCCGGCGAGGTCTGAAAGAATCTGGTCCACGGGAGGCAGTTCAGTTCGAATACTGAAGCGGCCTGCGACGCGCCCGAAATCGAGCATCGACGCACCCCACATACTCGCAAGTCGGCGCTTTGCTGGCTCCAGGCGTGCCTGTTCCGCTTGTAACCTGACAAGCGTATTGGCAACGATTGGCCGCGTGCGTTGTATCTCGATTGGGCTCACCGACCCAGCATCAACGCGCGCTTTAACGTCGCGCTCTAGCTCCCGGGCAATGCGGTTGGCTTCTTTCGATCTCGTGATAGCCTGTTGTGTTGCGAGAACATCGATAAATGCTTCGGCGGTTTCCCGAGTAACCTGGAGACGCCGTGCTTCATAATCCCATGCACTCACGTCTCTATCGAGTTCAGCAACAGCGAGCCTTTTGTAGCGTTTTCCACCAAGCTCGATGAGTTGAGAAATTGCCAGCGTTTCTTCAGCAGACGCGAAACCATCGAAGTTTCCGGTGCCGCCAAAGTTCTCCAGCTCCAGCGACGCTTGCGGATTAGGCCGCACCGCGGCTTGGACGGCCTCGCCGTGCTTAGCTTCAACTTCTAGAGCCGCCGCCTGCAAGGAGGGGCTGTAACGTAGGGCACGATGGATTGCTTCGCGGAGGGTCAAGGATCGATCAAAAGAGAGTTGCGGCTCGGCCACAGCAACTGGCCAAGCTTCGACGGCGGGTTCGCCGGCCTCATCATCGGCACGGTATGTCACACCGGCCACTTTGGCACCGCTGACGTCGACCTCTTGCACTGCACAACCCGTTAGGACCAGCAGAAAGGTGGAACTGACGCATTGCGAGAGAATGTTCGATTTAGAAGGCACGATCTTGATCCCAATCATGAACGAAAATGCGCGCCGATGGTTACGCTAACCGGCACGTGTCAATTGTCCGTTACAATTGGGGTGTTTAGATTCTCAGGACGGTCGAACGGCGTGAGAGTATATTAGGATCAATAAAATCACTCGGTGATCGAGAGTTCAAGTTGGAACTTCGCGAGTGATTATCCGTGGAAAGTGGCGGTAACAGGCGGACTAGAACCGGGAAGTCATTTCCGTCTCCACGGGAATAAAACGTGGCTTCTGTATTGCCAAAATAGCGCGTATAGACATTTGCTTCTACTGACACTACCGCGATGTCGGTGCAGTCACCATGCTGGGAACGGTGTGTATTGGTAGCGTCTGTCTTCGCATTAGTCGCGCCATAAAGCAGTGGAGATTGATCACAATCGACGCCAATGCAAAATTCCAGAGCGGAGTGCCCGCCGGACCCGACACACCAAACCACCGCTGAGCTGGCTAAGCTTCCAGGAAGCATCAAAGCGATCAAGAGCCAGGCACAAAAGCGCCTGGCTGACAAATATGATGCTTTGCGAGTCGGAATCCTATCCATTGCTACCTTGTTGAATGCTAAAATGTGGCGGGTCAAGGGCGGCACACCAGGGAATTAATCACTTCTCCGCCATGCCTCCGCCATGGTTGCCCCATTGTAGAAACATTGTGGCCAAAGAGTAACATTTTGAGTTTTCAGACTAACTCTGTGTTGTCCTCTGTGGATGTGATTTTATTTTCCAAAAGATCGGTCCATCGAAATGGAGTTTGGCTGCTTCGGAATAATTGCTTGTGCGTCTGGTATTGCGAAGAGACGAGGCCCAAGAAGCTAGCTATTGCCCACGGTCCTTAAACGCACGAATGGATGTGTCCCATTTGTTATCGAAACAACTTCTCGGTCCAATGCGATCAGTGACAATCTCCTTACCGACGTGCCTATGCGGCTTACTCTCAGCCCAGCAAGTTCGCATCCTGCATGGCCCTTTGGCGCAGTGTCCGTAGCCGACCTGTCGGGATTCACCGGCTCGCCAAGGCAATACATGGGCGCCTGCTGTTGTGATTGAATGCAAAGTTAGAATGCTGACCGCAGCAGCAATCGTTCTTATTTTGCAGGTCATCGTCGGACCTCCCTTTTTATCCCTGATGCTAAACAAAAAAACTGTAGCGGTATCCATCTTGTGTACATGACACAGTGATGAGATGACGTGCCTACAGGTGTTTGCTGGCGTTCCTGATGAATAATCTGAGCGCGTGCGCATACAGCTCTGTGCGTGCCATCGCGAACCGAGAAAATCGGTGACCATGCTGCAAATTGGCTGAATGCGTGTCAGGCGGAGTTTTTTGGAGGGCGTTCGAGGCGAGATGGATATCGCGTGAGAAGTCGTTGTGTCAGCCGGTCATGCTTGAGAACGTTTGGTGCTGGAAACACAACATGGATGTCGGCTGGGACAATAAAAGAAAAACAATGAACGGTTTCAGCGAACGAGCCGTGCAGATCGCTGTTTTGGTGTTCTTTTTCTTGGGGTTCAGGGAAAAATTTTTTAATTGGGTCGACCGCAGCGTCAGCGTTGTGTGCGTTGACGTCATGAATCGTATGACCGTGATTGGCGTGATCGATATGAGCGTGACTTTCAACAGATGACATGACGATGGTGCTGATAGCAAAAGTCAAACTGACGACTTGCAGCAAAGCAAATCGCTTGTTCAATTTTGACAGCACAAAAAGCATTAATGCTCCAAAGTTTAATAACCACTGGAATTAGCCGAACCCGAACGGGATACTAACGCGATTTGGCCTTGCGTGCAAAAACGAAATTTTCCAGTGCTGTCCAGTAATTCTTCATTGATCGGAAACGATGACCCGTTTTTCCAGCGCTTGCCGAAGCGCAGTCATTCGAACGCAGTGGTAGACTGCAAGTCCAAACGTCCGAATTGGACCAACTACCGACATGCGGCTCTGACCTGGCTGCTCTGTGAGCGAAAAACGCAACATCCCGTGGTTGTGTGAAAACGCCAAATCAGATTCCGTTTCTCGCAACACTGCGGGAGGCTAGCTATGGCACGATTTATCGAGGGCGAAGAGCGCGGGCAGCTTTCACTGTTGCCGAAAAGACTTGATGACTATGTCGACGAAGATCATCCTATTCGCGTAATCGATGCCTTCATCGACGACCTTGATCTCAGTACTCTGGGGTTTTCACGCGTTCAGCCTGCTGCGACGGGGCGACCGGGCTATCATCCGGCAACACTTCTGAAGCTGTATCTCTACGGCTACCTCAATCGCGTCCAATCCAGTCGGCGCCTTGAGAACGAAGCCAAGCGCAATATCGAAGTCATGTGGCTCACAGGGCGCCTTGCACCAGACTTCAAGACGGTCGCTGACTTCCGCAGAGACAATGGTACGGCAATCCAAGCTGTCTGCGCGAAGTTCGTGGAGATCCGCGCCGATATTGGTCTCTTCAAGCATGCCGTCGCAGCCATTGATGGCGCCAAGTTCAAGGCTGTCAACTCACGAGATCGCAATTTCACCCGCGGCAAACTCAAGCGTCGGATGGAGCAGATTACTGCGAGCATCGCGCGTTATCTGGAAGCGATCGAAAAAGCCGATCTTCAAGACGATGGACGCGTCAATGAAAAGGTCGTTCGTTTGACCGAAAGAGTTGCCGCGATGCGAGCCCGGCTGGCTGAACTTAAAGAACTTGAGGCACAGGTTCATGAAGCCCCTGACAGACAGATATCTCTGACCGATCCGGACTCTCGCGCCATGGCCACAAAC
The DNA here is from genome assembly GCA_050633705.1 of Hyphomicrobiaceae bacterium. GTDB lineage: Bacteria > Pseudomonadota > Alphaproteobacteria > Rhizobiales > Hyphomicrobiaceae > JAJFHI01. Next base: position 80 of record JBOEGZ010000015.1, on the reverse strand, counting down.
ATGCGAGGTGCGAGCGTCGTTGGATACAACGTGCAAGCCGCTGTCGATACAGAGCATCACCTTATCGTGGCGCACGAGGT
>JBOEGZ010000014.1:0-52500 GCA_050633705.1 Hyphomicrobiaceae bacterium | reverse complement strand
TGGTGAGCCATTACCTCACCAACTAGCTAATCCAACGCGGGCCCATCTAGAAGCGATAAATCTTTCCCCCGGAGGGCGTATACGGTATTAGCACGAGTTTCCTCGAGTTATTCCGTACTTCTAGGTAGGTTCCCACGCGTTACTCACCCGTCTGCCACTCTCTCCGAAGAGAGCGTTCGACTTGCATGTGTTAAGCCTGCCGCCAGCGTTCGTTCTGAGCCAGGATCAAACTCTCAAATTGAAAGTATGATTTCTAGCTTATTGGAGCGAATCAGTCTCCAATGATTTCTGCGTAACGGGTACCTCACATCGACAATCCTTCAGGCCGAAGCCCTCAAAATCATCGTGGTGATGGTATTATATAGAAACGCAGATTTCGCTAGAGTTCTGTGTGATGCACATTCTCGATTGCTCGAGAAAGACATCCGCCAGGACCTCGCCGCCTGCGTTTCTCTTCCTTCAAAATTCAATTGTCAAAGAGCAAAACCTGAGACCAGAGACAAAGCTATCTACCGAGGTCGTTAAACCTCGCTTAAGAAACAAACGAACCCGTCCGGCGAAACCGGAATGGCTCGGTTATTATTATCGAGAGAGCAGTGCCTGAAGCATCAGGCGTCCGAAGCACCGTAGTGCCCCGAAGACTTGCCGAATAAACCTCATTGGAGCGGCAGTGTCAACGGGTATTTTCATTTTTTTTGCGGCGCACACATGCGCTGTGGAAAGAACCAATCTTCCCAAATATAATTATTTAAAAACAATCTCTTACTGCGATTTCCTGGATTCTATATCAAGACAAAACTGGTCAGCGCCAGCTCGTACCGGCAAAAAAAGACAGCCTGCGGTAACCATTTTTATTGGACACCCTTCAGTCAAACCGATGTTTCGCGTCAATCGGGATCTATTTTCCTGCTTTGATGGTGCGGGTTTTGCCAAGAAATTGTGACTTTAGATCATGAACCGGCAAATTGTTGGTTTTCCCGGGCTGGCTTTAACCATTTCCACGTGCCTCAAGCATTCCAAGGTGTTCCAGCCAAACACCCCGACCAGGTGGCCAAAGAAAGCCCAAAGACCAAAACCAGATCGCCGACAGATCACCAATCGCTCGATTTTACGAAGCGATTTCAGTTCTTTAGGCGAATGACGGAAGATTGTGCCCACGGCAATACGAACAACAAATCAATATCCGCAAACCAGCTAATAGGTTGTTAGACAATATCTGAGGACTTTCATGTCCGCTGCCATCGACTTGCCTGTTTTGACCAATATCCAAAAAGACTCGACAAAGGGGCTTACGTTTTAGCCACGAATATCCTTATCTTAGCCTTTGCGTTGGGGTGAGGTTTGCGTTGGCTTTAAATGGGAAAGCCGATCCGGTGAGTTCACCAGTTTCTGAAACTCACGGATCGTTTTTTGCGTTTTTGTGACGGGGTAAATCAAGGGGGCGAAGAGTTGGTCAAAGGCCACCAGCATTCCACTCATTCAGGCGTCGGCCTGTATGGAACGGCAGCGCGTCCGCGTGGACTGCCGCAAGTCTATCGCGGACGGGCGCGCAAAACTTATCGTGACATTTACGAATCCGATCAAACTGAAACACCGCAAGGTGGACGGTTTCGTTGGTTAATGAGCACATGCTTGGCGGGCCTCGTTGGCAGCGTTGCAATTATCGCCGTCGTTTTTGGAACCACGGAAGACAACGTTGACGCCACCAACGTTTTGATGCCGGCCATCTCAGGCTTGGCCACTGGCAACATCAATTTGCCAAACCAGATGCCGCAAGCAAAACGTGCACGGGGACTGAACTGGTCAACGCCAAAATCGAATTCGTTGGAAGTCATCTCTGGCACAACGTCTACGCGTTATGTCATTTACGAAAGTCAAAAACAACGTCGCAACGGTCGCGAATACATTCACGCAAAACCTTACGCACGGATCGTCGCGCGCTTGTCTCGTAATACCAAAGAGTATGACGAAGTTATTCCACCGTTTAACCCGTTCAAACTTTACGCAAACGACAAACCTGTCACCGCCAACAACAATACGGATGAACATGACGGTGGCACAAATACAAACGTAAAAATACGCGTTGTTGAATTACTCGGCGGCATTCTTCCAGGAGAAGATGGCCAAGAGCTCGACAACAGCGAAGTGAAAGAACTTGTTGAACAAGCTGAACGCGAAGAATTAGCACCCGGTGAATTGCGCAACGCCCTTGCTGAGGAACAACCCCTAGCGCAAGCCGAACTCGATCAAGATGCTGCCGATGGCATCGATCTTCCCACCAACGCCCCACCCAACACGACCGTATTAGAAAAGTCCGTTCTTGAAATCGAAGCAACAGACGGAGAACTTGAAGGTCGCCAAAAACGCATTGTTGGTGTTGGTGTGAATGATACGCTCGCTGGCATTCTCGAAAACGCAGGAGCCGACAAATGGCAGGCTGAGACCATGATCGAACCTCTCGCCAACATGATCGGCAATGGTGGCTTGTCTGAAGGACAGCAAGTTCACATCACGCTTGTGCCGTCCCTGACAGAACAAAATAAATTGGAACCGGCTCAGTACAGTATTTACGATGCTGCCCAGACCCATGTCATTACCGTCGCGCGCAACGAAGCCGGCCAGTTTGTGACGTTTGCCACGCCATTTGCTCAACAAGAACTCGCACAAGCACAATTGGCAAAGAGCTCAAGCACAAAATCAACCAGCCTTTACCGCAGCATTTTCCATGCCAGTCTCCTACAAAATGTACCGCAGGAGACCATCATGAAAATCCTGAAAGTGCATGCCTACGAAACCGACTTCCGCCGTCGCATTACCGCGGGAGATACGGTCGAATTCTTTTTTGACCCGAAAGACTCCAAGGCAATAGATGGGCCACCGGGCGAATTGCTGTTCACAAAAATCACCACCGGTGGAAAAGAATCTCGTTTCTATCGCTACCGCACCACAGATGGCGTCGTCGACTACTATGACGACAAAGGCAACAACTCAAAACAGTTCTTGATGCGGCGGCCTGTTCGCAGCTCTGATGTCAGGTTGACCTCAGGTTTCGGCTTACGCTTTCATCCATTGCTAAATAAAAGACGAATGCATAACGGCGTCGATTGGGCGGCCCGTAGAGGCACGCCCATTCTCGCCGCCGGAAACGGTGTTGTGCAACATGCTGGTCGTAAGGGCCATTATGGAAAATACATCCGCATCCGCCATGCCAATGGCTACGAGACGGCTTATGGCCACATGTCGCGTATCACCCGTGGCCTAAAACCCGGCATGAAAGTCAGGCAAGGACAGGTCATTGGATATGTTGGGTCAACGGGATTGTCGTCAGGTCCACACTTGCACTTTGAAGTCCTCGTCAACAAACGCTTCGTCAACCCAATGTCGATTCAAGTGCCACGCGCCCGACAACTAAAAGGGCACGAGCTTGCAAGCTTCCAGAAAGAACGCGCTCGCATCGATAATCTGATGCGCCGTGCGCCTGTTATGACCGCAAGCAAGTAAGTCAGATAACTAGAAGCCGACCCCAATGCTTCTCTCGGCAGGCCGGTGGCAAAGTCTCCAGGGCTTCTATAGCTCCAACAATGGTCGCAGGATGCAGGCCAAGCGCTAAACCGGTGCGGGGAATCGGCGAATTTTTTTGCCAAATATCTGCTTGACCCCCGACCCATTGTTTTAAGTTCTTAAACTCGACGCGCGCTGTCAGAAGTCGCAGCCCAACGCAGTCGCTCTAAAAGCCTAGCAGGGATAACAAACTCGGTGGCGGTGGCGTTTCGAACTGAGCCATTTCACTTGCGATTTCCGTATACAACGCCGGCACCCATTTCGGACCCTTTGGTCGCACAGTCATTGGTTTGCGACGGAAGTCGGTTGGTGCAATTACGAGCTTGATATTCTTTTTGCCAACTTCCGCAGCCAATACGAATAATTCTTCCGCTGATCCATCACCAACCGCAAGGCAGCCCGCAGAAACGTTTTTGCCATGGATCATGATATCTCCCCCCATATCCCTGCGTCCGTCCTTTTTCGCCATCTTGCGATCAAACGCGTTTGGATAGTTCACGCGCAGCGAGACGTGATATGCGCTATTGGGATTGAGATATGTAATTCGATAAACGCCTTCAGGAACCTGCTTATCGCCACGTAGTAGCTTAGGTCCTTTTACGCCGCTGGCTGCAAGCACCTTATAGCGATGCACAAACTTCCACGCTCCATCCTTGGGCCGTGCATAAAGCTCAAGATGCTTTTCGTCTTTGATCGCCACAAACGCCACTTCTGCTGGAGGCCATGCCACGTTCGCAGATTGGAATTTCGCAGCAACCCGCGCCAAAGCCGTTGGCGAAATCTCATCAAGGCGCTCTTTCAACGTATAAGACGATTTGATTTTCTTTTTTGACGGCCGCGAACGTTTGTCGCCAACCGTCGATCTGGGAACAGCAGCCACCACCGGTTGCTCGGTAACCTCAGTCGACCAGGATTGAGGATTTGCAGCTTCGACGACGGCCTCTTGTGGCAACCGCAGGGCGCCGACACTCGGTCGCACGAACGCCAACCGAGACGATTTCTCAATCAACTGCCGACCACGAGCCGCAGGACGTGCCTCGGTTTGCCAGGCACCTGTCGGTTGATACCTCGGAACTAATTTTTTATGACCAAGCGCGCCACGCTTTGGTGGCTGATCAAGTGAGACAAGCAGAAACGTCGTTCCTACAGTTGTAATGCAGAAAAGCACATAGACCATCAACTTGAAGCGCTGGTTTGCCGTCATCCATGACTCGTTATCAACTCGAGCCTTTGCGACCCAGGTGGAGCATGTCTGATTCGCACTTGAGAATGGAGCCTCACTTCAGTAACGAGGCCAAACCGATTGTGATCATCCCAGGCTTTTTTAGGGTGTCGCGCGCGCAACCTCAGCGCGTCCCGCCAGCACAGCCTGATGATCATCAGAATTCAGAAACTATTTGCAGACAGAATTGTTGCCTACAAGCTGGTTGCTTAATACGGTGGTTGTCATCGATTTGAAGCTCGGATGCACGACGCGCTTGCGAGCCTCAGATTTTTATTTTTGCAAGTGAAAGTATCTGGGTTTTGAGAACGTCTGCCGACCACCCGAAAAAGGTCGTCCTCGCTCTCCAAGGTGGCGCGGCCTTGGGTGCGTTTGGTTGGGGCGTTCTCGATCGGCTTTTGCAGGATGATCGGCTCAATATCGAAGGCGTATCGGGAACAAGCTCTGGCGCCGTGAATGCCGCACTCCTTGCTTATGGAATGATCGGAGGAGACCGGGATCAAGCACGCACGCTGCTTGCCAAATTCTGGGCACGTATCAGTGAGGAAAGCGAACAGCGGCGATGGGGACGGCTACGTTCCTTACGTTTGCTGGGATCGCAAATTCTCCAATTTCGGCGCAAAGAAGTTTTCTTCGAAGTCATGTCGCGAATTTTGCTTCCCTATCAATTCGATCCCGTAACAATGGATCCGTTGCGTGCGGTCATTGATGAAAGCATAGACTTTGACCGTCTTCGTTCCTCTGATACGATCAGCTTGTTCGTAAACGCCACCAACATCGCAACAAACAAAAATCGTGTGTTTGCGCGAGACGAGGTGAGCCTCGATGCCTTGTGTGCGTCGTGCTGCCTGCCATTTTTGTTCGATGCTGTGACCATTGACGCCGAGCAATATTGGGACGGCGGTTATATGGGCAATCCCACGATATACCCATTGATCAATGACGATAGTCCTTTGGATATCATCCTTGTTCTCACCTCCAACTTGGAATCAAGAATAGAGCCTAAGACATCCGCTGAAATCGTAAATCGCGTCAGCCAAGTGAGCTTTACGTCTGCGCTCATGCGGGAAATGCGCGCCATAAAGTTCGTAACCGAATTGTTGGACAATGGTTTTGTAAAGCCTGAAGCAGGGCTTAGACGGGTTAACATCCACATTATTGCGCCAAAAGCCAACGATCCGGAGTTTGACTCGGTCAAGAATTTCAACGCTGACTGGCACTACATGAAGCGCATGAAGGAAAACGGCAGCCAAACTGCCGATGCCTGGCTGCAGGAAAGCTTCTCGAAAATCGGCCATCGCTCATCGGTCGATCTTGAGGCAATGTTTTGTTAGGACAGCAATTCGTCAGTTAAAACTTATTAAGTTGAGAGTTTAGGTGGCTCAGACTTGGAACAGCATGCAGCACCTGTTCGCTTTGGCGCTACCTATCCCTCACTGTCAAGCGAATAGCCAACTCCGCGAACGGTTCGGATGAGCGAGCTTTGTTGATCCACGTTGACGAGTGCTTTGCGCAATCGGCCGACATGGACATCGACAGTCCGAAGGTCGACATCAGACTCATGCCCCCAAACCCGATTGAGAAGCTGTTCTCTTTCCCAGACACGGCCAGGGTTTTCTAAGAATGTCGTGAGAAGACGAAATTCAGTGGGTCCCAGCTTCACTCTTTCGCCCGACAAAGTCACCTTGTGCTGAACAGGATCCATCGTTAGCTCGCCGTACGACAAAGTCTCATCAACGCTTGCCGGGCGTGTGCGACGCAAAACGCCACGCACGCGCGCGATCAATTCGTTGATTGAATAAGGCTTCACGACATAGTCATCCGCACCTATTTCTAATCCGCGCACGCGGTCGGATTCGTCTCCGCGGGCGGTTAACATAATGATAGGTGTGAGTTTGGTACTGCTGCGTGATTTCAAACGGCGGCAAACCTCGATGCCAGACACGTTCGGCAACATCCAATCAAGAATAATCACATCTGGATTTTGTTCTTCAACGATTAAAAGTGCTTCATCGCCATCCATCGCGGTCGCCAGTCGAAAGCCTGCAGAACCGAGATTGTATGACAATACCTCGAGTTGTGCAGGCTCATCTTCGACGATGAGAACGAGCGGTTGGGTCAATTTATTCATAGTCCGTTTGAGCCCGAACCGTTTGCGATGTCATTTTCGAGCATTGTCACGCTGGTGATATCTTGCTTGGGCCGCTCATCATCAGGAACTGACCCTGCAATAATATAGTGCACCTGCTCGGCAATCCCCGTGGTGTGATCTCCCATGCGCTCAAGGTTCTTTGCAATAAATAACAAATGCATGCACGGTGTAATACTTCTTGGATCTTCCATCATGTAAGTTAAAAGTTCACGGAAAAGCGTGTTGTGCATCTGGTCAACGTCATGATCGCGGACCCGCACTTGATCTGCAGTGGCGATATCGCGTGCCACGTAGGCATCCAGCACGTCTTTCAGCATTTCCTGCACAAGTCGGCCCATAGAGCGCAACACGTTGCTGGAGGACTCAATTGACGGGGTTTCTCCAAGCACGCCCGCACGTTTGGCGATGTTTTTTGCATAATCGCCAATGCGTTCGAGATTACCCGCCACTTTCAGAACCGCAATAACAGAGCGAAGGTCTTGCGCTTTGGGTTGGCGTAAAACGAGAATGCGGATGACGGCCGCATCGACGGTAGATTCAAGCTCATCGACACGAGCATCCGATTCCAAAACTTTCATTCCAAGAGCTTGGTCTCTGCGGATCAACGCTGAAATTGCATTTGAAATCTGCGTTTCGACCAAACCTCCCATTTCGACAATCAAGCTCTCGATCGTGTTGAGATCATTATCAAATGACTTAACAATATGTTCCGAGTTCATCGACGTATTTCCCTATTAGCCAATCCGGCCAGTGATATAACTTTCTGTGCGCGTGTCTTTTGGTGTTGTAAAGATCTGCTCGGTAGGGCCGTCCTCGACAAGTTCTCCCATATGGAAAAATGCAGTACGTTGTGAGATGCGCGCCGCTTGGTGCATAGAGTGGGTGACGATAATAATCGTGAATTTCTCGCGAAGTTCATCGATCAACTCTTCGATTCTGGCTGTTGCCACAGGATCAAGAGCCGAGCACGGCTCATCCATTAAAATAATCTCAGGTTGAATTGCTATCGTGCGTGCTATGCACAAGCGTTGTTGCTGTCCACCTGACAAGCCAGTACCGGCCTCATGCAGACGATCATTAACTTCATCCCAAAGACCTGCCCGCTTTAAACTTAATTCGACGCGGTCTTGAAGTTCTGCTTTCGACATTGATGGTTCATGAATACGAAGCCCATAAGCGACGTTGTCAAAAATCGACTTGGGAAATGGGTTGGCCTTTTGAAAAACCATTCCAACGTGGGCGCGCAACGTCACAACATCGACCGCTGGATCGTAGATATCTTGACCCGATATCCTTATGTCTCCCGTTACTTTGCAAATATCAATCAGATCGTTCATCCGATTCAAACAGCGCAGGAAGGTCGTTTTTCCACAACCTGATGGGCCAATTAGGGACGTGACCTGATTGGGATATACGTCAAGCGATACACCGCTTAAGGCAATTTTTTCGCCATACGCGACAGACACACCCTTGGCTATGATCGCAGGTTGCGCTGCTTGCTGTTCTGCTTCTTTTAAGCCTTGTTCTTCTTTTAATCCGTTTGGCTCTTTAAGCTTAAGTGCGGGTGTCTGAAGCTGAATAGAATCTTGCATGGCATTGGTGCTCAACATGTTAAAACCGCCGTTCAAATTTTCTACGAAGAACAATCGCAAGCAAATTCATCACGACCAGAAAAACTAAGAGAACGATAATGGCCGCACAGGTTTTTTCCAAAAATGCCCGTTCAGGACTATCAGCCCATAGGAAAATTTGTACTGGAAGTGCCGTGGCAGGCTCGAGAACGCTCTTTGGTACATCGACAATAAAAGCAACCATGCCGATCATCAACAATGGCGCTGTTTCACCCAACGCACGCGCCATGCCGATAATTGCCCCGGTTAACATCCCTGGTAGGGCCAGCGGTGCAACGTGATGAAATGTCGTCTGAACTTTACTTGCTCCCAGTCCAAGAGCGGCTTCGCGGATAGACGGCGGAACGGCCCGCAAGGCAGCTCGCGAAGCAATGATGATCGTGGGCAATGTCATCAGAGCGAGCACGATTCCACCGGTCAATGGCGACGAGCGCGGAAGCCCAAAGGTATTCAACAAGACGGCTAAGCCGAGAAGCCCAAACACAATAGATGGCACTGCAGCCAGGTTATTAATGTTCACTTCTATCAATGAGCTCCATCGATTATTTGGCGCAAATTCTTCAAGATAGATTGCCGCCAAAATTCCGACCGGAAACGAAAAAAGAAAACAGACAAAGAGGCTGAACGCAGATCCCACCAACGCGCTTAGTATGCCGGCAAGTTCCGGTTCACGTGAGTCACCAGACAAAAAGAACCGCTTGTTAAATCGCGTTTCCATGGCTCCGGAAGCGTTAAATTCCTTAACCCAGCTCGCCTCCGCCGTGGTGAAACGGCTGTTCTCATCGTGAACGCCTGACAAACTCTCACTCTTTAAGTAAGTATCGACTTCGTCAGAGGCCAGAAACCAAATCTTTTTTGTTTGCCCAATGAACTCCGGGTTTTCACGAACGATGCGTTGCAGCTCAAATTCCGCGCCATAACTAACCAGACCATAGAGCTTTCGTTTTTCACGACGTTTTTTTACATCGGGAAATTTTGCGCGCAACGCGGCCTTTATCAGTGCCCCATAGTTTGCACTTTGCAATTGCTCTGGATCAATTTCGGCTGGATCAAGAAAGACCTCGAGTTCAAGGTGCGTCTGCTTCAGCGCGCCAACACCGATGTAAGCAATCGACGATACCATCAGCACAAGAAAGCCGATCGCGGCGACAATGGACAACCGTCCAAGCCACTGAAAGCGGGTTTCTGCCGCATGCCTGCGCATTACGTCGGGCGTTTTTTCTGAGAAACTCTTAGTCATATTGTTCCCGATAATGCTTTACGATTTTCAAAGCGGCGACGTTTAAACAAAGCGTAACGATAAACAAGAGCAACCCCAGGGCAAAAGCCGACAGCGTTTTCGCACTATCAAATTCCTGGTCACCTGTAAGAAGTGCAACGATCTGGGCGGTAATCGTCGTTACGGCCTCCAACGGATTGCCGGTAAGGTTGGCGGCCAAACCCGCAGCCATGACCACAATCATGGTCTCACCGATGGCCGTTGATGCAGCAAGCAGCAAGCTGCCTGAAATGCCGGGCGTTGCAGCCGGAAGGATCACACGACGAATTGTTTCAGCTCTCGTTGCACCCAGCCCGAGTGAAGCATCGCGCATGGATTGGGGCACGGCATTAATCGCATCATCTGATAACGACGACACCAGCGGTACGATCATAATACCCATTGCAAGGCCAGCAGCCAACGCGCTTTCGGATGCGACTTCCAAGCCGAGGCTGGAACCCGTCCAGCGAATGTATGGCGCAATCATCAGCGCTGCGAAAAAACCATAAACCACCGTTGGAATACCTGCGAGCACTTCGAGCACAGGCTTTACAATGTCTCGTGTGCGCTTTTCAGCATATTCTGCCAAGAAAATTGCCGAAGCCAGGCCAAGTGGTGTTGCAACCGTCATCGCGATGGCGCTGATCAAAAGTGTGCCGGTAATCAGTGGTACAGCACCAAAACTGCCAGCAGCTCCCACCTGATCACTGCGCAGTGCCGTCTGCGGGCTCCACTCTAGGCCAAAAAGAAAGTCCGACACGGGAACAAGAGAAAAGAAGCGGATGGATTCAAAGAAAAGCGAAAAAACAATTCCGAGCGTGACCATCAAGGCAACCAAAGAACACGCCACCATAAGCAACATAATCGCATGCTCGCCTACTTTGGAACGTGATCTTTTCGTCAGATCGACCGTCGACGTATCCGCATTGGCCATAAATCGGTTCCTTGGAAAAAACTGTCAAACGGTATAAATAATAGGCAGGCCAGCAAGTTGGCCTGCCTAAGAAACTTGCGTATTACATCGTAAGGTTTTGAAGTCCTAGAACCTTACTTGACCACTCTTTGCGTTCACTGTCTGACATTGGGATCAAGCCCTTGTCAGCCAGATAACCGTCTGGTCCCCAAGCCTTCTCACTGGCAAATTCCTTAAGGTATTCAGTAATACCTTCGGTCTTTCCAATGTGTGCTTTTTTCACATAGAAGAACAGCGAGCGTGACACAGGGTAGCTACCATCTGCGATCAACTCAAACTCTGGCGCAACACCGTCGATTTTTGAGCCCTGTACCGTGTCTGAGTTCTGATCGAGGAAGCTGAAGCCAAATACGCCCAATGCAGATGGGTTTGCGATCAACTTCTGAACAATCAAGTTATCGTTTTCACCAGCTTCGACAAAACCACCGTCTTCGCGGATCGCATGGCAAAGAGCTTTGTAACTTTTTTTGTCTTTCTTTTTAAGCGCTTTAATCCAAGCAAAGGTCTTACAACCACCTTCCATCGCAAGCTCAACGAAGGCATCGCGTGTCCCTGATGTTGGTGGCGGACCCATAACTTCGATTTTCACATCTGGCAGAGCAGAATTGACATCTTTCCAGGTCTTGTATGGGTTTGGCTTTGTTTTACCTTCGCCATCAGGAACATCCTTGGCAAGGGCCAGGAAGATGTCGCGCAGAGACAATTCCATCTGCTTGGATTTGCGCGAATTGGCAAGTACAATTCCGTCAAAGCCAACCTTGACTTCAACGATGTCTTTGATGCCATTGCTTGCGCATTTTTCAACTTCAGATTTTTTAATCCGGCGCGAAGCATTTGTGATGTCAGGATGCCCATCACCGATGCCTGCACAAAACAGCTTCAAGCCGCCGCCAGACCCAGTACTTTCAACGATCGGTGTCTTGAAATTCGTTGTTTTACCGAAGCGTTCGGCGACAGTCGTAGCAAACGGAAATACCGTTGATGATCCGACGATTTTGATCTGATCGCGAGCCGACGCGGCGTTTGATAATGCCGTTATTGCTCCAGCACCAATTACCGTAATTGCAAAGAGAGATTTCGTGCTCAACATTTAAAATCCGCCCTCCTATGGCGTATCAAGGCTAATCCGATTAACCAGCCGATGCGGATGCTCTAAGCCCGTCATGCAAAGACGCTATGACAGTTTTATTACAGTTTGATGACACCTGTGGATGGCGGCAAATCGGCCGCTCAAATCTCTCTAAAAAGCCAAACATCAAGACACAGGCAGGTGGACCGTAAACTCACTGCCAACGCCAACTTTGCTTTGAATATGCAGCCGCCCAAGATGGTGATTGACGATATGCTTGACGATCGCAAGGCCAAGTCCAGTACCGCCCTTTTTACGTGAGCGGCCTTCGTCAATGCGATAGAATCGTTCAGTTAATCGAGGTATATATTGCGGCGCAATACCGGCCCCTTGATCACGAATTGAAACCGAAACCGTCGGCTCTCGAAACCCCGGCGCATTCTCGACAATAGATACTTTGACCCTAACAACGCCATTTTCGGTGCCGTATTTCACCGCGTTTTCAATCAAGTTGTGAAACACCTGTGTCAACTCATCTGCATCACCCGGTACAACGGGGATTTTGCCTGATACCTCGAGGCGGATCTTCGGTGGATTGACTTCAGTGCGTGACGTAAGAGTTGCGACCACCTGCTCAATCAAACGCTCCACGTCGACCTGACCGTCAGGTCTGAGATGGGCTCTCGCCTCAACCTTGGAAAGCGACAACAGATCATCGATCAGCCGTTTCATTCGTCCGGCTTCGCGGCTCATGATTTTGAGGAATTTTTGCCGCGCGGCCTCATCGTCTTGGGCTGCATCCTTCAACGTTTCAATAATCCCTGTCATAGAAGTCAGGGGGGAGCGAAGCTCGTGACTAACATTGGCAACAAAGTCACGGCGCATCTGCTCAGCTTCGATAACGTGGGAAATATCCGTTATATTAACGACGGCCTGATAGTCCAACGGTAGCGAACTTTCGGGTCTCACGACTGACATTCTCAACGTTGTTCGCACTGGCAGGCTGGACTGAATGACGGTTTCTGAAGAGGCACTTCCTGCCAAAACACGTTCAATGCAGACCAAAGCTTCTGGACTGCGCAGTGCGTGAACAAAGTCATTGCCCTCTAAATTCGGGCCAAATCGGGTCTCAGCCGCTGAGTTGAGAAATTTGATGCGTCGGCGGTCATCGATCAAAAGTACCGGGTCGGAGAGCGTATTTAGCGCTGCTTTGAGATCATTATGTATCATGGCGCACCATCTATCATGCGTCTTCTGCTTTCGTCTTATTTGTTTTGCTCTCTCAGTCAAAGAAATACACTACGCCGGAAATACATCGAGCTATAAAGCGGCGTCAAATTCTTCTCGGCGACGAAAATTCAGCAAAAGCTATCTCAAAGAAACACGCCCAACCTGTTTACCAGCGCTTGGTAGCCAGCTATTTGGGAGTAAAGAGAAAGTCTCAAGACCCGCGCAGCAGATTTACTACATATTTCTGTTGTCGATTTGAGGTAAAATACGATCACAACCAACGCCAATGCGAATGACGGGAAATTTCACAATGACTGATCAGGTGATCGCAGCAGAAATCGAAGAGCGCAAACCCATGGGTGCATTCGCGCGTTATTTATCTGTTTGGGTTGGCTTGTGCATTGTTATTGGCATCGCCCTCGGTCACTTTTTTCCAACAGCTTTCCATGCACTGGCCGACATGGAAGTCGCCAACGTCAATTTACCCGTCGCCGTACTCATCTGGTTGATGATCATCCCGATGCTTTTGAAAGTGGATTTTTCCGCGTTGCATCAAATCAAACAACACTGGCGCGGTATCGGTGTCACGTTGTTCATCAATTGGGCGATCAAGCCATTTTCGATGGCGGTGTTGGGGTGGTTTTTCATCGGTTGGCTGTTTCGACCATTTTTACCGATCGATCAAATCGACAGTTACATTGCCGGACTGATCATTCTCGCCGCCGCGCCGTGCACGGCGATGGTCTTCGTTTGGAGTAATCTGTCGGATGGAGAAGCAAATTTCACACTGTCACAGGTCGCTCTCAATGACTTAATCATGATGTTTGCCTTTGCACCGATCGTCGCGCTGCTCCTTGGCTTATCAGCCATTACGGTGCCATGGGAAACGCTGCTTATTTCAGTCGCGCTTTATATCGTCTTGCCTGTTTTCGCAGCCCAGCTTCTGCGCCGTTACCTATTAAATAGAGGCGGCGAAACAGCACTCAATCAGACACTCGAAACTCTAAACCCAATTTCAATTCTGGCTCTGTTGGCAACGCTCGTGCTGTTGTTTGGTTTTCAAGGCAAGCAAATTGTCGCCCAGCCATTTATCATAGCCCTGCTGGCAGTTCCGATCCTCATTCAAGTCTACTTCAATTCAGGCCTCGCCTACATACTCAATCGGCAACTGGGCGTCGCACATTGCGTTGCCGCTCCCTCAGCCCTCATCGGTGCAAGCAACTTCTTCGAACTCGCGGTTGCAGCAGCGATTGCATTGTTCGGACTTCAATCCGGCGCCGCATTGGCAACTGTCGTCGGTGTGCTTGTCGAAGTACCGGTGATGCTTTCGGTAGTTAAAATCGTGAACGCGAGTAAAGGTTGGTATGAAAGTGGGCTGCACAAGGAGTGAGCGATTGCATCTCGACTGTCGCACCAAAATTGCAATGGGCAAGCGGTTAAGTGTTTTGCTGGACGCAATATATCAGACAACTTGAAACCTACACTTGACCGACCAGCTCACACCGGTTTGAAATCGCCAATTCAACCATTGCGCCACCCGTCAAACGTTATGCGCGAAGTTAACTGCTTTGCTCCTCAACAACCGCGCGGCGATAAAGGTGCCAAGTTGCATGCCCCAACACTGGCAAGACAATCAGAAGCCCAAGGAAAGCTGGTATTGCCGCAAGAACCACGCTCAAGACGACGAACAATCCCCAACCAAGCATCACCAATGGCGAACCCGTAACGGCCCGAATGCTCGTGATCATAGCGGTCACGAAATCGACTTCGCGCTCGAGCAGCAGGGGACAGGAAACCACTGTTAGCACGAACAAGACCATCGAAATTATGGCACCGACAATGTGCCCGACGACCAGGAAGGTCCAGCCATCTGTGGTCGTGAAAATAGCTTCGAGAAAACGATCGTAAGACGCAAAGCCCTTTGATCCGAAGAACACCGTAAAGATGGTGCGGGCTTGATAAACCCATACCCAAAAAATGAACAAGGTCACGAACGCCATCCAACCAAGTTCACGCCGCTGCTGTTCCCAAATGACGCCAAACACACCACTCCAATTTAAGTTCTGACCCCGCTCCAATCGACGTGAAACCTCGTAAAGACCGGTTGCAACGAAGGGACCAATAAGAGCAAATCCAATAACCAATGGATATGACAGCCAATGCATGTCTAAAACGGTCACTCCAGCCAAAAGGAGCAATCCGCCAAGGGCATAAACACCGCCAAAAAATAGTCCGTAGGTCGGGGCGCGGGTAAAATCTGACAATCCCTGCTTCAGTGCGTACCGCAGGTCATCCACCGTTACCGCGCGAACTTCGGGAAAATAGCTTTGTTGTGCTTTGGACTTTGGTTCGTTCATTAGCCTGGACCTGCTCTAACGCGCATTTGCCAAGCTTAATCAGATAGAGAACAAGCGCGCCCCGACTCCAGCTCAGCCCAATGCAACGCATACTTGTTTTGCACTGTAACCCCGCACAATAAGTCAGCCTTTTTTGCACGACCCTGTTCTAGATCAATTTATGTGTGTTGAAGGCTCGGTCTGCCGAACTGTCACCGACAAAACCGAGCCCCAAAGAGTTATCCGTTTGTCACGGCCTACGAAGTGAGACGTCGAACAAGACCGATCAGGAATAATAGAACAACCGCACCAACCGTTGCGTTAACGATCTGACCAATAATGCCGTCTATCGGAATAAGGCCCGGGAACAAAAACCCAGCAAGCAACGCACCTGCAATACCAACGACAATATTTCCGACCAAACCAAAGCCAAAGCCCGAGATAATTTGTCCGGCAAGCCAACCAGCAATCGCGCCGATTGCTAACATGATAATGAGTGCAACAGGGTCCATTAGGGAACTCCTTTTCAGATTTGTTTCCAGTCAGTCCGTGCGGAAAAGCAACCGTGAACGCAGAAACATCGATGCCTCTCTAGCAACAACAAATAGCATAAAATTCGGTTTCAAACGACCGACTCAATCCGATGTGGAGAACGTTCATGCACTTCGCGCTGCAATAACGTGATTGGACCAATCAACATTGGCAATCTAGAACACGCGAGGTCCGCGAAAGCTGGCCGTTGGCACGCCGTTGTTACGTCGAATATCTCGATTGAATAACAAAATTGAGACCCCGAATCGATTCGCGATTTAAAGACAACACCCGAAAATTCTCGCCTCGCTCGCCACGACGCAACACCCCTCAGATTGCGTGTCTGTCCCATTACAATTGTTATTGCCACCAGGTTCAATCATAATTGCACGCTCGAAATCGGTAACGTTACGCAAAACACTCGGGGAAGCTTTCTAATGACGAACCCACTGATCGGAACATGGCACCTCAAAAGTTGGTACTTGGAAACAGAAAATGGCGTGAAACATTTCGCCCTTGGTCCGGATGCATCTGGCTACATTAGTTATTCCGAAGATGGATACATCTTCGTCCATATTATAGCTGCTGGACGACAGCTTAATGCCAGCGACGACTTGTTCTCAGGCACAGTTGCCGAAGATTCTGCAGCCCTAAAATCACAACTGTCATATGCTGGCAGATATGAGTATCGCGAGGGCCAGGTGACCCATCATGTCAAGTTTTCCTCGCACCCCAACTGGGTCGGTACAGAGCAGGTTCGCTATGTGCGGTTCTTCGATGAAAACCAACTGGAGCTTCGCGCCAACGGCTCGCGTATGCAAGATCATGTCGGCACGGGTTACATTATCTGGGAAAGAGGAACGCGTTAATTGTCGTATCCCAGCTTGATGCATCAAAACCCAATAGCCTGGTCAACGACAATGAAAGAACGTTATTGAACAAACATACCGTTAAACATTGAGACATTCTCAATGCTGGCGTTGGCGTTGGGTTTTGAGGATGTTGATCGTCACCTACTGAAGCCATTCTGCCATCGAAATCGGCCAGACCAAACAATCGCATATCGAACCAAAAGAAGTTGACCCACGATTATGTGCGCGATTTCGTGATGGCTAAGATTGCTTAAACGCACAATTCATGTCAGCGTTCCCCAAAAAATTCTACATGAACTGGAAACAAAATTTTCCCGTAGAAAAGAGGATTGTGGGAGGAGACGTTTTGCAGACGATACCGTCATCGAGGCATGCCAACGGAATGCGCGTTGCCAGTAGCCGACACAAAGACGCAGTAATGGCTGCTGGCGAAATTCGCGATTCTTTCGCAGGCATCACGCCGCAACACCTGATCATCTTCTTTTCGCGTAAGTATAACGCAGAACAATTGGCGTTGGGATTTGCAACGTGCTTTCCAAGCGTTCCGCTCACTGGATGTTCGACCGCGGGCGAAATCACACCATCTGGCATGTCCGATGATGGAGTCGTCGCAATTGCCTTCCCGAAAGAAGGTTTTCGGGTTCTTTCTCAGACAATAGAAAACCTCAGCGTCACCAGCATTGATCAAGCTTCCACAGCCGCGCGTCAGCTCAAGTCAAAGCTCAACCTGCCACCAAAAGCCAGAAGCTGCGACAATGTCTTTGGCATCCTACTCGTCGACGGGCTTTTGAATGTCGAAGAACAAGTTGCTGCCGCAATCAACTGGGCATTGGGTGATATTCAGCTCATTGGTGGTTCGGCTGGTGACAATCTTGTTTTTAATGACACTGTCTTGATTGCAAACAATCGTGTGTTGCGAAACGCTGCGATATTGCTGCTCGCCCAAACCGATATTCCATTCGAGGTCTTCAAAACGCAAAACTTTGATCCGACTGAAACTAAGCTTGTTGTTACTGCCGCTGATACTGAGAAACGAATTGTCTACGAACTCAATGCAGAACCGGCAGGCAAAGAATACGCCGAGGCGATTGGCCTTATGGCCTCTGACCTCGGCCCACTGAGTTTTGCATCTTACCCACTCGTTGTGCGTGTCGGCGGCGACTATCACTGCCGCTCCATTCGCAATCTGAACGAAGATGGAAGCTTGTCATTTTTCTGTGCCATCGATGAAGGGCTGGTCTTTACAGTGGCTCGCCCGAACGACATTCTGGAATCTACGCGCCGTTCCCTGCAACACCTACGCAATAGGCTTTCAGGCCTCGATATGATCATTGGGTTTGAATGCATCCTCAGACGCCTTGATGCTGAAAACAGGCAGGTAAACCGGGCATTGACGCAAATTTACCGTGACTACGGTGTCGTCGGTTTTCAAACTTACGGTGAGCAGTACAATGCGATGCATCTCAACCAAACTTTAACAGGGATTGCTTTCGGTAGCGCAGCGCCAACGTCAAGCTCAGACTTCGATGGGCCGTCGTCTATAAAAAGTGAACGGAAAGGCAAATGAACGACACGAAAAAGCTCAAGGCGCAAATTGAAAAACTGACCAAAATAAATAAATCCTTGATGGGCCGTGTCGAACGCTCGATGGATCAACAAGGAAACGCTTATTCGCTATTTACCACTGCAATTGGCCTTGAAGTACAAAACCGCGCACGCACCGATGAGTTAAAGTCAGCCCTTGAGAGCCTAGAACGTTCTAACGCAGCCCTGGTTGAAGCACGAGACACCGCTGAACAGGCGGTAAAAATGAAGACTCGTTTTTTCACCGCCGTCGGACACGACGTATTGCAACCACTTCACGCAGCCCGCCTGTCTCTTTCCGCACTTGGTGAAAGCGACAAAATCAGTGAACATAAAAAACTTGCGGGCCAAATTGATCACGCACTTTATTCAATTGAAGATTTGTTGCGAACAATTATCGATATATCAAAACTCGAAACTGGCACTACCCAACCTGCTCCGGCGAGCATTCGATTAGACGATGTATTCAACGCACTGGCGCTCGATTTCAAACCGTTGATTTCTCAGAAAGGCCTAGCCTTCTCAAGCGAAGTTCCACCAGGAATTGGCATTTATACAGACCCCCTTATGCTTCGGCGGATCCTTCAAAATCTTTTGGCCAATGCGGTTCGCTACACATCTTCAGGTCAAATTTCGCTGTCGGCCGAGACGCTCAATTCCAAGGTCAAAATCTCGGTTTCTGATACTGGACCCGGCATATGCGAATCCGAACAGAAACAAATTTTCGACGAGTTTCAACGTGGCGAGGCTGCTAGCGAAGCCAAATCGGTTGGTTTTGGTCTTGGATTATCCATCGTGCAACGCATGGCCCATGCCTTGAGGCACCCAATAGAACTCAAATCCCTAATGGGGCGGGGAACTGTGTTTTCGATCACGGTTCCGCTTTCAACGGTGGAAGCGGCAAGAATAGAAACACAACAGCGCAAGGCGGTCACCGACGTTCATTATGGTTTTGGTGGAGCCAATATTTTGCTTGTTGAAAACGACGATCAAGTCGTCGACGCGATGTTGCTCGTCCTCAAACAATGGTCGTGTCAAACACACGCGTTGAAATCCATTCGGCAAGTCAAAGACTACCTCAGTTCCAACCCAACCAAACCTGACATCGTATTGGCCGACTTCCATTTAGACCACGATGAGTGTGGGCTCGCGTGCGTTGCCTTAGTCCGAGACGCATTCGGCGCGGACCTTCCTGGCTTGGTCATCACGGCTGATCATGGACGGTCAATATCGGAGGCAGTGTATGCGGCACAATGCGAATTGCTGCACAAACCCGTTCGCCCCGGCGAACTTCGCGCACTCATTAAACATCTCTTAAATTAGAGTCTCGATACGGCTGTTTGCTATTTTACGAGATTTTAGACGCAGGCACATTTGAGCGGTAGGCAGAATGCTGGTCAAAAAAATTCTCGAAATCAATCGTCGTCGCCATGATCACGGCTTGTGTACGCGAAGCGACGCTCAATTTACGCAGTATCTCCGAAACGTGTGCTTTCACGGTTGTCTCACCGACACTCAATTCATGAGCGATCTGCTTGTTAAGCAGTCCTTCACGCAACATTTTTAATACACGCAGTTGCTGTGGTGTCAGTGACCTTAATTTATCAGCGATTTCCTCATCGCTGCCACTTGATTGTTCTTGAGTCGGAGACTTGTAACCTGTCGGCAAACAAACCTCACCATTCAACGCACGCTCGATGGCCTGAGCCAATTCATCTTTGTGAACCGATTTAGGCAAAAACCCAGCTGCACCGTATGTCATGGCTTTGTGAATAATTTGCGGATCGTCCATACCTGAAACAATCAGTATTGGTAATTTCGGGTAACGCGTGCGTAATTCCAAAAGACCGTCGAATCCCCCGGTCCCTGGCATCGACAAATCCAACAACACAAGGTGAAGATGCAATTGATGATCAATAGTCTGTTTCGCACTTTTGATTGACGACGCCTCATGGATTCGGGCAGCAGGGAATGCCGCCTTGATCGCCAATCGCATGGCGTCCAAGAACATTGGGTGATCATCAACGACAAGAAAATTCTCAGGCATGTGCGGCTTCACCAAAGCATTTTGTGGAGTCGGATCGAATACCATATTTCGCAATTTTCGATAATGGCCGCTAACTTCACCACTAACAGCGTGGGTGTCAACAAAAGCATGGTCCAAGCGACGCTTTTGTAGCGACATAAAACGAAACGCAGAACCGCAAACCAAAGCGCGCGCGGACTGCAAACACTACTGTCCAATTCCAGCCCTCTCGGTCGATGACCTGTAGCGAGCATCAAACGCGAGCAACCAAACGACCATGGCGATCAAAAACGGCGACATCGATGTCGATTTTGCTCGCCCCTAAGGCGTCCCGCACTGCAGCATTGGCTTTGGTGGCAATCAATTGCCCAAGATCAACACCGATGCTCTCTGCCATCTGAAAAACCTCCAATGCTGTGTTTGCGTTCCTCGCTTTGTCGACAACATCTGGAGGCGCACCCACTTGCTGCATCCAAGCCGCCAGAACTTCAAAATCAATCGCACCACGTTTAGAATGCAAATCAAGTCGCCCTTGGCCGAGCTTGATCATTTTTGCAATTCCACCGGCAATCGTAAGGCGGGCAACGGGATGGGTTTTGAGATACTTCAACATGCCACCAACGAAATCGCCCATTTCAATCAGTGCGCTGTCGTCGAGACCGTCCAGTTTTGCAATCGCCTCTTCTGATGTTGTGCCCGTTGAGCCCGCGATATGCGTGAGGCCTGTTGCGCGTGCAATGTCTATCCCTCGGTGAATGGAATCAATCCACGCCGCACAAGAAAATGGGATGACAATCCCCGTCGTGCCCAACACCGATAAGCCACCGATAACACCCAGCCGACCATTCAGTGTTTTCGCCGCAAGCTCCTTACCTCCAGGTATAGAAACCTCAATTTCGATGTCGGTGGGCTTTTGCCAAGCCAATGCTTCAGCTGCCTCGGCAATTGTTGTTCGCATCATGTCTCGCGGAACGGGATTGATCGCCGGCTCACCCGGCGGCAATGGCAAACCAGGCTTAGTGACCGTGCCAACCCCCTCGCCAGCATGAAACGTGATACCAGATCCATCTGCCCCAGCGCGCAGCATCACTTCAACCAACGCCCCATGTGTGACATCGGGATCATCGCCTGCGTCTTTGATAATGCCAACCCGCGCAAAACCATCGCCTAATTCTACTTTGGCAAGAGAAAACGCGACACGTTGCCCCTTTGGCAGCGTAACAGTGACAGGATCTGGGAATTCACCGGTCCACAAAGCTTGGATCGCCGCTCGCGTGGCCGCGGTCGCACAGGTCCCGGTCGTCCAACCTCGTCGCAGCGTGTCTTTTTTACTTTTTGAATCCATAGCAATCGAGGTTATGACAGTTTCACCGCAACACAAACAAACTTGATCGTTGACCCTGAATGTCTCCAACACCCTACCAAACGACACCTCTCCCCGGCCTCGTGATTGGCGCGCCTCGCTCGGGTGGGGGAAAAACGACCGTCACGCTTGGTCTGTTACGGGCATTGACGCATCGGGGTTTTAATGTCCAGCCTTTTAAGTGTGGCCCGGACTATATCGATCCAGCATTTCATAGCCACGCAGCAAAGCGCACAAGCATTAACCTTGATTCCTGGGCGATGCGTCAGCAAACCGTACAAGAAATGATTGCCCGAAATGCAGACGGCGCAAACTTTGCGATTGCCGAAGGCCTCATGGGCCTGTTCGATGGGGTCGCAACCCCTGGAGCATGGGGCACAGGGGCGAGTGCAGACACCGCCGCGGCAACTGGCTGGCCTATTATCATCGTTCTCGACGTCTCAGGCCAATCGCAAACCGCTGCGGCTGTCGCGCATGGTTTTGCTCATTACCGATCCGATGTCACGGTTGGCGGGGTGATCCTCAATCGTGTTGGAAGTGAACGACACATGCGCCTGATCGGCAAGGCGATTGAAGAGACTGGCTTGAAACTCTTAGGTGGCCTGCCACGACGCGAAGACATAACATTGCCGGAACGTCACTTGGGCCTTGTTGTTGCTGAAGAGACAGAGGATCTTGAAGCCAGATTGCAAACCCTAGGTGCGTTTATTGCAGAACACATTGACCTCGATGCAACGGCAAAACTTGCAGCAGCTAAGCCGGATGGAATTGCAACTTCGGCAGCGGGTAAAAACCACAATACAACACCACCTCCAGGACAGCGCATTGCCCTTGCCTACGATGCCGCCTTCTCATTCATTTATCCACACCTGTTGTCGTCCTGGCGCGCCGCAGGTGCGGAAATCATCCCGTTCTCACCGCTCGCTGACGAAGCACCCGACGCAGCCGCTGACGTCGTTTGGCTGCCTGGTGGCTATCCTGAACTCCATGCCGGTACAATCGCATTTGCCGCCAATTTTCTCAACGGTCTGCGAAAGGCAGCATTGAACAAGCCGGTTCACGGCGAATGCGGTGGCTATATGATTTTAGGTTCAGGCCTTGAAGACAAACAAGGCGACAGTTATGCGATGGCTGGGCTTTTGGACTTGGAAACTTCTTTTCACAAACGCAAAATGAACCTCGGCTATCGCCGCGGTGTGCTCAAAGTCGACAGTCCGATTGGCAAAGCCGGAACCTGCATTCGTGGGCACGAATTCCATTATGCCAGCATCATCAAGTCAGGCGATGCACCACTCGCCGATCTTTACGATGCACAAGACAAACCCGTCCCCGAGCAAGGCGCCCGGCGTGGCAACGTTAGCGGATCATTTTTCCACATGATTGATACAATCTAACGAACCACCGGCTGCAAACAGACAACAAAGGCGTATTTGGAGAACGATCGATCTTCTCAAAACAGCCGATAGAAACACAAACATCGGCATTTGGTCGCGGTTTGAAGATCGTTGGCTATGATTGCGCAGCAAAAGTGCTATGGCTGTGGCCAATTCAAACTCTTGAGCCCTAATGCATGTCCAAAGTCCGACACACATCCTCTGCCAGTTCAACCGATCAGCCCAAATGCAAAGGTCGTGTTTTGTTGGTTGGCTCCGGGCCCGGAGACCCAGACCTGCTGACCGTTGCTGCATTACAGGCTTTGCAGACAGCAGATGTCGTTCTTTACGACACTCTGGTGGCGGCCCCGATCCTTGATCTGATCGCAGAGCATGCCAAACGCATTCATGTCGGCAAAAAGGGCTACGGAGACAATCGACCGCAAGGCGAAATCAACACCTTGATGGTCGATCTGGCTCAATCCGGCCACCGCGTTGTGCGCCTGAAATCCGGAGACCCTCTCATTTTCGGCCGCGCAGGTGAAGAAATTGAAGCCTGCCGTGAGGCGGAGATTCCTTTGCAAGTCATTCCTGGCATTACAGCCGCACAAGGCGCGGCAGCCCGCATGTCCGTTTCGCTGACCCACCGACACGAAGCCCGTCGCCTGCAATACATTACCGGTCATGATGCAAGCGGTAAATTACCAACAAGCATAGACTGGAGTGTGATTGCAGATCCGCAAGCAACAACTGTTGTTTACATGCCCCGCGTCACGATTTCAGCCTTGGTTGAAAAAACAAGCGCTGCCGGAATGGACCCAACCACACCCGCCATTGTCATCGTCAATGCCACACGTGACAACGAGCGCCAGTACAAAACGACGATGGCTCATCTCGCCGAGGCTGTTGCCGCCGCTGAGACCACAGACCCGATGCTGGTGTTGATTGGCCAGGCGATGAACCGGGTCGATATTCAAGATGTTACAGGACTAGATGTGAAACTCGCTTAAGACACGACTTAACCGTTGTAGACCATCTTGTGTCGGCACCAAACCGATGCGCAGCCACCGTGGTGCATAATCAAAGGGGCGAACCAAAATTCCAGCCTCGGCCAAAGCAACAAAAATCGCACCAGCCTGCGAGTGATTGAGCAAGCGAAACAACGACGTGCCTCCAATCACCTCACCACCGCTTTTTTTCAACACGACATCAACGTCCCGGCTAGCTGTCGCAAGTCTTGCTCGTGTTTCTAAGACCCAGGGACTATCGCCTAGCGCCTTCGTGCCAATTGCGATCGCTGGTCCCGACACTGGCCAATCGCCAATACTGTGACGGAGCAATTCGACGATCGGATGAGCCGATATCGCAAAGCCAAGTCGCAATCCAGCCAAACCATAAAACTTACCGAATGAGCGAAGCACAACCAACGACGGGCAACGCCCCAACTCAGGCACAACAGAAGTCTCGGGGTAAGCGTCACCAAATGCTTCATCGACGATCATCAAGCCATTGCGTTGGTTGATCTCAGAAGCGATGGTCAAACATTTTTCGACAGGCACAACACGCCCGTCAGGATTGTTAGGGTTGACGACAATGGCGACATCAGCGGCACCAAGCGCGTCGAGGTCATCAGTAATTGTTACCTGATGGCCTGCACGTGCCCAAGCATTGGCATGGCTGACATAAGTCGGGCCGAAAATAACCACACGTCTGTTTTTGTCCACCAGACGTGGCAACATGGCGATCGCAATATCAGACCCGGAAACGGCGACAATTTTGGCAACGCTCGGCGCGGCGTAAGCCTCTCGTGCCCGACGCTCGAGATCGTGTATATCGGTTGGTTCGGGAAGACGTGCCCAGGTCTCAGATGAAATCTTGTTAAGCGGATAGCCCCACGGATTAATACCGGTTGATAAATCCAGCCACGGTTGCGGCGCATTCGGATATAATCCTTGAGCCACGGACAAACGACCACCGTGCATGGCAAACTGATGCACCGCGTCTGGCGATGCGGCATCGATAGATGGAAATGGTATGGACTTTGGCGGCACTGAACGGTTGCTTTTATTGGGCGCAGCATTCTTCATTGAAGCAGCGGTTGGTTATCCTGATATCGTGTACCGCAGGATTGGCCATCCCGTCACCTGGCTTGGTGCATTGGTCTCATATTTAGACAACCGGCTTAATAATCCCAATGCTGGGCCCGAGGTCCGCCGACGGTCCGGGGAATTTGCCCTCGCGATCCTGGTTATTACGGCTGTGGCTTTCGGACTGGCGATTGCATTTGCCTGCGAAACGATCCCAATTATCGGTGTCGTATTCGTGATTGTGGCTGCCAGCACGTTGCTTGCCGCCCGCAGCCTCAATGACCACGTCGACGAAGTTGCCACCGCTTTGGAAGACCAGGGGCTTGAAGCCGGACGCGAAATGGTCGCGCGAATTGTCGGCCGCGATACCCGAACACTTGACGAAGCTGGCGTCGCGCGTGCCGCCATCGAAAGTCTTGCCGAGAATTTTTCAGATGGGGTGACGGCACCAGCCTTTTGGTTCGCGCTGTTCGGCCTTCCGGGTATGCTAGCTTACAAGGCCGTCAACACCGCCGATAGCATGATTGGGCATAAGACCGTGAAACACCAAGCATTTGGCTGGGCCTCAGCCAAATTTGACGACACCCTCAATCTACCTGCTTCACGCCTGACGGCGCTCCTTCTCATCATCAGTGCAGCCTTGATACCCAGCGCATCTGCGCGCAATGCTTTCACCGCTGTTGGCCGCGACGCCCATCACCACCGTTCCCCCAACGCAGGTTGGCCCGAGGCGGCGATGGCTGGAGCTCTAGGTCTAGAGCTTGCTGGACCACGCAATTACAACGGTGAATACATCGACGATGCGACGATGGGCAATGGGCGACGTGAGGCAACATTTGCCGACATCAATCGCGCGTTGGTATTGTATCGAACGGCTGTTGTCGTTGGAGTTTTGCTGGTTTTTATCCCTGCGCTCATCGCCTATTAACGAGGCCCAAAAGCAAACCCAGCCACTCACTCATCGCGCGAGATTTAAGAGCGCCTCGATATCGAGATGATGTTCCAAGTGCTGGGCGAGATCATCCAGTGTCGTTTCGATCAACGCATCGTAATTCGGTGTTTCACAATCAAGCCCACTCAAACGTTTGATCCAAGCCTGTCGTTGTTCATTGTCGGCAAAAAAGCCATGTGCATAAGTGCCGTAAATTCTACCGCATTTTGATACAGCACCATCAACACGACCATCTTCAAACCGCACCAAAGGGCGGGCCGTATCGCCACCTGCTGTCCGACCCATATGCATTTCGTAACCGGTAAATTCGACCCCATCAGCGACGGTGACACCCCTCACAGCTTCCAGCGTTTTTTCCGACGTCAGAACCGTTTCAAGACGCAAGTATCCAAGCCCAGCGACAGATTTTATTTGACCTTCAATGCCGTGGGGATCGCCAATCACTTCACCCAACATTTGATAACCACCGCAAACACCCAACACGTGACCTCCGCGTCGAATATGTGCCTGCAAATCGACATCCCAGCCTTGACGCCGAAGCTCTGCCAGATCCGCAATTGTTGCTTTAGAGCCAGGCAAAATCACAAGATCAACATCACCGGAGATAGCCTCTCCTGGCTTGACCAAAACGAGATCAATATTTGGGTCCAAACGGAGCGGATCAAGATCATCAAAGTTGGCGATATGGGGGAGTGCCAAGACAGCCATTCGAACCCGGCCTGCCTCTTTCTTTGTCCATCGCGCCGTCTCACGCAAGGCCAAAGCATCTTCCGCTGGGAGAATTCGCGCATCATCGAAATGGGGAACAACGCCCATAGATTTCCAACCGGTCTTGTCTGCAATCGCCGCATTGCCGTCATCAAACAATGACACGTCACCGCGCATTCGGTTGACAATAAACCCTTCAATCATTGCGCTATCTTTGGCATCGATGACCGCTTTCGTGCCGACCAGGCTTGCAATAATGCCACCTCTATCGATGTCGCCTATCAAAACAACCGGAACATTTGCAGCGCGTGAAAACCCCATGTTGGCAATGTCATTGGCGCGAAGATTGATTTCTGACGCACTGCCCGCGCCCTCGACCAATACGAAGTCAGCGTCAGATTTGATGGTCGCAAAGCTTTCAAGAATTCGAGGCATCAATCCGGCTTTGAGGCTTTGAAATTCCTTTGCCAAAGCTGTTGCCTCGACTTTGCCGTGCACAACAATCTGCGCGCCGGTCTGGCTTTGCGGTTTCAGTAAAACCGGATTCATATGCACGCTCGGTTCGACGCGCGCCGCGCGCGCTTGCAACGCCTGCGCCCGACCGATCTCTCCACCATCCACCGTCACAGCAGCGTTGTTTGACATATTTTGCGGCTTAAACGGCTTCACGCTCCAGCCACGGTTGGCCAACAATCGACACAGTCCGGCGACGATGAGCGACTTGCCAACATCCGACCCGGTTCCCTGAAACATCAGCGCTTTGGCCGTCATGACTTAATGCTCAATACCGATCTGAGTTTTTACGCCGGATTTAAAGTGGTGCTTTACAGCACCCATCTCAGTGACCGTATCTGCAATCTCGATCAGCTCTTGTTTTGCATTTCGACCTGTCACAACGACATGCAAATCCGAGCGTCGCTTATCAAGCGTGGCAACGACATCCCCCAAAGGCAAATAATCGTAGCGCAACGCAATGTTGAGTTCATCGAGAATCACAAGCTTGATCTCATCGTCGGCCAATAACTCCTGCGCCTTCGCCCAAGCCGCTTTGCACGCGGCAATATCACGAGCCTTATCCTGCGTCTCCCAGGTAAAGCCCTCCCCCATTGAATACCATTCAACTTGCTCGCCAAATTTTTCCAGCGCAGGGCGCTCGCCTGTATCCCAAGCACCTTTGATGAACTGGACAACCCCAATCTTCCAGCCGTGCCCTAAGCATCTGAGCGCCAGTCCAAAAGCTGCAGTCGATTTGCCTTTGCCAGGGCCGGTGTGGACCAACAACAACCCCTTTTCGATGTTTTTTTCTGCAACTTCAGCATCTTGAACAGCCTTGCGCTTTTCCATTTTGGCGCGATGGCGGGCCTGTTCCTGGTCTGAAAGGGGGCCTTGGTCGTCTGTCATAAAGTATCCAGTCGTCAGATTAAATTCCTGGGAGCGCCACAAAAAGCTGTTGTGCCGAGGTGTTCTCACAATGACAACCACATCACCGCCCTGGCGTGCAAGGCTTTGGCCCGATCGTTGTAACAAAGAGCCGCAAAACCTTGTTCTCGGTACCCATCCTTCGAATCAGATGACCTCCAGGCCAACACGTCACACGCCAAATCTGCGAATTGCTTTGACCCACCTGCTGGCGAATAGTAACAAAGACCATGGATGATCCTCTGAATTCGAGGTGAAAAGGGAATACGGTGACGCCATACAAATATGGCGAATTCCGTGGCTGCCCCCGCAACTGTAAGCAAGACGCCCGCATCACTGGGCCACTGGAGCAAATGAAGCTTCGGGAAGGCGATGTATCGGCGGCCAATTGCGAGCCAGGAGACCTGTCATCCTCATGATTGCTTTCGTGACCTTTAGGCGGGGTGTCCTATTGGCCGAGTATTTTGGGTGGCAAGAACCGATTGTTTGATGGTTCCCTCCGCTTCATCGAAAGCAATGAGATTTTTGGTGTGTCGCGCTGCAGCCAATTGCAACGCCTCACATTTGCCTTTGATGGGGAGACGACTTTATGCGCACTCGCAAATTTCATGGCCTAACGGCTGCAATCATGCTGCTTGCACCAACAGCGGCGTTCGCACACCACCCAATGGGTGGCACAACACCTTCAAACTTTACCGAAGGCCTGTTGTCAGGTTTGGGTCACCCCATCATCGGCGTAGACCACCTCGCAGCAATCATCGGCGTCGGCCTGATGGCGGCATTGCTCGGCCGACCGCGTATTCTGCCGATCGCTTTCATTGCTGCGATGTTGGCCGGCGTTGGCCTCCACTTAGGCGAATTCAATCTACCATTTGCTGAAGGTCTTGTTGGGCTTGTAACGCTCGTAATTGGCGGCCTTGTCGCAGCCCGTTTTTCACTTGGAACAATCGCCACAGCCGCGCTGTTCGCTGTTGCAGGCGCTGTTCACGGATACGCGCTTGGTGAATCAATTGTCGGTGCCGAACAAACCGCACTTTCTGCCTACCTGCTCGGCCTTGGCATCATCCAAGCCGTGATTGCCATCGGTATTGCCGAACTCGCAAGCCGCTACAAAACGAATCGCGAAACTCTCTCGCGTTACGCGACAACAGCAGCTGGAGTTGTGATCGCGATTGTCGGGCTCGCCACCGTTGCAAACGCCAGCGGTCTTCTCGGTTGAACAACCTTTAGAGTGTCGGCGTCCTGGGCCTGGTGACAGCATCATCCATGCCACCAACCCGGGGCAGATCACACTCTTAGAACGTTTAAGAGTATGTAGCGATGACAACTCCCACACCATCTGGGCGTATCACCCTCCACGTCTGCACCACTTGCAGGCGTGGAGATGAACCGCTCGGCGATAAAAAAGACCGCTCGGGCTATAAATTATTTGAAGCGGTGCAAGAGCAATTGGGCCAACGTCAAGATGTCGATGCTATCGACCTTATTGGCGTCGAATGCCTTTCTGGATGCAGCCGCGGTTGCACCATTGCCGTTTCCGGTGATGACAAATGGACATTTGTAATCGGCGATCTTGATCCAGAAAAACACGCCGAAGACATCGTGACCTACGCCCGTCAACACGGTGCGCACGAAGAAGGCCTACCGACCTGGCGGGAACGCCCCGAAGCTATTCGCAAAGGCGTATTGGCCCGCGTCCCTGCAATCACACTGCCCACGAGAGAGGCTGCAGAGTAAAATGACGAATAAAGTACCAGCGACAATTGTGACGGGATTTCTGGGTGCCGGGAAGACAACCCTCATTCGTAACCTGATCGAGAATGCAAACGGTCGTCGTCTCGCACTGATCATCAACGAGTTCGGCGATGTCGGTGTTGACGGAGAAATTCTGCGCGGATGTGGCGATGAAAACTGCAAAGAAGAAGACATCGTCGAACTTTCAAACGGATGTCTATGTTGCACGGTTGCCGAAGACTTCATTCCGACATTGGAAACGTTGTTATCGCGCACACCGCGTCCCGATCACATCGTTATCGAAACATCTGGATTAGCGTTACCAAAACCGCTCGTCAAAGCCTTTGCATGGCCTGAAATTCGTTCAGAAGTTACCGTTGATGGCGTCGTTGCCGTTGTTGATGGCCCTGCCGTTGCAAATGGTCAATTTGCCCACGATCCCGTAAAAGTCGACGCCCAGCGCAAAGCCGACGAAGCACTCGACCACGACAATCCACTTGAAGAGGTTTTTGAAGATCAAATTCTGTGCGCCGACCTTGTTGTTCTCAACAAAACCGACGCAATGGACAGCGAGCAGGTCAAATCCGTAACAGACGATATTCGCCGCGAGTTGGCTGGGCGCGTGAAGGTGGTTCCGGCAAATCATGGCGTATTGCCGGTCGAAGTCCTGCTGGGATTAACAGCCAGCGCTGAAGACGATTTGGACAATCGCAAGTCGCACCATGATCACGAGCATGATCATGACCACGATGACTTTGATACCTTTATCGTCGACGTCGGCGAGATTTCTAAACCCGGTGATCTGATCAACCGCGCTGAAAAAGCGGCAGAAAATCATGGTGTGTTACGCATCAAGGGCTATGTCGCTGTCGAAGGAAAACCAATGCGTTTGTTGGTACAAGGGGTCGGAAATCGTTTTGAACACCGCTTTGATCGACCTTGGCAAGCAAATGAAACCCGCTCTGGTCGTCTTGTCGTGATTGGTGAACATGGCATCAACCGTGCTGAAATCGAGCGTACGCTTTTGGGCTCATAAGGCGCAAAAGGCTGTAGGAATTTAACGCAGGACAATCGACATGCACCTGCTTGTGCGCGAGCAAACAAGTCTTGACGAAGTTGGATTGGCCCAAGACCTCGGCCTCACACCAGCAGATGTCGTTGTGCTGTCGTTTTCCGACTCTGATCTTTCGGCCCTGGCCACAGCCTGGCAAACGTGGCCAGCTCAAGACGACCGTCCAACCCTACGACTTGCAAACCTCGCCCGCCTCACACATCCAATGTCGGTCGACGTTTTCATTGATGAGACCGTGCGCGGTTCAAAGGCCGTTCTCGTTCGCCTTCTTGGAGGCGTTGAATATTGGCGTTATGGCGTTGAGGAGCTTGCTCGGTTTTGCCGCGACCAAGGGCAGGTTCTGGCCTTCGTTCCAGGTTGCGGCACACCTGATGCCCGCCTTGCGGCACTTTCAACGGTTGCACCCGCTGATCTTAAAGCACTTGAAGATTTAATGGATGCCGGTGGGGCAGAAAACGCGCGAAAAGCCGTGTCGCTTGTGGCCACCAGAGCAACTGGTGATATCTCAAGCACGCCTCCAGCTTTAACAACCATTCCCGACTGTGGCATTCATCGTGAGCACTCTGGCAAGGGCATTCCTGTCAGTGTTGTGTTTTACCGGTCTTATCTTCTTGCAGGAGACACCGGCCCGATTGATGCACTTTGTGATGCGTTGGCAGAATGCGGTCTTGATGGCGAGGCGATTTTTGTTCCAAGTTTAAAAGCGCCAGCAGGTGCTGCATTTGTGCGCAAACGATTGTCCGCGCATGGCGCCAAAGTCGTCATCAATGCGACAGCGTTTTCAGCGCGACCAGATGATCAAACGCCATCGCCTTTGGAGGCCGCTGATTGCCCTGTTCTCCAAGTCGTTCTGGCCGGCAACACGCGTGAACTGTGGAACGAAAGCAGCCGCGGCCTCAGCGCCACAGACCTGGCGATGCATGTCGTCTTACCGGAACTGGACGGGCGCATTCTGGCGGGCGCGATCTCGTTTAAGGAGTCCGATTGTCAAATTGACGAGCTTGAGTTTTCCGTCACACGTCATGACCCCGAACCTGATCTCATCACTGTTGTGGCAAACAGAGCCGCGGGATGGGCCAAGCTTGCCACCAAGGACCGCTCGCGTCGAAAAGTTGCGGTTGTTCTCTCAACTTATCCAGGACGCGTCGACCAAATCGCACATGCTGTTGGCCTTGATGGGCCAGCGAGTGCCCATGCCATCGTCCAACGTTTGGCAACTGAAGGCTACCGCGTCGAGAACACACCCTCGTGTGGCAAAGGTATACTGGATGGCGTTCGAGATACCGACCACCATGTCAGATGGTCGATTGCAGCTTACCGCGCCGCGTTCGCGAAACTCCCTGAAGACTTTCAGAATTCGGTGATTAAGGCCTGGGGAGACGTGCGCGACGATGTCGACATCATCAACGAAACGTTTTCATTGCCGATCGTGTCGTACGGCAATCTTCTACTCACGCTGCAGCCTGAGCGTGGTGAACCGGCAGACAGAAAAGCAACCTATCACGATCCAACAGTCCCACCTCGCCACACCTACGTTGCATTCTATTTATGGCTTCAGACGCATGCGAAAATCGATGCTCTGATACATCTCGGTGCCCATGGTACATTGGAGTGGCTACCGGGTAAGGCCGTCGCGTTGTCACAAGCTTGTGCACCGTGTGTCCTGACAGGACCGACACCTGTGATCTACCCCTTCATCGTCAATGATCCAGGCGAGGCTGCGCAAGCCAAGCGGCGTCTTAGCGCTGTCACGATCGGTCATATGACACCGAAAATGATCACGACCGACCTCGACGGCCGCCTTAACGAACTTGATCGTCTGGTCAACGAATTCTCATCCGCTGATGGTCTCGACGCTCGGCGACGCAACGTTCTTGCCGATCAAATTGTGTTTGCAGCCGAAACAGCCGGTCTTAGCCAGGATCTTGGACTCGACCAAACCCAAAGCACCGACGAAGCCATCGGCCAAATCGATGCCTTCCTGTGTGACGTCAAAGAACTGACCATCCGCGATGGCCTCCATATATTCGGCAATACTATCGAAACCGAGATGCAAGATGAGGCACTCGCGGCTTGTGGGCCGAACGAAATGTCTGCACTTATCAACGCACTCGACGGTCGCTTTATTGAGCCTGGTCCATCGGGTGCACCCTCGCGTGGACGCCGCGATGTATTGCCGACAGGTCGCAATCTTACAACAATTGATCCACGTGGTGTGCCGACCCAAACAGCACTGGAGCACGGGAAGGCGGCTGCAGAGGAAATTTTGCGCCGCTATCTCGAAGATCATGGTGACTGGCCACGCGCGATCGTAATGGACCTTTGGGGCAGTGCCACCATGCGCAACGGCGGCGAAGAAATCGCAACAGCCTTGCATTTGATGGGCGTGCGACCAATTTGGGATCACGCCTCTTTCCGCGTCACGGGCATCGAAGTTTTGTCCCCCGCTGATATTGGCCGTCCCAGAGTCGACGTCACGTTACGCATTTCGGGACTGTTTCGCGATGTCTTCCCATTGCAACTCGCATTATTTCACCAAGCTGTCACAGCCGTTGCTAAACGCGATGAAGATAGCCATACAAATCCTTTGGCCGACGCCACGAGGAATGGAAGGCGCCAGACAAACGAAGCCATCCCGGACCGGATCTTTGGCGCAGCCCCTGGTGCCTACGGTGCAGGCGTTACAGACCTTATCGACAGTCACAACTGGCGGCGGCGCGAACAATTGGGCCAGGCTTATCTTAATGCCTCTGCCACAGCTTATCGCGGCGAGACAGCGTCTAAAGCCACGTCTTCCGACACATTTGCCGGACAACTGCAAGCGGCGGATGCATTCGTACATATCCACGACCACGCCGAAGCCGATATTTTGTCGTCTGCCGACTACGCCGCCCACGAAGGCGGTGCACTGGCAGCCGCAGCCGCAGCAGGACGCGAAGATCTGACGGGCTATCACGTCGACACAGCGCGTCCAGAAACTCCCAAATCACGAACCTTGCAGGAAGAATGTGCCCGTATCATTCATGGGCGTGCCACCAATGCAACCTGGATCAACGGTCAGATGCGGCATGGATTTCGCGGTGCGGCCGAAATCGCCCAAACCGTCGATAATGCCTTTGCTTTTGCAGCAACATCGGGCTCGATCACAAGCCGCCACATTGATGAATTGTACTTGGCTTATCTCGGTGATCCAACGGTTGCTGAATTCATGACCAACGCAAATCCGGATGCACAAGAGGCAATGCGTGCGCGTTTCCAAGAGGCCATGTCACGTGGGTTGTGGACACCGCGGCTGAATTCAGCCGTTGAGATGTTGTCGCAAGAGGAGGAGACAGCATGAGTGCTCCGTCCACACAGCACAGCACCGATCACTGCGATCAACCCGATAGCGATGCCTTGCCCAATCGCAAGGGATGGTGCCCTGGCGCGCTGCGCCCCATGCAAACAGGAGATGGGTTGCTTGTGCGCATTAAACCACGAAACAATCGCATGAGCTGCCACAATGCCCGCCAACTGGCCGACTTAAGTCGACGTTACGGCAATGGCATTATCGATCTCACGCAACGCGCCAACCTACAGATACGTGGTGTCACGGATACCAATCTGGAAAGCCTTGTCGAGACATTGTCTCACCTCGGATTGCTCGATGAAAGCGTCGCGGTTGAATCTGTACGCAATATTCTCGTCAGCCCGTTAGCAGGCATCGACCCTACAGCCGCAGACCTAACAGCCCTCACTGCCCAACTCGAAACCGCTTTAAGAGACACCCCGAGCTTGCACGCGCTACCGGGGAAATTCAGTTTTGCAGTTGATGCCGGTGGAAAGCTGCCACTGGGGCCGACAACATCGGATATCACCCTAACAGCCGTACCAAACACCAATCTTTGGGACCTCGAACATGCTGGCAGCACGCACCCCGTCTGCCGCATTGAAACGCGAAACGCGGTTGGCGAAATCGTGAAACTTGCTCAAGAATTCTTGCGCCAACAGTCGGCCACTGTGCGGCGGATGCGCGATCTCGCCAACACCACATTACCGAATGTCAACAAGATTGCCGCTGGCACGCATGTTATTGGACGACTTTCGCTTGATGAAGAATGCGAGCTTGTCGCACTTGGCTGTGCCTTTGGGCGCATAACCGCCGATCAACTCAGTCAAATTGCAACAGCGGCAGAAAATGTTGATTGCAGCACACTTCACCTCACGCCTTGGCACAGCATCTTCATTCCATGTCAAACATCAGATACCGCCGCCATAATTTTGTCGACCGCCAAACAAGTCGGCTTGATAACAGAACTAACAGATGCAAGACGGAGCATTGCAGCTTGTCCAGGCCATCCCGCCTGTCGCCAAGGTCAAACCTCAGCCATGGCAGACGCCGAAACCTTAAGTCAAATTGTCAACCTTGAGGGAAATGCTTTCACACCAGACTTAATCCACGTATCCGGGTGTGCCAAAGGCTGCGCGCGCCAACAAGCTTCCGTTATCACCCTCATTGGCAATGCGGGTTGCTACGATCTTGTCATCAATGGAAACGTCGGTGATCAGCCAAGCCAAACCAACATCGCGCCAGCTAATGTTGGTTCGGTGATTCACGCCGTGTTGGACACAAACGCACAAAATAAAAAATCGACAACTTCAGGAGCCCAATCTATTGGCTGACTATGACTATATTCGTGACGGTTCCGACATCTACCGCCGCTCGTTCGCGATCATTCGCTCCGAAGCCAATCTTGCGCGCTTTTCGAAGTTGGAGGAGCGGATCGCTGTAAGATTAATCCATGCCTGTGGCATGACTGATATTGTTGACGACATCGCGTTCTCCGAAACCTTTGCAGAGCGTGGCATCAACGCCTTGCAACACGGTGCGCCTATCCTATGTGATGTCCGCATGGTCGCCAACGGCGTGACACGATCACGCTTGCCCGCCAATAACGAGGTTATATGCACGCTACAGGACGAGCAGGTTCCACAACTTGCCAAAGATATAGGAACAACCCGGACCGCTGCAGCTATGGAGTTGTGGCGCGATAAAATCGGCGGTTCAATCGTTGTTATCGGCAATGCGCCAACGGCACTTTATCGATTGTTTGAAATGCTCGATGAGGGAATCGCAAAACCAGCCGCAATCATCGGCATGCCGGTTGGGTTTGTCGGCGCCGTTGAATCAAAAGACGAACTGGCAAACAGACACGACGTGCCTTGGGGCATCGTTCGCGGGCGCAAAGGCGGAAGTGCCATGGCTGTTGCAACGCTCAACGCACTTGCAAGTGATCGGGAATGACAATGGCAGATACCCGTCAGGCAATAAACAACCAAGAACGCCCAGGCACGAAGGCGGACGGGACACTTTACTGTGTTGGCCTTGGGCCTGGCGATCCCGATTTAATGACCGTGAAATCTCGACGCCTTTTATCGACGGCGAAGTTTGTCGCTTATTTTCATAAGCGCGGAAAACGCGGTAATGCGCGGACAATTGCTGATGGGCTTTACAGCAACGAAGCGCACGAATTGGCGATGGAATACCCTATGACAACCGAAGCGCCAGTTGAAAGCCGCCAATACCAAACAGCCCTGAAATCTTTTTACGACGACAAATCCCAAGAACTGGCCAAACACCTCAAGCGTGGTGAGGACATCGTTGTGCTGTGCGAAGGCGACCCGTTTTTCTATGGCTCCTTCATGCACCTCTATCTGCGCTTGCGCGATACGCACAACATCGAAGTCGTACCTGGCGTCACCGGCATGTCGGGAGGTTGGACCAATTCTGGCCATCCGATCACATATGGCGACGACGTCATGAGCGTTCTGCCGGGCAGCCTTCCAGAAGATGCTCTGGGTCGAGGCTTGGGCCAATGTGATGCCGCTGTGATCATGAAGATCGGGCGCAACATGGCGAAGGTCCGTCGCGCCTTGACAGCCGCCGGGCTGCTGGAGCGTGCGATTTAT
Source organism: Hyphomicrobiaceae bacterium (assembly GCA_050633705.1). Lineage (GTDB taxonomy): Bacteria > Pseudomonadota > Alphaproteobacteria > Rhizobiales > Hyphomicrobiaceae > JAJFHI01. The sequence goes on along the minus strand of JBOEGZ010000014.1, from coordinate 15,398 downwards.
GTTGAACGCGGGACGATGACCGACGAGGTGATCTTACCACTGGCGCAAAAAGAAAGTGATGATGCTCCTTACTTCTCGTTGATCCTTGTTCCAGGTCAAGGGCGTCGCTTATGACCAGCACATCAAACGGACAGCTAACCGTCGTCGGCTTGGGACCAGGTCCTGACAACTGGGTCACACCAGCAGCAACAGACGCTGTCAATCGTGCTCAAGATTTGTTGGGCTATATCCCATACCTCAACCGCATCGCCGATAAAGAAGGCCAAACCAAACATCCCTCCGATAATCGAGAGGAGATCGCTCGCGCCAAACACGCATTAGATCTTGCCGCAAGTGGCCGTCGCGTTGTTGTTGTTTCGGGCGGAGACCCTGGTGTCTTTGCGATGGCGACAGCCGTCTGTGAAGCGATTGACAAGGGTCCAAAGAATTGGCGCAACATCGACATTCACATCGAGCCCGGCGTCACCGCCATGCTGGCAGCAGCGGCACGGATCGGTGCACCGCTCGGGCACGACTTCGCTGTCATTTCATTGTCAGATATTCTCAAACCATGGCGCATCATTGAAAAACGTCTGCGCCTGACCAGCCAAGCCGATTTAGCCATTGCGCTTTACAATCCCGCTTCAAAAACCCGCAAAGAACAGATCCAACGGGCCTTTGACGTCCTACGCCAAACCCGGAGTCTGGACACACCTGTGGTGCTGGCAAAGTCCGTTGGCCGTAGCAATGAAACCATAATTCTAACGACGCTCGACAAAACAGACGTTTCCCAAATCGACATGCGAACGCTGGTTATTGTCGGCTCGACAGGCACACGTATCGTCGACCGGCCTGGTCTTTGCCCCCTTGTTTACACAGAACGTTTCGTTGAGGAGACGTAATGCGCTTCCAGCCAAGCCATAGCTTTGTCAACCGAAGGAACCTTGACCCGCTGTGTACCCACTTCAAGCTTCGGACGTTCGATCATGATAACAGGCAACGCGAGCTCACGTGCTGCCGCGATCTTGGAGGCCGTCGCCTTGCCGCCCGAATTTTTTGTCACGACAACATCAATCTTTTTAGCGCGAAACAATTCAATATCGTCTTGTGTGCGAAACGGTCCAAGACCGGTTATTATTTCGTAATGCGTCATACCGGCCGGAATGTCAGGTGGGTCAATAACGCGAATGACGTAGTGATGTTGCGGCTTGTTCGCAAACGGCGCCAACGATTGGCGACCAACGCCAAGAAAAACACGCTGTCCCATTTCAGCCAGTTCGTTCGTCGCAGCCTCAAGACACGCGACAGACGTCCATTTATCACCAGCAACCGGCGTCCATTCTGCGCGCTCGATGCGCAAAAGGTCTATGCCAGTTCTTGCCGTCGCTTTAGCCGCGTTAGCACTCATCTGCACGGCAAAAGGATGCGTCGCATCAACAACAACGTCGAATGGGTTTTGCGCCAGGAAGTCAATCAAACCATCGACGCCACCAAAGCCACCAACACGAACGGTAACCGGAGTGGGTTTGGGCGATCGCGTGCGACCAGCCAAACTCATCAATGTTTCAAAGCGGGCATCATGACCAAGCCGCTCAGCCAGCTTTCGCGCTTCGGTCGTCCCACCCAGCAAAAGTATTCGTCTGGTCATGATTGTGAGGTGCTCCTGTGACGATCGATGCCACATCCCCCCCCTGGCTGTCTATCATCGGTTTGGGCGAAGATGGACAAGGCGGCCTATCGAATGCGGCGCTATCACTCATTCAATCAGCCAAGCTCGTGATCGGCGGCAAGCGCCACTTAAACCTGATTGGTGCGTTGGCACAAAACACACGTGTCTGGCCAACGCCGTTTGACGCCGCCATTTCCGACATCCTTGCATTGCGTGGCCAACCTGTTGTTGTTCTGGCATCTGGCGACCCGTTTCATTACGGCGCTGGCGCAACCCTTGCGCGCCATCTCAATGCGAATGAATTTGTGTCTTTGCCTCAACCCTCGGCTTTTTCTCTTTCCGCCAATCACCTGGGATGGGCCTTACAAGACACCATCACACTTGGGCTCAACAGCCGACCAATCGAAACATTGTTGCCACACCTGCATAACGGGGCACATATTCTGTCTTTAAGTCGTGATCGCACGACACCGGCCAAAGTCGCGAATTTGCTTTGCGACAAAGGCTTTGGCTCCTCTTCGATCACAATCCTTGTAGCGATGGGTGGCGAAAACGAAGAGATTTCCTCATGCCTGGCACACGCCATTGGAGGGCAAACTTTCCCCGATCTCAACACCATTGCCATTGAGGTCAAGGCAGATGCTGGGGCCTGTCCATTGCCATTATGCAGTGGCCTTCCAGACAGTTGGTTTGAAAGCGACGGCCAACTGACCAAACGGGAAATCCGAGCCGTAACACTATCAAGTTTAGCCCCAAAGCCTGGCGAACACCTATGGGATATCGGATGTGGAGCCGGATCTGTCGCCATTGAATGGATGCTGGCGCACCCAACCTGCCGGGCAACAGGTATCGAACGCGACGCCAAACGCGCCCAACGTGCGAGCCAAAATGCGATCGCACTGGGCGTGCCTGGTTTGAAAGTGACCACGGGCGAAGCCCGCCAGCAAATGTCCAAATTGTCGCCACCTGATGCTGTATTCTTCGGCGGCGGTGCCAAAGACGCAAGCCTTCTTGATCTCGCGTGGACCGCATTGCCAACTGGTGGCCGCTTGGTTGCCAATGCCGTCACATTAGAAACAGAGCAGGTCTTGCAACAACAGTTTGGGGCACGTGGCGGACAACTTTTTCGAATCGGCATCGAGCGCGCCGAACCAATTGGACGAATGACCGGCTGGCGACCAGCAATGCCAGTTGTACAATGGATAGGACGAAAACCATGATGGTTGTGGGTCTTGGTGCACGCCAAAGCGCGACACCAGAAGAACTTGAAGAGATCATTCTTGCAGTTCTCAAGGAACAGTATTTTGACATCGATAACCTCACCCTGATTGCCTCAATCGATCGCGCCGACACCGCCAGGGCCATTTCGCAAGTCGCAGCCAAACTCATGAAACCGATGGTTTTGTATCCAGTCGACAGACTTCGCGAAGAAGCTGATCGGTGCCAGACCAATTCCCCTATTTCAATGGAGAAAACCGGTGTTGGCTCCGTCGCCGAAGCGTCAGCTCTTGCTGCCTTAAGCGAAGACGCCGTACTCGTTGCACCGCGCATCAAACACGCAACGGCAACGGCCGCCCTCGCAATCGTGATTCCAACGAACGATCCAGATCGAGGATTGCTGCAATGACGATACATTTTGTCGGTGCTGGTCCTGGCGCTCCTGATCTCATCACGGTGCGCGGCCAGAATATCGTCAAACACTGCCCTGTATGCCTATATGCCGGCTCTCTGGTTCCTGACGAAATCATTGCGCTATGTCCGCCTGATGCGCGTATCGTCAACACCGCACCAATGTCGCTTGATGAAATTGAAGCCGAATTTGTTTTGGCAACACAAGCCGGCCACGATGTTGCCCGCTTACACTCCGGCGACCTTTCCATTTGGAGTGCCGTTGGCGAACAGTTGCGCCGATTGGATCGAAAAAACATCCCTTATACAATCACCCCGGGGGTTCCATCGTTTGCTGCCGCCGCTGCAAGTTTGGGTGCTGAACTGACGTTGCCAGAAGTTGCTCAAACTGTCGTTCTGACACGGACATCAGGCCGCGCCTCAGCCATGCCGTCGACGGAAAAACTGTCCGCATTCGCAGCAACAGGCGCGACGCTTGCTATACATCTGTCAATTCATGTGTTTGAAAATGTCGTTGCGGAACTCATCCCTCACTATGGCAAAGACTGCCCCATCGCCGTCGTATATCGCGCCTCTTGGCCTGACGAACAACGCATTATCGGAACATTGGGCGATATCTGCGTAAAATTTGCCCAAACGCCCGTCGAACGCACCGCATTGATCCTTGTCGGTCAAACACTCGCTTGCGAAAATTTTCGTGAAAGCGCACTCTACAGCGTAGACTATCAACGCCGCTTCCGCGATCGCGCATAGCGCGCGCCAAACAAGCCGGACACCTTTGCTTACAAACAAAGATAGGTCATATTACACAAACCCGTCATTTAACATTGCTGCTATTCGAGAGGTGTACCAATGTCGCGCCCGACGTCCCTCACGCGCCGTCAAGCGCTGCAACTTCTAACATCCGTTGGCACAATTGGCTTGTCGCCTTTAACAACTCGAGCGGCAACCAATCCCGAACCCTTGAGAAAAAGGATACCCTCAACAGGCGAAGCCATTCCCCCCATCGGGATGGGAACATGGATTACATTTAATGTCGGCAATGACCGTGAAGCCAGAGCTGCACGCGCGAAGGTTCTCAAAACTTTTTTTGCCATGGGTGGTCGCGTCATCGACTCCTCCCCTATGTATGGATCATCTGAAGCCGTTGTCGGGGACAATCTCGAAACGCTAGGGTTTCCCGACCAGTTGTTCGCAGCAACCAAAGTATGGACATCAGGAAAGAACGATGGACAAGAGCAGATGAAGGACTCACTCGACCTCTGGCGCATCAAAAAATTCGACCTTCTCCAGATACACAATTTGCTCGATTGGGAAACACACATTGAAACACTGAAGGAAATGAAAGCAGCAGGTCAGGTCCGATATATCGGCATCACCACATCGCATGGTCGTCGACACGGCGAATTCGAAAAAATTATGACCTCCGTGGAAGATATCGACTTCGTCCAACTGACCTACAATATCGAGGACCGCGCCGCAGAACAGCGCTTGCTGCCCGTGGCGCAGGAGAGAAACTTGGCCGTAATTACAAACCGGCCGTTTCAACGCGGTGGCTTGTTCCGTCGCGTCGGCAAAACACCTCTGCCAAATTGGGCAAAAGACGCACACGCGGCCAACTGGCCAGAGTTTTTCTTGAAGTTTGTCATTTCCCATCCCGCGGTGACCTGCGCCATCCCAGCAACATCAAAGGTTGCGCACATGAAAGAAAATATGTCGGTCTTGAACGGGCCGCTTCCCGACCCAGACATGCGCAAAAAAATGGCCCAATTTATCGACGCACTGTGACGGGACAAATGTTCAACAATTACACCATTGGCGACATGCTGCTGTTTTCGTCCGAGACGTATGTGCGGCTGTTTGAACTTTACAACGCAGACGTCTGGCCCCTACACATCCTGGCTTTGGCGCTCACCAGCGGTTTGCTAGCAGCAATTTGGTTCCGATCGCGAATTACCGATCACCTGGCACGACTCAGTTACGTTGTTTTGGCGTTGTGTTGGCTGTGGGTCGCTTACGCATTCCACCTGGAACGTTATGCAAGCATCAACTGGGCAGCAAAAGGCTTTGCAGCGCTGTTTGCGGCAGAAGGCTTTCTCTTACTAGCCGTAGCAAGATTTGGGCAACCATCCTCGCTTTTTGGTAGCGTGAAAAATTCCGCAAGAGTTGGCCATGGTCTTTTTTTGGTCGGAGTTATCGCCGTGCCGATCATCAGTATTTTTGCGTCCGACTCTTGGCGAAGCGGACAAATGTTTGCACTGACACCTGACCCAACCGCGATTGCAACTCTTGGTATTTTGCTGTTTGCTTCTGGGCGTCGCAAATATGCCCTTATGGCAATACCACTTGTATGGTGTGCGGTATCAGTCGCCACGCATTGGGCAATGGTTTTGCAATAATCTCTTAAACACCCGTCTCACGTACAAACACACGCATCACCTGGCGCCATACCGCACTGGCAAAACTTTCTGCAATGCCCTCAACATGGATAACACCACGGGTTGCGTATTTTACATTTGAAACCGGCGTCGAGAACGTTGCAACATAACTACCCCGCACAGGACGCAGATCGTTGTCGTCCTCTTCTTCGACCGCAACCGGGCCACCATAAACGGATGCAAGGTATGGGATATCTAGGTTCTGCGTGCCAGCATACGAAATTTCATTCAAGCGAACGGGACGGGAAGGTTGTAGCGGATCATCTGCTATGAACGTTCCTTCAGCGCCCTTGCGAACCCGCCACAAACTATCTTCGCCGACGACGGCTTTGGCCTCGTTACCATCGTCACCAACGATCAATGCCAACTCCGCTTCGGGATTGACCCACCGCTTGGCGTGAACCACTGGATCAACGTCGCGAACAATTCCTGATACTGGTGCGCGAACAATGAGGCGTTGCATTTGCCGTTTCAAGCCGGCTGCTTCTTCCTTACTCGCCTCAAGCTCGCGCTCAATGACGAAAATATCTTGCAGCTCGTCGCTGTCACCAGCCCGGCGGGCCTTGCGCGCCTCCAGCAAAGTGATACGCCGCTGCACTTGCGCCAATTGGTGATCAAGATCTGGCGAGCGCAAAACGAATAATGCCTCACCCTTTTCGACTTTCTGTCCTTCTGCAACGTTCATTTGCTTTATGAAACCTGCAAACGGCGCATGTAAGTGTGCCTCATGTTGCGCCGCTAATACCGCTGGCATGCGCACCGACGTACTCCATGGAACAAATGCAAGTACGAGCGCACCACCGACAACACATGTCGTTAGCAGGCTACGGCGTGTTGGGTAAATTTCATGTCTCATTTTCCACCAAACTCCAACTTCTCGTGCAATCGGCAAAGCGATGAACCAAATGACTTCGGTCGCAAATAAAATTACACCCAGAACCTTGAAGAACAGGTGATAGACAAGGAGTGCTATTCCCAGGAAAAGCAAAAAGCGATAAATCCAAACACCCCAGGCATAGGCTGTGAGAAGATTTTCTGTCCTTTTGGGCATTGGCTCAGGAGCCTCATGATCGAGGCCAAATAGAATCTTGCGCAACCGCCATGTGCCAAATGCAAATGCTCGTGTTTGTAGATTCGCGATGCCCCAAATATCCGACAACAGGTAATAGCCATCAAACCGCATGAAGGGGTTGAGGTTTACAGCAAGACTTAGAATCCAACTTGTTGTTGCCAAAACAAACGCAGCCGATTTACCAGCGCCATCTGGCAAGAAGACCCACAGAAACGTTGCAATGATGGCGATCGATAACTCGACCATAATGCCAGCGCCATCAATCAGCACCTTTTGACGCCGTGACGTCAGCCGCCAACTATCGGAGACATCGGTATACAAAACAGGCAGCATCAGCAGGAATGCTATGCCCATTGTATTGACTCGCGCGCCCTGTCGAACCGCCATATAGGCGTGCCCCAACTCGTGCATTGTTTTGACGAAAATTAAACTCAGGCCGTAGATCAGAAATCCTTCAAAAGTGAAGAAATGCAAGAAGGTTCCGGCAAACTGCTCCCACTGACGGGATACAAAATAGAGCCCCAAAACACCCGTTATGGCCAAGAAGAAGAAAAACCAATCACTAAAAAACGGCGAGACAAAATGCTTTGTCCGCTCAAGGTACTTTTGCGGGCGAAACAGCGGAATGCGAAAGAATAGGTATTTGTGCAGTGCCTGTTGCAGCAATGATTCTTTGCTTGTTTCCAATTGATGAACGTAAGAACGGTAATCATCTTCTGCTGGATCGTCGGTCAGATTATTGGCGTGTAGAAAAAAGATAACGTTTTCGACGAGCATTTGATTGCCCGCGGCGTCATGGCCGTCGGACATCCATTTGATCAACGCTTCAGGCCCCTGCGTCGTCCAAATCTTCAAGACATTGTGCACGTGGTCTGTAATTGAAAAGTAGCGGTGGCGAACGGGATCATAGACCAGCCACGTTGGAGCGCCAAAAAATGTCGACGTGCCTTTGCGCAGTCGCAATTCTTGGCGAAGGCGTGGAAGCTTTATCTGCTTGGGTGTATCAGGCACGTTTTGCACAACAGATTACAGTCCCAGGTATTGGCGCGCCGCCGCAATCGGGCGACGGAACAAATAAAATCCAAGCGGCACATCCTCACCATAGACCTGCGCTGTTCCACGTGCACCGATCCGAGGCGTGTATTCCGTCTCGGCAAATTTGGCACGAACCTCATAAGCCAGTTCTTTGGTTGGCGTTGGCTTGCCTTGATAACTGGTACGCACAACCATCGCCTCGACAGCGTTAAGAGGCTGAGCATCCAAAAACACACGCACGCGGGCATCTTCGTTTAAAACGATCGCATCAGCGACCGGCAATTCCACGCGTAGAGCAACTTTTTTGGGATCTGCAATTTTTAGGATTTTCTCGCCCGTCGCAACCGGACGACCCTTCCAATGGTCCTTGTCTGGCGAAATCACAATTCCGGCAGTTGGCGCATTGACCGTAACTTGATCCAAAACTTCGGTAGCGTATTGGAAATCTGCGCGCTTCAGCTCAACTTCCGCCTTCGCAATCGCCAATTGATGGCGCGCCTTGGGATCGTTGAAGGCACCTTGAACAGCCTGTCGCAATTCGGCTTGGGCAACACTTAGCTCCCGCTGTGCCAGCTTTCTTTTGTTTCGTAACGCAGTGTCATCAAATTTAAACAACACATCACCTGCGCCAACACTGCTATTTGGATTAGCAATAACTTCGCTGATGATGCCGTCTATCGGAGCGGCGACAACAACCGGCTTTTCCGCAACAACTTCAACTGGCGCCAGAACAGTCATTGGAACCGGGATCAACATCGCCAACATCAAAGTGGCGACGGCTGCAGGCCACATCCAACGCTTCATAACAGGCGCACGGCCAAGACGACTTGGACCAACATGAGCCGCCCACGTGTGTGCATAAACACTGGCCAGGCGTTCGGTCACAGTTAGCGCACTCTTCTGCCAGCTACTTTCACGCGCTTGTAACAAGCCGGCAAAAACCCGACCATTTGGCAAAGTCAACGGCTGCCACAAAAAGTGCTTGAACGGATAGGTTTTTGTTTCTTCATCCGCTTCATCAGCATAAGCCGGCAGACGAAACTCAATAGGCATTGCAATATTGGCATCAGCTGCAAGCCGTTTTACGATCTTCGTCATCCACCGCAACATTGGAGAATCAGAATCCGTCAATGCCATACTTGAAACAGCTATTGGTTTAAAGTCTCCGCCTGACAAACTGCGAAACAAGAATATCTGGCGAGCACCTGTCAGTTTGCGCGTTTCATTGACGGCAAAGTGAATGAGTTCAACTTCCTTTTTTGTCTCGCGGACACGACCTTCCATAGACAATAGGAATTCGAGACCGCCTGCTTCGCTTGCAGGGCGAGGCGAAGGTGATTGAGTTTTAGGCTCTGGCCTACCTTGGGCTGTAGGCGCGCCAGTACCTTTTGTTGGTTTAGAGGGTACAATAGTCGAATTCGACGGCGTTTTTTGCGACCGCACAGGCCGCTGCATTGTGACCCGTGGCGGTGGTGATGTTGAAGACAGGGCTGTCTTCGCCGACTTTGGCTTAATGGTACTCATTGCGGCTAGCTCCCATCAGGCCCATTAAACACCGCCGTTCCGCTCATACCTGGAAGCACACCCGGCGTTGGTGTTTCAAAGACCGCCTTGACCGCTACTGTTTGACTGATCGGGTCAACAACGGCAGCAATTCGCGTAATCCGCGCTTCATAGTTTTTACGCGTTTCATCAACGGCAAATTCAAACTCTGTGCCCGGCTTCAACCAAATCAGCCAACGTGACGGCACGATCAGATCAAGCTCAAAGGGCCCATTGTCAACGATGCTGATCAAAGGCGCATTTGCAGACGGCATTTCATGTTCTTGACTGAACAGCTCAACAACGCGTCCAGAAAACGGCGCGGTAATCCGGCACTGATCGGTGCGCACTTCAAGAGCTTCTGCACGCGCCGTAATCTCATCAACCTTGGCACGAGAAATCTCTAGCTCATTATTGCCAACAGCCTTGTGCCGCTTTAGCTCCAAATTCAATGTCAGAGTTCTCTTTGCGCCACGCAGCTCTGCTTTGACCGCCTTCAATTCTGCGTTGTAGCGACGACAATCAAAAACAACTAATGCATCGCCTTTAGAAAATTCATCGCCTTCTCGAAATGGTAGCTTTTCAATCCGGGCGACCAGCTCAGCAGCAATCTTTGCCTCTGCCGAAGCTTTGACAAGGCCGCGGGGCGTTTCTTCCAACTGCACAAAGTGAACGGGCTTTGGGGTGTCATTCATCAGGCTATTTGTGTTGACAGCACCTGCAAAAGCAGACGCCGACACGACCAAGCCAACGACAAATGCGCTGTATTTCACGCCAGACATAAAACCAACTCCAGATACAAAAACTCAAGCCCCAAGTATCGGTTGAAAAGGAGACCTTCAAGTTACCGAACAGGCGCAACACGACGCTAATTCTGGTCAACACAACCTTTCTGGCGCCAAGAAAATTTTATCTTATTTCTAGTTGTAACTGGACAAAGTTGGCGTTTGCTTAATTTCGCCTCGAGTTGCAGATCAACCCCAGCGATTACTCGCCAAAACAGCGAATTTTGTTGTCTCGGGAGATCCTGGTTGCGGTACATCTGCGGGGTCTATTGATACGTGGCGATCACCCAGGTTGTACCAGCCGCTGCGCAAAGATTCTGCGAGGTCGGAAACTGTTTCATCGCCGGAAACGAATTCACCAAATGGATCAATGCCCATTGAGGCAAAGACGTTTGCAAATGCTGTTTGAAGTTCAACATAAGCAAGGTCAAGCTTAACGCGGGCGACAAGCGCATTCATTTCTTCTCGGATAGCCGTCTGTTCGCTCACCTTCTCCGCCGCCAATCCACTTCGGATCTGCCGGAGTATTTTTCTCTGCACACTATAAAAATGCTGAGCAGTCTTATATTGACGCCGTGCATGAATTAACCTGGCGCGGGCGACGTGAACCTGCGTCATGACAGCCATTGTTACAGCCAAAGCTCGTTGATCCAATAGGTAGTCACGAGCATCAATCTCAGCCTTTCGAGAACGATAGGAAAATACCTTCAGTAGATTCCAACTCGCCTTCATCCCCCATGTCGCCCAATGATTGTTAAAGAGAAAATCATTGCTGTCGTAGTTTGGTGAGGCAATTGTCGACACACCCGGCAACATCTCAAGAATAGCAATCTCAGCTTCCTTTGAGTTAATGCGCGATTGGTATGCCACCTCTCGTAGCTCCGGTCGCGCCTGCAGCGCAAGCGATACCATGTGTTCTGCTGAGTATTTCAGAATTCGGGGCTCTGGCTGTCCTCCCGGAATCATGACTGTAAAATCGTGACCAGGTTGAACATTCATAAGCGCCGCCAACTGGGTCTTTGCGACGGTCAAATCACTATCAAGCTTTTGAATATTTTTCTTTATCTCGACAAGCTCACGCTCATAGGTCAGCGCAGTCAGGGGCGAGGCTTCGGCTCGCTCTGAGAGAGACTGAGAGTCTGACAAGGCGACTTCGACCCTCTCCGACAACGACCGTAATCTAATCTTCAAGCGCTTTGCACTCACCGCTTTCCAATATGCCGATCGAACATCTTCGATAATTCTATTGACAACTTTGCGCTTATTTTCCTCGGCGATGAGGACTTTGTCAGCGGTTTGCTGAGCACGGATATAAGACAGCCCGAAATCGAGAACATGCCAACTCAATGACAAATCAGCAGTAAACAGTTGGCGTTCTGAAGACGTCGATGGTTCCAAAGACTGGCGACGCGACAACAGTGAGAGCGAACTGCCGCCACTGTAGTTATTGCGCGTCGTGTACCCGGTATTGACCATGATATCCGGCAACAAGGAATAATGCGCCAGGTCCAATTGCCGTTCACGTAGAGCGATCTCCATCGACTCTACTTTTTTATCCAGATTGTATTTGAGTGCTCGCGCCATCGCTTCATAAAGCGAAATGGGACCGATGATATCTTCTTGTCCCGCCGTCACCCTGGAATGTTTGTCGACAGCATAAAGTTCCACGTCTTCTATAGACAACACTTCCGGATTAACCGAACAGCCCGCCAGAAGCGTTGTAGACAAGCATGCTATCAACAACCGTCGCAAGTCGTTTGCCCCGCAGTCTCACGCTATACATATCGAGCCGCTTTTTTTTATCCCTAATCTCATTCTTATTAACTCAGTTCGTGCAGTGCGCTATATAATTTTTTGTTGCGCTTGCAGAATAACTATATTCCGACTCGATAATGATGCGCAGATGCAGCACGCAGTTGTATCTCCCCCTGCAAAGACACCCCTAACACATGACTTGTATCTCAAATATTCGATCCCGTTTACAACTTTGCCACGCTGCACTCGACATAGCTCAATCGATCACAAAGTCGCGCTCAACGCGCTCTGCCTCCGAGCGCGCCATCACTATTCGACAGGTCCATCCTCAGGCATGATTTTTAGTTCCTGACCTAGCAGCTTCAAGGCATCGACATCACCTTGCGAAGAGTCTTGCACCTGCTGCGAGAACGTTGGAACATAGTCTGCAGTGGCCTCAGCAACGGGAGACACTTCACCCGATGCGGTCTGAATATCAACGTTGTGCTCGATTGTTGCGCCATCATTGAATTCCGCAACGATCAAAAGATTTATCAGCGGCGTATCGGCGGGCACCTCTCCAAGCAACAAGCCATTTTCAGCTTGGTGCACCCATGGCGGCAGTGGTTTCCCGTCTGCCTGCAGAACTTGATATCGTTTCAGCCCACCATAGGCATCGCTACCAAGACTGTTTGAAACTTCAACATATAGAACCCTGTCTCGAACGAGGGTATCGACAATGATTTGGCCCTTTTCCTGGGAACCAAGCGATAAGTCAACAACATCAATTCGCAGCGAGTAACCGGTCAAGCTTTCAACACCGAATGGTGTTGAACCCAAATCGAATGCACGATCTGCGTTGTTCAACAATCGATGCAGTGCCGGCACATCATGGACACGCGCCACAGTTACAGCTTTGTTGATCATTGGATGCGTGAATCCATTCAAAGGATCAACCTGGTTGACCGTCTGCAGCACAATGCCCTGTGCGTGTATGTCGGTTTGCTCGTTACTTTGACCACCAATAGTGCGGGCAGTTTCAGTAACAATTCCACCAGAAACGCCTACAGCATTGGTTGACTCAATCTGACCTGGCTGATTGGGCAATGAATTGAGTGAATCAAGCACTGTCGGACGGTCCGGCAAAAGGTCTTCAAATACCGTCAAGTCGACGCCCATCGAAATTTCAACCGATGCGGCTGCCGAGCGAATTCCATGAATGTTTGCGACCGTGTAAGAAATCGACTTCGGCTCGCCCACAAATCCTGGCGCTGGCGTGAACGTAATCGCACCGGTGTTACGGTTGACCGTGTAAACACCTTCGCCTGGAATACTCAGCCGCTCACCCGGCGCTGTCGTACCAACGATCTGCACAGAAGATGGGTCAAGCGGGACGCCAGTTCCACCATCGTTGCCTAGAACATTTATCGTCACCGCGCTGCCAGGTGGAACACCCTCAACAACATCTCCTGTCACAGATGGTGGTGTCAGATCATAACCAACTGACACGCTCGCCGGAGCTGACGTATTTCCGACAGCATCATCGATGGTGTACTGGATGGGCGCCGGGTTTCCATTGAAACCTGGTTCCGGCGTGAATGCAATCGCTCCACTCACAGGATTTACCGACCATGCGCCTTGGCCAGGAATTGTGAGTGTATCTCCCGGGTTCATCGTACCAACGATTTGCACGGAAGTCGGGTCAACCACACCATCAGGGTCAAAGTCGTTTGTCACAACATCGATCGTAACAGTGGAACCTGGAACGTTATCTGAGGACGTGTCATTTGTCGCTGTCGGCAACATCGGACTTCCATTGATGTTGCCGGTTACAGTTACAGTGTCACTACCTCCGTTGCCATCGCTGACGGAGTAATCAAACACCACCGGACCGGTGTAGCTCAATGCCGGAATAAACGTAACAACACCACCGGCAGACACTTCAACGGTTCCAACAATCGGGTTCATTGGTGTAACCGGGTTGCCGTCCGCAGTGGCCGGTATAGATGCCGAGATACCAGCCGTTATCGCAACGCCGTTGATCGAGGCCAACGTCAACGTATCACCATCAGGGTCCGTATCATTGCCAAGCAAATCAATCGGTGCGGAGGTTGTATTTGTTGCTGTAACGAATCCATCTGTTACTGCCGTTGGTACGTCGTTGACGCCGGTGACTGTTACGGTAATCGTCGCGGTATCCGTGCCGCCGTTACCATCAGAGATCTCATACGTCANNTGTCACGCGTCGCACCAACCGCCAGATCCTCAAAATCACCATCGGGGTCGAACGTCACAACACCTGCGGCGTCAATCGAGAATGTGCCACCATTCGAACCAGCAACACCGGTCTGCGCCGTCACCATCAGCGCATCGCCGTCGGGATCGGAATCGATGCCGCTGCCATTGTCTGCCGTCAGTGCGTTGCCGATCACAGCCGCGCCATCGTCTTCGGTCACACCGGTAAATGCGTCGTCCGTCGCCGTCGGCGCGTCGTTGACACCGGTGACCGTCACCGTGATCGTCGCAGTATCGGTGCCTCCGTTGCCGTCAGAGATCTCATACGTCAGCGTCGTGTCACGCGTCGCACCAACCGCCAGATCCTCAAAGTCGCCATCGGGATCGAACGTCACAACGCCTGCGGCGTCAATCGAGAATGTGCCACCATTCGAACCAGCAACACCGGTTTGTGCGGTGACCATGAGCGCGTCGCCATCTGGATCGGAATCGATGCCGCTGCCATTGTCGGCCGTCAGCGCGTTGCCAAGGATCGCCGCACCATCGTCTTCTGTGACGCCTGTGAACGCGTCGTCCGTTGCCGTTGGCGCGTCGTTGACGCCGGTGACTGTTACCGTAATCGTCGCGGTGTCGGTTCCACCATTGCCGTCACTAATCTCATAGGTCAGCGTCGTGTCACGCGTTGCACCAACCGCAAGATCCTCAAAGTCGCCATCGGGATCGAACGTGACAACACCCGCCGCATCGATCGAGAACGTGCCTCCGTTGCTGCCAGCAACACCGGTTTGTGCGGTGACCATCAGCGCGTCACCATCTGGATCAGAATCGATGCCGCTGCCGTTGTCGGCTGTCAGTGCGTTGCCAAGGATCGCCGCGCCATCGTCTTCTGTGACACCCGTGAACGCGTCGTCCGTCGCCGTTGGCGCGTCGTTGACACCGGTGACCGTCACCGTGATCGTGGCGGTATCGGTACCGCCGTTGCCGTCACTAATCTCATAGGTCAGCGTCGTGTCACGCGTTGCACCAACCGCAAGATCCTCAAAATCACCATCCGGATCGAACGTGACAACACCAGCGGCGTCAATCGAGAACGTACCACCGTTCGAACCAGCAACACCCGTCTGCGCGGTCACCATGAGCGCATCACCATCCGGATCGGAATCGATGCCGCTGCCATTGTCGGCCGTCAGCGCGTTGCCGATCACAGCCGCGCCATCGTCTTCCGTCACACCCGTGAACGCGTCGTCCGTCGCCGTCGGCGCGTCGTTGACACCGGTGAC
>JBOEGZ010000013.1:0-117763 GCA_050633705.1 Hyphomicrobiaceae bacterium | reverse complement strand
CGATACGACCGTGAGATAAGTAAAATGGTGCCCCTGGCCAGACTCGAACTGGCACTCCGGTGAAAGAAACGGATTTTGAATCCGTCGCGTCTACCAATTCCGCCACAGGGGCATCCCAGGACTTGGCAATGTTTTGGGAAAAATTCCCTTAAACAATGATGGCGCCCCGGTAGGTCTTACAAAACAAGGTGTCTCAGTAGCTTTTACTGAGGGCGGAAGACCCTGCTTTGCTTTGTGAACATTGAGCTTGATAGTTGGACTTTGATCCAATCACAAGCAAAGAAATTGATGTGGGCTGATAAGTGCCAATCGGGCGGCACTATAACTGCGCCGACACGGGGGTCAATGTCTGCAAGATACCCTTATCAGGCTGATACAATCTTTCGGTCGCCGACACTGTAAAATTCGTTAAGCCGCTTGATCCTTGGTATCCACGAGACGAACGATATCGGCCATAATGTCATTCAATTGGAAGTCTTTGGGTGTGTAGACCGCAGCGACGCCAAAACCTTTCAACTTCACTTCGTCTTCCGGTGGAATAATGCCACCGACGATAACCGGGATATCTCCCAAGCCCTCAGACCGCATCTGCTCCATCAAGTCTTTGACCAGTGGTACATGCGAGCCTGAAAGAATCGAAAGTCCAACAACATGGACGGCTTCATCCAACGCTGCGCGGACAATCTGTTGTGGTGTTAAGCGAATGCCTTCGTAGACAACCTCCATACCACTGTCGCGCGCGCGCACCGCGATTTGCTCGGCACCATTGGAGTGCCCGTCGAGGCCCGGCTTGCCGACCAAGAATTTTAGGCGCCGTCCGAGTTTGTTCGAAATGGCATCGACATGAGTGCGAACGGCATCGAGTTGACCATCCTCTGTCTGAGGCGCAGCCTGAGCGACACCCGTCGGAGCGCGATATTCGCCGAAAATTTCGCGAAACAAACCACCCCATTCGCCTGTCGTAATACCAGCTTTAGCACAGGCAATAGAAGGTTCCATAACATTTCGGCCTTCCTTTGCAGCCGCGGCCAGTTCAGCCAACGCTCTTTGAGCAGCGTCCTCATCGCGATCACTGCGCCACTGCTTCAGTCGTTCAATCTGTTCGATTTCAACGGCTGGATCGACGACAAGAATCTGTCCATCGCCGCCAGACAACGGAGATGTTTCTGTTTCGGTCCAACGGTTGACACCAACAACGACCTGTTTGCCGCTTTCAATATCACGCAAACGGTTGGTGTTGCTTTCGACAAGTTGGCGCTTCATGTAATCGATTGACGCAACAGCTCCGCCCATCTCACCAATGGTTTTGAGCTCAGCGCGCGCTTCTTCTTTCAGTTCTTCGACCTTGCGTGTGATCTCGGTCGAACCATTAAAGATGTCACCGTATTCCAAAAGGTCTGTTTCGTAAGCCATGACTTGTTGCATGCGAAGTGACCATTGCTGGTCCCACGGACGTGGTAAGCCTAAGGCTTCATTCCAGGCGGGGAGCTGAACAGCGCGGGCACGGGCGCCTTTCGACAGCGTGACCGCCAGCATCTCGATTAGAATGCGATAGACGTTGTTTTCGGGCTGGGGTTCTGTCAGGCCGAGGGAATTGACCTGAACTCCGTAGCGAAAACGACGGAATTTTTCATTTTCGACGCCATAGCGTTCGTGCGTGATCTCATCCCACAGTTCTGTGAAAGCGCGCATTTTGCAGATTTCAGTAACAAAGCGCAGTCCTGCATTGACGAAGAAAGAAACTCGGCCAACGACTTTGCCAAAATCTTCTGGTGCGACTTCGCCGGAAGCCTTTACGGTGTCGAGAACGGCTGTAGCAGTCGCGAGCGCGTATGCAAGTTCTTGAACCGGTGTCGCTCCTGCTTCTTGCAGATGATAAGAGCAAACATTCGTCGGGTTCCACTTCGGAACTTCGGTCCATGAAAATATGATGGTGTCTTTGATGAGCCTCATTGAAGGCTCAGGTGGGAAGACATACGTACCGCGCGACAGATATTCCTTGATGATGTCGTTTTGAATAGTGCCGGTGAGCTTTTCGCGTGAGGCGCCTTGATCATCGGCTGTCGCGACATAAAGCGACAACAACCAAGCTGCGGTGGCGTTGATCGTCATTGACGTATTCATTTGGTCCAGCGGAATGCCGTCCAACAAAGTTTTCATATCGCCTAAGTGACTAATTGGTACGCCGACTTTGCCAACCTCGCCACGCGCAAGCTCGTGGTCGCTGTCGTAACCGGTTTGTGTGGGTAGGTCGAATGCCACCGAAAGGCCCGTCTGGCCCTTTGCCAGATTGCTACGGTAAAGCTCGTTTGATTTTTGTGCTGTGGAATGTCCGGCATAGGTTCGAAAGATCCAAGGGTGGTCTCGTTCTGTGTGCGGAGTTCCTGTCGTTGCCGACGTGGTGCCGTTCGAGGGGATCTTGGTGCTCATACCCTGCCCTTTGGGTCAGTTTTCGTTATTTAAGAAACAAACTAGCGACTTCACAAGCCGTTGCAAAGCGACAAGACAGCCAAAATGCTAGGTGCAATTGTTCTGGGCCTAATTCTGGTTGCCGGACTGCAGGTGGAGGTGGTTTGCAGATGGATGGGGTGTGAGCGGGTCCATCATCGCGGTTTGGCTAACAAGGGTGCGTGTGCCCGATTCCTAGCGGAAGGGGTCTGTGTCCCCACGAATAGTGGTTGCATATAAGTAGAGACGAAGAGCGATGACCAAAAACAACAGTGCGGCAATCAGCCCCGCACCAGTAGCCAAAATGAGGTTTGCGTCCTGATTTGGTGAAACGAAAATCCCATACTCAATGAAAATATGGCGACCTATCAATCCACCCAGAACAAAACCTGGGAAGAAGAATATTGCGATCCAGTTGGACGACAAACCCTCTCTCAGGAGGTAGCCTGCCCACAACGCCAGGCCGCAAATAATGAAGTAAGTCCAATAGCTGACGTCCGTTACGACTGCCAGAAAGTCGTAAACGGTAATGAATAAATTTTCAGCAAACTCAAGCATAACGCACTGGATCCGGTTTTCAGCAGCGATCGGCTGTGAACGTAATATTTGATGTAAAAACAGTAACCGGTCGTTGTTAATAAAGTGTTGATTGAATAGTTCAGGCGTTTAATTGAAGGTCTTAGGGTTAATGTTGGTCGGAAAAAGATGCTTGTTTTTAAAGCTGCGATGAACTTTAACCATCGTTAAACACCATTTCTTCGCAATAGGGTGAAATTCTTCTGAAGGAGGCGATGCGAGACATGTCGAGCCAGAACGCTGCACAAGCAAGCACCGATGCTGCGGCAACAGAGGGATCAAAGAAAGATCTCTATGAAGTAGGTGAGATTCCCCCACTCGGACACGTTCCGAAAAATATGTATGCATGGAGCATTCGCGCAGAACGTCACGGAAATCCAGAAGATGCTATGCAAGTGGAGGTCCTGCCAACCTGGGAACTCGACAGCCATGACGTTCTTGTTTTCGTCATGGCTGCTGGTGTGAACTACAACGGTGTTTGGGCGTCGCTTGGCACGCCAATTTCACCGATCACTGATGTCCACAAAAACCCATTCCATATTGCTGGCTCGGATGCTTCAGGTATCGTCTGGGCTGTTGGCTCAAAGGTAAAGCGTTGGAAAGTTGGTGACGAAGTCGTCATTCACTGTAACCAAGACGACGGCGATGATGAAGAGTGCAACGGTGGCGATCCGATGTTCTCAACTTCGCAACGTATTTGGGGCTATGAAACACCGGATGGATCGTTCTCACAGTTTTGTCGCGTTCAAGACCGTCAGTTGATGCCGCGCCCACAACATCTCACCTGGGAAGAAGCCGCGTGTTATACGCTGACACTGGCAACGGCCTACCGCATGTTGTTTGGCCATCGCCCCCATACACTAAAGCCAGCTCAGAACGTTTTGGTCTGGGGCGCATCCGGGGGACTGGGGTCTTTCGCCGTTCAGTTGTGTGCAACGATGGGTGCAAATGCGATCGGCGTTGTTTCCGAAGACGATAAGATCGACTTTGTTAAGCAGCTCGGTGCAAAAGGCGTCTTAAACCGACGTGACTTTAAGTGTTGGGGCCAACTGCCAGAGGTCAACACGCCTGAATACAAAGAATGGTTTGGGGAAGTTCGAAAATTCGGCAAAGCCATTTGGGACATTACGGGCAAGGGCAACAACGTCGATATGGTGTTTGAACACCCTGGCGAGGCAACATTCCCAGTGTCCACGTTCGTTTGTAAGCGTGGTGGCATGGTCGTGATCTGTGCCGGTACGACCGGTTATAATCTGACAATGGACGCTCGATACGTCTGGATGCACCAAAAACGTGTACAGGGTTCACACTTTGCTCACTTGCAACAGGCATCCAATGCTAACAAGCTCGTCATCGATCGACGCATTGATCCTTGCATGTCGGAAGTGTTTCCATGGGAGCAGATTCCAAAAGCTCACAAACGGATGCAGCATAACGAACACAAGCCTGGCAACATGGCCGTGCTCGTAAGTGCACCAACAACAGGGCTGCGGACATTTGAAGATGTTCTGGAAGCAAGCAAGGCGCGCTTCAGCTAGCGCTCGACGTCTTAGAAGTCAAAACTCAAAACACGCGGCATCATCTGATGTCGCGTGTTTTGTTGTTTGCGATCTGCGTGATGTTTCGGGACCGGATAGGGCAGAGATGTAACAGGAACATAGCCTAAGTTTCGACCTGTTCGGTTTCCTGGGGTTTTGACAGGGTTTCAACTGACGAAAACTTCTTGAGTTCGATAATACCGCGGTTCAATTCCGCCCCTAAGATAACGACAATAGCTGAGACTTGAAAGAAGATCAGAGCAATCATGAGTTGGGAAAGGCCGGCGTAAAAACGGGAGTAATTGCTGTAGCCTAAGTAGTACGAATAAAGACCTGCGATCGTCAGCCACAACACGACGGATAAGGTTATTCCAGGCAGAACCTCTTTGAGTTTTCGCTGCCCGGCCGCGAGCCACAAGTGATAAGCGAGAAGTTGCAGGCCGATGGCCGTTGCCGCAAAGAAATAGCGCCATGTCACGGTGACCCATGACGAATCAAAAATGGACTTTAGCCAGGATGGATTAAATTTTGCTGCGATCCCGGGGCCGACGACAACAGCCCAACTTACAATCAGCATGGACGCCGCACTGACAAACACAAAGACCATGCTCAAAGCAAGACAAAGCGGGTAGGGGCGCGTTTCTTGTACCCGATAAGCCCCATTGAGCGCGGCTCGAAGCGTTTCAATCGCAGTGGTGGCGAAGAATAACGACAATCCTCCACCAACTGTGAGCAGGTCGAAACGGCTGATGCTCATGATGTTGCGAACTTCTGGTGCAATGCCATTGGCGACACCGCCGGGCAAGATCTCGAAAAGCTGTGTCACGGCGGCATCGGCAAGTTCTCTGCCGCCAAATAGACCGGCCAAGGCCCCTAGAAATATGCAAAAAGGAAACAGTGAAACAACGAAAGAAAAGGCCACTGCGCTGGCCATGGCAAAACCGCTGTGCTCATACAGCCTGTAGACGGCTTCAAGGAGAGTTCGGTAGCGTGTCATTATTTAGTTTGCTCAATATCGTTGATTTCGTGGAGCAAATTAGACGCCAGCTCAGGGCAGGTCTAGCAGGTTGCCTTGGTGTTCCACGTGTATGTTGTTTAAGGGTCTCAATACCTGTTTTTTGCAAATTTGATGTCGCGGAACGCTTTTAATCAGGATGCGCTTTGCCCTAAACTCTGACAGCAGGGCCTAAGTTGTTGGTTTTTCTAAGCTGTTGGTTTCGTTTATTGTTATCGCGTTGAGGTTGAGTGGGCTGGTTTAAGGTAATAGGGTCAGTATCGGATTAGGCGCTTAATGTTTGTTGTTGTTTTGTGTATGGGACGACTGCGTTGACGAATTTCGGGGATCAGCTTGTAACGTTAGAACGAGAGCGCAAGCATCTCGAAAGTCTTCTTGAAAGCAATACCAATTGGACATCTCTTCGCGCTCTTGATCAGAAAAATTCCCAGTCACAAACGGGCGAAGCAGAAAGTCAGCTTCAGCGCGAAATACTGATAAACGCCCTTAGTGACAACAGGGTTTTCCAAGCGCACACGCGAGTTGTTGAAGTTATCGAATTGCTAAGTGGTCTTGAGGAGGCGGATCATCATACAAACCGCCCAGCCACGCGTGATGAGGCAACAATCAGCAATGTTAAGATGCCAAGTTCCGAATTACCTGACAAAATTCCCGCTTCCATGGCGGCGTCCCAACATCTAACGCAGGGCGATGTTACGCCATGGCCATCGGGCGAAACAACTTCGGGTGAGGCAGCCGTTGGACCACGCGCGCGTTTGAGTTCAAGTATAGATAATGATCGCCCGCACGAGACAGTCAAAGACAGCAAAGCATTCGACGATCATAAATCAGGCAGCGCAACGTCAGGTGATCCAGGCCTTGGCTCCTCCTCGGCGCCAATTACGGTCTATCCAACGGCGTTTGGGTCGGGCGTGGCTGCAACCACGGCGCCGATCAAACGCTCTGCCAAGGCAGTCGTGGAAGATAGAGCCGGTCCTACGCCAGACAAGCGCCTAGATGCCGTCATCGGGAAAGATATTCAACCCGTCTTGACGATCCGAACACGTCCGCCAGAGGCCAGGCATACTTTGCGCCAGCCAGAAGAGCGCATGAGATCATCATTGCCAACTGACGATCTCACTCAGATTCGCACCATTCACCCCAAGCGTGCAGCGGAATTGATTGCGCTGGGGGTCAGGCAATTTGAAGACATTGCCAATTGGACCGCAGCAGACGTGCGTACAATTCGCGCCGCACTCGGCCTTGGGACGACAATCAATCAGCAAAACTGGATCGAGCAGGCGGCGGTTCTGGCTGCTAAGAAAGCAGATGTTCTTAAAGAGCAAGATCGTGTCGTGAATGACGGGCCTTTGCAAGAGCCAAACGACAAGCTGGAAGCTGCCCCTTCGCAAGCGGTGGCACCAGACATACCAGTTGTCACAGATGTACAAGGTGATGTCGAAACAGCGGGTGATGTCGAACTGGCCGAAACAAATAAGTCCAATCGAGACCCTTCTCCAGCTACTGAGGAGGTGGCTCGCCCCGTTGCAGAAGGTTTGATGGCGGTCTCCGGTATGACACCGAAGTATATCGAGCACCTTGGACGTGTTGGAATTCGAAGTTTGTCTCAATTGGCCGAGTTGAGCGGTGAGGTTTTCCAAGGATTGGAGAGCTATATCGATCTTCGACAGCAAATGCTGCAAGCCAGCTGGGTTGAACAGGCGGCGATTTTGGCAACGGGTCAAACAACCCGGCATCTGCGTCGGCTTAGAATTGGAGATCTGAGTTGTGTTGTGGTCGGCCCTAAGTTGCCTTTGAAGTCAAATGCCGTTTTTGCAGCACGCTTGGCTGAACTTATCGGTCAACCGGTCACTTCACCAAGCGTCAATGTGGCCCCAAGCAAAGATCGATTGAAAGATTCTGAAGTTCCGGGTTCGGTGCCAAATTTGCGCATTGTCGAAACCGCTTCTGACCATGACGGTGAGACGATTGGTGGTCAAAATTCAAGAACGTTTTCGCCAAATGATGAGCCGGTAACGATTTTTACAACCGAAGCTGGGAGCGATCACTCAAGCTCGGCAAGTCCAACTGCGGAACCGCAACCAGGACCAACCGGGTCGGGGTTTACACCTGCATCCATTTCCAATGCATCACCAAAACAACATTCAAAGAACGTATCACTGCTCGCAGATGCGATGAGGCAAATGGCCGAAAGTCCGATCACGGGCTCAACAGCTCCAGCCACGATACAGACCCGTGCCGCACCTTCGGCGGGTTTGATGCCAGATAGTCTTGCTGAGATTGCTGCAAATGATGTTGGCGGGGAGCTTAATCCTTTTCGTCAAGAAGGTGACCTTTCTGATCAGAGTGCTGAGCCGAATTCTGATGAACAAAAAAGTCACAACGAGCTGGCAGGTCCAGAATCTCGATTGCGGGAAGACAGACAACAGGGTCCTGATTTTCGTGAGTACGTCGCCGATAGTTTGACCCATGTTGGTCCGATCGAAGCAGATGTTGCGATTGTCCCGCGGGGACCCGATGAGTTTGCCCCAACCGGTCATGAAACTGGTGAGGAGATTCCCGGATCACCACGCTTTGCACCGGTTTTTCTCCAACCGGAGTTTGTCGCTGGAGCGGTTGATGATTTGCCCGGAAGCTCGCTACCAGGAGAGGTCGAGCATGCCATCTATCAAGGCGATGTTCAGGAGGCGAGGGTTAATATCGTCCGGGATGGCGACAACATCGTCTGGGACGGCGACATAGCCCTGGACGACGATATCGTCCGCGATGGCGACAACTCACCGCACGCATTTCAGCAAGACCCTTTGCCAGGCCGTTTCATTGTCAATGATCAAGTTGGCAGCGTGATTCCTAAGGCCAAAAGTGTCTTGAGCCGCATTGTCAGGGCCTTGACTGGAGACCGCTAGACGACCAATGCCCTGGAGAAACGTGTCATCTGCGGCAATATTGCATAAAGGTGCGCAACGCATTTCTTGAAATGGCAATTGCGTCACCGCGCCAGACAACTATTCTGCCGAAAAATGCGTACGAATATGACCGCAGCGCTTGGTCGCGCGCGGCGGCACTAAAATTCCAGAAACGCAATAGGAGACAGTCGTCGATGAGCATCGCAGAACAAAACGCGCAAACGGATATTCTAGCCGATGGCGTTGATAAGCTCTTGGAGCGAACCGGAGCGACTGTAGCGGAAGCTGATCGTGTGCTCGATGCAGCAAAGTCGGGTGTCCGGGTTATTGTGCAGGCGGCTGACCATCATGAGGACGTTCAGCATGCGACGCACGGATTGGCATGGCTTGCAACGACGGTTGAAGGTCTGCGCCAGATGCAGAACTGGGCGATAAGCTTAAAGGAAGAAGATCGCTTTGGGACGTTCGAGCAACTCATTCTCGCGGCGGCTTTTGCAGAATATTGCGCTCAGATTGCTGGCGGTATTCCTATGAACCAAGGCGAAATCATTCGCGCCGATGCACTTGGCATTTCGAAGGCCGACATTCGTCATTTCCAAGATGCGACACAAGACCTGGTTGCAGAAGGCGGCGCACAGAGTGTCAAGAACCAGTTGGCCGAATTTATCAAGAACCAAACGGGAGCAACGACGTTTGGGGATTCTGGTCTTGATGAAATGCATGCAGAAATGCACGAGCAAATGCGACGCTTCTCGGAAGCGGAAGTTGTGCCGCACGCCCACGAGTGGCACCTGAAGAATGAATACATTCCGATGGAATTGATCGAGAAGGTGTCTGAACTTGGTGTGTTTGGCCTGACGATTCCGGAAGAGTTGGGTGGTTTGGGCCTTGGCAAGGAAGCAATGTGTGTTGTTTCTGAAGAGCTGTCACGTGGGTATATCGGCGTTGGTTCGCTTGGCACCCGCTCGGAGATTGCCGGAGAACTCATTCTGCACAATGGCACTCAAGAACAGAAAGAAAAGTATCTCCCGAAAATCTCTACAGGTGAGATCTTGCCAACTGCGGTGTTCACCGAGCCGAACACGGGTTCGGACTTGGCATCGTTAAAAACGCGCGCCGTAAAAGACGGCGACGGTTACAAGATCACCGGACAGAAAACCTGGATCACCCACCCGGTGCGCGCCGACCTTATGACGGTCTTGGTGCGAACAAACCCGGACGAGAAAGGTTACAAGGGTCTGTCGATGTTTTTGGTCGACAAGGAACGTGGAACTGACGAAAACCCGTTTCCAGCCGACGGTATGACAGGCGGCGAGATCGAGGTACTTGGTTATCGCGGCATGAAAGAGTTCGACATTTCATTTGACGGCTTTGCTGTGCCAACTGAAAACTTGCTGGGTGGTCAAGAAGGACAAGGCTTTAAGCAGTTGATGGCGACATTTGAGGGCGCGCGCATCCAAACTGCGGCGCGTGCGGTTGGTGTTGCACAATGCGCTATGGATTTAGCACTGCAATATGCTCTTGATCGAAATCAATTTGGAAAACCAATTTACGCATTCCCTCGGGTTTCAAATAAAATCGTTATGATGGCTGTTGAGACCATGATTGTGCGCCAGTTAACGTATTTTGCAGCGCGCGAAAAAGACCAGGGCCGTCGGTGCGATCTGGAAGCGGGTATGGCCAAGTTGCTGGGGGCAAGGGTTGCTTGGGCGAATGCCGACAATGCCCTGCAGGTCCATGGCGGAAATGGCTTTGCGTTGGAATATCCAATCTCACGCGTGTTGCAAGACGCTCGCATTCTCAACATCTTTGAGGGTGCTGGAGAAATCCAGGCGCAGGTTGTGTCAAGACGCTTGTTGGAAACTGCAAGTTAAACACCATACTGAACCTGTATCATCGAAAACAAAGCGCACCATGATCAACATGGTGCGCTTTTTCGTTTCAACCAGTTCTCGAATGTCAACGGTTGGGCGTTATGCGTCCTCGATCAGAGCGCGCAAGACGGCAGAGGAACACGACCTATTTTGTGGCATTGATAAGCCTTCCGCCACCAACTCTTTTTGAGACAATTCTATTTGTTCCTCGAGAAATTCGGCATGTTGCAGAGGGTCGGTTGCACGTTCGGAAAGTTCAAACCCGTATTGCGAGCCGAGGATGTACATCATCTCACCATCCTCAGTATATATCGGGCGCAAAAAGACATAGTTGTCGAATGGTGTGCCATCTTTTCGATAATTGCGAATGCGCACTAAGGATTCGGTGTGTCGATTGACAGCCATTTTCAACCTCAGACGTGCGTCGGGTTCGGTGTCTGGACCCTGCAAAAAACGGCAATTACGACCAATGACTTCATCGCGTTCGTAACCCGTCAATTTCAAAAATGCGTCATTCACCATCAATAATGGTGCATCAGCGCTTGCGGCTGACGTTAACGCCAGAGGGACCTCAGACGTCTCGAATAATCGTTTTAGTGCAGGTGACGAGACTGCTATTTCGGAGTGAAGAGTATTCATCGTAAGTGATCCGATTATCCAGCTGTGCGCAAAACGATGCGAATATGTAGCATATTCTAAGAGTAACCAACGTATTTGGTGTAAACGCATCAGAGATATCAATTGGATCAGGGGCGGCGATCACAAATGGCCAAAAAATCGATTTTAATCAGTGGGTGCTCAACGGGTATTGGCCTATCTAGCGCTAGATTGATGAAGGAGAAGGGGTGGCGTGTTTTCGCAACCGCACGTACTCAAGAGGACCTGCAGCGCTTAGAAAGCGTCGAAGGCGTTGAGGCAGTGCAACTTGAATTGTCTGATGCACAATCTATTTCCGATTGTGGCGATGCAGTCCTTGAGGCCACGAACGGCAAGTTAGATGCTCTGTTCAACAATGCTGCTTATGGACAGGTTGGCGCGGTTGAAGATTTGAGTGCTGCATGTTTGCGCCAACAAATTGAAGTCAACCTGATTGGGACACACGACCTCACATGTCGCTTTTTGCCAGCAATGCGCCAAGCAGGGGCAGGGCGAATAGTACAGTGTTCATCGGTCTTGGGTTTGGTTTCGGCCCCATATCGAGGGGCGTATTGTGCGTCCAAATTTGCGCTTGAAGCGTTGTCGGATTCTTTGCGTTGGGAACTTTCTGGAACAGGTATTCATGTGTCTCTGATCGAGCCTGGACCAATTGCCACAAATTTTGTCGCGAACGTTCTGGCCAACTTTCGCCAAAACATCAACTTTGAATCCTCGCCGCATCGCGATGTCTACAAACAACGCATGGCGGTAATGGAGCGTGGGGGCAAGACAATGTTTAAATTGCCACCTGAGGCGGTTGCCAAAAAGCTGTTGCACGCGGTTGAAAGTTCTCGTCCACAACTTCGCTATTATGTAACGACACCGACGTACCTTGCAGCCACGGCCAAAAGGGTGTTGCCGGGGCGCGTGTTAGACAGCCTGCTTATTCGAGGAATTTAGACCGTAGCGAGTGGAGCGTTTGTTTGCCTCACACGCGATGATAAGGATGTCCGGAAAGAATTGTGACGGCGCGGTAGAGTTGTTCGACCAGATGAACGCGTGCCAGTCCGTGTGGCATTGTCAGTGCGCTAAGCGAGAGCTTCAGGGTTGCACGTTTTAAGGTGGTGGCTGCTAA
Source organism: Hyphomicrobiaceae bacterium (assembly GCA_050633705.1). Classification (GTDB taxonomy): domain Bacteria; phylum Pseudomonadota; class Alphaproteobacteria; order Rhizobiales; family Hyphomicrobiaceae; genus JAJFHI01. Next base: position 105,635 of record JBOEGZ010000013.1, on the reverse strand, counting down.
GCCGTCGGGACCGCCAACAACAAACGCCATGTGTTGTGTGCCGTCATCGCGTTGGGCTGCAATCCAGGACGCAAACGTTTCACTCGTCATGTGTTTGCCGTGCTCATCGAGAGCAACAATAACAGCGCCGTTATCAACTGATTTTAGCAAGCGATCCGCTTCATCAGATTTTCGTTGTATGGCATTTGCCGCGCGGCTTTCGACGTGCTCAATAATTTTGAGGGGGCCAAGCGCCACCGCACGACCGGTGGCGTCCAAGCGTTTTTCATACCGCTTACAAAGATCTTGTTCAGGGCCGGATTTAAGTCGGCCAACGGCCAGTACGGTTAGGCGCATGATTTCTAGGAACGCAGTTTCATATAAAGCGCTGGGCATGAGCGGCGAACGCAGTCAATTCACACAGGCTCAGCAATGCGCTCATCTTTGAAATGAGCACTCAAGCCTTGTTGCCTGCAACTTAATGCTCCGAAGTATCAACCGGACGGTCGGCTGACCACATCTTCTCGAGATTATAAAATTCTCGAACTTCTGGCCGGAAGACATGCACGATGATATCGCCGGTGTCGATCAACACCCAATCGCATGTGTCATTGCCTTCGACCTGGACACGGCCCTGGCCTTCAGCTTTCAACTTGCGTTGGAGGAGATCGGCAATGGCGCCAACGTGGCGTGTGGTATTGCCGGAAGCGATGACCATGTAGTCACCGAATGATGATTTGCCTGCCAGGTCGATCTTCACAAGCTTCTCAGCTTTCGCTTCGTCAAGCCAGTTTAAGATCTTTTCGGTTAAGGCAGCCGTGTCGCCATCAAAGTCTGAAGGCAATTCGGCAGGAGACGTACCGTTTTGAGTACGCTCGAGTGCACTTGGCATATTTTGGCGGCCATCCTTTCTAGGTTACGCCTTTAGCAACGGCTCAAATTTGCCGCTTTGAGGAGGTCTCGCCCCGATCGGGTGCGTATTATTCTACGCAAATACGTCGGACGACCCCATAGTGACGGCTTAGAATAGGCCTGTTGTCGGCCCCGAGGCAACAGTTTTGGCAAATGCCTGTCTCTGTTTACCGGAACAATGTGGGTAATTGATTACGCCGTCATATGCAACTTTAACGTGATTGTGTTGTCCTGAGGTCCGTTGAAGATAGATCAGACAGCCGAGTTGTCAGGAATGTCCATGCCGGCGGCTTATGGAAAGGCAAAGTTGGCGCCATGGCTTCAGGAAGGCGATAAGGCCCTAAAACGTGGCTTGCTTTTTGGGCGAGTGACGGTAGGTGCCAGCCAGGACGATCCACGACGGCAAGGGGCAAGGTTTCGGCGATATCTCGCCAGTGCTGCCAGCGGTGGAATGTTGCGAGATTATCAGCGCCCATCACCCAAACGAACCGTGTTGCAGGTTGGCGACGTTTTAAGAAGGCCAGCGTTGCAGCGGTGTAAGGGGTTGCCAAGTCCTGTTCAAAGTCTGTGATGGTAAACCGCGGATCCGGCGCGAGGTTGCGGACATCTGTTAGGCGTTGGCGGAGCGGGGCGAGGTCATCGTGGTGTTTTAGGGGATTGCCAGGTGAGACCAGCCACCACACGCGCGCCAGGCCAAGGCGACGCAGAGCGGTTGCGGCAACTGTTACATGTCCCTCATGTGGTGGATTAAAGGATCCACCCATGATACCGATCACCTCTCCTGGGAAAGCAAGCGGCGGCTTTGCCTTGATTGAGCCGAAGCTATGGGGTGCGGACTTGTAGGCCATGCAATTTTTCAAATTATAGCGGCCTGACCTGGCCACTGCCGCGCACAATATACTTGAATGTGGTCAGTTGTTCGACACCGACAGGGCCACGAGCATGCATTTTTCCTGTCGCAATGCCAATTTCTGCGCCCATGCCAAATTCCCCACCATCAGCGAACTGTGTTGATGCATTGTGCAGGACGATGGCGCTATCGACACGATTTAAGAATTGCTCTGCAGTGCCATAGCATTCGGTAAGGATCGCATCGGTGTGATGCGAGCTGTAGTGGGCGATGTGGTCGATGGCTTCATCGACACCGTCAACGGTTTTTACCGAAACGATTGCGTCGAGGTATTCCGTTGCCCAATCCTGTTCACTCGCCGCTTTTACATCTGCGGCGACCTTTTGCGTCACCGTATCTCCACGAACTTCGCAACCAGCTTCTAACAACGCCTTGACAACAGGTGTGAGAAGATCAGTGTCTCCACCTATATCAACCAGGACGGTTTCTGTTGCTCCGCAAATGCCCGTACGGCGCATTTTCGCGTTAACGACAATTGGAATGGCATCTTGAAGGTCGGCGCCACGGTCAACGTAGGTATGACAAATGCCTTCCAAGTGAGCGAACACTGGAACACGTGCCTCGCTTTGTACACGTGAGACAAGGCTTTTGCCGCCTCGGGGAACAATGACGTCAATGGTTTCATTGAGACCTTTGAGCATCATTCCAACGGCATCACGGCTGACACTTGGTACGAGCTGGATCGCTGTTGTGGGCAGTTGGGCATGTTCGAGGCCTTTCTCAAGACACGCCAAAATTGCACGACTGGAATGAATGCTGTCGGAGCCTCCACGCAGAATTGAGGCGTTGCCAGACTTCAAGCACAGTGCGCCTGCATCAGCGGTTACGTTTGGCCGACTTTCGTAGATGATGCCGATGACACCGATTGGCACACGCACGCGGGAAATCAACAATCCGTTTGGGCGGCGCCATTCAGCGATCGTTTCGCCAACCGGATCCTCAAGTTCGGCGATGGTCTCAAGTCCCTTCGCTATACTTTCGATGCGGCCAGCATCGAGCATTAAGCGGTCAATGAAGGACTTTGGTCGGTCGGCGGCGTTTGCAGCTTCGATGTCGCGCGCGTTGGCGGCGATGATTGTGTCGCTTTCAGCTCTGAGGGTCATGGCAGCCATTTTGAGTGCCAGATCTTTGGCATCTCTGGGAGCTGTGGCGAGTTGCGTTGCAGCACTGCTGGCAGCTTTACCTAAGGCCAGCATTGTGCTTTCGAGGTCGGAGGTGTCGCGCAAGTTTGGTGCAACAGCAGTCATGGTGGTGTCTTTTCTCTTTTTCTCTAGTTGTCTTAAGTCTTTTCTTATCGATGCGTTTGCGATCGAGACAATCATAGTTGGCTTTAAGTTCGGGTTACAGCGAGAACGTCGCGGTGAACCAGTTCTGCGCGCCCCTCGAACCCAAGTATACGCGGGATATCATGAGATTTCTGCCCCTTGATCAGTAAAGCGTCGCGGTTGTTATAGGCGATGAGCCCACGACCGAGTTCTCGACCATCGGCGGATTCGATAATGACGGCATCACCGCGATCGAACACGCCGGAAACGTCTGTAACGCCGGCTGGTAACAAGCTTTTGCCGGCTTGCAATGCACTTTCTGCTCCGGCATCAACGGTGATTGTGCCTTTTGGTTCGAGTTGACCGGACAGCCAACGTTTACGTGATGTCACGGGGTCGGCTGGAGCGAGGAACCAGGTGCAGCGCGCGCCTGCAGTCAATGCACTTAGTGGATTGCGCGCAATACCAGACATGATCACCATGTCGGTGCCAGCAGCCAGCGCAACTTTTGCGGCCTCGATCTTGGTGCGCATTCCGCCCTTCGCCATTGAGGTCCCGGCATCGCCGGCCATAGCCATGATTTCTGGCGTGATTTCTTCGACGACATCAATGTGTCGCGCATTGCTGTCTTGGTAAGGTGGCGCGGTATAGAGACCATCGATATCGGACAGAAGAACAAGACAGTCGGCGTCAATCATCGAGGCGACGCGCGCAGACAGGCGATCATTATCACCATACCTAATCTCGACGGTTGCAACGCTGTCGTTTTCGTTGACGACAGGCAGCGTGCCAAGTCGCAAGAGATTAAGAATCGTATCGCGTGCATTGAGGTAACGTCGCCGCTCTTCCGTATCACCGAGTGTGACAAGAATTTGTGCTGCAATCAGCCCGCGTTCTTCGGAAAGCTTTTGATAAGCGTGGGCGAGAGAAATTTGTCCAACTGCCGCCGCCGCCTGCGAGGCTTCCAGTGCAAGGGGCCCTGGCTCGAATCCGAGCGCCTGGCGACCGAGTGCTACGGATCCCGATGAGACCAACACCACCTCTTTGCCGGCTTTTTTCAACGCCGCCACATCATCCAACAGCGAGGCGAGCCAATCTGACTGCAATTCTCCATTTTCCGCACTGGTTAACAACGCGGAACCAAGCTTTACGACGATGCGCTTCGCATCGGTCCATTCGGGCCGTACCGAAATGGTGTCACCGGCTTGTCGGCTATTTGAGTCTGAACTTTTCACAGATGGCTTCATTGAAATCGGGTGTTGGTGGTCAGCTTCTGACCTGTCTAGCAGAAACCCCAGAAATGTGGGGGATTTCAAAAAAAAATTGAGAATTTGCATCCTTGTTCCTTGAGAAACTGCTGGTCGGGGCTCTGGGGGGTAAATCTAGTTTCACAAACGAAACAGACACACCAATCCAAACGGAGACCTCAAATGACCAACACAGCTCAAACAGCCCGCAAAGCCGCAACAATCGCACTGACAGTTGCAGCTCTGACATTCCAAGCAACATCAGCCTTCGCTGTTAGTTCTTCCGTAAAGCGTGCTTGTATCGGTGACTACCTGACGTACTGCTCAAGCCAAATCCCAGGCACCAAAGGTTTGACACGTTGCATGCGCCGCAATGGCCCAAAACTCTCAAAACGCTGCGTTGGCGCTTTGGTGAAAGCCGGTTACGTATCAAAAGCAGAAGTTTCACGTAAATCAGCGCGTCGGCGCTAAACACACGGGTAGACGAAAATAAGGTCCCGTTTGTTGCACTGCAAAATGTGTCTAAAGCTGCCAGATGCGCTTGAAAAAGCCTCTGGCAGCTTTTTTGGGTCTTTCTCAGCTAATTTTTGAAAAAATCGCGATCATTCGCCTCTCTGTTCCTTGCGAGACTGCTGGTCGGGGCTCTGGGGGGTAAATCTAGTTTCACAAACGAAACAGACATACCAATCCAAACGGAGACCTCAAATGACCAACACAGCTCAAACAGCCCGCAAAGCCGCAACAATCGCACTGACAGTTGCAGCTCTGACATTCCAAGCAACATCAGCCTTCGCTGTTAGTTCTTCCGTAAAGCGTGCTTGCATCGGTGACTACCTGACGTACTGCTCAAGCCAAATCCCAGGCACCAAAGGTTTGACACGTTGCATGCGTCGCAACGGCCCAAAACTTTCAAAACGCTGCGTTGGCGCTTTGGTGAAAGCCGGTTACGTATCAAAAGCAGAAGTTTCACGTAAATCAGCCCGCCGCCACTAATTGCAGGGATCGCGAAAATAAGGTCCCGTTTGTTGCGCTGCCAGAAGAGCTTGAAAAAGCCTCTGGCAGCTTTTTTTTGAGTCTTTCTTAGTTAATTTTTGAAAAAATTTCGATCATTCGCCTCTCTGTTCCTTGCGAGACTGCTGGTCGGGGCTCGGGGCGGTAATTCTAGTTTCACAAACGAAACAGAACGCACCAACCCAACGGAGACCTCAAATGACCAACACAGCTCAAACAGCCCGCAAAGCCGCAACAATCGCACTGACAGTTGCAGCCCTGACATTCCAAGCGACATCAGCCTTCGCTGTTAGTTCTTCCGTAAAACGTGCTTGCATCGGTGACTACCTGACTTACTGCTCAAGCCAAATCCCAGGGAGCAAAGGTTTGACACGTTGCATGCGTCGCAACGGCCCAAAACTGTCAAAACGCTGCGTTGGCGCTTTGGTGAAAGCCGGTTACGTATCAAAAGCAGAAGTGTCACGTAAATCAGCGCGTCGGCGCTAATCTCGAAACGAAAAACAATTGTCTTCGTTGGTTGGATAGCTGAGTGGCCAATACAGATAAGGCCACTCAGTCAACGAATATGCAAAACGATCTCTATGACGATTTTAGACGACGATTTTAGCAAATTACTTTAGCGAGCCACGCATAAGTAGACGTTCTATTTTACTCTACTTCGGCAGATGTTGCCGCCGGCGCCTGTTTAGCTGTGACCTGGCCATCTTCTTCAATAGTCGACACGACACTATTAATCGGCCGCTTCCCGGTTGAGATGCGTCCTTTAAAGGACTTTCCAACTTCCTCATCAAATTTTGCGATTGTCTCCATGCCAGTTTTCGCTTTTAGGTGCACAATCTTATAACCACCGGCTTTGAGAGCATTGAGGAACTGTGGCATCGCCTTGGCTGTCGTCTTGTTGATGTCGTGAAATAAGATAATGCCCTTACGTTTCTTTTTTAAGTTTCCCATCACGCGGGCGATTAAGCGTTTCGCGCTGCCACGTTTAAAGTCAAATGAATCAAGGTCTGTCGAGAAAACCGCGACATTACGTTCTGCCAAGTAGGCAATCGTCTTTTCAGAATCTTTTAAATAAGGGTGTCTGAAAAACGGTGCAACGGGTTTTCCAATAGCCAATCGGGCAGCGCTGACACCTTTTTCGATCTCTTCACGCAAACCGGCGGTATCTTTTTTTCCGATGTCGGCGTGGGACCAGGTGTGGCTTCCGACCGTGTGGCCTTCGTCATAAACACGCTTGAGAACTTGGGGATAGCCGACAGCCAATTTGCCGACGGGGAAGAACGTCGCTTTTGCGCAATGCTTGGCCAGTGCTTTAAGAATATCGCCAGTTGGGCCTGGCAACGGGCCGTCGTCAAATGTGATGACGACCTCGCCATCGCGCAGGAAGTCATAGGCTTTATAGTGTTGGAAGCCAAAACCAGGCCCACCCGTGGTGTCGATCTGTACGACACGCGAGACGCCAAGTGCGTTATCGTTGCCTTCGCATTTCTTTTTTGCCCATGCTGGCGCTGTTGTGCCAAAGCAAGCAATGGCAACGAAAAGTATAAAACGCGTGGTATTGCGCATATTTCCCCCCGGAGTATGACGGCTATCAAATACGTTGTGCGGGAGTGTCACCCGTTAGGCGGGTACGTGCAAGGCAAACAAGGGTATCAAAACGATTGTTTTCACCAGTCTTGTGAGAAATAGGGTGATGACGGTTATGATGCTTTGGAACATTTGGCATTGAACAGCGATTTTCATCATAATCGTAATGCATAATCGTTGGGCGTTTAAATTGAACGCATGTTGACGCGCTTCGACAATTCATCGGCGCTCTCTTTGCGTTCGCTGTACCTGTCAACCAGGTAGTCGCTGCGGTCACGGGTTAAAAGCGTGAATTTCACGAGTTCTTCCATCACATCAACGACGCGATCGTAATATGGCGATGGTTTCATGCGGTCGTCGTCATCAAATTCGAGGTAGGCCTTGGGAACGGAAGATTGGTTGGGGATTGTTACCATTCGCATCCAACGTCCCAATACGCGCATTTGATTGACGGCATTGAACGATTGCGAGCCACCAGAAACCTGCATGAGTGCGAGTGTTTTGCCCTGTGTCGGGCGGACGGCCCCGATCGACAATGGAATCCAATCAACTTGGGATTTCAAAATACCCGTCATGCTGCCATGGCGTTCGGGAGATGTCCAAACTTGTCCTTCAGACCAAATAACGAGATCGCGTAGTTCTTTCACCTTCGGATGTTCTTCCGGCGCTCCGTCTGGCAAGGGCAATCCCGTTGGATCGAAAATTTTTACGTCGGCGCCAAGTTTTTGCAAAAGCCACGCGGCTTCAAATGTCAACAAACGGCTGAAAGATCGCGGGCGCAGTGATCCATACAAAAGCAAAATGCGTGGTGCGTGCGTCGAAGTCTCGCCGGGTGCGAGTTTCTCGAGGCTTGGAATGTCAAGCAGATCAGGCTTTGTGTTTGGAAGATCAGTCATTTGTAGAGTGCGCTTTTTTGATTGGTTGCGACAACAGTCAATCGGGTCTGGCTAAGGTTGCCAGGGTTTGGCAGGTTCTTCGGTTGCGATGTCAGCGGCTGACGCGGCACTGACACGTCGTGCCAATGCAAATAATGCGTCGTTAATGCCTTTTCCCGACACCGCCGATATAATCAGCGGATCAACACCAGTTTCCTGTTTTAAGGCCTCTGCCTTTTCAGCAATGGTATCGTCATCCAAGGCGTCAACCTTTGTCAGCGCGATAATTTCTGACTTGGTTTCTAATCCGCCGCCATAGGCGTTTAGTTCTTCACGTACAGTGTGATAGTCGCCAGAAACGTCATCTTGCGTGGCGTCGACGAGGTGTAACAAGACGCGACACCGTTCGACGTGACCAAGAAATCTTGTTCCGATGCCAGCACCATCGTTGGCACCTTCAATCAGGCCTGGAATATCAGCCAGGACGAAGTCGACTTCACCGGCTTTGACAACCCCCAGGTTGGGGTGGAGCGTTGTAAACGGGTAGTCGGCAATCTTTGGTTTGGCCGCAGAAACGGTGGCGAGAAACGTTGACTTGCCGGCGTTTGGAAGGCCTACAACTCCAGCATCTGCAATCAGTTTCAAATGCAGCCAGATGGCAAACTCTTCTAAGACTTCGCCAGGGTTTGCGTGTGTTGGCGCTTGGTTGGTCGGTGATTTGAAATGCGCGTTGCCAAACCCACCATTGCCACCGGATGCAAGTCGGAAGCGGTCGCCTGGTTCTTGGAGATCGCAAATGACGGTTTCTTTGTCGTCGGTCAGAACCTGCGTGCCGGGCGGGACTTTTAAAACGATATCATCGCCTGACTTGCCTGTGCGGTCGCGGCCCATTCCGGGAATGCCGTTTTTTGCCCGAAAGTGTTGCTGGTAGCGAAAATCAATCAATGTATTCAGGTTTTGCACACACTCGACCCAAACGTCGCCGCCGCGCCCGCCGTCGCCACCGTCGGGGCCGCCTTGATCGACGTATTTTTCACGACGGAATGAAACGCAGCCATTCCCGCCGTTGCCAGCCTTAACGTAGATTTTCGCTTGGTCGAGAAATTTCATGTTCGTGTCAATTCATACCGTATGGCGAGGACGTTGCACTGACGTGCCTCGCACCACCAATTTTTTTGTCCAACGGGCTGAAATCCTAGTTTTACCAATACGCGCGCAGATGCCGGATTGTCGTGAAAGTGTCCAGCCTTAACAGTTGTTGCACCGCGCTTTTCTAATTCGTCTAATATGGAGTTTGCGGCCAGCGTTGCAATTCCTTGTCCCCAATAAGCTTTACCAACCCAATATCCGATTTCTGCGCTCAGCTCAGCTTCGTCATTTGTATCGTCGACATCTGGCGCAAGTGGCATAAATCCACAAACACCGACCAATTCGCCTTCGAGTTCGATGCCTCGGATAAACTCACCAGGATTTTCCCCGCTGATCCATTGATGGGCCTGGGCCGGTGAATACGGATAAGGGATCCGCGATGTCATGCTGGCTACGTCCCACTGGCCAGCCAACTCCGCGATGCGTTCTGCGTCAGCATCAACGAGTGGGCGCAAGCAAAGTTTGTTTGGTTTTGATGCGCTGGTGTTGCTTTGTTTCTCCACGGCGGTCACCCATTTGCAAAATACAAAAAGGGGAGACGTTTGCCGTCTCCCCTTTGCAAGCTGTTAAATTGCTAAAAGTGATTATTCGGCGGCGTCTGCCACGGGTGGTAACACGGAAATGAAGGTGCGACCGCCGCGGCGGGTGCGAAATTCAACCTGGCCTGCCACTTTTGCGAAGATTGTGTGATCCGTGCCGAGACCAACGCCTGCACCTGGATGCCAGCGTGTGCCGCGTTGGCGCACAATAATGTTTCCGGGAATGACGTGTTCGCCACCATACTTTTTCACGCCGAGGCGTTTGGATTCTGAATCGCGTCCGTTCTTGGACGAGCCGCCTGCTTTTTTCTGAGCCATTTTGGTGCTCCTTAATACTGAATTGCTGCGCGATCATCCAGGATCTGCGCGCGAATTATCCAATTGCGCTTCTAAACTTATGCGCCCGTGATGTCGGTGATGCGCACCTGACTAAGATCTTGACGATGCCCCCGCTTGCGACGCGAGTTTTTCCGGCGGCGCTTTTTAAATGCGATTAGTTTTGGCCCGCGTGTTTGCGCCACCAATTCAGCTGTCACTTTCGCACCTGAAACATTTGGCGATCCAACTTTGACACTTCTGCCTTCGCCGACCATCAATACGTCTGTGAATTCAATTTTGGCACCCGCGTCGCCCTCTAAGCGTTCGATGTTTAAAACATCGTCCTTTGTGACGCGGTATTGTTTGCCGCCAGTCTTGATGACTGCGTACATGGTTCTTACCTCAAGCTCTTGCGTTGTGGGTCTTTTGACCTCATCAACTGGGTTCTCCGCGCCCTGTGGCGCCGCAACGAAATTGCGGACTTGACCTTTCGGCCCGGTCGGTAACCGGTGAGCCTCGGGCAGCACATATTGCCAGCAAGGATGGTTTTATCTTTGCCGGATTTTCAGGCTTATCTTGTGTCTGAGCCCTAAAGTCAACGGTTTCTTGGTGCGTATTGGATAAATTCCGCGCATCTGAGCCAGGTTTTCTAGATTTTGCCGCGTATTCACTCGCAAACGCAGCGAATTTCCAGCATAAGGCATTGAAGTTGCGCATATTTTAGCAATCTGAGGAGCAAGGGCCAAATGTTGCAGGAGGTTGCAGGTAAAAGTGACGCGCCGGACGTTTCCAAATTGCAGCAAATCCCCCTCATTGAGACGGGGTCGGATTTTCCGCTCACGACATTGATGGCCGAGGAACAGCGGGCCCACGCCCTGCTCGATCTTGCCACCCACCGGGCTCCGGCATCAGCTTTGAAAGTTCTCGACAGCATCTCAAGACGCTGGTTGGTGAAGTGGAACAACCGCCATCTCGATGAGATTGATGCCATAGCCAAGCGTCTCGCTCGTCCTGGCGCTTATTTTCTATCTGTCAATTATGAGTGGGCCTGCACCTGCCGTGTCGCACCATCACCTGATGGCAAAAGTGCGCGGCTTGTTCGTGTGCTCGATTGGAAGACACCAGGACTTGGTGAAAATATATGTGCCGCACGTGTCAAGGGCGGCGCCGGTGAATTCCTGACAATGACATGGCCCGGTTACACAGGCGTGTTGCAGGTGATGGCACCTGGGCGTTTTTCCATTGCCTTGAATCAAGCTCCGATGCCGGCGCCGATTGGTGTTTTTTTGATGGATTGGGCAGCAAATCGGCGACGCGTATGGCGCATGCCACACCAAACTGCGGCGCATTTGTTGCGCCAAGTTTGCGAAGAAGCCGTCAGTTACGCTGATGCCAAAGAGATGTTGATGACAGAAAAGATCGCAGCTCCAGCGATTTACTCCTTGGCGGGAATGACTGCACAAGAAACATGTGTGATTGAACGTATGGAAGAAAAATCAAGTGTGCGTAACGGTGTCGCGATTGCTGCAAACCACTGGCAGGACGGTCGCTGGACAGGCCATCACCGTGGTGTTGACAGTCCAGGGCGTGAGCAACAGATGTGTCATGTCGGAACGGAGTTTGATACCGATTTTAAGTGGTTGAAGAGCCCGGTGTTAAATCCGCGCACACGACTTGCGATGGTCGCGGACGCGTCTGAAGGTCGCGTGATTGCAAAAGGTTTTGAGAACGGTCGCGGCGCTACAAAAACGCTCGATCTGGTCATGTAAGAAGGGTTTAGAAATGAAAATGTGTTTTCCCGGTTTGGCAATCTTGTGTTGGACAGCTTTGGCCATGCCGGCATTTGGAGCAGATGGTCATCGTCATGCCAAAGCCCATCAGCATGGACATGGGACAGCAAACATCGCGATCGAAAAAAATCGTATTGATATCGAATTGGTTGTTCCAGGAGCCGACATTGTCGGTTTTGAACACGCGCCCAAATCGCAAGAGCAAAAAGACAACCTTGCTGAAGCAAAGAAAAAACTCGCCGACATTCTTTCTTTGATGAAGGTTTCACAGTCGGCTCAGTGCAACGTGAGTGATGTAAAAATCGAATTTGGTGCTCCTGGTAGTGAAGATCATAAGGGTCACAAGGGTCATGACGACCACGACGATCATGGCCATAGCAAAGAAGCTTCTAAACACGACGATCATGACGATCACAAAGGCGAACATGGAGAATTTCACGCCTCTTATGTGTTGAAGTGTGAAGATGTAAGTCAGGTCAAAGCGCTGAGTTTTGCTTATTTTAAAGTCTTTGCTTCTGCCCAGGAACTCGACGTTAATATTGTGACAGCAAAAAAACAGAGCAAATTTGAAGTGACGCGTGATAAACCTGATGTCACTTTAGATGGTGCCAATTAAATCGAGACTTTAATCGTTGCTTCGTACGTCGAATTCCGCTGCCAAAACTGAAACGGTTGCACAGCTACGCGATGTTGCTTTCGCTTGGCCAGGGCGCAACGGTTTTTCCATTCGTATCAATGAATTTTCGTTGGCGCGTGGTGAGACCGTTTTGTTGCTCGGGCCGTCGGGCGGAGGCAAATCGACTTTATTGAACTTGCTGGCAGGCGTTATTTTACCTAGGTCGGGTCGTGTCGAGATACTCGATACAGATATCTCCGTTTTGTCCAGTGGTGCTCGCGACCGGTTTCGGGCTGAACATCTCGGTATCGTTTTTCAGATGTTTAACTTGCTGCCCTACGCCAGCGTGATTGACAATGTCATGTTGCCGCTGAATTTTGCACCCGAACGGCGTGCCAAGGCGCAGGCGCTGGGCAAGCAGGCTGGTCTAGAAGCAGAAGCGTTGCGATTGTTGCATGCGTTGGGGCTGGAAGATCAGACCTTAATTGACGGCTCAGTTGGGACATTAAGCGTCGGCCAGCAACAGCGCGTGGCTGCAGCACGTGCATTGATTGGCGCACCGGAAATTGTTCTGGCAGATGAGCCAACATCGGCTCTTGACCGTAATCGTCAGGAGAAATTTTTGGATTTGTTATTCGCCCAGATCGCCGAAACGAACAGCTCCATGATTATGGTCAGTCACGACGAAGCTGTTGCACCCCATTTCGATCGCGTTTGTCATCTCGAAGAAATTATCCAGACGGATATAGCCAAGACAGGTGATATGCAAATGGGGGGCGGGACATGACCGTTCTTCGTTTGGCGCTTCAGTCACTTGGCAATCGATGGATCACAGCCTTGGTGACAATTTTCGCCATCGCTGTCAGCGTGATGTTGTTATTGGGTGTTGAAAAAATCCGCACCGGCGCACGGGCAAGCTTTGCAAATACAATTTCGGGAACCGATGTCATCGTTGGTGCGCGCAGTGGTGATATACAGTTGCTGCTCTACAGCGTTTTTCGCATCGGCAATGCCCCCAACAACATGACTTGGCGAAGTTACGAGCAGTTGACCGCGCGCAAGAATGTTGCCTGGAGTGTGCCGATGTCTCTAGGCGATAGCCATCAGGGTTTTCGCGTGTTGGGCACGACGAAAGAATATTTCGAACACTATCGCTATCGCGACAAACGCAAATTGCCGTTTTTGGCAGGCGGTCCGTTCGCAGAAATGTTTGATGCTGTGATAGGTGCGGATGTGGCGAAGGAACTCGGTTACACGCTCAATGACCCGATTGTGGTGTCGCATGGCATTGGTGAAATTGGTGCAAGCGAGCACGACAACATGCCGTTTCGCGTGGCGGGTATTTTGGGCAAAACCGGCACGCCGGTCGATCGAACGGTGCATGTGACGCTGGGAGGGATTGAAGCGATACATCTTGGTTGGAAAGGGGGCGCGAAAAATTCCTCTCGTGTGTTCACGTCGGATGAAGTGCGCAATATGGACCTTAAACCCAAAGCCATAACGGCTGCACTTTTTGGATTGAAATCTCGTTTTGCGGTTTTCAAGTTTCAGCGTTACGTCAACACTTATCGCGCGGAAGCTCTCTCGGCTGTTTTGCCAGGCGTCGCATTGACGGAGATGTGGTCGCTCGTTGGTACAGCAGAAACCGCCTTATTCGTCGTGTCAATCATGGTCGTTGTAACAGCATTGCTTGGCATGGTGGCGATGATATTTGCGACCTTGAACGAACGCCGCCGTGAGATGGCGATTTTGCGTTCGGTGGGGGCGGGGCCGAAGACGGTTGTCGGGTTGCTTTCGGCAGAAGCCTTGATCATGACCCTTGCTGGCATCGCGCTTGGTATTGCTCTGCTGTATGGTGTATTGATTGTGGTTCGACCCTATCTCGATAGCGCGTATGGGATATTCATCGATATCAGCTTGCCCTCACACGTCGAGCTTTGGTCGTTGGCGGCGATTATTCTTGGAGGGGTGCTGGCAGGTCTCATTCCAGCATGGCGCGCTTATCGCAATTCGCTTGCTGACGGCATGATGGTGCGGACGTAATCGCCTAAATGCCATTAGAAACGCTCTGATGAGTCCCAATGCGTTGCCTAGCGCTTCAGTTTTTATTTTTTCTTCTTCTGTTTTTTGTACGGTTCAACGTTCATGCCGTGCAGCGTGTAGCCAACAGGAACGGTTGAGGCGCCATCTGCAAGTGTCAGCGTTTTTTCTGTTTTCTTTGCTTTCATCTTACCTGTGACCCATACAGGCACGTAGAGACCATCGACCTTGTAGGATTGCTCGAGGCTCACAAACACCATCTGGTTTGCAGGTGGTGGTGGGACGTGAATGCATGCTCCGACATACGGAACGAGGAGAAATTCACTGACCCCCTTGTCTGAGACATCAAGCGGCAATAGATAGCCGGCAATCCGGACCGTCGCGTCATCTAGCGATGAAACAAGAGTGTTACCCTGCTTCTCTTTCGCGACCTGCCAAGCTTGGTATTTTTTATAGATCGCTTCAAAATCTATGCCTTGCTTGCGGAGACTTTTTTCCGATTTTTCCGCGTCTTCGAATGCAGACGCATTTTCTGGTGTCCGTTCGCTTGGTCCTTCTTGACGAAAGGCTGCGACGATGTCGAAGTCAATTGCCTGATCTGCGGTTAGGCTTGATAGCGGGTCTTCGAGTACATCTAGTTGCGGTACGAGGTCATCCCACTTTAAGTCTCGAGGTGTTGCAGCGTGTGCCACGCACATCCAGAAGGCAGCAGATAGAGCCACCACGACGGACAGTGAGCGCATCATAATTTATTCTCCAACGAATGGCGTGACCTGGGTAAGGCGCGTTTTAAACCCGCCAACAAAACCCGCTTATGGAACGTTCTAGTACCAAATTGTGAAGGCGCGAGACAATTTCAATTGATGACGCGTTTTTGGCGGTCCGGATGTCTTAGGATTTTATCTAAAATTTGTTTTATAACAATTGCTTAGGCTGAGCACTTGGAACCTATCATGCATATTTTGGTGCAAACCGAACTCTTTTTGCAATGGCCGTTACGCGGCTTTGAGGGTTGAAATTTCCACGTTGGGCCTCTTGGCCAGCCCTTGATATTTCACCCCTTTGTTCTTATATTTCTGTCATGACAGAAATCACCGAAAGAAGCAGGCTAAGGAAGAAAGTTCGATGGGCGCTGTAAGAGATAAGCCAAAGCCCAGTGCGGTGCGAAAAGCATCGCAACCGGAAAGCACAATTGGAAACGAGATGGGGCAAGCCATGCAAATGTTCGTTTTGCATTGGGGAGAAATGGGGACCACCTGGGGCGTTAACCGCTCAGTCGCCCAAATCCATGCACTGTTGTTTATTTCTGATGACCCCCTCACAGCAGAAAGCATCGCAGGTTTCCTCAATCTGGCGCGTTCAAATGTTTCCAACTCACTGAAAGAACTTTTGGGCTGGCAGTTGATCAAACGCGTTCCAGTTCTGGGTGACAGGCGTGATTATTACACCGCCGAGGCGGATATGTTTGAGATGGTCCGTCGTATTGCAGCAGGGCGTAAAGCACGTGAGCTTGATCCAACGTTGGCGGTTTTGCGCGAATGTGTGTCGATGGCTGACAATGATCCGAAGATGTCTCGCGGCGCGCGCAAAAGGCTATCGGATATGCTGACTTTCAGCGAGGCTGTCGACAAAGGTTTTGGTGAAATTCTTCGCCTGCCTGGTCCGACTCTCATGGCGCTCATTCGTCTGGGCGGCAAGGTTGCAAAGTTCGTTCGCCCAATGGGTAAGGCCGTCAACAAACGCTAACTTATTTTCAAGTGACCCGATTTTAAATGGTTTGAGAGGATGCCTGGTCATGGTTGCAGCACGTAAGAGGATTAAGTCTGGTACATCGACAAGTCAGGACTATGGACCAAGCGTTTGTGCTGATACGCGATTTCGTACTTTGCTCGGACCCGACGCCTGGTCACAGTTGCCGCCGCCTGTGCAAAATCGCTTCTCGCGCGTTTTAGCACCGGGCGAGATGAAGCTTTACGAAGGTGAGGTTGTTTCAACCGAGCTGTCGCGCGCAGGCGCTGTTTTGGCGTTTGTGTTGCGTGTGATCGGAGCGCCATTGCCTTTGCAGAACGGCGCGGCCGGTGCCTCTGTCGTCAGTGTGATTGAGGACCCGACAATTGGTGGTCAGTTGTGGAGCCGGAGTTACGCGCGCGAGGGTAAATTTCCGCAGGTGGTCCACTCAGCAAAAAGGTTTCGTGGTCACACTGGGCTTGAAGAGTACGTCGGTGCAGGTTTGGGCATGGCGCTTAGGCTGTCTGTCCGCGACGGTGCCTTGGTGTTTTCATCTTCGGGATATTTTTTTGAGAGCTTTGGCCGCCGTATATGGCTTCCTGAATGGATGACGCCCGGAGCGATGGAAATCGTTCACACACAGCTGCCGGACGAGAAATTCTCGTTCCGACTAACGCTGTTGCATCCGGTTTTCGGCCGCGTGTTGGATCAAATCGCGTTCTATCGTGATGTTAGCTGATGCCGGTGAGCGAATTTTTGAACACTGCGATGAGATACCGGGTTGCTCTGCCGCCAGCGTTTGGCTAAAAGCCAGCCTCGCACCACATGTTGGCACGGAGAGGTGGCTGAGTGGCTGAAGGCGCCGGATTCGAAATCCGGAATACGGGGTAACCCGTATCGGGGGTTCGAATCCCCCTCTCTCCTCCATTTTTTATGTCCTCACGCGCATGTCGCGCGCCGGACGGGGCGCCGAACTGTCGGCGGGTCGCCTTGCTCCCTAGCCCTTCGGGCTTTTAGGCTTGTTAGAAGTTCGTATCTTAGTCTTCAATCAGCAAGGATGCGCACGCGTTATGAGCAAATACTTCGAAGAACTGGATTACCGGCCAACACCAATCGGCCCTTTGAGCTTGCGTCGACGGCGAGACTTCTCGTTGGGGATCGATATTATCGAGATCATACTTGGCGAAGAACATTTGATGTCGAGCCTATTTACGGCGTCAGAGATTGCATTGGCTGAGCTTGGTTTGGCTGAATTGTCTGGAACGGACCTCGATGTCGTGGTCGGAGGGCTTGGGCTTGGGTATACCGCACAAGCGGTATTGTCTTCCAAAGCAGTCAAGTCGCTCATCATCGTCGAGGCGTTGGACGCGGTCATTGATTGGCACCAGACGGGCTTGCTTCCGCTTGGAAAAGAATTGACCCAAGATCCGCGCACGCAATTTGTCCACGGCGACTTTTTTAAACTCGCAGCATCAACAGATGGTTTTGATCCGGGCAACAAGGCGCGAAAGTTTGATGCGGTACTGGTTGATATTGATCACTCGCCGGACTTCTTTCTCAATCCAGCCAACGAAGTATTTTATCAGTCCGAAGGTTTGCAAAAGCTATTGGCACACTTGAAAACGGGTGGCGTGTTTGGCCTATGGTCAAACGAGCGTCCTGAAGAAACATTCTTGGCGCGACTTGAATCTGTGTTTGGCGATGTGCAGGCGCGAGAGGTCACATTTGAAAACCCATTGCAAGCCGGTCGCGAATTTACCCAGACCGTATATCTGGGGCGCAAACTTTGAAGCTTGTAAGCCTTAGCTGCGTGCGATCGTGTTTATTTGATGTAGCGCAGATAGCGCGATGAAACCCAGCCCTTCTGGTCAATGTAGCTGATCCGACACCAATGACGTTTGCAGGCGCCGAGTTTGACAACACAACCTGAACCGTTCGGAATTGATCCAATCTTTCTAAACCGAGTGCTGGGGCCGGAACGTATGTTTAAGACGTCGCCTTTGGCAACGTTCACGACCTGCCATGTGTCACAACAAGCGCAGGCCATAGATCGTCCCGTACTTGCAATTAGCGCGGTTATGACAACTAGGAATGCCATTGCATGTTGTTTCATAATTCATGCTCCTTGCGGTGCCGGTTGAAAATATCACGGAATGCATATCATCAATAAAAACACATGAACCGAGCATGAAGGGCATAACGATCTTATAAATTTCGCTTTTTCTCTAACTCTTCGTATTTGCGCTGAGTGTCGGTTATGTAGTCTCGCGTGATCGGTGCCGCATCTCGTTTTTTTGCAAGCTGCATATGAAAAACCTCCTGCGAACCCGTGCGAAACATCATTTCGCAGCTTATTAAATAAAATTCCCACATCCGGCAGAATTTCTCGTCATACATCTCAGCGATTTTTTCTCGATTTGCGTCAAAGCGGTCGCACCAGTGCTTCAAAGTGGTTGCGTAGTGAACCCTTAAAAACTCAACATCCGTGGCCCAAAGGCTGTTGTTTTCAACCGCCGGGAAGACTTCTGACAGCGCCGGAGAATAGGCTCCTGGGAAGATATATTTGCGCAGCCAAGGGCTGGCTGTTCCGGGAGGGCTCATGTGTCCAATCGAGTGGAGCAACATGATGCCGTCGTCCGTCATGAGGTCATTGATCTTTGCGAAAAACTCGTCGTAGTGAGAGACGCCAACGTGTTCAAACATACCAACCGAAACAATACGGTCGAATTTGGTTGTAAGCTTGCGGTAATCTTTCAACTCAAAGCGGACGCGATCTTCCAGGCCAAGCTCTTTGCTGCGAGCAACTGATAAGGCGTGTTGTTCCTTTGACAAGGTGACGCCTGTCACGTCGACATCCGCCACTTGTGCCAGATAACAGGCCAGGCCACCCCAGCCTGAGCCGATATCCAAAATTTTTTGTCCAGGTTTTAAGTCCATTTTTGCAGCAATAAGTCGGCATTTGCTGCGCTGGGCTTCCTCAAGGCTTTCGTCTTCGCGACGAAAATAAGCGCACGAGTAAAACATGTCTTGATCAAGGAATAATTTGTAGAATTCGTTGCCGAGATCGTAGTGGTGGGCAACGTTTTGTTGCGCTTTGCCAATTGGGTTTGCTTGTTGAAAGCGCTTCAGGCCACGTGAAACCCGTCGCAAAACTTTTTGTGCAGGTTGTGCGCCCAACGATAATCGGTTGCGTGAAAAAAGCGCAAGAAATTCACGTAGACTAGACCCGGGAAAACTCAGACGTCCGTCCATATAAGCTTCGCCGGCATGCATTTCAGGGTTGAAGAATAACTTGCGATAGAGCGTTGGGTCGGTCAGCTGCATGGTCACGTCAAGGCCGGGCTCTCCGGCAAAGACATGAGTTTGTCCTTCTGCGTCAATGACCTTGAGGCTGCCAACCTTTACGAAAGACTTCAGCATGGTCGACAAAGGGAACATTGCAAACTCCTTTTGGGATAAACAGGCTAGAACGAACCGTTGTCAGGTTTGTTTGTTATCTGGTGATGTGTCTATCACTTCTGATTGACCGGATACAATGTTGGTCCTTATTTTGGGCAGTTTGTGTTGTGGAGGGCATATGCTGTGTGGTCGAAAAAGTTGTGAACGCAGGCCTGAAGGCAATCGGGTATGTCGCACTTGGGGCATGTTTCGATGTGTGCTGTTATTGCCGCGACTGGGGCGCTGACAGCAGTCATGATGGCCGTTACGACGTCGAAGGTGTCACGGAATCGGGGTGTTTCGTTTTGCGTTCAGTCGCACTTGCATAGTGATGTGCAATCTTGAACTTTTCAGGAAGTTTGATGCAAGGTCCGGCGATGCAACTTAATGCTGCGTCGGCAAGACGATGTGCGATAGCATATGTGATCTTGAAGCCACCTGATGCAACGATAACGTTTCGAGCTTCCGGAAGTGCGCCGACAATGGGTTCGCGACCGATGGCTTTAGGTCGAACCCCAGCCCAACGTTCGATCACTTCAGCCCCTTCAAGCTGAGGACATAGGGTGGTTGCATGTTGAATGAGGTCTTCCAGCGCCGCGTCTACTGTATTGGGATGTTGGAATGTGTTTTCTGAGGTCGAGCCAATGGCAATAAGACCGCTGTCGTGGGCAATGATGTATGTGCCGCGAGCGTATATGATCGGCTGCTCAAGAGACACAGGCGATTTGGGGCGCAACAGGGCGGCTTGGCCTTTGACGCCTGTGCCCAAGCTGCGACCCGCGATCGGCTGAAGCAAGGCAAAGCCTTCGTAACCAGCTGTGATAATGACGTGGCCTGGTGAGATTGTGCTGGCGTTACTGAGGTGCACCGTGGCATCGGTTGAAATTTTGGTCACACGCGTATTTTCGCGAATTTCAACATTTGTAGACGCTTTCGTTGCCAGCGCTTGCAGGGTTGTTCGTGGGTTGAGCCTGGCACTTAGGCTGTCGTAGTCGCAGGCCAGCATATTTGTTGCTGGTGATAGCCATTCGGGATTAGGGGATTTGTTTAATATATCCCAGCCAATTGAATCGCCGGTTGGGGAAGTTGATGGCCAATGTTGCCTTGATGCGGTTTGCCATGTTTTGCTCTGCTCAAATTTGTTTTGCGTGTAGATCGGCATCAAGCGACCACAGCGGCGATAGCCACACAAAATGCCCGTCGCTTCTTCAAGCGCTAAGATTTCTGATTCAATCGTTAGCAGGGCATCAAGTTGGAAGCCTTTTTTATCGATCCAGTTGACGGGTTGATGCGGCATCAGAGCGCCAAGAAAACCACCGCTTGCACCATTGCCAATCCGCTCCTGTTCTAGCAGGACGGTTTTAAGCCCCAAACGTCCTGCGCGTTCGGCGCACCACAACCCGACAATTCCGCCTCCAACAATGACTAAATCTGGATTGTTGTGCGACTTTTGACGTATGACGCCAAAATGGTCTGCAGGTGGTAAGACAGATGACATACCTATAACTCATGCTCCTAATGGTAGGTGTGGTTCTAATGAGCTTGAGAAAATTCGCAAGGCAACCGAGACAATGACCCAATCGATTGAGCACAGTTTGATTTGGAAAGATGGGGATCAACCGGTCTCAAACAAATTCGATGATATGTTTTATTCGCCCGACAATGGGCAAGCAGAAACGGCATATGTGTTTCTCGGTGGCAATGGCTTGCAGAAACGTTGGGATCAAACGACCCAGTTTGTGGTTGGAGAACTTGGATTTGGGACAGGGTTGAACTTTCTCGAAACTTGGCGCCTCTGGAAGGAGGTCCGCAAACCGGGGCAATCCCTAAAATTTGTTTCGTTTGAATGTTATCCGATGTCTGGTGATGCGATGGCGCGGGCCCTACAGCCTTGGCAATCGTTACGCCCTCTCAGTGCCTCGCTCGTGGCACGGTGGACAATGCGTCACGATGTAGATGGGCCATGGCAGATGGATGAGCAAACGGCCTTGCAGGTTATTGAGGGTAACGCTGAACACTCTGTAGGCAAATGGAAGGGGCAAGCCGATGCGTGGTATCTTGATGGGTTTGCACCGTCAAAAAACCCGGACATGTGGAGTGAAAAACTGATGCAAGATGTTTATGCTCACACTGCGACCAGTGGAACTTTTGCAACTTACACAGCTGCTGGATGGGTGCGACGAAACCTACAACAGGCGGGATTTGTTGTCGCAAAACGCGATGGCTTCGCTGGCAAGCGCGAGATGCTCGTTGGACACAAGGCGGAATAATAGCCTTCGAAAAAAAGCGCGAAACTATGTTCAAACTGAATAAAATTTGTACGCATTAATTTAATTCAGCATTAAGCCCGCTTTTAATTCGGGCTTTTGTCCCGACAATAACCTCTGCATTATCATTTAAAGCGTCTGCTGTTGTTGTGTGTGTGACATGCATCTCAAGCACAGAGAGCAGACGTGTTGGAAGTTCGCGTAGCCAGGTTGCCAACACTCTGGACAACGGTGCTGCGACCGCGGTGTTTCAATACAATTTGAAACACATGCATTCGTTTTAAAGGTAGGCGTTGTGGGTAGTGCTTTCTTGATTGATTCTATGACAAGCGTTGGGCTGCCTTGTGATCATGCAGCAAAACTATGTATTAGACCAGTTTGCTTTGTCTCTTTTGGTATGGGATCACCCCTGCTCGCCTTGCACTTTGCTGACGATCAACGTGACACAAAACCATTGATTAACAATTGTAACGAACCTTGGGCCGGGGGGAGATTGCAACAGGTTGGTGATGGCGTCTGACAAAGGTAACCGAGGCAATAGAAATCAAAACGGTCATGCGTTAAATCCTGCTGATCTTTCTGACAGTGTTGTATTCGACTCATCACATCAATATGAGGAAGTTGCGGGTCTCGCCCTGAACCCCATGTCATCGGCAGGCCTTTTGCTTGGCAAATTACGGCGAATAGAAAACCTGACTCAGACGGAAGTTGCGCGTCGGATGGATACCACCCAGCCGTCAATCGCGCGCCTTGAGAAGGGAACAAGCCAACCGAACCTTACGACAATCGAACGGTATGTTGCGGCACTATCGTACCGAGGCCTTGTGGTCCTCAGAGATGCCTCGGTTGCTGGCGATGGACAATTGCAAGAAAGTCGTGATGTGTCTGACGTCCAGACTGTGACCATCGCCGAATTGATGACGGCGCTGACAGAATTGCGGAAACGAAAAGGTCTCACACAAACTTTTGTTGCCGGTTCCATGGATACGACACAGCCAATGGTTGCCCGCCTTGAGCGGGCAAACACTCCGGCCAATGTGCGCACACTGGAACGTTTTGCCGCTGCGATTGGAGTAACGTTGGAATTGATGTTTAAACCAAGGTCTTGATGGACATGCAGATCGCTCGCGCATGCACGGCGAGAATGATCGAGACAGCAATATCCGCAATATCCGCATTTAGATCTGGTGCATCGCGTGGGGTTATGTTTTGTCTTGATCGTTTGCGAGCAAATCGGCGAGCTCTCTCAACGCAGCGCGAAGGTTGTCGGCGAAGGCGTCGCGTTGATCTGATTGGTCGGCTGGTGTGCACAGATAGGCATTCAATGTGTCCGGCCGCAAAACGTAACCGACGCCGATGCATTGTGGCGCCGTTGAGCTGAATCCGAAATAGACTGAATTGACCGAGGGTGCAGAGCTGGTAGAGAGAAAGTCATCGCGCATTTTTATCCAACCAGGTGAATCGTAAAGTGGGAATGGGGCTTGCGAAACGACTTGATCTTCTGCTTTTCCCTTTCTTTTAAACCAGCCGAATAAACCGCGAGACGTGGGAGGTGGCGTTGGTTGAACATCGGGCGCAATTTCGAGCCCGCTTCCGCGGCGTCCATGAATCATCAATAATTCCCATAGATGCTGCTCAGGTGCATCGCCGGCTTGGCACTGTTTGGACCGGTTGACATGTGCAGCGGCTGCCGCACGGAGTGCGGCGATACGTGATTGGTTATCCTTTGCAGCGTCAAGCATTGTGTCAACAAAGATGATGATTTCCGGAGTGACAACACGCATTGCTTCTGTGCGGCCATGATCGTATTGGCGTGTGGCAATCGACTCGTAAGTTGCGCCAATCATACCTTTGGTTCGTTTATGCGCCAACTGCATTGCCAATTGGAAAAAAGCGTCAGGGGAAACATTCAGCGTTTTGATTTTTCTTGTGCCGAAATCATTAAAGCAGAATGTTGCGCTCGCCGCATTCTGTGCTCGGATTGCAAAGTCTCCACCGGCTTTGTGGATGATTGCCTGCTGTTGCGCCGTGAGGTCAAACGCGACTTGATCCACCGGTGGAATGCCTTGTGGGACAGCACCGGCATTTTCTGCATGGGTTGCTGTGTTAGCACTGTGCAGGCTATCGACAAAGTCGAGAACAGTTGTGCTATCCAGTCCGCAATGCTCGATGTTGATGCCGGCGCGACCATTGGCAAAGACAATGAATGTGACAGCTTTGTCGAAGTAACGGTTGGCGGAATTTCCATGCAGGAGATTGTCGCAGGCCTGCAAATCTTCTTTTGGGTTTAAGTCTTCAAGCGCGACAACAAACAAAGCGGTTTCGATGCGATTGATCAATTCAGAGTTTTTAGGATTTGCCATCAGGCCTTGGCGGTGGTCCGCCCAGGTTGTCCGCGCCATGGTCGTCAGGTGTCCGACGCTTTTGCCAGCCTCAGCGTGCGTCGGGCTTGCGGCCTGGATTGCGCGTAAGCCTTCGGAAATTCCGGACGGAGTGTAGGGTGCGCCGTCGTCTCCAAAAACTTCGAGTGTGAACATGTGTCCTTTGTTGAAGACGAGGATATGTTTTGCTGCAGAACGTCCAGGTTCTGATTTCGAATATGGTTTGCGGACTTCATCACGACCGTGTGCCGGGATGCGTGTCGCAGAGAATAGGTACTTTGTTTCCTCCATGCACAGTGGTTTGCCGCGCATCGTTGCAACGGGAAGTGTTTCGTTGTCGAGCTGGTGTTTGTAATGGACGGCCCCGGCAATGAGGTTGGTAGCGCGGGCAATTTGGTCGAGACCTGTATTTGGAAACAGGAAGAAGAAATTTGCGTTGATAGCAATCGGGTCACGTCGGCCGAGATAACGCTGCGACCAAAAATCGTCGAGCCAACTGTGAACTCCTGGCTCGCTGTTGTAGCGCAGGAGATCATTGTGGAGCGCTTCGCCAGGACCGCCAGGTCTTACAAACTGTTCGAGGCTGTCGCGGGTTTGAGAATATTCATCTTCTGTCAAGAGCGGTTGACACCACTGCAAAAAACGAGATGCAGTATCGCTAAGTTTTGGTACGGGAATACGTGGCAATTCATGTTGGCGTGCAAATGTTCTGGTTTGCCCCCTAACTGATGTCTCTGCCGTCGATGATTCCATCCCCAAGAATCCTTTATGAAATGTCGCTTGCAAATGTTAGCCTGGACTAAAACATGAGTGATCGCATATGAACAGTTAGGCTTTATGCCAGTGCGGTGGGAGGGACGATGTGCACAACGAACCAACTTGATGACATTGTCGATTTGGATGTCTACCCAATTACAGCAACTGGTAACCCTGGATTGGCTGGCATGTGTTGATAAGGTCCGATAAGGGTTGGTGAAAACCGGTTGTAGTGTGCTCGCAGGGTTTGTTCGTGGCGATGTTTTTAGTCAGCTACAAGACGAAAGCGCCGGTGTCGAAGCATCTGCATATTGAAAGGCTGAAACGATCAATGCCTATAATATTGTGCTCGATGCCAACCTCACAGATGATCACCCGGGTCAAATTCAATTTTAGCGTAGGAATGCGTTTGTGGCGCGCGATCAGATTCCAAAAGATCACATTATTCAGTGGCTCTATACTTCGCTGCAATTTCAGACTTTTGTAGAATCATGTTGTCAAGTTCCGGCGATTTATCCAATGGCGGGTGAGTTGGCTGGATTGGTTGTCAACGCTCTCGATCCAGGACAGTCTCATCCCTGGCACTTCGATACCAATGCTTTTACGGTGGGCCTGTTGACGCAAAAGGCCGAAGTAGGAGGTGCATTTGAATACAGTCTGAATATTCGCACCGCAAGTGATGAAAATCTTGATGCCGTGCGCGATGTCTTGACAGATAAAGATACAGCGAGCGCAAATCGCTTGGAAAAGTTTGACAGTCTCGAGTTAAGTAATTTAGCTGATATTTACCTACTTTTTTGCGTTGTTTAAGTCACTGTTACTGAACGTCTACGACAGTTTGAAACGAACGTTGTGACCACACGAAGTTTGAAAACTTAGCCCCTGAGCTGGATTAATTAGCTGAATTTTGATGTGCTTGGTGTGTTTCTGGCTGGGCGCAAACTGTTCCGTAGGGAACTGACAAGCGTTTCCCCGGTGTGCGCACAATGCGCCGAATGAGGTGTCGGATTTTGCGATGCCGCAAGAGGCTTGCCGTGGAGAATACTATAATGCGATTGTCATTTGGTTTGAGCGTGGTTTTATCGAAAACTCTCGTTGGGCAGTCTTCGAGGTGGACGTCGTTTCACTCCTATTCGCTTATTTTCATGGCACTTTTAATGAGCGTGCCGTCTGCAATGGCGCAATCGTCTCAGGGGATTGTCAAAGAAAGCGACGCGGTCGTCACCAGCTTTTCTGGCACAAGACGATCAGACAATGCATCCGATGATGTCCATCCACTCGATGAAACGACCATCAATCGAAATGGCGTGGTTCTTCGCGTCCTTGATTTGTCGAAGCTTAACGGTCCAGCTGATGGACAATTGGCTAAGGCGAAACGTAAGCTTTCGATAAAAGCAGGAGAGATCGGCCAGGTTTTTGGCGTCGCACTGGATCAACCAGACAATGGTTTGGCACCAAATATTTTTGCAGCAGCAACATCTCTTTACGGATTGCAAATTGTTGGTAAGCGCGATGGTAAGGCTGTTCGACTGGTTAAAGGTGAACCGGGCGCGACGTGGATGCCTGGACAATTTGGGCAGGCAAATGGCGGTGGACCGGGTACGATTTGGAAAATCGATGGTGAGACCGGCAATGTCTCATTGTTTACGACAATTAAGAGCGGTCCCAATGATAATGCTGGCGCAGGTCTTGGCGGATTGACCTACGATTTTGTTTCGCGGCAACTGTTTGTTGCAAACCTCGAAACAGGTTTTGTCCATCGTATCGACGAGACGGGTAAAGATCTGGGGTTTTACGATCATGGCACCAAAGGTCGCCCGAAAGCTGATTTTTCAGCTGTTGCTTATGATGCCTCCAAACGCGTTTCGATCAATGATCCGCAGTTTGATGTCGAAAACCCTGAAACATGGGGATTGACCGACAAACGCCGCCGGGTGGTTGGCGTCGCGGTGTCTGGCGATCGCCTGTATTACTCCGTAGCAGATGGACCCCAAGTTTGGTCTGTCGGTCTCGATTCCAAAGGTGGTTTCCTTGATGACGCGCGTATGGAGTTTGATTTTTATCAACAAGCCAGCAACAATTCGATCATGTCGATTGCCTTCGATGGCCCAGGTGAAATGTATTTATCTCAGCGTGGGCTTTTAACCGGAAGCTACGATTATAGTACGTTTGCCAAGCCCAAGCAGGCCGAAGTTCTACATCTCACCTGGAGTGAAGATGATAAAGTTTGGCAAAGAGCGGAAACAAATTTCCCCGTTGGTTTGTCACCACCCCATCGTGCCACGAATGGAGGTCTTGCGCTGGGTTATGGTTATGATGAGAAGGGGCGTCATAGAAGAAGTGTTTGTAACGCAACACTTTGGACATCCGGTGATCGCTTGATGGGCGATGGTGAGGTCGTTAGCGGCCTTCAAGGCGCAAGCAAAGTAAATATTGATCCGGCTCAGAGTTGGTTCGTTGATCTCGATGGCAAAAAGAATAGTGACGATGCGTTCGGTGAAATCGGCGCTATCGCATTTCACATGCCTTATTGCGGTGAAGATCCATCCACGCGGCCCGAGCCAATTGAATATCCTGAGCCAGAGCTTGCTTGGCCAGACTTGGGACCAGACAGTCCATTTCCAGATGATGATCCATCTGTTGGCTGGCCGCCGATCGGCATGCCGGGTCTCGATATCACAAAGGTTTGCCAACCAAGCGCTTTTGGCGGTGTCATTTCATGTACGATCACGGTTAAAAATACAGGAAGCTGGTTCTTTGCAGATCCGATTACAGTTTCGGATGCGACGACGATCGCGGCCGGTCCTGGTGCTGGCGGGGCGATCAACGTCGTCTCTGTGACACCGGATGGTGCGGAGTGGAGCTGTACACCAACTCCAACGATTAATTTGACCTGCGGGCTGCTTGCCGAACACTTGCCGCCTGGCGCGTCACGTGCGTTCACCGTCGATGTTGATACCAGTACCATGGTGGCAAATGGCAATGTTGGGTTTACAAATTGTGCGTCATTGGGAGCACCGTACTGGGGTGTGGCATGCGATAACGCCGGTGTCGATTTAACTGTTAAAAAGACAGCAGAACCTGGATGTGGTGCGGGCGCTGATTGCACATTTAAGCTTGAAATCACCAACAATTCACCGTCACCGTTCAACGGACAGGTTCAATTGACAGACCAGATGTTCCTGGGTGCTGTTGGCGGTGCGTTGAATGCACCAATTGTTGTGAGTGCGGATTTGGGGTGTGCCGGTGGAAATCCTGGCGCATTGCCATTTAGTTGCCTTGCAACCATGACGCTTGCGGCAGGTGAAACGAAGTCATTCGACATGACAGCAACGATGCCGGCAGCACCGCCAAACTACTGGGCCCGCAATTGTTTTGCAGCAACAGCACCGGGTTTGGTGCCAGGTGATCTTGCCACAGCGATGCCGCCAGGAGGCGGATCGTTGGGCTCTGGTGGCGCTGTGAGTTGCGCCTGGATGCAAGTTGGCGTTCCAGCGCCGCATGCAAATTTGAAAATGAAAAAAACCGCACAAGAGTGCGGCAAGCTTCCAGGCGATCCGAATACGGTAACGTGTGACTACACGATTTCGATCACGAATATCGGACCATCTGACTTCAACAGCCCTATTGCATTTGATGAAACGGTTGATCCTGCGGCAACCCTTATTTTGAATGAGGCGGGATGGGCTTGTCCGGGCGGCGCGCCAACGTATGCGTGTTCGTCGGCAGCTGCTGTTGCGATTGCGGCGGGTGAGACGTTGGACATTCCGGCAACTGTCACAACACCTCGAGATACGGTTGAGGCGAATGCCTGTAAAATTCCCAATAAAGTCACATTGACCACACCGGCGGTAAACGCTGCTACCAATTACCTTGGAACAGATGACGAGGCGAGTGCGGATGGTGATGCGTTCTTGCTTGAGTTTGACGAAGGTGGAGCGGCAATAATTTTGTGCGACCCGACAAATCTCAAGACCACGCAAGTTGCGAAAGGCCCATGTGATCAAACGGGAGATGGTTGGCGTTGTGAGTTTGATGTCACCATCGAGAACACTGGCCCTGACCCGTACAAGGGTGAGATACGGTTGCTTGACATTTTGAGCATTGCGCCGTTGTCAGTTTCCTATTCCGGCATTGACGGTTGGAGCCGAACGCCTTCTGTTGGCCATGACATGTATCGTTTGCCCAAACGGACGATTGAGAAGGGGGAGAGCGTCAAGCTTGATCTTGCAGTCAACATTCCTGATGGCAATTATTGTTCGTTGACCAATACTGCGCATATGACATTCCCGGTTTTAAAACGCCATAACGGCGACAAGACCGACGATACGGCAACAGCAACCGCTGAGATCCCGCGTCCGGAATGTAAGCGGCCAAAACAATGCAAACCAGGTTCCGGTGAAATTCGAACCTCCAGTGGGGCATGTGCATGTGCTCCAGGTTCGACACGAAATAAAGATGGTGTGTGCGCGAAACCTCGTGAACCGGAACCAACGCCAGAACCGATCTCTGAACCACCGCCCCAGACCGGAGCGAAATGCCCGGACGGGTATCCCATACCGAGAAACGGTGTTTGCCCTTGTCCGCGTGGCGAGACATGGGACAAGATTGATAAAATATGTGTCGGTGGCGATGACGACTATGATCCGCCGATTGATGATCCCGTGGTCATCGACGATCCACCACCACCGCCGCCACTGTGTAGATTGTTGCCTGGCCAAGTGCGGACAAAATCCGGTCGCTGTGTTTGTGCCAATGGTCGCAAATGGAATAAGCGGACGTTTTGTCAGCCGCGACGTCCGTGGTGTACGCCACGAATTGGCGAGGTATTTGTCGACGGACGGTGTAAGTGTGCAAACGGGCGCAAGTGGAATAGTAAAACATTCTGTGATGCGCCGGCTGACAATTGCCGCCGCCCAGGGAGCTATCAAGCCGCACCAGGTGTCTGCTGTCCTGTTGGGACGGTCTATCGCGACTATAAATGTCGCCGTCCTATTGACCCTGTGCCGACTTGCACGTTGAAACCAGGGCAAATTCGAACGTCAAGTGGTGCTTGCGTCTGCGCCAATGGCAACAAGTGGAATGCCAAGACAAACTGTGGTCGGTGTCGCAGAGGTGACATGCGCTGCATATGTAAACAGCGTGGTTTGGGTTATGACCCACGGCGGCGCAGATGTATTACACCGTCAAACCCTGCAAAGGACTGCAAAGCGAAGGGTTGGATTTGGATTGGCAAAACGTGTTATCCGCCACGTGATCCCGCCAAGCAATGCCGCGCCAAGGGTTGGACGTGGACCGGTGAGAAATGTGTTCGGCCAAATGATCCTGCCAAACAATGTCGTCAAAAAGGTTGGACGTGGAATGGGTATGAATGTTTGCCTCCACGTAATCCAGCTAAGGACTGTAAGGCCAAGGGGTGGAAATGGAATGGCAAGACCTGCTATCCACCTCGCGATCCTGGTAAGGCATGCCGAGATAAGGGATGGAAGTGGACAGGTTATGAGTGTTTGCCACCACGCAATCCCGCCAAGGATTGTAAGGCAAAGGGCTGGAAATGGACCGGTAAGAAATGTATCCGCCCTCTCGATAAGGCACAGGTGTGTAAAGCCCGGGGTTGGAGATGGACTGGCAAGACCTGCATCCGGCCGCTCAGTCCCGCACAACGGTGCAAGGCGAAAGGTTGGAAGTGGACAGGCAGTCGCTGTATCCGTCCAGTTAAACCATGTCCCAAGGGTACCTATGGTCCAGGATTGCCAAATTGTAAAAAGATAATTCTGAAGCAGAAGACGCCAAAGGTGATCAAGAAGTATGTGCCTAAGGTGAAAGCACCTCAAAAATTGAACTTTGTCCCGAACAAGCGTTCGAGAAAAAGGTCATCGAAAGCGGTGAGATGATCGCTCAGGTCTTCCCATTGGTGTAGCAGTTGCATTGGGCAAAGAAGGCCATCGCCAAAGTAAGCGCCATGCTCGAGGAAATATTGAGCATGGCGTTTTTTTGCCTGTTGTTATGCCTACTTCAGCTTCGCGAAGGCGACGTCAAAACCTTTCAGCGGCATTTTAAAGCTGATGGTTTTTTTCTGCATGTTCTGGAAAGCGATAGTCAGGAATTTGCCATCAAACCAATCGTCGAGTTCTGAGGCTGAAATCTTACTGCCGACATAACATCCACTAGCATCACACGTTTGCACGACCAATTTTTTGCCCTTGCCTTTGTCTGCCTTGAACGTAACGCCAGCAGGCAGGAACAATCCGTGTGGTAGGTGGACCAACATGGCCGCTGACTTTCCTTCCTTGTTGCGCTGAACCGACACGGTCACGAGGCGCTGGCCCGTTCTTCGCAAGGACAGCGTTTGTAAGGCTTTGCAGACGAGACCGTTCCCAGGGTTGTTACATTCGACCGACCAGCCAGGCTGCGCTTTCGGTTTGGCCTGGGATTTTTCTGGCTTTTTTTCTTGTGCACCAACGGTTGGAATTACAAGTGCACAGCTTGCAGCGAATGCGAGTGTGCTGGCAAATTTAAAAAAAGATCGAGACATTGCTATTCACCTTTTTGGGTGTCGCTTGGGATTTGGCAATGGTTCCGTCCAGCAATTTTCTGTCATTGAAAACCAATCTGAAGATGAGACCTGGCCCGGCGAACCGATGCGCGACAATGGCATGATTGTCGCGCACCGCCAACGTAGCCCAAACTCTGATTTAGCGAGAAAAAGCGCCTGGGCTGTAAGAGAGCAAAAATTGCAAAGATTGATGCTGCGCAGATGCAACATATCTGCCATATCTCACGCGACCCAGAGGTCTCGCACCTGACTTCTTTTTCTGCTCCTAGCAATCGGTCAAGGCGTTGCGGTTCGAGACAGGCCGTGAGACGGTGATGCAAGGTGCGACTCGCTTGGTTTTCAGATGTTGAGCGAATATAAGTATGCAAAGACGAGAAGGGCAAACGATGAAGGTTCTTGTCACTGGGGCGGCAGGGTTTATTGGTTTTCACACAAGCCTGGCACTCCTGGCACGTGGTGATGAAGTTATTGGGCTCGACAATCTCAACGACTACTACGATGTGACTTTGAAACATGCGCGCCTCGACCAGTTGAAGGGGCGCAACGGATTTCAATTTGTGCTGTCAGATTTGGCCGACAAAGATGCAATCGAACAGGTGTTTGCGACACACAAACCTGACCGGGTGATAAACCTTGCCGCACAAGCGGGCGTGAGATACGGCGCAATTAACCCGCATAGTTATGCGGCTTCAAATCTCACCGGCTTCTTGCACATACTCGAAGGGTGTCGTCACCACGATGTCGCGCACTTGGTCTATGCTTCTTCCAGTTCGGTTTATGGCGCCCATACCAATATGCCGTTTAGCGTTGATCACAATGTTGATCACCCGATCAGCCTCTATGCCGCCACCAAGAAAGCCAATGAACTGATGGCACATAGCTATGCGCACCTTTACAATATTCCAGTAACCGGGTTGCGGTTTTTCACAGTCTATGGGCCATGGGGGCGGCCGGATATGTCTCCGTTTTTGTTTACGCGCAAGATCATTGCGGGTGAGCCGATTGACGTGTTTAACAATGGTGAACACTCAAGAGATTTTACTTACATTGACGATATCGTTGAAGGGGTCGTGCGCACTGTAGACAGCGTCGCCAAACCAGATCCTGATTGGTCTGGAGATCATCCCAACCCGGCCACATCCATGGCGCCCTATCGATTGTATAATATCGGCAACAACCAGCCTGTTGAATTGTTGGACTACATCGCATGTATTGAGAAAGCTGTCGGAAAACCCGCGATAAAAAACATGCTGGCGATGCAACCGGGTGATGTGCGCGATACATTTGCTGATATTGATGCTCTCGAACGTGACGTCGACTATAAGCCGAAAACATCTATCGATGAGGGGATCAACCGGTTTGTTGCCTGGTACAAAGATTTCTACAAAGTCTCGTAAAGGGCCAATAATGGCCTCTTGATATTGTTTGGGTCACCTTCAATTTACCAAAAGAGAAAGGTTGCCAACTCTGTTTTGAGGGTGAGTGTAAAAGGGTCCTAACAGGGCGTTTCTGCGCTGCGGACTGTGTATTTTTCAGTCGTATATCCGTCGGTTTTAAGGAAGCAGAACATTTATGACAGCGGCGAATTTCACTCTGGCAGGCAAGCGGGTTTGGATTGCAGGCCACACGGGTATGGTTGGCTCAGCGATTTTGCGTCGATTGGCAGATGAAGACTGCCTGATCTTGACCGCGACACGTAAAGAAGTTGATCTACTAAATCAGGCAGCCGTTGAACAGTGGATGGCAAACAACAAACCAGAGGTGGTGTTTCTTTGTGCCGCAAAGGTTGGTGGCATTGTTGCCAACAATACACTTCGTGCTGAGTTTCTTTATGACAATCTGATGATCGCTGCCAACATTATAAATGGTGCACATCGTCATGGCGTCGATAAGCTCTTGTTCCTAGGATCGACATGCATATATCCGCGTTTGGCGCCGCAGCCGTTAAATGAATCTGCTCTTTTGACCGGTCCACTTGAGCCCACGAACGAACCTTATGCCATTGCAAAAATTGCAGGCATCAAGTTGGTAGAAACATATCGAGCTCAGTATGGCAGTGACTTTATCTCGGTGATGCCGACAAATCTTTACGGGCCGGGCGACAATTATCATCCAGAACACAGCCATGTCGTTGCAGCTTTGATCCGGCGGTTTCATGAAGCGAAAGAAGCCGATCTAGACGAGGTTGTCGTTTGGGGAACGGGCACACCGCATCGCGAATTTCTCTATGTCGATGATATGGCAGATGCGTGTGTCTTTGCCGTGAATAATTATTCCGACCCTCAATTGCTCAACATTGGCACAGGACACGACATTGCCATTGGCGAATTCGCAACATTGGTTGCAGACGTCGTGGGTTTTGAAGGAAAGATTTCGTTCGATAGCAGCAAGCCCGACGGTACACCGCGAAAGCTTGTTGACGTTTCGCGCATGTCGCAATTGGGTTGGCAGGCCTCAACTGATCTGAAGGCGGGGCTGGCAAAGGCCTATGATGATTTCAAGCGTGGGGAATTTTCCGAGCGCTAAGCGTTGACGTTGGATTGTGGGCGGTTGTGCGGCGACATCGCAATGTAAAGCACAATGGCGCTAATGGAAAAGACGGCCGTCAACCAAAATTGCCAAAGTCCGTAGCTGACGGAACAAAGGGCTGCAACAGTGCTGAATTGAGCGAGCGCAAATGGCAATGCGGCGGGCGTGAGTGACCCAATTGCATGGAGGATTGCAACTCCGAACAGGCATAGCAACGCCGCGCCAATCAATCCAAGTTCGAAAGTATTTTGCAAGTACATGTTGTGGGCGTGTCTGTTGAGGCGATACTTAAACGACTTGTCGGACGTCGTCTTTTTGGCATTTGCAACGGGCGTTCCAGCGGCACCAATGCCAATGATCGGTGAATTGTAAAATTGGTGAACCGTATGAGTCCAAATGTAAATTCGGTCACGGCCTGTTGACGGCAAAATCGTCATTTCCTTCACGCCGGTTCGATCTAAAAACGTGACGGTTGGCACCATAAACAGCGTTGCAGCGACCCAACCGGCCATGACGACGTAACGGGCAAGCTTTGGTCGAACCCAAGCGAGTGAGAATGTGATAAGGCCTGTTACCAATGCGAGTTTTGAGCTGTCGTGATCCGATGCCAGCAAAACATAAACCGTGAGTGCTAGGATTGTAACATAGAGAATTTTGCCCCACGGCGCTCGACCATCATGCCCAACAAAAAAGTGCAGTACGAGCAGAATTGGCCAGAGGAAAAGGGTCAAGACTGTTAAGTGTCGGTTGAGCGCTGACGGTAGGATGGACGTTATCGTAGTTCCAGCGCGATCGACCAATGAGGGGGTGGGGGGGGCAACAAAACTGAACGTGTTAACAACGGCCCGCATTATGCCGCGATCTGTGAGTTCTTCGATAACAAGGTAGGCCAGTCCAATGGCGAAACCATAAAGGATACCGCGTTTTAAGAACCAAAAGTCGTTCGGGTTTGCTGAGGAAACGGCGCGGAGAAACAGTGCGCATAACACCAGCACAAGAACGACGAGGCCAGGTTGTCTTAGCGAGCGCATGGCATCGATTGACCAAACTGTACTAAGAAGTGCCCAGCTTAAAAATAGCGCGGCCGTGATGAATATCGCCGACTTGGTAATCGGGTCGGGCGGTTGTTGCGTTGAATTGGTAGAACCTAGTCGCTGAACAAAGATTGCAACAGCGGCCAAGATGATGAGCAAAATCAATGACGCACGCGGCACCAAGAGAAGTCCGGCGATAACGACAGCAAGGGTCCACTCAAGGGAGGCGATCTGCCAACGATCAGCTTGTTGCGGGAATCGCATCTGAATTATTTGTTCCAGAGTTGCCAGGCGTCAGTTTGAAATCACCTTAAGGCAGTTTGTCATCAAAGTTGGCAAGCCAGAAGTGAGCACGGATGTTGCTTTAAGCAGCCGCTGTTTCTTTTTGGCGGTGCGTATCAGATTGATAGCCTTCAACAAGCCGGAAGAGCAAGTCCTGGACGGTTTTAATGTCGTGGTCGACAATCGCTTGCTCTAGTATCTTAAGCTCGACATCAAGTTGGTCTGAGCTAATGAAGGGTTCATCGCAGCGTTTAATGCGCGGATGGTCCGTATCACCAGTCTTTGATGCGAGTAAAAGTTCTTCGTAAAGTTTTTCTCCAGGCCGCAGGCCGGTGTACTCGATAGCAATATCGCCTGTCCCGTCGCCGTTTTCGTCGACATTCATGCCCGCGAGCCTAATCATGAGCCTGGCAAGGCCATCGATCTTAATGGGATCACCCATATCAAGAATAAACAAGTCACCGCTGTTTGCGATAGTTGCCGATTGAATGACAAGTTGGGCTGCTTCCTCAATCGACATAAAGTAGCGGGTGACGTCAGGATGGGTAACTGTCAAGGGGCCGCCGTCTTCGATTTGCTTTTTAAAACGATGGACGACAGAGCCAGACGACGCCAACACATTGCCAAAGCGGACCATGGAAAAGATTGTCTTGCTGTCGCTTCGTGCAGCGGTCGCTTGAACGGCCAATTCGGCAAGTCGCTTGCTGGCGCCCATGATGTTTGTCGGACGAACGGCCTTGTCGGTTGAGACCAGAACAAACCGTTCGATTTGCATTTCATGGGCGATCTCGGCGATCACACTTGTGCCAATGGTGTTGTTGTTCAAGCCCATAAACGGATTGAGTTCGACGATCGGAACATGCTTGTAAGCGGCGGCATGATAAATGGTCGAAATGTCGTACTTTTTTATCGTCAATCGCAGATCGTCTGCGTTGAGAATTGAGCCAAGACAAGAGACGACTTCACATGGCGTCTCGATACGGTTTTCTTTCCGCGCCTTCTTTGCACGCTGTTCGAGTAGTTCCCGAACTTTCATCTCAACTTGATACAAAGCGGCTTCTGAAATGTCGTAAAGGACGATCCGCTTGGGGCCGAGTTGCAACTTCAGCAACTGATTGACGATTTCAGAGCCAATTGAACCGCCAGCACCCGTCACCAGCAAAGATTTGCCTTTGATTGTCTTTTGCAAAATTTCCAGTTTGGGTGGCACGGGTTCGCGGCATAAAAGATCGGAGGCATCGATAGGGCGCACGTTGCTGATGGCGACGTTGTCCGTCACGATTTCACTGATGCTTGGAACCGTCTTGACGGCGACAGGAAAGGTTTCCAATGACATGACGATCTCGCGCCGACGTTTGGTCGACAGTGAAGGTACTGCGAGAAAGATATCTTTAACGTCTCTGTCAGCAATCACTTTCGCGATATCGTCTGGAGCGCGCACCTTGAGACTGCTAACTTTTTGCCCCCACAACGATTGATCATCGTCAATGAAGTAAATCGGCTGGTGTGTGCCGACACGTTTGAGTTCCTTGGCCAGCATGTGGCCTGCTTTACCGGCGCCATAAATCAAAACCGGTTTGGCTGGGTCGAGTTCTTGTTTGTGTTGGCGTTGGTTGAGTGAAGACAAAACAAACTGGATCGCCCGACGACTGGCCACCGTTAGCGCGACGGCGACGATCCAAAACAGTAAAAAGGAAGAGCGTGGAAACGAGTCAAATCGGGATATGGCCACAAGTAAGCCGAGGCTCATCATCGTTAGAGTGACGCCGTAAACAATCCGTAGGTTGCTTGCCATGTCCATATAGCGGACGACTTGGCGATAAAGCCCAAAGCGGATGAAGATGAGACTTCCGCAAGCGACCGCAACGGCCAACACGATGCCATCCGTCCAATGTGCCGGGACGTAGTATTCGCCAAGGCGCAATGAGACGGCTGCCCAGATGGAAAATGCTAGGATAAAGACATCCAGGATTCCCAGCATCCAATGCTTTACGCTGCGAGGCAGCTTCGACAGCTTGACAAACAAACCCACTGACTTTCCCCCGTTAACCAGACGGTGGTTACGATATCCGCTTTATAACAGAAAAATTGCAGATACTATTACCGTTTCAAGATGCCAACCTATTGAATTGGCGAGCCCTGCTGGTTAGCA
This sequence comes from Hyphomicrobiaceae bacterium, assembly GCA_050633705.1. Taxonomy (GTDB): domain Bacteria; phylum Pseudomonadota; class Alphaproteobacteria; order Rhizobiales; family Hyphomicrobiaceae; genus JAJFHI01. Next base: position 68,274 of record JBOEGZ010000013.1, on the reverse strand, counting down.
ACCACAAGATATGGGCCTGACTGTGCTGGGCGTTCTAATTATCTCACTTTTGCGACGATGCAACAAATTCAGCCCAGTGACGGTCAAAAAAATCAGTGTTTTTTGCAATTGGGCTGCAATCACCGTTAATTCAGGCTGTCGATATTTTCGGCCGCCGACTGCCGTGACCGTGGAAATTATGAAGATCAGCTCTTGAACTATCCTGGGAATGCAACACCCTGGTCTGTCAAGCAGATTTGCCAAAGGCGGAAGTGGTCGCCGACCCCGACCACCATAGCCCAGTCTGAAGCGTGACCGCCTTGATCTCTTTCTAGGACGACATGCCAACCGTTTTGAAATCTTAGCCTTCGCTGTCGGCGGATTCAGAATTCAACAGGCCGTAGTTTTTCTCGCCAATCTTGCCAAGCAAGTCGAGCTGGGTTTCGAGAAAGTCAACATGACCTTCTTCGTCTTTCAGAAGGTCTTCAAAGATCTGCATCGTTACATAGTCGTCTTTCTCACGACAAAGCTGGCGGCCTTTTGTGTAGTGCGCAATCGCCTCGTATTCACCTTTCAGATCGCACTCAAGGACTTCCTTGATGTTTTCACCGATCATTAAGGGGGCCACATGTTGGAGATTTGGATGGCCTTCTAGAAAGATGATGCGTTCGATAATTTTATCGGCGTGTTGCATCTCTTCGATCGATTCTTCACGTTCTTTTTTTGCAAGTTTGGCGTAGCCCCAATCGTCGAGAAGGCGGTAGTGGAGCCAATATTGGTTCACCGCACCGAGCTCTAGCTTAAGTGCGCCGTTCAACATTTCGATGACGTCTTTGTCGCCCTTCATCACAATCCTCGCAATTTTTAAATTTTTCGTGCTCGGTCCGTTGACGAACACCCAACACATTATGGACTTATTGTCCTATACAAAACAATGCTTGGCAATCATTGTTAGATGTGTTGCATCAAATATTGATGAGTGGGAAATCACTTGTGAAATAAAATGACGGACGTCGACCATTAGCCGTACGAGGCGACAACCAATGGTCCGTCATTTGTGTCAGATGCTTGGTTTTTTGTTGGTGAGGTCTGCTTTAGTATTGGCGAAGGTTTAAGTTCTAACAGTTTGCTTCTTGCTGTGTTACACGCGCATGGACAGATCAAACCTTGCTTCTCAAGTTTCATCATTTTCTTATATATCGTCTCAACGGCAATCGGAGCACAGCCACAGCAAACCATCTTTTTGGCTAAGTGACGATAAATGATACCCGGCGTTGGAATTGGTGCGTTGTCGACGCTCATAATATCGAGAACGGCTTGTTCGATTTCGCTGTCAGAGATCACAGCGCAAGAGCAAATGATCATTGAGGATACTCGGACATCGGCTGAATTTCAGATAATGGTGCCGCTACAATCGATTGTGGTGATAAGACTTGGTCGGCACACCTTAACGTCAGAGCAAAACTCTCAGATTGGTCGATAACTTCATCAATCATTGCGCTTTCAATAAGGGCAAAAGCACACGCCCGCATGGCAGGGCAGGTTTTGTGTTGTGAAGCAGCAACCATCGATACAGCAAGACATTCATCGCGGCAGAAAGTCTTGCAATTATTTGAGCACACAGAAATGTCTCGTCGACTGTAGGCGCTAACGGCACGAACCCATGCCGAAAGCTCTGTCAAAACACCATGCGCGATGTTTGTCCCAAGGTTTGCTTCGTAAAGTTTCCAGGCTTGTTCCCAGCAAGCGACGTTGCCTGTGCGATAGCCCGCCAACCAGTGGCGAAAACCAAGCCCGACAAGACGCTCGGCGCCATGAAGGGTCTTATGAAGTGACGACTGATCGGCGTAGGACTGACGACCCGTCGTGTCAGTGTTGGACAGCAGAATACGCCCCATGACTGCTCCTATGCGCCTGGACCCTGGTCGAAATGTACGCGATCCATGATTTGCGATGCTTGCTTGCGCTCATTGGCGATTTTTTCAAGCGCCAAAGTATCCGGCTTCAGTTTGCCCCAGCTGCTGACGCGTTCTGAGATTGGAATACCCGGTTTGAGTGGGTATTCATTCACGACGTCGGCATAGATTCTCTGACCTTCTTGTGATGCGAGAAACTCAATCAGTTTTATACCGTTGGCTTTGTTTGGTGCATTTTTGGCAAGAACAGCACCGGAAATGTTGACGTGAGAACCACGATCCTTCGCATTAGGGAAAAGAATACGAACGGATTTTGCCCATTCTTGTTGCTCCGGCTTCTTCGTGTTCGTTTGCATTGCGGCCATGTAATAGCTGTTGCCAATGGCTATGTCGCATTCGCCGGAAAAAATGCCTTTGACCTGACCACGGTCACTGCCTGAGGGTTTGCGAGCGAGGTTGTTTTTGAGGCCTCGTGCCCACTTTTCAGCTTGTTCGGCTCCGTGATGTGCGATCAACGATGCAAGTAGGGCGATGTTGTAGGGATGTTGCCCAGACCGTGCGCAAATTTTTCCTTTCCACTTGGGATCGGCGAGTTCTTCATATGTGATGTCGGATTGGGTCACTCGTTTTTGCGAAGCGTAAATAATGCGGGCGCGTTGAGACAGGCCGATCCAATGACCTTCCGGGTCGCGGTAGGTTGCCGGGATATTTTCTGAGATGGCTGGTGTCGAAACTGGCTGCGTGAGCTTGCGTTTCTTCATGTCTGTCAGGCGCCCGATGTCGACAGTCAGGAGCACGTCGACGGGGCTATTTTTCCCCTCAGCCGCGATGCGTTCGATCAACCCGCTTTTGGCGTAGACAACGTTTGCTTTAATCCCGGTCTTTTCCGTAAACGACTTCAACAACGGCGCAATCAATTGCGGTTGGCGATAGGAATAGATGTTGATGCTTTCACTGGCCTGAGCGGCCGCGCCCATCATGATTGTTGTGAGAACGAAACCAATTGTGGCAATGCAAAAGCGTGACGACATTGTTTGGGCACCAAACATATAATTGCTCCGATAACGTAAGAAAATCTGGCGATTAAGAAATGCCCGTGCGCTCATGATGCAGAGCAATAATTAATCCCGACCTCAAGCGTCGACAAATCATATTGATGGGGTTGTCGTCAAGTAATACCTGAGTGCAGAAGTAAAGATTGGAAGGGTTCTAAAATTGGTCGGCCAAAATCGGTGTTGCAATGTGCGCCACATGGTCATGACTTGTCGTCGATTTGTTCAAATTTTTGCCTCAACGTCGCGCGCGAACCGTTCATAAAATTTTGCCAGCCTTGGTGGGGTAAAGTTCATAGATTGCGTAAACGAAACAGCGACGACATCCTGTTTTGCCTCAAATCAGAAATGCGTGTTGGTAAAACCTGCCCGATTTTGAGAGCCGGTAGAACACATGCCTGGAAACGCTTCCTCAAAACGCAAAGCTTCTAAAAAGCATCCAAACTGTGGGTTTGAGAGGTGTGGGAAAAACATCGACGTTTGTCGTTATTGCTGAATTAACCGACGCAAGTTTGGCTGCTTTGCAGCAGCAAAGTCTCGGGTACGAAATTTCAGAATGAAAAGTCTATCTTTCAATCTGACGCCTGCGTGCGCCCGACTTTTGAGTTTTGGAACGAGGCGAAGTTTTCTTTAAAGTCGCAGTCTTGATTTTTGCTTTTTTGCGTTTTTTTTCGTCTGCCTTGCCAACGCCATTGCGTCGTTTCGAACGGGCAGATTGGGCTGCCATATCAGCAATTGAATAACCATCAAGTACACTTGTGAACGCATCTAAGGCATCATCGACAATCTCGCCTAAGTGTTTGCTGTCTTGGTTTGAATTTACAGCCGCCGTCGCGATGCGCTCTTCCATTGCGCGTACGACTTGTCCCATTTGAATGCTGTTTGCTGCACCAGCCAATCTGACACCGCCGTTGCGACCGCGCTCGGCTTTGATGAATCCAGAGCGCGAAAGCAAATGGACGATCTTAAACGTATTCTGTTTTGTAATTCCAAGACGTTCGGAGAGGTCGGCAACTTTAAGCAGTTCGTTTTCCGCCCCTGCGCATTCGATCAATACGCGAATGGCGTGGTTTGTTGTTTTGCTGAGGCGCATATAAGGTCCGAAAATTGAAAATTCTGCAATCGACTGTTTCATTTTACACCAGCATAAGCAAGACCCAACCAGTTTCAATCGCAAGGAAACGGACTTTGAACAGGAGAGGAAGACCTGAAATTTACAGAATGTTAGTCGTACGTTTCGAAACTTGACGGTAAGAGTATGAAAAAATTGCAGTTTCTCTTGGTTGGCCGGGCCCGAACACTTGTGCGCGCAAAGTTAACACTCGGATCCGTCGTCGCTTGTATGAGCCTCACACTCGCTGTCACCGCTACAGTATACGTGAACGCGCAATCCACTCCACCGTTTGACCAATTAGAGGCTTTGCCGGGGGGAGCGGCGACAACGCGACGTTCGCCCCACCATCGCGATGCTTTTTTACGGCCATCTGCCAACATCGATTTTGCTGGTGAAGCGGACTTTCGAATCGGCAATGCGATATTTCGCAAAGTCTGGGTTTCTTCACCCTCTTCGCAGGCCTCATCTGATGGTTTGGGACCGCTCTTTAATGCCCGCAGTTGTCAGAGATGCCATTTAAAAGATGGTCGGGGGCATCCGCCAGAAGCAAATTATCCAGATGATTCGGCCGTTTCATTGATCTTTCATTTATCTGTTCCGGATGAAGAGAAGGAAACAACAAAGCCAGACCTGAAATATGGCAGCCAATTGCAAGACCGCGCTATCAAAGGACACCCCGCAGAGGGGCACGTGCATATCAGGTATCGCGGCAAGACGGTGACGCTTGGTGATGGAACGGTCGTGGTGCTGCGACAGCCAACGTATAAAATTGGCGCACCAGCTTATGGAAAACCTCATGTCAAACTGATGATCTCTCCACGGGTTGCGCCACAGATGATTGGTCTTGGACTTCTGGAGGCCATACCAGACGCCGATATTCTTGCTGCTCGTGATCCCGACGACGAAAACGGTGACAACATTTCAGGCCGTGCAAACTTCGTCTGGTCACTCGTGCAGAAAAAGGAAAGACTTGGGCGGTTTGGTTGGAAAGCGGGTCAGCCAAGTTTACGTCAACAAAGCGCCAAAGCCTTTTCGGGAGACATGGGATTATCGACGACATTGTTTCCAAAGCCATCGGGTGATTGCACGGCTTTCCAAACGGCATGTCGGTTTGCGCCGAATGGAAACAGTCCAGAGCAGGGCAATGTCGAGGTTGGTGATCTGTTGATGGATTTCGTTGTGCGTTACGTGTCGAACTTAGCTGTCCCTCGACGCGATAAGGCAAATAACCCTGAGGTTCTTAAAGGTCGGCGTATTTTTCATGACCTTGGCTGTGCGCGATGTCATACGCCGTCATGGAAAACAGGCGCGCATCCACTAGAACCCCATCTTAGCAATCAGACGATATGGCCTTATACCGACCTCTTGTTGCACGACTTAGGCGAGGGGCTCGCAGATCACCGTCCGGAAGGCAAAGCTACAGGGCATGAATGGCGCACCGCGCCATTGTGGGGTATTGGTCTCACGAAGGTTGTGAACGGGCATACGAATTTTCTTCATGACGGGCGCGCGCGCAATCTTACAGAAGCGGTGTTGTGGCATGGAGGTGAAGCTAAAGCGGTTCGGGATGGGTTCGTTCGTTTGTCGAAGAGCGATCGTGAGGCCTTGTTGAGTTTTCTCAATTCACTTTAACACGGCAGCGAGAAGGTTCCCGTTTGCAACGGCTGGGCTGCAAGTGTCATCATAACGAAAAATGAAATGGTAGGAGAAAATCATGAAGCTTGTTCGGTTCGGGGAATTTGGCAAAGAAAAACCAGGAATTGTTGACCCCGAAGGGCGTGTGCGAGATATATCAGCCCACGTCAATGATTTTACCGGAGAAGCGCTTTCAGCAGACGGTCTTGCGCGGCTTGGGGCAATTGATGTTTCAAGTTTGCCTGAGGTGCCGGCTGATGTACGGCTGGGTTGCCCGGTTGCAGATGTTCGTACGTTCCTTGCGATCGGTCTCAATTATGCCGACCACGCTGCCGAAACGGGAGCTGAAATTCCGCGTAGTCCGGTTGTATTTAACAAGGTTGCCACGTGTATTTGCGGACCGAACGACGATGTCATGATCCCGCGCGATAGCACCCAGTTGGATTGGGAAGTGGAACTAGCCTTCGTGATTGGCAAACGCGCGCGCTATGTCGATGAGGCCGATGCCGCAGACTACATCGCAGGCTACACGATCTGTAATGATGTATCGGAACGCATTTTTCAAACCAAACGCAGCGGTCAGTGGGTGAAAGGTAAGAGTGCGGAAACGTTCGGTCCGCTCGGGCCGTGGTTGGTCACGCCTGATGAATTGTCCGATGTTGATAGTCTGGCAATGGCGCTTGATGTGAACGGCGTGCGCCGTCAGACCGGCAATACCTCGACTATGGTATATAAAGTACCGTTTCTCTTGTCTCACGTTTCGCAGTTTATGGTGTTGGAACCGGGCGATGTTATTACAACGGGTACGCCACCGGGTGTTGCACTTGGCATGGAAACTCCGGCTTGGTTGCAGCCAGGTGATGTCATGAAGTTGTCAATTGATGGTCTGGGCGAGCAACGCCAAACAGTTGTGCCGTTTAAACTCTAGAGCTTACTCCGATAGTGATCTTATGAAAGCGCCAGCGTGCTGGTGTTCCGCTGTTTCACGCGACAACGGATCAGCCAGCACGCCTTCGGGCTCCCTCCGAAAACTCATCAGCGCGGTCGGATTATTGCGCGGCTGAGTGAAGCTGTTTTCAATAGATAACGAGGCTCGGCGGCGAAAGCAGGGTCGAGCAATGGCGGAAATGAGAAAAACGCCCCAACAAATAGGGCGTTTTTAAGTTGTCGAATTGATAGGTAGTTTGCGCGCACTAAGCCGCATCGCCGTCATCAGGTTGCTTTTGAAAGAGACTTACAATCTTGTCGATGTCGGCGATTTCTTCCTCAGGCTGGTCTTGGATCTCAAGTGGTTCCGCAAGCACGGCGTTAATTTCTCGCCAGGCTTTGTCGTCAACTTCGTGAGACTGGTCGAGAAGCAACTGAACGCGCCGAAGCTGGACCAGCAGGTTATGTTCTTTGTTGTTGAGGCCAGGTTCGTAAGCCGCTGCGGCTTCGAGTTGCTCGATAAGTTCTTTAATCAAGCCAACTTCAGGAAACAGCATCAGTTTAACGAGTTCCTCTCCAACCTGGATGTCGACCTGATCGAGAATTTTTGCCGTCTGCGTGTTGCCGGAATTTGCAGATCTCAAACTCGAGTACATTTCGGCAAGCTTTTGCTGATGCGCCTCAAAGTTACGGCTTAAAAGGACTTTCAAGCGTTCGTTCGTTGCTGCATGTTTTTGCAATGCCTGCCAGGCATTAAGCGAAGCTTCTCCAACGCCGTCACTGGCCAGACGTCTGTCAACGTCTTCGATATTGAGTCCAAGTGCATTCAACAGGCTCGAACGGCACTGATAAGAAAGTTTGTTCAGCTCATCCTGCGTAAGTTGTGGCTCCTGAGGCGGTTGTCGCGATTCTTGGGCGCCTGGTTGATTACTTGGTACAGGTTGTTGTGTGACTTGGCGTACAGGTGGCTCAACTTGCTTGGGCGCCGGCTGGCTCGCAATTGCATCGGTGTTTTCATGCAGCGCGCCGCCATCGCGTTGTTGAGGTGCTGCCAATTGCGGGGCGTGCAAGCGATTTCCAGTCATAGGATTACTGGCTGAGATGAGAGCCAGCGTTTTGTAAAGCTGACTATGGACATAGTAGCGACCGGCTTCGCCTTGGCGCTCATCGCGTGACACGTATTGAAGTGTTGAACCGGCATTCAATACGTTGCGTACGATCGGGCGATCATGCTCGGGAATGTCCGGCATAATGATTTCCGATGAAAAGCCGTTTTGTTCGGTTATTGGATGGCAATGTCCCAACACAATTTGTGCATGGTCGCCGACATGCGGTTGTAATGCGACAGTGACAACATGCTTTAGATCTGAAATGCGTCCATGATCATCATCAGCGTCAAAGGTTTTCTTGGCGACACTCGAGACAAACTCAAACAGTTCCGGACGAACAAGGTAGCGTTCCTTGCGATACTCATCATGAGCGACAGCACCGATGGCAGCTGCTGCGTTTAAAACTTTGACCAGGCGCGCGCTGTTTGGCGTCTCGTCGTAGGGGACAATGACTTCATGCGTAAAACCATCCAGTGGCGTGATTGGCCGCAACGCGGTTAAGAGCGCGTCGGCATTGTCATATTTGTTTGGCAATAACGCATTTTCAACAATGGATTCCAGCTGTTTGGCAGAACGTGCCCGGTAACTTGGCACATCTGAAAGTGGCGACCGGACCGCGTTGGCGCCAAACAGACCTGACATGAACACAAGACTATCAATTGCAATAGCGATCGCCATGGCGAGGTAGGCCAAGCGGTTGCCGTCCTGGAAGGCATTCCAGGTCACGACAAATCTGTGGGCTTTGTCGTCACGGTTGAGTTCGGCGAGATTAATCTGGCCGCGCAATTTATCGGTGTTGTCGCTTGGTAGGCCGGAATCAGCCAGACATTTTCTGGCAAAGGCAAACAAAGCATCAGTGGAATTCTGCGCTTCAAGCCTTTGTCCACCTGCGCAATTGGCTCCAAATGCGTTGGCACCGGTGTTGAGCGCAAACACGATTGCTGCCGCTTCACTGGCGGCTTTGGGGTCACAGTCGATATCGCGCACAGCCGTTTTCGTCACAGGGGTCGACGACATCGCATCGAGAAGTTGTGAGCATTGCTGTTGCAGCGAGCCAAGGCGTTCGACAGATGGGTCTTGGCGAAATTCGACCTTGGCTTTTTCGAATGCGGGATAAACTCGCGCAGGGTCGACGCGTGGGCCAGCTTCTTCGTCGTCGCGGCGTGATTCGGCTGCTGTGATGCGTTGATCTGCTGTGGTGGCTTCTCCGGCCAGCGTGGCGATATCAGCATCGATCTGGACAAGTTCAGCTTTGATGTCACCGACGCGGGAGTCAATTTTTTTGAGCTCAACCTGTGGTGCTTTCAGGCGTCGGCGGGCAACCTCGATCTGGCTGCGAATGCGCGCTTCTTCGGCTTTGCTTGCGCGGTAAAATTGGCCACGACCTTGCTTGCCTGATCCTTCAACACCGCGTTCTTCGGCGAGCGTCTTTGCGCGTTGCTCATCGAGTGCCTTTTGTAGATCCGATAATACGCCGGTCTGGTCTTCGACGGCCGTGAGGGCTGCTGGGCGATTTGCTTGCAGGCGGGATAGTTCTTCTGTGAGGCGAACTTTTTTGGCCTTAAGCCCGACCTGGCTACGCTCTGCCGTCGCGCGCCGCTGTTGTTGTTCCGCGATGGCTTTGCGTCGTTCTTCCATCTGCGCGACAAAATAACGTTCGATTTCCGCTTGTGCACCTTGTGCCGCTGTTCCCAGGCGATCAAGCTGGGTCTCATATTTCAGCCAGCCTTCGTTCTCGAACAATCGCTCAGCTTCTTGAAGTCGTCTGGTGCCAATGGTCGAACCGATATCGGCGATGATCCCAGCGACTTGATTCTGGGCACGAAGTTCAGCAGCGCGTACGCGCTCGCTTTGAGGAAAGATTTGCGAAAAGAGGCTGTCGAATGAGAAAAAGACCGAAGTTGTCATACAAGCGAGGAACATCACCCACAACACGGCATTTTTTAATATTACGCGGCCGCTTTGAAAATAAGGCTGGATGACATCCATCTGCATGGCACCGATAAAGCCGACAATGCCGATGAAAATGGCGGCAAAGGCCATGTTGTGCGATGAAAAGCCTGGCGTGCCGAAAATGGCGAGTGCGGCAATGCCGCCGACGATTGCAACGGCGGCAATAATTGCTGCCGCCATGCCGACCACACCAATTGCACCTTCGCGGCCTTTTTGCTTCATGCCAGTTGCAAAGCTTTCGCCAATCAACCACGCGACGATCAACATGACGCCTTGAATGCCGAAGGTAATAAGCAGTGAGAGGAACGGCTCGTTGGTGAAATTGCGCATGCCGTCCCACGTGGTCCAGCCGGAGGCCAGCGATAGGATCAGTCCGGTTGTTGCCAATAACGCCAACTGCCAGCTTGAAAATATTGTGTCTTCGACGGTTTGGCGGAAACGGCTGAGCATCGGCGACAGTAACCAGCGCGCGACGAGGAATACGCTGAGGGCGATCGCGAGTGGAATGGCGACTTGCTGGAATTGATCCATCGTAGGTGGGGTTATTTTGAAATTACCAATTGCATCGGCCGCAGCAACGGTTGTCGCTTTAACATCCCAACCCATAACTGGTTTATCCTCCAACGCGATCTGAACAAACAAAGCACGGTCGAACGACCTTTATAAATTTGTTTGTTCTCCGCGTAACTACCCGGCGCGATTTGAGCCTGTCGCGCTGTTGCCACTGAGTGCCTCATTAACCCTGTTTTACAGGGCATGAATGGGGCAAGTATCTGGCCGAAAAGTGGGTCAACTGGCGTTTTGACTGAATATGCACCATTTCCGTGCCCTGACGGGTTAAGAAGTCAAAAAAGCGAGCTTTAATTACCATCGGTCAGCACCATATTGATCTTATATAAACCAACCTGACGCGTGATAGCGAAAAGAAAGCGGTACGAGATTGATCTCGTGTGGGTAGAGCCAAACCTGTGGAGTATCTACAACAATTAGGGCGCATATTGCTCTGATTTTTTGATCTGTTGCAGGGGGCTACCTCCAGATCGATCCGGCAAAGCTGGGTTAAGATTTGGTCGGGATGCGAATACTTTTGCGTTTTTTTAGCTGTGATAGTGTTCGAATCCAAATTGTGCCACCCTAACGTCCACTAGGGATAAGATAGACGAGCCGAAATGGACAAAACCGCATCAACAATCGGTCCTGAAGGGGCCAGTGACGTTCAGTCAGAAGAAGATCTGGCGCGTCTTTCCGCGGCGGTAAATCATGCGCGCGAACAATTTGAGCAGCAGAAATTGAGGTTTACAGATCTGCGCCAACAAGTCTTTACCGAGATCGCTTCGACCCACAGTGCAATTGGCGCTTACGATATAATCGATCGCCTGTCGGAAAAGGGCACGCGCTTGGCTCCGATTTCAGTTTATCGCTCAATTGATGCCCTGATGGAGACGGGCGTCATTCACCGCCTGGAGAGCAAGAACGCATACTTTGCTTGCCGCCGCCATGAACATGGCAAAAAGGGGCGCCCGATTTTCCTTGCTTGCGAAGTCTGTGGTGGTGTTCAAGAAGTTGGCGCGCAAATCGTATTTGATACAATCAAGGGCCTCGCACAAAGCACCGGATTTCAACCGAAAGTGAAGTTCGTTGAAGTTTCAGGCGTTTGTCGGGATTGCGCAAAGAAGACTGAAGCCGCTAAAACGGACTAAGCGGTCACTGTCCGCGCTAAATTTTTTCCGACGGTTCAGGAACCCAAGGCGTGCCCCAAGTTACATCTTCATCGACCACACCAACAGGTCTAACTGAGCCACCAAGTTGTGCTCATGGCGCCGCCGTTGGCCACGATCATGGTCATGGGTATCGCATTGAAACACCGATAGATCCAGACAGTTTGTTTGGCGTTCGTGATCTATCGTTGACCCGTTCTGGCCGCACGATCCTAAGTGATGTGGATCTTGATCTTGGGGCTGGCGAAGTTGTGACCCTGATCGGTCCCAATGGGGCTGGTAAAACGACGTTGGTCAAAGTGCTGTTGGGTTTGGAAAAAGCTGATACAGGTGTCGTTCACAAACGCGCCGGCCTGCGGATTGGCTACGTTCCGCAGCGCGTTGAAATCGACCCGACCTTACCAATGACCGCCAGCCGGTTCTTGGCATTGGCCAATGATGTGGACGACGCAAGAATCAAAGACGTTCTTCAGACTGTCGGGGCTGGTAAGGTCTTCGACCGACAATTAGCGAAATTATCCGGTGGCGAATTGCAAAGGGTGGTGTTTGCACGAGCGCTGTTGCGAAATCCCGATGTCCTGGTTCTCGACGAGCCCGTTTCCGGCGTTGATCACGTTGGCGAGGCGGAGCTCTACGAGTTAATCGCAAAACTTCGCGAAACCCGCGGACTTGGCGTTTTACTCGTCAGCCACGATTTGCACGTTGTGATGGCATCGAGCGACCGCGTAATTTGTCTCAACCAACACGTCTGTTGTAGCGGTAAGCCGATAGCAGTTGCCAAGCATGCCGAGTACGCACGTTTGTTTGGGCATGAGGCTGCAAAAGCGTTTGCGATCTATGAACACCATCATGACCACACGCACGATCTCTCAGGTCGTCCGACACTTGATGAACCTGGAGCTTGAGTGTTGGAACCATTTTTACTCCGCTCAATTGCCGCAGCCGTTGGTTTGGCGATCATTGCCGCCCCACTTGGCTGTGTGGTCGTGTGGAACCGCATGGCCTATTTCGGAGAGACCATTGCGCAGGCGTGTTTGATCGGCGTCGCGCTGGGGTTGGCCTTGGAAATCGAACCAACTTCAACGGTATTTGGGGTGGCGGTTGCGGCGGCTTTTGCCATTCTGGCTTTGGGAAGACAAAACTTCCTGCCGCTCGATTCTATTCTGGGCTTGATGCACCACGGCACGCTTTCGGCTGGGGTGATCGCGTCAGTTGCGATTGCTGGGCCATCATTGGATTTGATGGCGTATTTGTTTGGTGACCTTTACGCCGTCACCACATCGGATCTCTATGTGATTTTTGTCGGTGGGACGGTTGTCCTTTTCGCCATCGGTTACCTATGGCAATCACTGTTGCGGCTGGTCGTTCATGAGCAACTTGCCGAAGCTGAAGGGGTTCATCCTATGAAGGTCCGAGCTGGGTTTACTTTGTTGTTGGCGATATTCGTTGCCGCGGCGATAAAAATCGTTGGGATATTATTGGTGATCGCATTTTTAGTCGTCCCCGCAATTGCCGCCCGACCATTTGCCACAACGCCGGAACGGATGGTGATAATAACTGCGATTGCAGGTCTCATCGCGGTCGCTTTGGGCTTTGGCTTATCCCTACAATTCGACACTCCAGGGGGGCCTGCAATCGTATTGATGATGGCGTTGCTTGCCGTTCTATCGCTGATCGTCGGACAGGTGCGCCAACGTCGCACGCAATGACTGTAGGGCGGAACTGACTGGCCAATAGCTTCCCAGTCTATTAGGTAAGAGCCTTGAAGATGTAACGCACAGATGCGCAAAAGGCCCAGGTATGACGGCTGTGAAACAAGGCAATGACGAGACATTAGAAACCACCCGCCGGGATGCGGTCGCAGTTGACATTGCCGGTGTCATTGTTGGTGGACGCAACCCCGTCGTTGTCCAATCCATGACCAACACAGATACGGCGGATATCGCGGCCACCGTTGCTCAGGTTGGCGCATTGGCACGCGCTGGTTCAGAGTTGGTGCGCATTACCGTTGATCGCGATGAGGCCGCCAAAGCAGTGCCTCATATCCGGGATCAATTGCGGGCGCGAGGCGTGAGCGTCCCACTGGTTGGAGATTTTCATTATATCGGTCACACATTGCTGTCGGAAAATCCAGCATGTGCAGAAGCACTGGACAAATACCGCATCAATCCTGGCAACGTCGGTTTTAAGAAAAAGAAAGACGGACAGTTTTCTGCAATCATCGAGAAGGCAATTGAATATCAAAAGCCTGTCCGAATTGGTGTGAACTGGGGCTCGTTGGATCAAGAGCTGCTGACGCACTTGATGGATGAAAACGCCAAAAGCCCAGAACCCAAAACAGCCCGCGCTGTGACGCATGAAGCCATCGTGCAATCGGCTTTGCTATCGGCTCAGCGTGCGCAGGAGTTGGGATTAGGGGCCGACCGCATTGTTTTGTCGGCCAAGGTTTCAGCAGTGCAGGATTTAATTTCTGTCTACCGGATGTTGGCAGCACGTTCGAATCTCGCTTTGCATCTTGGGCTTACGGAAGCCGGTATGGGTTCGAAAGGCATCGTTGCCTCAACAGCGGCGATGGGTGTTTTGTTGCAGGAGGGTATTGGAGACACCATTCGCGTCTCCTTAACGCCGGAGCCTGGTGGCGACAGAACGGTTGAAGTGCAGGTTGCACAAGAAATTTTACAGACAATGGGATTGCGTTCGTTCGTGCCAATTGTCGCTGCGTGTCCAGGATGTGGTCGTACGACATCGACGGTATTTCAGGAACTTGCCCGCGACGTGCAAGTGATGATCCGTGACCGCATGCCGGAATGGAAAGCCAGATATCCAGGTGTCGAAACGCTGAACCTGGCTGTTATGGGCTGTATTGTGAACGGGCCTGGTGAATCCAAACACGCCGACATTGGTATTTCCCTGCCCGGCACCGGCGAACAACCGGCAGCGCCAGTTTTCATTGACGGTAAAAAAGCAGTGACACTGCGTGGTGGCACAATTGCAGATGATTTTAAGAAGCTCGTTGAAGATTATATCGAACAGCGGTTTGGTCGCTGAATAAGTTTCAACACAGCCGATTAGATTTGTGGTTTCCTGAAAAAAATTCTTGCCGAGCGCATTATAGAACATCAAGTTGGGCCTATGACATCACCAGCCACACCTTCTCAAATCCCCACCAGTCGGACATCATTCGGCCTTGCCGGTCATCCGCCAGGTCTATCGACCCTGTTTTTTGTCGAGTTGTGGGAACGATTTTCCTACTACGGCATGCGGGCCTTGCTGACGTTATTCATGGTTGCCCCCATTGCCGCTGGCGGCCTTGGTTTTGCAACTGAAGATGCAACGCGTATTTACGGCAACTATACGATGGCTGTTTATCTGTTGCCTTTGGCAGGTGGCTTTATCGCTGATCATTATTTGGGCCTGAGACGCGCCACCTTTCTGGGTGGGCTCATAATTACGGCGGGCCACTTCACTTTGGCGATGCCGACAGAGCAAACGTTCTATCTCGGCTTGGCACTGATTGTTATTGGCACGGGATTGTTTAAGCCCTGCATCAGTGCATTCGTCGGTGCGCTTTATGGGGCGAATGATGACCGTCGTGATGCTGGGTTTTCAATATTTTATCTCGGGATAAATCTCGGTGCGTTTCTCGCTCCACTGCTAACGGGATTTCTTGCCCAGAGTGAGACCTTTAAAGCGTGGCTTGCTGCTAATGGTTTTGACCCCACACAGAGTTGGCATTGGGGGTTTGGTGCAGCAGGTGTAGGGATGTTGATTGGCCTACTACTTTTTTGGCGACGTATGGACAGCCAGTTGGCTGGAATTGGATTGCCTCCGGAAAAGCCGAAAGATACGCGTAAAACGATATTGCAAACAGGTGCCTTGGTTGTTGGTTCACTCGTATTGATGGGCATAATTTTATTGTCGGATATTGACGGGTTTCAGTGGGTTCGGGCTTTGTTTGTGCTTGCTCCATTGGCCGGCATTATTTGGTTTGCTATGCATGGGGGATATGACGGCCAACGGATCGCGGCAATTCTTGTTTTATTCATCGCATCAATGGTTTTTTGGGCAATCTTTGAGCAAATGGGTTCGGCGATGTCATTATTCGCCGACCGATATACAGACAACACCATCAACGGCTGGGACATGCCCTCGTCGTATTACCAATCGTTGAACCCACTGTTTGTCATTCTATTAGCCCCTATTTTCGCGATACTCTGGACACGCCTTGGACCGCGTCAACCGTCCAGCCCGGTCAAGTTTGCGTTTGGTTTACTGCTGTTGTGTCTGTCGTTTTTGCTGATGGTTCCTGCCGCTCAATTGGCTGTTGAGGGGAAGGTCAGCCCGCTTTGGTTGGTCGGGTTGTTCTTTTTACAAACCGCAGGCGAACTTTGTTTAAGTCCAGTTGGTCTAAGCACGATTACAAAGTTGGCGCCTGTAAAGTTTGTTGCGTTTGCGCTGGGGGTATGGTTCCTGTCGGCATCTTGGGGCAGCAAATTAGCAGGAATTTTGAGCAGCAATTTTGATGCTTCCGATCCTGCTGGCTTAACGAGCTTTTTTCTTGTTCAGGCGGCGCTGGTCGCCGTTGCAACATTGCTGATGTTTGCGGTGAGCCCGTGGGTGAAAAAACTTATGGGGGATGTGAGGTAATCTCACAGTCGTCGGATTTAACTTTTTCGATGCACGACAAACCGAGCTGCCTCGCGCAAGACGTTTGCCTCAGATCCAAAACAGTCGAGCGCGGTTAGCGCTGCCTGTTCGACGCGGGCCAATTCAGCACGGGCGCGATCAACACCGAGTATGCCGACCAATGTTGCCTTGCCTTGGTCCTGATCTTTCGCGACGGCTTTTCCAACAACAGCCGCATCACCTTCCGCGTCGAGCAAGTCATCAGCAATTTGAAACGCCAGTCCAAGCTGGTCGCCATAAGTTACGATTGCTTTGTGATGTGCTTGATTGGCACCTGAAATAAGGGCCCCGGCTTGGCAGGAAAATGTGATCAGGCGCCCTGTTTTCATCGATTGAAGGTGAACGATTTTTTCGGCAGTTGGTGTGGGTTGAGTGGAAACACGTTCGGTGTCCAGGTCCAACATCTGACCACCGACCATACCCGCTCCACCGCTGGCCTTGGCAAGGGCGACAGCAAGCTTTGTGCGTGTCTGGCTATCGTTGTGGCTCGGTGGTGACGCAATCAATTGAAAAGCAAGCGATTGCAGCGCGTCGCCGACAAGGATTGCCGTCCACTCATCGTATTGTTTCCAAACGGTTGCGACACCGCGCCGGAGTTCGTCATTGTCCATTGCCGGAAGGTCGTCGTGAACGAGGCTGTAGGCATGGATGCACTCAATTGCCGCAGCAATTTCAATAGAAAATTTATTGTTGCCGCCGAGAATGCGTGTGGTTTCAAGGACAAGAAAGGGTCGGAAACGTTTGCCACCCAACAAAAGCGCATGGCGCATGGCAGACAACAAGCGATCCGGCGTCCCCGCATCTGCTTCAGCATTTAACGCCTTCTCCAAGCGTTGCTCGACAACTGCCGTTGTTTCGGCCAGCTTTTCGGCAAACGTCATCACTCAAGTCCCTTGCGATTTGTTGTGCGGCAGCAGGTCGCGGACGGTGTCAGATTTTATCCGCAAGTGCCGCGTGGTGTATATCACCTGAGGATCGCGAGATCATCAGGTATGATTGAATGTAATTTATGGGCGATGAAGCCCGTATTGGTATGGCAGGGAGTACCACAATTCAAAACCGATCTTCAGCAGTGTTGGTGATGTCGTCTGATCGTGATTTGATTGGGCGCTTGTTGGCGCGCGAAGCTGTTGGGCGGGTTGTTCGTCAGCAAGATGTTTTGCCAACTGTTGTGGAGACAGATGTTCTTCCAGAGCTAGCATGTGATATCGGCTCGGCACAGGGCATTACCGGAATGGCTCCTTTATTGGCGCCAACCTCTTTGGTGCGCAGGAAGCCTATTGCGCGGATGTTGGTCAACGATGCCATTGCACGTGTTGTGCGGCGCCAGCCTCGTCTTCAAAGTCGAACCCCGACGGTGAAGAGCCCAAGTCGCGATCATGCCGCTGCTGGTTTTAAACACCCTTTGCAAACAATCAGGAGTGAGCAGCCGTCGGTCGGTAAAGAACTGGACGATGTAACACTCCAGTTACCCCGCGTCGTGACGGTACCGGCAACAACGTCTGCGAATTATTGGGTCTATGCTGGCAGTTCCATTCCGGGTGTTTTCCCGACTTGGGTTGTTGATGAGAAAGATCACCCACTTGCCGGTGGTATCGCGACGGCGCGGTCTCAAACCTACCTCGACGTTGCCGAATTACCTGATGGTGAAAGCGGTGCTCCAATTGAGAAAACGCAACCGCCTCTTGACCGCGACCTTACTCCCAGGGCCGCTTCGAAAAAGCCGGTTGATGAAAAATCGCACCTGCGTATCGGGTTTCACTATATCAAAAGAGCCGCCAAGGTTGGTGCTGTCGTATTGGTCAGTTGGTTAGTTTTGATGGCTTTTGTCATTGCGCTTTACAGGTTCGTCAATCCACCGATGTCGAGTTTGATGGTCCAGCATGCAGTGGCAGGCAAAAAGGTTGTCCAACGATGGCGCTCACTGGATAAGATTTCTCCACATCTTGTGCGTGCCGTTATTGTCTCGGAGGATTGGCGCTTTTGCCAACATTACGGAATTGATCTGAAGGAAATCGAAGCGGCGATTGCTCGGTCAAGAAATGGCATTCCACGTGGGGCGAGTACCATCACAATGCAGGCGGCTAAAAATTTGTTTTTATGGCCGGCCAAGAGTTACATCCGAAAGGCCCTTGAGGTGCCATTGACCTGGATGATGGAACTTTTTTTGCCGAAGTGGCGGATCGCCGAGATTTATTTGAATATTGTCGAGTGGGGGCCAGGCGTATTCGGAGCAGAAGCTGCAGCCCGGCATCATTTCAAAAAACCGGCGTCAAAATTAACGAGGCAGCAATCAGCTCTTTTGGCCGTTTCGTTGCCAAGCCCGCGAACCCGGAAAGCCGGTGTGCCGGGGCGCAGATTGAGGCGTATGGCGGGGACCGTTCGCGCCCGCATGCGCCAAGTTGGCACAGGTGTTTCCTGCATCCTGGATCGATGATCTTGTGAAGCGATCGCCTGCAAAAGGTGTTTTGGCCATCTACAGGCTTGGATTCTACCGAGTTTTATGCCTATAACCCGGTAAATTACGACTGGGCAGAGCTATGGGTACCTAATGGTGCCGACTTGAGACCCACTAAGATAGAATTCCAAACAGCAGAAATGCGTGGCGCTTGAAGGCCTTAGGCCACAGCGGCGCTCTGCGTATGACCGATCGACGGAGAAAAGAAAAATGGCAGTTCCTAAGCGGAAAACGACGCCTTCCAAACGTGGTAGCCGCCGTGCTCACGATAAACTTGCGGCACCGACATATGTCGAAGACAAAGATTCTGGCGAACGTCGCCGTCCCCATCACATCGACCTGAAAAGCGGCAAATACCGTGGTCGGCAAATCCTGGAAGCGAAGTCTGACGTTTAAGGTTGGGCATTAAACTCTCGTAGTTTGTGGGTTTTTGGTCATTGCGTCTGTAGGAAAAACCCAATTGTGCAGTGAAACGGCCACAAAGAGAGTTAGTATCAAGACTTACCGCAACTAATCAGATACCGGAGTTTCCAAATGTCGCTTCGTTCCATTCCGCTGATCCTCATCGCATTCATCCTCTATAACGTTGTCGTTTTGTTTGGTAGCGCTGAGGGAGCCGACCAGATCTTGCGTAAGATCATCTTTTCGCTTCCGTCGATTAGGGCCGATGCGATTTGGACGTTTACCTGGGGCGATTTGATAATTCTGATCACTCTCATGTGTCTCTTCGTTGAGATCTTAAAAGCGACGTACACGTCAACGGCTTCGCTTCTCGACCACGGCCTTTCAATGTTGGTGTTTATCGCCTGCTTGATCGAGTTTCTTCTGGTTGATCGGGCCTTCACGTCTGTCTTCTTCATGATCATGATCATGACGCTGATCGACGTTATCGCGGGCTATACCATTGGAATTCGAGTTGCTCGCCGAGACATCGGCTTTGGCGGTGGTCAATAACGCTCACGGGCCTGACGGCGCAAATACAACTAAACAATTTACGGCCACCTGCGTATGCTGGGTGGCCGTTTGCGTTTTGGCAGTGGTTCAAGCAACCAACGGTGAACGCATCGATATCGAGTAAAATTTTAATTGTTGTTAGGACTTTCGTCCTACGGTTCGGTATTCGAGAGGGGGCAGGACAACACTGCCGCGCGCTCATTTTGATGATCAAAACATTTTGTGAAGAGGGTAGCGAAAGCCCCGGCTAACGCTGTTCGGAATGGGAAAAATGTCGCTTCGAAACCAGGCGCAGCAGTATGCAGCGGGATTTCAATCCACCGGTCAGGCTTTGCCTGAAAGAGCCGATGGCAATGGCGGCGTGACGGCTGGATTAGGGACTTCCAATGAAGAGACATCTTATTTCTGGGATGTAAAAAGCGGTTCCATCCAGTGGCAAAATAACGCGCGCGATGTCCTACATCTAAAAGGTGGTGAATGCATTGCCAATGCTGAAGAGTTTCATTCGATCATCGTGCCCGAACATGTCAGTCGCCGTCAGCGGTTGATCGAAGACGTTCGCTTGAAACAAAAGTCTGATGAAGGTGACGGTGCGAATGGCATCAGTTTTCGTGTTCACTATCGCATCAAAACAGGAGCGCGGGGAGACCTGCAAGAATTTTGGTTTGAGGAACATGGACGCTGGTGGCCTGCCAGTGGAGAACAAGGCGAACAGGTACGTGGTGTGGTTCGTGTCATCAACGAGCAGTATTGGGAAGAGCAACGTTTGCTCTATCACGCCGACAATGATGAGCTAACCGGTCAACTCAATCGCGTACGTCTGACCGAAGCCGTTTCTGCAACGATCGCTCGCGCTGAGCGCACCAACATTCCCTTTGCCTTTCTCATCGTTTGCGTCGACAACCTCAATGCCATCAACGATTCTTTGGGATTTGATGTTGGCGACGAAGTCATTTCCACGATTGCACGAACGGTGAAGGGCAAATTGCGTGGTGGTGATAGCATTGGTCGATTTTCCTCAAACAAGTTTGGCGTCATTTTGAATGATTGCCAACCTGGGGCTATGCGCATAGCCGCCGAGCGTTTGATTAAGGGTGTTCGTGATGCGCCGGTCCGAACCTCTTCATGCCATCATGTTTCTGCTTCGATTTCTATTGGAGGTGTTGTTTTGCCTGAGCAGGCGAGCACAGTGCATCATGCGTTCAGCCATGCACTTCAGGCTCTTGATCGCGCCAAGAAGAAACGCGCGAATACCTTTATGGCATACGAGCCAAGCCTGACCCGAGAAACGACCCGGCAGCGCAATGTATCGATTGTCGACGATGTTGTTTCTGCATTGGATGACGATCGCATGCGGCTCGTACTGCAGCCGTTGGTCAACGCCCAAACGGGAGAGCATAAAATCTATGAATGTCTGCTGAGGATGGACACACTCAACGGAGAGGTCGTATCGGCAGGTGAGTTTATTACAGTTGCTGAGCAGTTTGGCTTGGCGCGATTGATCGATTTGCGCACTCTAGATCTCGCGTTTGGGCTTTTGAGCAAGCATCCAAAACTCGAATTGTCTCTCAATGTATCCAGCTTGACCGCGCATGATCGCGACTGGATGTTGAGGCTCCATGAGTTGACCGAAAACCAGCGTGATTTTGCGAAACGGTTGATTATCGAAATTACAGAAACAGCGGCCATCCATGACATCGACCAGACTGTTGCGTTTGTCGATACGCTGAAAGAAATGGGGTGCCGAGTTGCAATCGATGATTTTGGTGCAGGTTACACGTCGTTTAAAAATCTGAAACATCTAAGCGCTGACATTGTGAAAATCGACGGTGCATTCGTCAAAAACATTATTGCCGACAAGAGTGATCTCGTTTTCATCAAAACGATGATTGGTCTGGCTGAAGAGTTTGAAATGGAAACGGTAGCGGAATGGGTTGGTGACGAAGAGACAGCCCAGATGCTGCGTGATGCTGGTATCACCTATCTACAGGGTTTCTTGTACGGAATGCCGATGACGACCGATGAGTATGCGCAGTTGACCTAGAGCCCGCTCGGTATTTGTTGTGATTTTCGAAATTGATATTTTTAATATGCACACCAAAATTTTAGAACTCCGGTGAGCTGCTTTAAGGCATTGGCCAGTTTTCGTTGTTTGATTTAGCTTTTGCCGGTTTCAGACAATTTTTCAATTTTTTTCTGCATGGCTGAGAGCTGGTCTTTGAGCTCCTTCAGCTCACTTCCACCGCTGTGATCGTCGACATCTGATTTTTCTGTCTTGGATGTTGCAGTCTGTGATGTTTCATCCGTATCTGCCTCGGCGCCCTTTGTCAGTCCAAATGGGCTCCACAGCGACATCGCCTTTTCGAAAATTTCCATGTTGCGCGCAGCATGTTCTTTATAAACGTCAAATGCTGCTGTTGGGTTGGTAAAGGAATTTGCGAATTGACTGCGATACTTCTCCTGCTCTTTTGCAAGAGCCTCAAGGCTGAACTGTAAGTATCCAGGAACCATGCGAGACATGCTGTCATCGTAAAAGCGGATCAACTGACGAAGGAATGGTGTTGGTAACAATGTCTGCCCGGCCCGACTTTCTTGCTCAACGATGATCTGGGTCAACACAGCATGTGTCAGGTCGTCACCGGACTTGGCATCATAAACAATAAAGTCTCGGTCCTCACGAACCATATTGGCGAGATCTTCCAACGTTACATAGGTGCTCGTCTCGGTATTGTAGAGACGGCGGTTGGCGTATTTTTTTACGATGACTGCTTCTTTATCGGAACCTGAATTGTCAGCGGTATTTAGCATTATCCAACCATTTCAACCGTTATTTTTATCCGTGCGAAGCAACGCTAGCACAGCACTTCGCACTGGCAAAAGCGTTTGTTTATGCCAAAAGAGCACGCCTTTCTTCTCAGTTCGAGATTGCAGGCAGGATATTGATCCTGCTATCAACAGGTCAATAGCAGGAGCGAGCTAGAATCCCTGATTTTTGGGGTCTGTCACAATATCTTAGAGCTGACCCCAAGCGCGAATTCGGCACGATTTTGCTAAATGGCGTTTAAATTAAAGGAACCCACGATAATGAGCGAAGCAAATGGTAAAGACCCGATCGTAATCGTCAGTGCTGCCCGGACGCCAGTTGGCGCGTTTGGCGGATCGTTGTCCACCGTACCAGCCCATGAATTGGGAAAAGTTGCCATTGAAGCCGCGTTGGAGCGTGCGGGCCTGCAGGCAGGTGACGTGTCGGAAGTCATTCTTGGGCAGGTCTTGACTGCAGGAACTGGACAAAACCCAGCCCGCCAAGCCTCAATCGCAGCCGGTATCCCGGTCGACGCGCCAGCTTGGACGATGAACCAAGTTTGTGGCTCAGGCCTTCGGACTGTCGCATTGGGCGCCCAACAGATTGAAACAGGTGCTTCACAAGTCGTTGTTGCTGGTGGTCAAGAAAACATGAGCTTGTCACCACACTGCCAAGTTCTCCGTACGCCAACTAAAATGGGTGATGCGAAGATGGTCGACACAATGATCAAGGATGGTCTGTGGGAGGCGTTTAACGGCTACCACATGGGCAACACCGCTGAAAACGTTGCAAGACAATGGCAGATCACGCGCGAAGAGCAAGATAGTTTTGCCGCCGCATCTCAGAACAAAGCGGAAGCTGCGCGCAAGGACGGCAAATTCAAAGATGAAATTACGCCGGTTACGATCAAGGGGCGCAAAGGCGATACTGTCGTCGAAACCGACGAGTACATTAAAGAAGGCGTGACAGCAGAAGGCATTGCAAAGCTTCGCCCGGCATTCGAAAAAGAAGGCACGGTTACAGCCGGGAACGCATCGGGCATTAATGATGGTGCTGCAGTTGTTGTCTTGATGAAAGCATCTGAAGCTGAAAAACGTGGCTTGAAGCCGTTAGCGCGTATAGCATCTTGGGCTCAGGCTGGTGTTGATCCTTCAATCATGGGAACGGGGCCAATTCCGGCGTCAAAGAAAGCGCTCGAGAATGCGGGCTGGTCGCACGAAGATCTCGACCTTGTTGAAGCCAATGAAGCGTTTGCAGCTCAGGCCTGTGCTGTAAACAAGGGCGTTGGTTGGGATACAGATAAGGTCAACGTCAACGGTGGTGCGATCGCGATTGGACACCCAATCGGTGCTTCTGGCGCGCGCATCTTGAACACGCTGTTATTTGAAATGCAGCGCCGTGATGCAAAGAAGGGCCTTGCCACATTATGCATCGGTGGCGGTATGGGCGTCGCTCTTTGCGTTGAGCGCGACTAACGCGAACGCATACGCCTTTAAGCTTGAGTCTCGTCATGATTAAGGGTGGGTTCAGCACGCTGAGCCCACCCTTAATCGTAAGAATAAGCTTTTGGGTGTTCCTATCAAATTGACGTCCTGCATTAATTTTGATCAACTCGACGTCGGATTATAAGAAGGAAAAAAATATATGGGACGAGTTGCAGTCGTAACTGGAGGCACGCGGGGCATTGGCCGCGCAATCGCCATCGCATTAAAAAATTCCGGTTTTCGTGTCGCTGCCAGTTATGCGGGCAATGATAAAGCCGCACAAGAATTTCAAGCTGAAACAGGTATTCCTGTCTATAAATGGGATGTTGGCAGTTATGAAGAGTGTGAAGCAAGCTTGAAGCGGATTGAGACAGACATTGGTCCGGTTGATGTTGTCGTCAACAATGCTGGTATCACGCGTGATGGCATGTTGCACAAGATGGATGCGAAAGCGTGGGGTGAGGTTATTCGCACCAATCTCGATTCTGTTTTCAACATGACCCGTCCATTGATGGAAGGTATGCGCGCACGTAAATTTGGACGCATCATCTCGATTTCATCGGTCAACGGTCGTAAAGGTCAGATGGGTCAGTCGAATTATTCCGCTGCCAAAGCTGGCATCTTGGGCTTTACCAAAGCTCTCGCACAGGAAGGTGCCTTTAAAGGTATCACTGCCAACGTTATTGCGCCGGGCTATATCAACACTGAAATGGTTGCTGCAGTTCCCAAGGACGTTTTGGAAAAAAGTATTTTGCCACAGATCCCTGTCGGTCGTTTAGGTGAAGCAGAAGAGATTGCACGTGCCGTAGTGTTTTTGGCAGCCGATGAAGCCGGGTTCATTACTGGCTCCTGCCTCGACATCAACGGCGGTCAGTTTATGGCGTAGCGAACTCCATTTTTTATATGGGACCCATTTGGCAAAGCGAGCTGAGCGGGATTTAAACCAAAAAACAAACCCCGGAGATAATCTCTCCGGGGTTTATTTATTTATGTCTGTGACGATCACATTCGTTGTGCTTTAGCCTCTCATGCGGCCGCGCACAATTCTTGGGAAATCGTCTTCGGTAGCATTTTCCCGATCGGATTGGGGTTCGCCATACTGAGCATTAAAGGCATCGTCACTAGATGATTGTGGTTGTGATGCAGCTTGCGCTGCTGGATCGCGATTCCACCAGCGGCCACCACCCGTATTGTTGGCAACGGGCTCGGCTGTTTGATGATGTTGTTGTGCAGGTGCTTGAGACTGCTGGCTGTAAGGGGTCTCGGCGGTGACAGGAGCTTGTTGCGAGAGCGGTGCAATTTGCTGTGGCTGTGACTGTAGATGTTGAGGCGGCGAATACTTTGTTTGCGGTTGTTGCTGTTGCGGTGTTCTTTTTTCCACTGCAGGTGCTTTAACGGGTGCCAAGAACCAAGCATCGATTAAATCGACTTCGTCAGCGGTTAGCGCAAGACCTTGTGTCCGGCAACGGGCAACAACGAAGTTACGGAACCGGCTTGCAAACAAGTTTGCCGATTTTCCTTGTTCAAACCACGGATCGCTTTCGCTGATGACTTCAATCACGAAGCGGATGTCGTCAATGCGTGCTTCTATTCCGGCTTCGCGTAATAGCTCAGCAATGTTTTCCAGTGTTTGAATTCCTAACAGCCCTTTGTGAGTAATTTCATGGGCGATGGCTTCAAACAGGATGCGGTATTCAGGAGGCGATAAAGGTGGAGCCTGACAAGCCTCATGGATGCGTGCAATTGATTCTTGAATCTCAGTTGGGCCAGTGTCGGCCTGTGCCTGTGTTGACCTCGCATTCGCTGTCGGACCACTGCGCTCTTGCCGATCAACAGGCGCACCAGTTGGCTGTGAGCCTGGGAATGGTGTGTCGAATGTTAAACCCGGCTTGGCTTCTGGCAATTGCTGCGGATTTTTGCCGACTGGGGTGTTGTACGATTGTTGTTGTGGCGCATGCGATAGCGGAGCTTGAGGTTCTGTAGGCGAGCCCTGCGGCAGGTTTGATTGCGAATGGGCTTGAGGAGATTCAAGTGCTGGTATGCCTCTTGCCGGTATGCCTGTGTGCTGTTGTCCAGGCGCGACTGGAGCCGGGGCGTTTGTGTTAAATTCCGGTGCTGGCGGTTGACCGGTGAATGTAGGCAGATGTTCCAGAATGGGTTCTTGCGGAACGATTGGCGATTGCTGCGATGTTGGGGCTTGATGAGCAATTTGAGCCGCGGCTTTGTCTGCCTCGACCTCACGGCTGGCATCGTAGACAAAATAGGGTGGTTGGGCACTGAGGCGAATATCACCCGTTAAATTCGTAGACAGCAGTTCGCGGAAACTACCCGCGCCACCCCATGCCGAACCGACTGTTTTCTCGTGACCAAGGGTGCGAACAGCGCGATCTGCGAGCGATTCCAATGGAATTGGCTGTCCTGCAACGCGTGCCGTATTCGTTACTTCGGCAATAATCTCGCGACGCAACTCGGCGAGATGGGCCTCATTTGGTTTGTTTTCGATTTTCGGTGTGTCTACTTCGCCTGGCAACTTGCCCTCGACCAGTAGACGTATGAGGTCAGACTCGCGAACTTCGCCGTCGCAAATAGCCGTGTATGGCGCTGCTGTGTAGTCGTTGGCGAAGACAACCGTTCTACGAGCATGGGCACGTAACCGGTGAAGCAATGGCGTAAAGTCGGCATCTCCTGACAGAATGATAAATTCGTCGAAGTAAGTCTGATGGGTCAGCAGGTCACGAATATCCATAACCATGCGAATGTCGGCGGAGTTTTTTAACTGCGCGGTCAAGGGTGGACAGTCGATGACCTCAAAACCAGAACGCAAATAGTGATGACGCACGAACGGAAATGAGTTCATGTCTGTTGCGTTGTCGTGCGAGTTTCGCCGAGGCACAGGGTTGCCATAACAGCGGCTCATCACGAGACGGCGTTTTGTCTCCAGCGGTTGGCCGTTGGTCGTTGTCAAAAGTGCGCCGGATTCAATAGCTCCAAGCCAAGAACTGGAATCCTTTGCGAACTTTTTCGCGGCTTCCTCGCTCTTTCGTTTTAGCGATAGATAGATGTTGTCGTAATCGACAAAAACCGTGCTCAACAACGATCCGGAAGATCCTTGTTTCATAGTAATCAGCCCCCACTGGACCCATTATCGGGTCTCAAGCTTCTGAAATGAAGCCCATCTCTGGGAGCAGTGTCGACGAGTCGGCTTAGTGCCACAAGCGATGGAATGCCCTCGTTCAACGGTTGTATTAAAACAACTTAACATCAATGGGTTAGATGGCCTTTCGGCGCGGAAAAACAGTGGATAACTCAGTTGGAGATGCTGCGCGGTCTCAGTTGATTTAAATGCGGTGCAACGTCTTCAAAATATGGGGAAAAATCCAAAAATTTTGCGCAATAATTTGGTTGCTGATTTTATGCATCATGCGCGTTGACGGTCTCAGCTGTTGTTTTTGCGCTCACGCAGTTCTGCAAACACGTCTTCGTTTGCAGCGTCGGGCATATTGAGTGTTGCTCGGATACCCGGATCGTCGGGGCGCAAGAACGGGTTGGTTTCAAGCTCGATATCCAACTTGGTCGGCAGGGTCGGTTTGCCGGCAGCGCGCAATGCCTCAACTTCTTTGGCGCGGGCGCGAAGGGTCGGGTTGTTCGGATCGACTGTTAGAGAAAAAGCGGCATTCGCTTGCGTGTATTCATGCCCGCAATAAATCGTTGTGTCGGTTGGCAATGCGATGATTTTTTGCAGCGATGCCCACATTTGCGCTGGGGTGCCTTCAAACAGACGCCCGCAGCCCATGGCAAACAGGGTATCACCGACAAATGCGACATTGTCGTCTGGTAGCCAATAAGAGATGTGGCCTGCTGTGTGTCCGGGGGTATCGAGAACATGCACGCGATGTCCGGCAAATTCGAAGGCATCGCCATCGCCAAACGCTTGGTCAATACCAGGAATTTTATCGGCCTCTGCTTTTGGGCCGAATATTGTCGCGCCTGTTTGTTGTTTTAAGGCGAGGTTGCCTTCGGTGTGGTCGTTGTGATGGTGCGTTGTAAATACATGCGTCAGTGACCAGCTCTTATCTTCTAGGGCTGCCAGGACCGCGTTCGCATCAGGGGCGTCTATCGAAGCCGTCTCATTTGTCTCGGCGCTGTGGGCCAACACGCCGTAGTTGTCGCTGCGGCATGGGAATTGGTGAATTTCGAGCGTTGTCATATTGTTTTGACCTTTATTGCACCGGTTCTGAGTTGAACTTAGGCTGTGACGTCAGTCATTTCCAGTCATGCGTGATAGTTACTTTTCACGTCTGACTTGGTCGGTTTTTTTTAAATATGCGTCACTGAAGTGAGATAGATGTGGGCATAGAGATTGTATCAGACTACGCTCACGCCAGCCACCTGGGTGTGGTGATGTGACGTCACGGTTGTCGGGACATCGACTTCAAGATTTGGGTGTCAAAAATTTTCAACAGTGTGACAGGTTAATGCAAAACGACGTTGAATCGCTGCGGAGCTTTTACGCCACTTCATTGGGGCACGTTGTGCGCCGATTGATTGGCCGAAAAATTCGCGCGCGATGGCGCAACGTTCCAGGTGGGCGGTTGTGTGGACTGGGATTTGCCACACCCTATCTCAAAGTGTTTCGCGACGAGGTAGACTGCCTGGCCGCACTCATGCCAGCCCGCCAAGGGGCTTTGGTATGGCCGCGTCAAGGTAAGGCCAGTACGGCCATGGTGGACGAGGAACACCTGCCTTTGCCTGACAATTCCATTGATCGCTTGCTCGTTGTACATGGCCTTGAGAACACGGGCGCACAACAGCAATTCTTACGGGAAATTTGGCGCGTTTTGGCACCAGGCGGGCGGTTGTTGCTGGTGGTTCCAAACCGGCGTGGTGTGTGGGCGCGAATGGATCGCACACCGTTCGGATTTGGTCACCCATATAGTCGCGGGCAACTTGAAAGCTTGTTGATTGACGCGATGTTTAATCCACTGCACTGGGACACAGCGCTTCACGCCCCGCCGCTGCCCTACAGTTTTGTCGAAAAGTCAGCCGTGGCTTGGGAACGGATCGGCCAACGCGTGATGCCAGTCTTTGCCGGCGTGTTATTGGTGGAAGCTGCGAAAGAGCTTGCTGCACCATCGGGTACCGGTAAAGTTGTGAGACGCAGTGAAGAGTTGGTTTTATTACCAAACGTGTGATGCGAAATTAGCGTTGTGCGTTATGTCAATCAAACACCGGGTTTGCCGTTTTTTGTTAAACGAAACACAGCCTGTTCACCCAAAATATTCTGTAACGTTAAAGACCGTCGAATTGGCAGTCTTTTACCCGAACTGTTAAATGCGACAGCTTCTTCAACAGTCGCATTCAGAATCTGGCAAAGGTTGTCGAAATCTCGGATCGTGCACAAATGCGCATTTGGCGTTGAATACCAGGTGTCGGGCAGGTTTGGGGTTTGGGGCATGCGGCCATCGATGAGAAGTGAGGTGCGAATGCGCCAGTGGCCAAAGTTTGGAAATGAGACAATTGCGCGTCGCCCGATGCGCATCAAATTTTGTAGAACATCCTTTGGGTAACGTGTTGCCTGGATTGTAAGACTCAAGATCGCATAGTCGAACGCCTGATCGGGATAGTCGTTCAAGTCTCTGTCTGCGTCGCCTTGGATGACCGACAGGCCGCGTTTTACACACGCGTTAACACGGTCGCGAGACAGTTCAACGCCACGAACATCAACGGCTTTTGTGTCGCTCAGCAATTGCATCAACGCGCCATCACCGCAGCCGACATCCAGTACACGGCTGCCAGGTTCGACCATTTCAGAAATGAGAATGTGGTCGACGCGTTCAAGCAACGGAGCCGTGCTCGCGGGATGTTGTTCTGGTTTGTGTTCCGTCATCGGCTTTTTGAGCAATCCTTAAGGACGTTGCCTGCTTCTAGCAGACAAGTCTTCGACAAGCAGGCGTTTATACATGGCAAGTGAGTTGTAGGGTAGGTGAGATTTCCGCTCGCGCGTTAGCCTTTAGAAGCGGGAGTAGGCAAGCCTCGTTTTTTTGCACCCGCGTTTATGAAGCCGGCAATAGTTTCAAAGAATTCTGGTTCCTCAAGCAAAAAGGAATCGTGCCCTTTGTTGCTTTCGATTTCGACAAAAGAGACATTGGCGGCAACGGCGTTCAGTGCTTGCACGATTTCACGGCTCTCACGTGTCGGAAACAGCCAATCACTGGTAAACGACACAATACAAAAGCGTGTTTTCGTACCTCGAAACGCATTCGCCAAGACGTTGGCATGATCTATTTCCAGGTCAAAGTAATCCATTGCGCGCGTCACGTAGAGATAACTGTTGGCATCAAAACGGTCGACAAATGTTGAGCCCTGATGACGCAGGTAGCTCTCAACCTGGAAATCGGCATCGAAAGAAAACGTTCGGTCTTTTCTATTCTGCAGATTACGGCCAAATTTTTCTTGTAGCGCATCTTCCGACAAATAGGTGATGTGGGCGGCCATGCGCGCCACGGCAAGGCCGTTGCGAGGTTTCTTGTTTTCGGCTTGATAATTACCTGCACACCAATTGGGATCCGCCATAACGGCTTGACGTCCGACTTCGTGAAAGGCGATGTTTTGTGATGAATGCCAGGCCGCTGTCGCGATTGGTATGGCTGAAAATACCCGCTCTGGATAAGAGGCCGCCCATTGCAGGGCCTGCATACCACCCATTGATCCGCCGACGACTGCAAATAATTGATCAATTTCCAGGTGGTCGATCAACCGGGCTTGCGCGCGCACCATGTCGCCGATCGTGATGACCGGAAAGTCGAGGCCATAGGGCGTGCCTGTTTGCGGGTTTATTGATGCTGGACCGGTTGACCCCATGCAGCCGCCCACAATGTTCGAGCAGATAACAAAGAAGCGATCTGTATCAATTGCTTTGCCTGGGCCGACGATGGTTTCCCACCATCCGGGTTTTCCGGTTATGGGGTTCGGGCTGGCGACGTGTTGGTCGCCGGTTAGCGCATGGCAAATCAAGACCGCATTCGATTTTTCGGCATTTAACGTGCCGTAGGTTTTGTAGGCGATCGAAAATGGCGCGAGAGTTTGCTGGCTGTCGAGCTGCAAAGGGGCATCCGCCGGGAAATGTACGATCAGACTGGTGGGATTTGCGACTTCATCGCTTCCCTGATTTTTCGCTTTAGCGCCATCTAGTGACTGCGCCCACGAACTCGCCGTCCTGGTGTCTGTAGAGGCCGTCTCGCTTTTTGAAGTGGTTTCTTCAGCCATAGGCCTTGCTGCCTTTAAAACCTGCGCCATTGGCGACCGTTAAAACCGCCCAATTCCTTAACATTAACGCAAGCGTCAAAGTCCTTAACGCTCTTGAAACGTTCTTGATTGGTCAGACAAAGATACTTGCCAATTTATGGTGTCAAAGCATTCCTGTCTGATTGCTTGGACGGATATTGCTCTAGGGTTTGGGACATAAAAGTCAATCTTTTCTTTGCTTTCGAGTTGGCGCACGCCTATCAATCACCGAGAATATATAACAATTTGCGCCAGCTCTGGCAGCTTGGCGTTGCAAGAGCGAGTTCACCACCAATGGCACCGATGGCGCCGGAGCCGCGGCCCGGCATAAATGACATTGATATTTACCACCCTGGCGAAAGTAGGGTGGCTGACGGCGGTACACCAATCAAGTTGTCGTCAAATGAAACGCCACTGGGTCCAAGTCCACGGGCGGTGGAGGCCTATCGTCAAGCAGCAGGCGGGGCTGAGGGTCGTGAATTGGCCCGCTATCCTGATGGCGGGGCAACAGCTCTGCGTGAGGCAATCGCGGCGCGATATGGTCTCGATCCGTCGCGGATTGTGTGTGGTGCGGGATCTGACGAAATCTTAAATTTGTTGGCCAGCGCGTATTTGCAGCCAGGTGATGAAGGCATTTACACGGCGCACGGCTTTCTCGTTTATCGGATCGCTATCTTGATGAACAGCGCCACCCCAGTGATTGCTCCTGAAACGTCGAACTTGACCACCGACATCGATGCTATTCTCGCAGCCGTTACAAGAAAAACCCGGATTGTATTTTTGGCAAACCCAAATAACCCGACAGGAACCTATGTCCCGATTGACGAAATCCGTCGCTTGCGTGGGGGTCTACCAGACAACGTCGTGTTGGTGCTTGACGGAGCATATGCTGAGTATGTGCAACACAACGACTATGAAGCTGGATTGGAGTTGGTCGCAACGACCAACAACACTGTTATGACGCGGACCTTCTCGAAAATTCACGGTCTTGCAGCCTTACGTATTGGATGGTCCTATTGTCCAGCAAAAATCAGCGATGTCCTGAACCGAATCCGCGGGCCATTTAATTTGTCTTCACCAGCCATCGCTGCAGGGGCAGTAGCAATAGCCGATACCGCACATGAAACATC
Source organism: Hyphomicrobiaceae bacterium (assembly GCA_050633705.1). Lineage (GTDB taxonomy): Bacteria > Pseudomonadota > Alphaproteobacteria > Rhizobiales > Hyphomicrobiaceae > JAJFHI01. Next base: position 36,072 of record JBOEGZ010000013.1, on the reverse strand, counting down.
GGCTGTCGCGCACAATGACAAATGGCTGCCCTGGCTCACGGCTCAGTTGGAAGGTATGGGGTTGGTTGTGACGCCGAGTGTGGCCAACTTTGTGTTGGTTCACTTTCCAGAACAAGGCACCAAGACAGCCAGTGCGGCGGATGCTTATTTGCGGTCGCAACGCATTATTGTGCGCCGTGTTACCGGTTACCAACTGCCACATGCCTTGCGGATGACGATCGGCACTGAAAGCGAAAACCGGGCGTTGGTCGCGGCGTTAAAATCGTTTATGGGGCAGGGATGATTGCAAAAATGACCGCGGAAAAATTTGAGCGTGTGGCGCTTATCGGGCTCGGCTTGATTGGATCGTCGATAAGTTTGGCCATGCAACGAGCAAGTTTGGCGAAATCAATCGTTGGTACCGCCCGCACTGAAAAAACGTTGCAGACGGCAAAGCGCCTCGGCTTGATTGACAGCGGATATACAGATGTGTCTGAAGCCGTTCGCGGTGCGGACTTGGTGATTTTATGCGTCCCGGTTGGTATGTGCGGACCAATTGCCGAACAGATGTCTTCGGCGCTTTCTCCAGGGACGATTGTCACCGATGTTGGTTCAGTGAAAGCTGCGATCGTAAAGAGCGTGACACCTCATTTGCCAGCGGGTGTGCATTTCGTACCAGGCCACCCGATTGCTGGAACGGAGCAATCAGGACCTGAGGCAGGTTTTGCAGAGTTATTCGATGGGCGATGGTGTATCTTGACACCGGATGCGACGACGGATCGAGCCGCAGTGGATCGTTTGTCCAAGTTTTGGCAAGCGCTGGGCAGTGACGTTGAAGAGATGAGTGCCCAACATCACGACCTGGTGTTGGCGATCACAAGCCATGTCCCACACTTGATTGCATATAATATTGTCAATACAGCAGCCCACCTCGGGCGGGTCACCAATTCTGAAGTGATCAAATTTTCCGCGGGTGGATTTCGAGATTTCACGCGTATTGCAGCTTCTGATCCGGTGATGTGGCGAGACGTGTTTCTCAACAACAAAGATGCCGTGTTGGATATGTTGGGTCGTTATTCAGAAGATCTTTCAGAATTGCAGCGGGCGATCCGATTTGGCGACGGCGACAAGCTTGAGAAGCTCTTTACCGAATCTCGCAGCTTACGACGCGGTATCATCGAGGCGGGCCAAGATACCGCTGAGCCTGACTTCGGGCGCTCTGGAGGAGATCCCTCCAATAAGGATGATAACCGTGATTGAAAATCTGAGGTGAGAAAAACGCGCTGTTGAGAGCAGTTGCATTTAATTCCAGCGGGTCGAAGCGAAAGGCACATTATGTGGGTGTTTGGTTATGGATCGTTGATGTGGCGTCCTGGATTTGACGTCGAAGAGCGAGTTCATGCACGCGCCATTGGGTTTCGCCGTTGCTTTTGCTTGCAATCTGTTCACCACCGCGGCAACGAACAACGCTCGGGCTTGGTCTTAGGGTTGGATCGGGGCGGATCATGCGAGGGCATGGCATTTCGTGTCGCGCCTGAAAACCAATCCGAGACATTGCGCTACCTGCGTGAGCGTGAACAAGTCAACGGTGTTTACCGCGAAGCCCACATTCCTTTGAGCATTCGCCACAAAAGTGAAGAGGGTGACGTTTGGGAGACCGTGAGCGCCATCGCCTACATCGCGGAACGCGCGCATCCCAGCTATGTTGGCGTCATGCCGTTGGTAATTCAGGCCAGACAGATCTGCGGCGCGCGCGGCAAGTCCGGTGACAATCTGGATTATTTTTTAAACACATTAGAGCATTTAAGAGCACTGGGTATTCGAGAACCGGCTCTTGAAAGATTGGCAACTGTCATTGGTGGTTTTGCATGTCAAAGTGCAAACGGCGATGAGAAATTGCTGGATCAGGAAAACCCTGCGCGCGCGCGCGTGAGATCGCTCAGCCGTGCTGCTGTCAATCAACATCCAGGAAATAAGCGGTCGCTAAAGCCAGATCAACGCCGTCGGTTTGGATACCGAAAACAAGTGTTCGGTGGTTTTTAGCCCAACACCACCGCATACTATCGGATTGGTCAGGGTCTTGCGACTTGCATGAAATGTCTGCAACGCAACACCTTCCAGCCCCCTAGTTCACGGGGCAAGATGCGCCAAACTGTGCTGTTCTGAGATCGCGGGTGACTTCGAGACTGTGAGTTTCAGACACCGCCAGCAAGTGAACGTGAACCTCGGTCGCCTCAAGAGACGCCCCGCGTTGGCGGATTTCAGCCAGGTTTAAGCTCGGAGTTGGATGGTCAACGCGACCGATAGCGAGCACTTCGCGACGTTGACCCTCTGTAACGCGCACAAGAATATAGTTACTTGCAGGCAACGCCGGACACGTCATCAATGAATGAATTGTGTGGATGTAACGTTGACCAGATGCACCTGTCCAAAAGTGGAAACGAGGTGTTCTTTCAATCTGATTTTTTTCGACTCTCGAAAGGTCGATACGCAACGTGCCACCGGAAGAAACCATCCGCCGGTTTTGTTTCACATCACTGCGATTTGCACGCACATCCGCCAAATTTATTATTTGAGCACTCATACTAACGCCAGCCCCTACGCAAACTCACAGATACTGTACCTGAGAATTGCTAACAGAACACAAGCATTATTGAGATTTTCAGCTGAAATATGGCTTGAAAACTGTTTTTCCAAGGCGAAGCTATTTATCAACTTTTTCATTTAAAAATATGAAAAACAAGAGAAAAACAATTAATTTTCAATCGCTATCGCCAGCAATGAGACCTTTTTTTAACGGTGAAATTTTTTTCAACTAAATTACGCGAAGTGGTCTGGAATGCGCATTTGTCAACCGAAGGCAATTCAATTTACGTCGCCACGCAGCAAAAACGATGCGAGCAGTTAGGCCTTTTTAACGAAATATTCCTGTCTAACCGCACTTTGAATAACCGCATTGACGGCAAACGAGACACCCTTCTTGTGAGATCAAATCCAGAGCGCCACAATGCAGACAGGATGCAATGGATTTGACGATGTTTATCGCAGCCGCATCGCTGGCTTTGTTTGTTCCAGCGATATTGCCTGTTCCAGCTAAAGACGCTGAATGCGTTTCAGATGCTGAGAGCGAAGATGAAGTTGATACGTTTTGGCTTGCTTGTCCTTTGTGGGTCCCTTGAGATGGGTTAGCTGGTCCAACACCGGCATCCGCGGCTGTTGTTTTTTGTTGTTTATCTTGAGGCAATGCCGTCACCAACTGACCTGGGGTTAAGGCGCCAGTTTTCAGCATGTGGCTCTCGATAACATCTCCGATTGCGGCCAGAAGGCTTGGGACGTACCGGCCAGCCACCCAGCATCCCCCTTGCGGATCAAAAATTGCCTTTAATTCTTCAGCAACGAAGCTGACATCACCACCACGGCGAAATACGGCGCTGATCATCCGCGTTAAAGCAACTGTCCAGGCGTAGTGTTCGAGATTGCGCGTGTTGATAAAGATCTCAAACGGGCGTCGGCGCCCATCTTGGACTATGTCGTTGATTGTGACGTATATCGCCTGATCGCCGTTTGGCCACTTAATTTTGTAAGTCGATCCATCAAGCGCATCAGTACGTGCAAGGGGCTCGGTCATGTAGACAATGGCGTTGGTGTTGGCGTTGTTCGACGTGACGTCGTGTGCCTGGGGCATAGGGGCGCCAATTGTATGCACGGTGGTAGGTTGCGCTGTGACTGGTGGTGACGGCGTTGTTGAGGGTATCGTTTCCGATTGAGCATTCGTCTCGTCTTGATGCGATAGCACTGCACCGGTGACCTCGTTAGGGCGATATGTCGTGCAGCCTTTCAAGCCGAACTCGTAAGCCGTTGCGTAAATCCCTTTAAAATCTGCAAAGGATATGTGCTCCGGGCAATTTATTGTTTTTGAAATGGCGCTGTCGACGTGGGGCTGTAATGCCGCCTGCATGGAAAGGTGGGCCTGAGGGCTTAGATCGTCAGCGCGCACAAAGGTGTCGGGCAGCTTGGCGTGCGGGCCGAATCCCTCCTGATAGAGGGCGTGTGCCCAGTCTTCGACTGTTTCCTGACGGGCTTTGCCGTCTGGTGTCAGGATGCGGCGTTGATATTTGAAATCGAACACGGGCTCGATGCCACTGGAAACATTGCCAGCAAACAAAGAGATGGTTCCAGTGGGAGCGATGGACGTAAGGCAGCCATTGCGGATGCCATGCTTCTTTATTCCACGTCGGACAGATTTTCCAAGTCGACCAACATTGGGTGCTGCGAGGAATTCATCTGTGCTGAATTTTGGGAAGGCAGCTTTCTCAGAGGCAATTTCGATGCTGGCTTCGTAGGCTGCATTTTGAATGGTCGCCATCCAACGTTCACCAGCTTCACGGCCCTCTTCACTGTCGTAGTGACGTCCTGTCATGATCAACGCGTCGGCAAGCCCTGTAATGCCAAGGCCAATGCGTCGCTTTGCTTTGGCCTCCTTGCGTTGTTTTTTTAATGGGTAAGATGACACATCAATAACATTGTCGAGGAAACGAACAGCAATGCGTGTGCGTTCCTCCAGCATTGCGGTATCGATATCACCACCTATTTTAAAAGGCGTGGTGACAAGTTTGGCCAGATTGATTGAGCCAAGAAGGCAGGCCCCATAGCTTGGCAAGGGTTGTTCACCGCACGGGTTGGTGGCGTAGATTTTCTCGCAGTAACTGAGGTTGTTTGCGCGATTAATGCGGTCGATAAAAATCACACCAGGTTCGGCATAATCATAGGTCGCGCGCATGATGCGATCCCAAAGCAGGCGCGCTTGAACGGTGCGATAGATTTTGCCGTCAAACACCAAATCCCAATCGTCGTCGTCTTCTACAGCAGCCATGAACGCGTCTGTAATCAGCACCGAAAGGTTGAAATTCCTCAGGCGGGCTGCATCATTTTTGGCGTCAATGAAATCTTCAATGTCTGGGTGGTCAACACGCATGGTACCCATCATGGCACCGCGTCGGGCACCTGCTGACATGATGGTCTGACACATTGCATCCCAAACATCCATGAAGCTGACAGGCCCCGATGCATCAGCGCCAATACTTCTGACCAGTGCTCCACGTGGGCGCAAGGTTGAAAAGTCGTGCCCGATACCACCACCTGCCTGCATGGTCAGAGCGGCTTGTTTTACGGACTCGAAAATTCCAGAAAGATCATCGGGGATGCGCCCCATAACGAAGCAGTTAAACAGCGTGACATTGCGATCGCTGCCAGCCCCACTGAGAATGCGCCCAGCCGGTATGAAACCGAAATCCGAGATGGCATCGTGAAATTTCTCGCTCCATTTTGCCCGCTGGCGTTTGCCACCGGCTTCTTTTGATGCAGCAGCCTTTGCAACGCGCCAGAATGTGTCATCCAAAGTTGCGTCAATGGGCGCCCCATCACCAGCCTTGAGGCGATACTTCTGGTCCCAAATTTCATTGGCTATTGCGGCACTGAATGGAGACGTGCGAGGCATTCTGTCGACCCGTAATCCAACCGTTTTTTGTTCAACAACACGAGCTAAGACTATAAGGAATTTTCCGCTTGAGTCAACAAATGTTCGCCAAATGTTCTCATTTTGTTTTATGCGTTGCTTAAGTTTTGTCGGTTATGGTCAAGAAGGCGTTTGATAAGTGGGCGCATCAGTCGGTTCTAAGCGTTTTTGGCCAATTGTTTGGCTGTTGGAGGTGGCGTTTCGCTGGCTGCGGCTTCGGCAATAAGGTTGGCCGTTGCGGTTTCAATCGATTGTTCGATTGTTGTTCGGAATGTTTTGCGATCGAGGCCGGCAGGCAGTGCTGGCAAAATTTCGATGATGATTGTGCCTGGGTGGCGAGCGGTTTGGCGGCGTGGCCAGTACAGGCCGGAATTCAAGGCAACCGGAATGCATGCCACATCGAGCCCTTCGTACAATGCAACAACGCCAGATTTGTAGTTTGGCGGCGCGCCAGGTGGCGTGCGTGATCCTTCGGGGAAGATTACGATCTCGCGGTTGGCCTGTAGGCGATCTTTGGCGTCACGCACCATTTTTCGTAAAGCCATAGGGCCACGTTTGCGCTCAACAAAGATATGCTTGAACTTGTAGGAAAACCATCCGTAGAACGGAATCAACATCAATTCTGCTTTCATGACCATGGCAGGGTCGCGAAACAGAGGGATCAGGGCAAACGTGTCCCATGCCGATTGATGTTTGGCAACAATAAGTGCTCCACCAGCGGGTAGGTTCTCGCGTCCGCGGACTTCCATACGCGTGCCGCAAATAACCTTAAGCCACCACAAAGAAGCAAGTCCATGGGCTTTTAGCCCCATCATCGCCCAACGCCTTGGTGCAAACAAAAGCGGTGAACCGACAATAAGAAACACTGCTGAGTTCAGGTAGAACACAACGGCGAAAACGATGGAACGGAGCATGTTCATGAAAACCGTACTTCTCAATTATTGTGATTTTGGGAGCTGGTGGTTTTCAAGACCATAAAAGAGGTCGTCGCAAAGGCTGCTTCTTTACTTCCTGCAACAGTTGGTAGGTAGCGTGTTGCAACCAAGCGTGCAGCGGCTGGCAAATATTTTAAATATTCCGTCAATATAACGCGCGTCGCGCGCGGGTTCAGCCACCAAACGGTTGTTTTGAAATGTTCAGGCGTCACGGGGTGTGCAATGAGTTTGGTATCTGGCATGCGGCGTGAAAGCTCGGCTAAGCTGCGCGGCATGTGATAGCTCGACGTGACAACAATCAAACTCCGGAAATTTCTTTCCCGTGCCCAGTTGGAAGCCTCTTGTGCGTTGCCCAGTGTATTGCGGGCCTCATAACCAAGGTCAACGCAACACTCAAATTGTGCGTCGTCGAGCTGTAAAATTTTAGCCAGTGTTCTTTTGCTGGTGCGCGGATTAACGCCTGAGATTAAAAGGCGTTTGCCACGTTTAAGCTTCAACAAGCGGCTGCCCGCTGCCAACCGTTGTTTGCCACCGGTCAATACGACAATGCCGTCTGCTGATGCCCCGTGTGCACTTGAATCAGGCTCACGCATGACGGTGGTTGCAAAGACGACGAAGCCAAAAAACAAGCCTGCGCTTGCTAACGCCATCAAACCTACCAACCATTTTGAGATGCGTGTCATGTTTTGGTCGTTACTCGCCTCATCGTCGGTGTTTGAGTTTGCACGAATATCAATTCGAATTCACTTAGAGAAAAATACGAAACAAAAATTCTTAGGCAGAAATAAATTATATGTCAGTGTAGATTGTAAAAAGATAGGGGTTTTATGCTTCGGCGGGTCGGCCAGTTAAGCATTGGTTATGCTAATGATATCAGATGAGTGCAATCACTTTTTCGTATTTTGTGGCACCCAGGTGTTACGCCATAGTTAACTCTTGAATACGCCTGCCGGTTGTTGGTTGATGCGCGACTAAAGTATGTCGCTTGAGCACGTCCTGCAAACTTGCGGCGACCAAGTTTTGGCGCACACCCCAGGGGCAAAATTTTACGATTGGCTATTGAGAATACGGTAGACGCCAAATCGCGACGTTAGCATGCAAAGGGCTGCAATTGTTGCGACAACGAAACCGAGTGCGATGTAGCCCAGAAGATCGAGCGAACCTGTTCCCACGAAGCGGTTAAGTTCTGCCAGGGTTACAGCGCCACCACCCAAAAGCTGCATCACAAATGGCATGACCACAAATACAACCATTGCGCACAAAGCGCCAACAAGGCCTGCGCGGATGCCGACATTCAGGAAGTGTTTTTCAAACTCATGAGAGATGAAACGATCAGTGGCACCAACAAAATGGAGGACTTCCACGATCTCTCTGTTTGCTAGCATTGCACTGCGCGTCGCAGACACAATAATCGCGGTTGTGGCCGCGGCAACGAGAAGGAGTATTGCGATCCCACCTAAGGCAAATGAACGCGTGACGGTCTGGATTTGACGTTTCCATTGTCGGTGATCGTCCAACAACACGTTCTTAAACTTTCCAGAAAGTGCCGTCCTTAGGTTGTCAAAGTTTGGTGGTGCCGTTCGATTGATTTCGATTGCAATAAGGCGCGGGACGGGCAGTGAACTCAGCGCCTCGGTATCACCAAGCCATGGTTCAAGGAGCTTTGTTGATGCAGCCAGGCTTAAGGGGGTGGCGGCTGACACTCCGGGTTGACGTTCCATGAAGTCTGCAACGTCTTTTAAGCGTTTTTCGATATCGGTGTTTTTGACAGGCTCTATTTGGATGGTGACTTCGCTGGCGATATCGCGCAGCCAGGCGTCTGCTGATTGATTGATCAAATAAACCGCACCGACGGTCAGGCATGCCAAAAAGCACATAATGGTGATCACGAGAGTTAGTGATTTACCTGTGACAGATTTTGCCGGGACGATCGGCGCATGTTGTATTTTGCCTTTTTTTTGTTTTGAACGTGCCGGCGCATAGACGCCTCCAGGACCGGCCCCACCAGTTTGCGATTGATTGGGTGAAAGGTGGGCGTGGCCTGTCGGCGGTCCGGTGCGGATATCGTTGTAGCTAGTTTCGAATTCGGACGTGGCACGGCCATCGTCCCGAGGTTCCGTACGAAGCTCGGGATAACCATCATGCCGTCTGTCATAGGATCCGGACATGGCCCTCGTGCAATTCTAATCTTGGCGCTTTAAATTGGCGCATCAGTTGATGATCGTGTGTGGCGATGACAACGGATGTGCCAAGCCGGTTTAATTCGATAAACAGACGCAACAAGCGACGCGCCATTTGAGGGTCTACGTTGCCAGTCGGTTCGTCAGCAAGCAAGAGCTCGGGTTTGCCGATAACGGCTCGCGCAATTGCAGCACGCTGCTTTTCGCCACCAGATAATACGGACGGGTAGGCATGCATGCGGTCGCCCAACCCAACCCATTGGAGAAGATCTGTGACGTCTTCGCTGTAGTCTTCTTTGCGTCGGCCTAGAACGCGCAAGGGAAGCGCGACGTTTTCCCAAGTTGTGAGATGGTCGAGCAGGCGAAAGTCTTGAAAGACGATGCCGATGCGACGGCGCAATTGTGCGCGTTTGGAGGCTTTCACGCGACTGACATCCTGATTGAAAAGATGAACCTGGCCACGGGTCGGGTGAATCGACATAAATAACAAGCGCAGCAGCGATGATTTACCCGCACCAGAGGGGCCGGTCAGAAAATGAAACGAGCCCGGCCGAAGGTGAAAATCGACCTCACTCAGGACTTCAGGTCCGGTGTCATATTTTAGTGCGAGGTTGGTCAGGCGGATCACGGTGTTTGGTCGGTCCTTTCGAAAAAATGTGCCAGGTGATTCGGTTCTGATACTGTTATAGTCTCAATGTGGGTTTGTTTCTCAATCCATTACGATTGTGGCGTCGTCGTGTGCACAGCTGGATCGCCGCAGAATTGTCTCAAATCGCGCGCGTCCATTTGCAGGGCTTTTGCGGGCTGGCGGCGCTGCCAAATGCCAAATAAGCGGAAATATCACGGTTTATTGGCGTATAGCATCTGCAAGTCAAAGACCATTGAATGCCCTGAGTGAGACCACAAGAGTGAGGTGGAAATGTCGAACAGTACCCGGTCTGATCGCGACCAGGAAGGTGATCGAGCGCAACGCGTCGAGGTGGCTGGTTCGACAGACGATATTGGTGGGTTGGAAGTCATCTTTTCTGAAGACGACATTTCGACTCGGCTGAAGGAATTGGCAACTGAAATTGGGGCGCGCGGATTATCTGCCCCTGTGGTGGTTGCTGTTTTGAAGGGGAGTTTCATTTTTGCAGCTGATTTGATCCGTGCGTTGCATCTCACAGGGATGACCCCGGAAGTCGATTTTCTGACGCTGTCGAGCTATCGAAAAAGCAAGGTTTCTTCGGGTAATGTCGAAATTCTGCGTGACATCGAATTGGATGTTACAGGACGAAAGGTATTGATTGTAGATGATGTTTTGGATTCCGGCCGCACACTTGCTTTTGCCAAAGACTTGATTTCAGCCCGTGGAGCGTCGGAGATTTTAACCTGTGTCTTGCTAGAGAAGACGGTCGAACGTGCGGTCGCCGTGGAGACAGATTTTCGTGCTTTTATTTGTCCAGATGTCTTCGTTGTGGGGTACGGTATGGATGTCGCGCATCGTTACCGGGAGCTACCGTTCGTTGGTCGGGTTAAAAACGGTTAGATTACATATTGGGCGGTGTCACAATTTGCGTAAGATTTCTGAGGCGGATTGACTGAAACGTCGGGAGGGGTCGGGATGGCTAATCTTTTAATTGCAGATGATGACGATAATCTAAGAACACTCATGTGTCGTGCTTTGCAAGCAGATGGACATACGGTCAGCGATGCCTCGGATGGGGCTCTCGCAATGGCGCGGTTTGAAGCCAACGGGGCGATCGACGTGCTGATTACCGATATTGAAATGCCGGCCGGAGATGGTGTCACATTGGCGACCTCTGCAGCGGCGATGAAGCCGGATCTCAATGTTATTTTGATTTCAGGCTATGCCGAAGCGCTGGCGCGTTCAGGTGAAATTAGGGCCCGGCGTGTTGAGACACTCGCCAAACCTTTCGCACTGGAAAAGTTGCGTGAGCTCGTCCTTCAGATTGTCGGTTGATCGCGACCTAACCGCCCGTAACACTCATATGCCGTCCAACGGCGGGGGTCTTTGAGCGGCGATCAATAACGAAGTCGTGGCCCAATGGTTTGCGCCCGATCGCTTCATCAATGGCTTGGTTGAGAAGTGTGTTGTCGTCACTGGCGCGAAGAGGCGCGCGCAGATCTGCCGCATCATCTTGGCCAAGGCACATGTAGAGCGTTCCGGTGCACGTCAGCCGTACGCGATTGCAACTTTCACAGAAGTTGTGTGTCAATGGTGTGATGAACCCCAGTCGTCCGCCGGTTTCGGCGACATCCACGTATCTCGCCGGTCCACCGGTCCGATATGGGTTGTCTGTTAGTGTGAAGGTGTCCATCAAGCGCGCGCGAACAACGGACAAAGGAAGGTATTGATCTGTGCGATCACCATCGATGTCACCAAGTGGCATGGTCTCGATAAACGTAATGTCAGCACCACGATCGTGAGCAAAGCGGATCATGTGTTCGATCTCGTCTTCGTTGACCCCTTTGAGGGCGACGGCATTGATCTTTATTTTAAGACCCGCTTTTTCTGCAGCTTCCAAACCTTCGATGACATTTGGAAGATTGCCCCAACGCGTAATCGTCTTAAACTTTTCTTCGTTTAAGGTATCGATTGAAACGTTGATGCGTTTAACGCCACAAGCTTTCAGATCGCTAGCGTACTTCTTAAGTTGACTGCCATTTGTCGTGAGAGTGAGTTCTTCCAGTGACCCACTTTCCAGGTGGCGCGATAATGACTGAAAGAGCGACATGATGTTCTTGCGCACCAATGGTTCACCACCAGTAATGCGCAGCTTTCTGACGCCCTTATCAACAAAAGCTGTGCATAGACGGTCAAGCTCTTCAAGCGAGAGTAAATCGCGCTTGGGTAGAAATGTCATGTGTTCAGACATGCAATAGACACAGCGGAAATCGCAACGATCGGTGACCGAAACGCGTAAATAACTTACATGACGACCAAATGGGTCGATCATTTCACCGGACTTGCCTGCAAAGCTATCGGCAGATGATGGGCTGTGTGACATTGCGTTTATTATACCGCGCTATTGTAATTTTCTCTTAGAGCAAGTGCTCGGTTTGAGAGCACAGCATAAGTGTTTCCGAGCACCTTTGTTTCCAACGTAGAGATTTGTTGAAACTGTTCAAGCCTTTGCTCACGCAGCACAACGTTGCGTTGCATTGATTGCTTGTTGGTTTGTGCAATTTTTGACACGCGCCCGCAACTTAAAAAAACGCCCTTGCGAGCGATATTTGGCCATCGCACAATCAACGAATGCCTGATTCCATTGTCGTTTCGCAGCAAAGGCGTCGTCGTAAACCAGTTTCGTCGTGTCAGTGAGTTTATCACGAATACGTTTGAAATTAGGAAGTTCTCTGCAATTTTTGCAGGCGAATTGATCATGGTAAAAATCTATACAGCACTCGGGGCAAATGATTTGATCGGCGCGCTCTCAAAATCGTCTCAGATATCTAGGATAGCCTCTGCGGTTGTCTGGTTGATGGCGATTATTGTTGTTTCGAGCCTGCAACCAATTGTGGCCGCGACGGCAGGGGAGCGCGACGGCGAAGCAATGACAGCGGGCCTAACTCTCCAGGCTTTGGTGCCAAGTAAAACCTCGCCGCCAGGCAAAAACATACTTGGTGGAGCTGCTGTTGTCCCCATCCCTGTCATTGTCGACACGTCCAAGGATATCAATCCTGTGCGTCACCTTCAGATTGCAAATGCTGACAATAAGGCGGGCACTCTGCGCAATGGCAAAGAAGACGACGTACGCCAGGAGCAGTCACAAAGGGTCCGTCAGTACGGACTTTATGCGCTTTATGCCTTGTTCTTCGGACTGGGTATATTTTTCATCCACCGGGGAAGGCTTCGGTTGGTGAATGGATTTGCGGGCCAGAAGATTGCGCGGTTTCGTCGTTTTGAACGCTTCGGGCATTGGCTGATGGCGTCGACATTTATTGTTCTGGCATTGACAGGGCTTTTCGCTTTGTACGGCAACGACATTTTGCTGCTGTTCACGAGCGAAGAACGATTTGCCTGGGCGGCCCAATTTGCAAAAAGGTTGCACCACTACACGTCATTTGCATTTCTGGCCGGGCTGGTGATGGCAATAGTCTTCTGGGTCCGCGACAACCTTCCCCAAAGAGTGGATTTAAAGTGGCTGATCACGGCAGGCGGAATTTTTTCCGAGAACGGTTATGCGCCAGCTCAAAAGTTCAATGCGGGGCAGAAGGTTTTCTTTTGGTCATTATCGCTGTCTGGTTTGGTGATTTGCGTTACCGGACTGGTGATGATGATGCCATTTCAGTTTTCAATATTTGGCACAACGTTTGGTTTGGTGAATAAATTAGGCTTCGCCTTGCCAACGAATTTATCACCCCTTCAGGAATTGCATTTTGCCACGTTGTGGCACTATGCGACCGGTTTTTTTATGATGCTGCTGGTTGGGGTTCACGTCTATTTCAATTCGATAGGAACAGTTGGTTCGTGGGAAGCCATGAGTACAGGTGACGTTGATGTGAATTGGGCGCGCGAACATCACAGCCTTTGGGCTGAAGAAGTTTTGCGACCAGATCTTAATGTCGACGACAACGACGGTTCGGAGGCACTGGAGCCAAATGTCGGTGAGCATCCGCGCCAACCTGGTTCACAGCCGACAACTTGATGCCGTGCCGATTTGGTCTGAATTGCTTCGCCATAGGTAATATACATAACATCGGGGTGAATAATTCAGGGATGCGTCAATCGTGTTGATTGGTCATAAGGTGTTGGAAATTAAATAAAAAGTGCAATTTTGCTAAAAGTTTTCGAATATTCCCGCTTTGCGTTAAAACGCGTTTGCGGATAGGACAAAAGGACAATGAACTTTCGTATATACTGAATTCACCGTTATACGAGAAGTATTACGGTTTATAGTGCGTGAGCGGAGTTTTGGGTCTATGCCCCATCTCAAAACAATCCCGGTCGGGATCGTCGTGGCCCGAGAGGATGTCGATCAGGTCTGGCAAGTTGCGCGCTGGCGGGCCTTGAGTGTTTTCATGGACGCGCCACCACAAAGCGGTCCGTGGCGCGAGGTGTTGCGTGGCGATGGTTATGTTCACTACCACGCAGCCACATTGCTGTTGGAGCTGCGGCGCTCAGAGGTGACGTCATATCAGATCAATCTCGCGAACGGCGAGCCATCGGTTTACATCGTCATGCACGAAGCAGAAGACGGCGATCAAGGTGGGTCACCCGTTGTACCTCATTTGGTCACAGCTTCGCCATTTGAGGCTCAGGCTCATGGTGAATCAGGATTTGAACGTGTCGACCGCGTTGCAATGCCGGATGAACTAATTGCGTTGGTTGAAGCGTTCATTAAGGATAGTCAAGCTGAGCCGGGTCCGCTGCGTTCCAAGCCGAATGATGGCAAGGGCGAACAAGACGGCCACTTTGCCAATAAGCCGGTTTTTTCAATGGGTGACGGGCGCATGCGCGATAGAAAGACGTCTCGCTCGGATGACGAATAAATTGAGTTCAACCGTTTACATGTCGCGAAAAAATGATCCCAACTGCACGGCCGATACTCAGTTGCAGCAAGGCCTAAGCCGAAATACAAAAGATGATCCCTGGGCAGGTGAAGTGAATGATGCATCGGGGGCTGGATGCGGCTTGGCAGTGAAGTACGAAGAGGCGCGTCTTAAGGCTGACGATGCACGGTCTCGAACAAAAAAACTTCGATGATACCAGAGAATGACTGCAAGCTTTTCGTTTGGTTTATTTAAACTGCGCGATATCAACTTTTGCAGGATCTTCAATCCAACCCGAGATGACGGGCATGTTCTTGGTCGATGCCATTTTCGCGATCTCGATTATTTTTTGCTTTAGTTGCGAACCTTTGAGTGCTGTGTTTGCAGCAAGTATGCGTGCGGCGAGTGCTGCAACGCGCGCTGCGGCAATGGCAGAGCCTGCGTAATTTTTTTGCGTGTTGTCGGCGGCTAGTCCTAGCACTTGCGATCCAGTTACGGCGATATCAACGGTCTTAGCGCCAGAATTCGCTCCAGGTGTCGCACGACCATCAGACTCTGTCGCTGTGACGACGATAACATTGGCAAGTTTGAGGTTTGCCGGGAAATTGGGTTTTGCATCGAGGTCGCGATTTTCGTCTCCTGCTGCTGCAACAAACAACAACTTGTCAAAGTGTTGGGCGGCTTTGGAAAAGATCTCCCAGGTTTCGGCGACTTCGCCTGTCCATGGAATGAGCACAATCCGCACCGGGCTTTGGCCGGCCATTGCTGCAGCGCGACCGAGTTTTTCGCCTTCTGTCGGATTAAGTTTGAATGCCGCGAGACGAGCTTTTGGAGCTTCACGCACAATGATGCTTGCGAGCGTTGTCCCTGGACGCATTTTCGTATTGTTGAATTCGGTTATGGGCTCAAAAGGGAGACCGTCGTCGTCAACAAAATCGAACCCGATGGGGTTGCCTTCACCATCGCGCGCCAGATGATCACTGATCCCCTTGGCGGTGTAGTCGATGCCAGGACCAAATACTGCAACCGCAACACCGCCCGGGTCCAAGCCTGGTGGAATACTTGGTTCCTTTGCAAGGACATTTGTCGACAGTGTCAACGCAATCATTGCAAACAGGGCAGCAATTGCAAATTGAGCGGCGAGATAATTTCCACCACATTTGATGTCGATTGGGTTTGAGGTCATGCGATTGCCTCTCATTCTTCGTCGAGAACTTTAACAATGCGGCGGGCATCTTCGAGTTCTTCGGGAGTATTTGCGTTGAAGAACGGGTCGACGTTCGCCCCACCAACTTCAATATTTGGAAAGTGCGCAAAAGCTGTTCCATGACGATCGGTCCAGGCGAGAACCTTGCGAACGCCGTCCAGCAACGCGGCTTCGAGATCATCGGCCAGAACAACCGGCCAAAGACCAATAACGGGTTGGCGTCCACCGTCAGATTTTGCAAGAGCAATCGTATTTTCCCCATTTTCGACCAAAGTTGACTGCAAGCGCTCTGCAAGATCAATTGGCAAAAGTGGCGTATCGGTCGGTGCGGTAAGAATATGGCTTGCGCTGGGAGCATGCATACCAGCCCACCTAAGGCCTGCGAGAACGCCGGCAAGGGGGCCGGGATTATCGGGCAGGGTGTCTGGAAAGACGGGAAGGTTAAAGTTTGCAAATCGCCCAGCGGGCCCATTGGCATTGATCGCCAGCTGACCGACTTGGCAGGCAAGGCGATCTGCGATGTGTTGCAGCATGGGTTTGCCGGCAATGTCGATGAGCCCTTTGTCCCCACCGCCCATGCGGCGCGATTGCCCACCGGCAAGCAGGATACCGACTATATTTTTATCAGGAATGGTCGCATTCATTTGGAACTGCTGTGTGGCCATTTTTCCGCACACGCAAGCTGTGCGACATTGGGTGGTAACTGATAAGCCTCGACGCTCTTGGTTCTGGTGTGCTAGCACACTTTCGGGAACACAACATGCAGCAATTTCGTAATTTAAAGAATAGACAGTTTGGTGCCGGACTCGCCTTGGCGGGTCTGTTATGCCAGCTCGTGCTGTCTTTTGTGCATGTTCCAGGCGCGGTTGCGAGCCAGAGTATTTCTGAGACCGGTCAAATTGAAAATGTGATTTGTACGCCAACTGGTTTCAAGCGCGTTGTCATCGATCTCAACACGGGCTTGCCGGTTGACGGACCGTCGGACGAAAATTACGATGATGTTTCGGTGCTGTGCGCAATTTGTACAAGCCTTGCAAATGCCGCCCTTGCTCTCATTCCAGATGTTACGCGCCTTGATGTTCCCGATTTTAATAGCGCACGATACGGGAATGAAGCGTTCGAACCTATTGCATCAATTTCTCATTTAAGAGCAAGACAACGCGCTCCTCCCGTTCAAGCATAAAAGAATTTTGGCGGCCAATTGAGTTGGTCGCGTTTTATAGGTGTCACGTTGTGGTGACTGGATGCCACGCTGCGTGAACACGCACTCTTTTATTTGCTTGGAAAATTACCATGAACTTTCTTCGGAATTGCCGCAGTTCGGCATGCGTTTTCACACTCGTCGTTTGCTCAACGTCTGTTCTATCGGGTCCTGTCATTGCTGATGAGGGGATGCACCTGCCGCCGGGAACGACGATTGAATATGGTGGAAACGCCCACGGCCACAAATCCCATCGCCCCGATAGCCACGCACCGATAGGTGTGATGGGCGATCACATGCACAAAAAAGGCGAATGGATGCTGTCTTATCGCTATATGCGCATGGAAATGGATGGCAACCGTATCGGTGATGACCGCGTGTCACCTGAAACGATTGCAACCACTGTTCCAAATCGCTTTTTTGGTCGCATGGGGCAACCACCTACACTGCGCGTTGTGCCGACGCGGATGACGATGGACATGCATATGTTTGGAGCAATGTATGCGCCAACAAATAACCTGACGTTGATGGCGATGCTCAATTATGTCGATAAAGAAATGGAGCATGTGACGTTCCGTGGCGGCATGGGGACGACGCGGTTGGGGACGTTTACGACTGAGGCCAAGGGTATTGGCGACACCAAAATCGGCGGCCTTTATCGTTTGTATGACGACCACATTCATCACTTTCATCTCAATATGGGTCTGAGCCTTCCAACAGGAAGCATCACCAAACGCGACCGTGTTTTGGCACCGAATGGCATGCGACCTGACCTGCGTTTGCCATATCCAATGCAGCTTGGCAGTGGCACGGTCGACTTGTTGCCAGGGCTGACTTACACGGGGAAAAAGGGGAGCTTTTCCTGGGGAGCTCAGTACATGGCAGATATTCGTCTTGAAGATGAAAACGATGAAGGCTATGCGCTGGGTGACAAGCATTCATTGACCAGTTGGATCGCATATCGCGTGTCTCCTTGGGCCAGTGCGTCGTTTCGTGTGAACGCCATGACGCAAGACAGTATCGATGGTATCGACCTTAATGTTGTCGCTCCGGTTCAAACCGCGGATCCCAACAATCATGGCGGTGAGCGGGTTGATCTTTTATGGGGTGTCAATTTGTTGGCTCCAGAAGGCGCACTCAAAGGACATCGTCTTGCGGTTGAGTTTGGCCTGCCAGTTTATCAAAATCTAAATGGACCACAGTTGGAAACAGATTGGACGCTTGCTGTTGGATGGCAGAAGGCATTCTAGGTCTGGATACAAAGGAAAAGTTCAATGAAAATTTGGCGCATTGCAACGATATCTGTTGCACTATCACTGACAGTCTTGGCAGCGGCATTGGTTGTGACACCGCTTGGCGCGCATGACTACCAAGCCGGAGAGATAAAAATTGATCATCCGTGGGCGCGACCAACGATCGGCAACGTAAAAAACGCAGCAGCTTATTTGGTGCTTGAAAACAACGGCAAAGCGAGTGACCGTTTGATCGGTGTTGCCTCAGATATCGCCGCGCGAACTGAGATACACGAAACCACCGTGACCGACGGTTATGCCAAAATGGCCGCGGTGCCAAATGGCTTTGAAGTTGGCGCCAACAGTGTCGTTAAACTGGAGCCACGCGGGAAGCATATCATGCTGTTTGGCGTGACACAGAAGCTTGAAGACGGACAGTCCTTTCCACTGACGCTCAAATTTGAAAAAGCGGGTGAGGTTAAAGTTGTCGTAAAGATTGAAAAAGCGAAAGCAGAAGACAAGGCTGATGATCACTCGAAACATAGTGGGCACTCCAAACATGGTGGAGAACACGGCGACAAGAGTGATGGAAAAATCCAAGGCCATGGCCACCATTGATGCAGATCGTGCAAGCCAATTGCCGACGGTGACTTCTCAGTATGTTTTATTCAAAGCAACATTATTAAGCCAGGCATTCCCATGCCTGGCTTAAATTTTTTGCAATCACGTTTGCTGGCAGTTTTGCTGTCTGTATGTTTTTTAAGCCGAAACGTTGGCATCAAACTCAATGCGTTCGGCCCCTGATAGCGCCATAAACCTTTGCCCACGGGCGCGTCCAATGAGTGTCAGTCCAGACTTGCGGGCAAGTTCGACGCCCCATGCGGTAAATCCGGATCGCGATACCAGGATAGGGATGCGCATTTTTACGCATTTGATCACCATTTCCGATGTCAGGCGGCCGGTGGTGTAGAAAATTTTATCGTCAGCAGGGATGTTGTTTAAGAACATGTAACCTGCGATTTTGTCGATTGCGTTGTGGCGTCCGACATCCTCCATGTAGATCAACGGTTTGTCTTCCATGCATAAGACGCAGCCGTGGATCGCGCCGGCCTTCAAGTAGAGGCTTGGTTCCGTGTTTATTTTCTTGGTGAGCGCATAAAGCCAACTTGTTTTGAGTTTCGCGGTTGTTTCAAGCGCGATGGCGTCAAACTCTTCCATCAAATCGCCAAAGACCGTGCCCTGGGCACAGCCTGATGTCTGCACTTTCTTTTTCAATTTGTCTTCGTAGTCGGTTTCGCGCGTTGTTCTCACGACGATCACACCCAGGTCGTCATCATAATCAAGAGCTGTAATCTCGTCGTCCAGGTTCAACATTCCTTGGTTCAACAAATAGCCAACGGCGAGCAGATCTGGGTGATCGCCGATGGTCATCATCGTCACGATCTCTCGAGCGTTTAGGTAGAGTGTGAGGGGGCGTTCGGTGACGACATCCGTGGATATAGGATTTCCGGCTTGATCTATGCCGTCAACCGAGCTGGAGAGCCTTGCATCTTCTGGTGTTGGACGGACGGTGAATTCTTTCACGGATCTGACCTTTTTTTATTGTGAGATCGCAGAACAACTATTTGGCTCCATATGCCGGTATTGGATAGGCCTCAGCAACCCTGAAAGAATTTATAACTTAGCTCTTATTGCCCTTGCGCGTGACTTCACCGGGCGGCTCTGCTTATATCTTGCCCAAATATCTATTTAAGTTGGAGAAATAACAAAAAATGACCGTTACCAAGGAGCAGGTGCTGAAAGCACTGCGCCGTGTCAAAGGCCCCGACCTTGATGATAACATCATTGATCTTGGTCTCGTTTCCGAAGTCCTTTTAAAAGATGACCGGGCCTATTTCTCCATCACAGTTCCACAAGAGCGTGCCGAAGAATTGGAGCCCCTTCGTCAAGCGGCGGCAAAAGTCGTTGGTGATATCGATGGCATCGCGGGCGTTACCGCCGTTTTGACAGCGGATTCAACTGGACAAGATAATGGCTTGGCAAACAGCCGTGGGCGAGCAGACAGCCCCCGCGTAGCTGAGGCCCGTCAACAAACCAACACGCCACCACCATCCCAGGCGGCGCCACCGACAAGTCAGTCGAAACCGCAGGCGGCTGGCCTGCCTGGTGTCGGGCACCTCATCGCGGTGGCATCAGGCAAGGGGGGGGTTGGAAAGTCGACAACCACAGTTAACGTGGCGTTGGGGCTGAAAGCCTTAGGCTTAAAAGTTGGGATACTTGACGCTGATATATTTGGCCCGTCTCAACCGAAGTTGCTTGGCATCACGGGACGTCCGTCGCCTGCTGGCGATGGCAGCAATACACTCAACCCCCTCGAAGCTTATGGCATCAAGTGCATGTCCATGGGGTTCATGGTGGATGAGGCCACACCAGTAGTGTGGCGTGGACCGATGGTTGTTTCTGCGCTCAATCAAATGTTGCGTGAAGTGGCATGGGGTGAATTAGATGCGCTGTTGATTGATATGCCACCGGGGACGGGTGATGTGCAATTGACGATGGCGCAGCAGGCACCACTTTCTGGCGCTATCATTGTTTCAACACCTCAAGACCTTGCATTGATTGACGCGCGCAAGGGTCTCAACATGTTTCGCAAGGTGGACGTCCCAGTCCTCGGGATTATCGAGAATATGAGCTATTTTATTTGCCCGTCTTGCGGGGATCGGTCTGAGATCTTTGGGCATGGTGGGGCAGAGCATGAAGCTCAGAAGCTTGGAGTTCCATTTCTCGGAGGCGTGCCACTGCATATGGATATTCGCGAAAAGTCAGACGCGGGCCAACCTGTCACAGCGTCAGATCCTGATGGTCCTCACGCGCAAATTTATTGTGACATCGCTGCGAAAACTTGGGAAGGCATCAAGACCAACTCGGATGTCGCTCGGCAAGCACCCAAGATCGTTTTTGAATAATTCAATTGAGACCCAAATCAATGTTCGATGACGAATTAGAACCACTTGTTCGTATTGCGATTTCTGCTGGCGAGGTCATTAGAGACTTGCGCAGGACCAACCAAGGTTGGACCCAAAAAGCAGATGGAAGCCCAGTGACCGTGGCCGACCAGGCCGCAGAAGACTTGATCGTCGCTGAGTTGGCAAAAATTCGCCCAGACGCGACGATTATTGCCGAAGAACGTGTCGCGGATGGACAGGTTCCAGAAATAACCGACGGAAGTTTCTATCTCGTCGATGCATTGGACGGCACTCGCGAGTACGTCAACGGCCGTGATGAATACACTGTCAATATTGCGCGGATCGAAAACGGCGTTCCAGTGTTGGGAGTTGTTGTGGCGCCAAGTCTCGACCAAGGCTTTGCAGCCAACAACACAGGGGCAAGAAAGTTTTCGATTGCCGATGGTTGCGCATTTGACATTCAGCCGATATGCGCGCGACCGCGGCCGCACGAACTGGTCGCCGTAGTCAGTCGATCACATGCAACACCTGAGACATTGACTTACCTTGAGCAGTTTCATGTTGGCTCACAGGTGTCGTTTGGTTCATCGCTAAAGCTGTGCAAAGTCGCAGAAGGTGCAGCAGACATTTATCCGCGTCTTGGGCGAACGATGGAATGGGATATCGCAGCAGGTGATGCCATTCTACGCGGCGCTGGCGGTACGATTGCCCAGGTCGATGGCCGAGAATTTGTTTATGGCAAAACCGATCAAGAACACGATGCGCCGTTTGCCAACCCGCATTTTGTTGTCTTTGGTGCGTGGACAAAAGAAGACATTCAAAAAAGCTTTGTTGGCTCTTAACTGACCAGCCCTACAACCGACCTGATTCGCGGAGGTACATCATTATTTTCTCTGTCAGCGCATCGGGATCGCCGGCTTCGGTGTCGAGATGAAGGTCCGGTTTTTCCGGCGGCTCATAGGGGCTATCAATGCCAGTAAAGTTTTTGATTTCTCCGCGTGATGCTTTGGCATAAAGCCCTTTTGGATCACGTCTGGCGCATTCTTCGATGGAGGCATCTACGAAGACCTCTACAAACTCGTCACCTTCAACAAGATCTCTGACCATGCGCCGTTCGGCCCGGAATGGTGAAATAAACGAACACATGACAATGACGCCTGAATCGAGAAAGAGTTTGGCAACTTCTCCAATGCGGCGAATGTTTTCAACGCGGTCTGCATCAGTGAAACCAAGGTCGCGATTGATGCCATGGCGAATGTTATCGCCATCGAGGACATAGGTGTGCTTGCCTTCATCGTGTAAACGCTTTTCGACGCGCTTGGCGATGGTGGATTTGCCCGAGCCTGAAAGTCCTGTGAACCAAATCACGGTTGCTTTCTGGCTCTTCAAGTCAGCGCGATCTTTCTTTGAGACAATCAGGTCTTCAACATGAATGTTTGTTGCACGGCGTAAGCCGAAGGCAATCATACCGGCAGCAACGGTCTCGTTTGACGCGCGGTCGACAAGAATGAACGATCCTGTGTCGTTGTTTTCCTTATAGGCATCGAAGGCAACAGGCACGGATGTTGAAATATTACAAAGCGCAATATCATTAAGTTCGAGTTGGCGTGCGGCGAGTTCTTGCAGCGTGTTGACGTCAATTTTGTGCTTGATCGTTGTTACACTGGCCGGCGTCCAGCGCTTGCCGATCCGCATTTGATAAGACCGCCCAGGCATAAGGGCATCTTCGCTCATCCAAAGAATATGGGCAGCAAACTGGTCGGAAAGCTCTGGTCGTTGTTCTGGGGTCGAGAGTAAATCGCCGCGTGCGATATCAATTTCGTCGGCAAGAACAATTGTCACCGCATCACCAGCATGAGCTTTATCCAGATCACCGTCTGCGGTGACAATACGGGTGACGGTCGATGTTTTTCCAGAAACCGCTGAGACGATATTTTCGCCTGGGGTTAAGTGGCCAGAAGCAATTGTTCCAGCGAACCCGCGAAAGTCGAGATTTGGACGGCTAATGCGTTGCACTGGAAAACGGAACGGGGCGGTAACACGCGAACTTTCAACGTCTGCTGTCTCAAGAGCGGTGATTAGAGTTGGTCCGACGTACCACGATGTTTTAGCTGAGCGCGTCATGACGTTATCACCAAAACGCGCCGAAATCGGGATCGAAGTGATTGTCTCGAATTCAAGTTGGTTTGCAAACGAGCGATAGGTTTCTTCGATATCGTTGAAAACGGGTTGAGAAAAGTCGACAAGGTCAATCTTGTTGATCGCTAATATGACGTGTCGAATTCCAAGTAGGCTGCAGATAAAGGAGTGGCGTTTGGTTTGGGCAAGCACGCCTTTGCGGGCATCAATGAGAATAATTGCCAAATCAGAGTTTGATGATGCACCCGTCGCCATGTTACGCGTGTATTGCTCGTGACCTGGTGTATCGGCGACGATAAATGACCGATTGTTTGTCGTGAAATACCGGTAGGCGACATCAATTGTGATGCCTTGTTGGCGTTCGATTTCAAGTCCATCGACGAGGAGCGCGAGATCGATATCGCTACCGGTGGTGCCGTGGGTTCGTGAATCTCGTTCGATCGCAGAGATTTGGTCATCGAAAATCAGTTTGGCGTCATACAACAGTCGACCGATCAAGGTGGATTTGCCGTCATCGACCGAGCCGCATGTCAGGAAACGAAGCAAGCTATTTTGGCTAACAGAATCGAGAGCCCTTTGCGGGTTTTGATCGATTGTATTTGCTGGTGAGCTCATTAGAAGTAGCCCTCGCGTTTTTTCTTTTCCATTGAGGCCGCATCGTCGCTGTCGATCAAGCGACCTTGACGCTCTGAACTTCGCGCTACCAGCATCTCTTCAATAATATCATCAAGTGTTGTAGCATCAGATGGTATCGCCCCTGACAGCGGATAGCAGCCAAGAGTGCGAAAGCGAACACGTAGGTTTTGCACCTGCTCGTTGGGTTGGAGTTTGAGCCGGTCATCATCAACCATAATGAGTGTGCCGTCGCGCTCAACAACGAGGCGTTCGGCCGCAAAATAAAGTGGAACGACATCAATGTTTTCCGATTTGATGTATTGCCAGATGTCTAACTCGGTCCAGTTTGAAAGTGGAAACACGCGGATGGACTCGCCCGGTTTCACGCGCGTATTAAATAGTGACCATAGTTCCGGTCGTTGATTGCGCGGTTCCCAAACGTGTTGCGCATTGCGGAATGAGAATATGCGCTCTTTGGCACGGCTTTTTTCCTCATCGCGTCGTGCTCCGCCAAAAGCGGCATCGAAGCCATGATGATTTAAGGCCTGCTTCAAGGCTTCGGTCTTCATGATTTGGGTGTGTAAGGAAGAGCCAGATGTGATCGGGTTAATACCGTTCGCGACACCTTCTTGGTTGATATGAACGAGCAGCTCAAGTCCCAGCCTCTTCGCTGTTTCATCGCGGAACGTAATCATGTCCTTGAACTTCCAGGTCGTGTCGACATGAAGCAAAGGGAAGGGTGGTTTGCCAGGATAAAAAGCTTTCATCGCAAGGTGAAGCATCACGCTTGAGTCCTTGCCAATTGAGTACATCATGACAGGCTTGTGAAATTCAGCCGCAACCTCGCGCATGATTTCAATTGATTCCGATTCCAGTCGTTTCAAATGCGTCGTCATGGGTGTTGGCTTTGCGAGTTGGAAGGATTTAATGGACGTGGATTCCATGATGCAGAAAGAGACGGTTCAATATCGAATTGATTACTTAGCAAAGTGATTGGAATCCGTTACTGTACTCAGTCCCGCCGTTGCCATATTTAGATCATTTTTGCAGCGCTTCCAAATGGGCTTAAATCAACAGTCTTCCACAAAAGCAAATGCTAACTATCGAGAGCAATACATCATTGAGTTTTCTGTAACCCTGTTCAAACAAACTAGGAATGAAAAATTAAGTCTATGGATGATTGACATTCGAAGCTACCGGGCAAATTATTCAACGGAGAACTCCAACAGAGCAGTATCTCGGTCTTGTGGATGTTGTCGACGGCTGCGATTGTAATTACAAATTCTCTCTCATGTATTGCCTAGAATCTGATGTTTTTTTTCTAACTGTCAGATCCATGTAGCCTTTTAGTGAAGGGGCCAAATATTCTGCTTAGTGCTTAGTTTTTTCTTGTTCAAGAGATTCAACGGCCGCTTCTAACTTTTGGAAGAATTTGTGGAGCACAGGTCATTGACTTTTTGCAGATTTCTGCCGGATCGATGGATTTGGGATAGTATTCGAGCAAAGAAAAGGCCGCCTGTTAGCTTTTTGTGCTTGTATTTTTTTCACAATGTGCGATTGGCTCGATCGAAAGAAATATTGAAAAAAATTGATCCCACTCACTTCGTCAGCGGATTCGATCACGCGTCGATTTTCGTTTTTCGTCGCAGGTAAGGATTGTTTTCTTGTTGGTGGTTTGATCGGAATAGGTGAATTTGGGAATGAATCTAACCAATACTCTCAGTGAGTCCGCGGAATCTCTTTTGGTGAGCCAGGACTTTGTCAAACCAATTAGGGTAGTTTCTTTGGTGAACAATGACTGCCGAAATGATGCACGCGTGATAAGAGAGGCGGAGGCCTTGGCTGAAGTGGGTTGTAACGTTTTGGTTGTTGCGAACTATAGTTCTGAAGTGCCAAGTGAAGAGCGTCGCAATGGAGTTTTGTATCGGAGGGTTATTGTACCTTTTTCTGAAAAGAGCATCCCCCTAAACAAAATGGTACCGTCTTCTAGTATTCCTGCGGATCATAATTGTAACACCAAAACTTTTGGGCTGAATGCGACTGTCGACCGTGTGAGTGTTTTTGCAGCACCTTTGTGGAAGTTTGTTAAGGAGACGGCATTTGGATTTTTAAAAGCTCTGTTGACGCCGACAGTTTTATTACTACTGCGTCAGGCGCGATATTTTCGAAGCCCAGCTATAAAATGGCAACCAGATGTCGTGCATGCACATGACTTGTATACTTTATTTGCAGGTTGGCTTATTGCAAGAAACACCAAAGCTAAACTTATCTACGACTCTCATGAACTTGAAATTGGTCGAAATGCTGCGTTCTCGGTATGGGAACAAAAGGTGCGTGAATGGTCCGAGCGAATACTTATTCGTAAGACTGATGCAGTGGTCACGGTAAGTGATAGTATTGCCGATTTTCTTTCCGAAAGGTATAAAATTGATCGGCCGATTGTTGTTTTAAATGCGCCGGTCATCAAAGACTTTATATCCAATGCGGACACAGTACGAAGAAGAATACAACTTGAGAATGATACTCCGTTGGTTCTTTATCTAGGAAGCCTGACTTTTAACAGAGGGCTTGAGCAGTCTTTGGC
The DNA here is from genome assembly GCA_050633705.1 of Hyphomicrobiaceae bacterium. GTDB lineage: Bacteria > Pseudomonadota > Alphaproteobacteria > Rhizobiales > Hyphomicrobiaceae > JAJFHI01. The sequence goes on along the minus strand of JBOEGZ010000013.1, from coordinate 10,023 downwards.
GGCAATGGAACATTCACCAGATTGGCATTTGGTGTGTGTGGGTCCTCGGGTATCCACCATAGAAACCAAGCTTATGGAACAGGCATTGCGGTTAGGTGTAAGTGACCGTATACACTTCGTCGACCCCGTGCCTCACGATCAAGTAACCGCATTTGTTAGAACTGCCGACGTTTCACTTATAACTATTCAGAATACATGCCTGAGCTACCAATTCTGTTTTCCTAATAAACTGCTTGAGAGTTTATTGGCTGGGTTACCCATAGTCGTATCAAGGTTAAACGAACTGGAAAAAATGGCGAAACGGACGGGGGCGGGATTGATTATTGATGAAACAGATCCGCGTGAGATTGCGCGAGCTATCGAGGAGGTGATTGCCAATCGTTCGAGTTATGCACCGTCACCTGAACTTGTAAAAGAGCTTGAGGTTGAATTCAGTTGGAGTGCACAAAAAACAAAGCTTATAGACCTTTATAAAGCTCTGAACGTTCACGAAAAATCTCAGATGAAGAAAACCCGAAAAAATCATGTTGACCAGACCTCTACTTCTATGCGGTAAGAGCAATAGGCTAGGGTCAGAGCGCACTTAATTTAAAAACCGAATGCCAAAAAACAACTGTAGTGGCTTGGGCATTTCTCGCAACTCCGTTAAAATTGAAAGGCTGTTTGAAGCTGTTCTCAGATAAACCAAGAAATATCGAACAGCAAAGATTAGAAGTACCATCAAAGTTAGATCGGTATCATCAGATCGGAAGAAGTAGAGATAGAGAAGAAAGACAGCGATCATAGCTCCCATGCTTGCCAGCCCCACTGAGTTGCGTCGAGGCTGAACCAAATCATTTTGATATTTTGCATCAAGAAGCTCAGTAGCCCGCGAATAGTCTCCATCACTTGCCGCGGTTGTGAATGCTGCGAGCGATATATTGTAGTCGTTCTTTATCATTAGTGCGCGCCGACTCAAGTACACATTTGTGGAAATTGCTACAATCGCTAGCGGCATTATAAAGATTGTAATTCGCCAATCGATAATCAAAATAATAAATAAAAGTACTATCATCACGATTAATAACTGAGAAAACGTAATTATATTTCGAGTATGCTTTGGTAATGATGACATTGAGTATTTAAAAGAACTTTTCTCAATTCGAAGCGGAAAACTCTTAGAAATTTTAATGGAAAGCTCGTTTGTCGTTCTTGCGAGTATTTTGCTAGCTAATATGTCGCATATTGCCATTGAGGCATATCCAACGAATATCGCAAGAGCAGCGATGGCTGTAAATATCATCGGATCTGCTATTTCCAGGATTTGCGAAGTTCCCGGAATAGCAACTTTAGATTGGCCCTTGGCAACAATGATGAAGATCCGCAATGAGATTACGAATAGTGCGATTAGGCCAATTCTGCTAATTACGCCGAGCAATACGACAATCCAAAAGCGGCGAGGATCATTGCGATGAATGTAGAGCGAGAACTGAAAAATGGCATGTAGAATACCATAACCGCGTTTTAGCATATTGCCGTCCTACAGCTATTTTTATGAGCAGATTTTGAATTTCTGCTAACATGTGTTACCCGGATGAAAGCTGTAGAGTTCTAAACGGAACTACGCAATAGATCATTGAAATCTCGCAAGTTTTTATAAACTTCTGATTTGAAGGACTTCTGTTCTAAGCGCCAGCCTTATGGTCTCTATTTTTCAGATTGCAGATCATTCATCACAGCTTACTCTACCCGTGTTGGTTCACGAATCAGACATCAGCAACACTTCGTGTTCTAGCTCCGGCCCAGTAATCAACCACAGAACCTAAGTCCAAGGCTACTGCATTATTTCGACGTGCAGTATCGATGAAAATTTTCCCAATAACACCCGCAGCAACCAGAACTAAATCTCCTGGCTGGGAGGCTTTATCTATGCGATCTATAATACTCTCGTATACGTAGGGTAATGGCTTGGCACCTTCTACAAACAAGTCATTCGCGGTTGTTTTTTTGTGCGTCGGAACTTCGATGATTTCAATTGGCGTTCCGTCAGATATATCGCACATGATATTTGCAATCGTTTCTGGCTGTACGCTTGAAACAAAAATGATGCGATTTGCTACCCGAGACAGTTTGTGAATGGCTTTGACGTCGAATACAACTTGATGCACGCGATCCTCTGTAAACGTGGTATTGTGTTTAATATTGGACCCTATGTTTTCCAACACACAAAGTACACCTCGCGCCTGTGCATTGGATTGCATATTGGGTGTTTGGGATGTAGTATCTCTTATCAATCTGTAGATGCTCGGAATCCCAATAACGTCTGCATGAGATATGGCAGTAAGGAGCCTTTCTGAAATCTTCTGTCGCAAGTCCTGGGGTAACTCTACGCCCCACCAGTGCCTCTCCCGCAGTTTAATATCTGAACTGGAATCTCCATTGTAGTTCTGTTGCCAAGCATAAGATTCACCGTCTCCCAGACGAATGAGAGAGAAACCTTTTTGTTGCTCGATGTGTTGAAAAATTGTATCCAGAAGTCGATGTCTCTGTTGCAAATTAACTCGAACATCGATGAATTCCATCTGATCGGACAACTGCCTATATGCAGGTTTAACGGCGCGTGAGATGTCCGCTTGAACTCCGTTTGGGGTGCAGTCGAGAAAAGCATTGACGAGTTGTGAATGACTCTGTGGGCTTGCATGGCCAGCGGTGACGTCTAGTTCATGTACTTTTAAAATTTCTAGACTAGATAGGTGAAGCTTGCTTCGTATCTCTAGATAAACGTCTGGCCCATCTTTCAGAGCAGCTCGTAGTAAACCAATTTTGTGAACATCCGGAAGCATGGACAGCGTAAAGAAACGTGACTCGAGAAAAAAGAGTTTCGTTAGTGAAAGGTGGCCTCCCTTAAGAAGTGCCAGGAACGTCATGTTCTCGAATTGACGTCGCGCAAAATTTTGAAAATTTTGAAACTGCTTTATGTTTTCTTTCACCTCACCTATCGACAATACTTTACCAGACGACTCCTGCAGCAGGAGGCTCATCCAAGCAGAAACGTTTTTCTGCTTTAACAAGATATGCTCATTCTGCTCCAATTCTTGAAAGATCTTGAAGGCTGCCGGATGTCTTGCCACATAAAGATTGTGAATTGCTTTTATTATCTGTTCGTCCGACAGACGATCAAGAGATGTTAGTTCTGACAATGTCGATAACGGATTTTGGGAGTCTGTAAGTGCAATTTGAAGAAGTGCAACAATATGGTTTGAATCCAGTTCATTCTTGAGTGACGGGCTGAGTTTTGGAAACATGAAACCTACAAGTTGCTTTGCGCGTCGAATTGAATCAACAAGTGATTTCTTAGCCTGGCTGTAGATATTTGATTTTTTGATCCACATTTATCCAGAGGCCTTTTTTAGATTTCGAAAGAAGCTGGGTGCTTGTGGCGAAGCAAGGGTTGGATGGTAGGAATTTCCGTCTGTGAAAATCTCGTTCTTACGTACGACTTTTCCTGCCCCGTAAAACTGTAACACCATTCTTCATGGATTGCTAAGAAGTATGAGTTTGCGCGGAAGACATATTCGAATGATAAGATTTGTCTGAGAATATTTGCATTTCGTGACAACAGGGTACATCCAACTAAAACGGGTCTACTGCATTAGCGGTGTTAGCTTCAGTTTTTCGACGAGCTGTTCTTTAGTGCCCTCATTGAGATTGCGTCGAATATGGTGAACATCCCGATAGAGAAACTCGTTGTTGAAGATGGTCTTGCAATTATTTTCGCCGCACCACAAATCTGTAATCTTGTAGAACTCAACATGCTCAAATTTTCGAGCAACATTCTCAAGGACTTTGTTTGCCGGCGCATGAAGTTTTCTGACTAGCTTTCTTGGTATGGTAGAATAATCCAGCTCACAGGGTTTTCGGAACAGCCGTCATTAGACCTACGGTAGCATTCCAATAAGTTTTTACTTGCACGTGGCACCTCACCAAGAATCACAATTCGTTTCGAATTTAGGGAGTGGTTCCTGACTAGAGTACTAAATGCAAGATCCATTATTATTTGACCGTTTTGCGAAGGTACCGAGTCTCGGTTTGATTTAAGTTGTTTTGGTAGACTGGACCAGAACGACGCCAGATAGACCGTTTTTATTTCAGATCTTTGGTGTATAACCTTTAGGACGTCTTTTCGTTTTTCAGCGCAGCGAGCCGAATAATTTGGCTTGGTTGTTAACTCCCGAGTAGCGATGTCGTTGTCAATGAATGGAGAACAGCCATAGGCCAGTGCGATCGCCGTATTCGAAGTTCTGGCCGAGATGTCTAACAGTGGCGCATAATGCAATGCGTGACTGTCACCCCATAGAATTGCGTGGTTTTTGGCGGATTCCCACGGTTGACCAAGAACGCAGGTTTTTCCTTTGTATAGTCCGAGATCGTATTCTGATGGACACTGCCATTTCCACATGACATTTCGGTTTGCCACGGGTATTATCTCGTCTGACAGACGCGATGGCCATCCAGCGGTGTAGATTGTGAGGCCAGTGACAACAGAAATTGCTGCAACGACTAAAGCGCTTATGCTTGTTTTTTTCATGCCATAAGGGCGAGTCCGAAAAGGAATTTCCACAAGCTTCCAAGAAAGGAAGCTAACGCAAAAAATAACAGAGAGTAACATTAATTGCTCCCAAGCCTGAAGTGTTTCAGCCCCCGAATAGTGACGAAAATATACAATTACCGGCCAGTGGGCGAGGTACAGTGAGTATGAAATTTTTCCAATAGCGCGAGCCACTGGAAAAGAAAGTAGGGCGTTGATAGGCGGGCTATGGTTCGAAACTAGCAGTAGTATTCCTGAAGCAACCGATACGAAGATAGCATCATTTGCGGGATGAGATTTTAGTTCATTGAGAAAATAAAAATATGCCATCAAAACTGCAATACAGCTGATGCCTATTCCTGTCGCTACATTTGGTTTTGGCGCTAAGTACTCATTAGCAGGTCGAGAAGTGGTTGCAGCAATTGCACCTGCTGCAAATTCGCAGAAACGACCAAATGGAAAAAAGAATGCTGCTTTTGGATCTGACGATTCCAATAGAATGTAGCAGACCAAACCAACGAAAAAAATCGTAACTGCACCCAGTTGGTATTTTCTGAGTTTGGGTGTTGAGCCAACTACTGCTATCGCCATCAATAGAATGGGCCAAACAGCATAAAATTGGCCTTCGACGCCCAAAGACCATGTGTGTAACAAAGCCATATTTCCTGCTGCGGCGTCAAAATATCCTGTATTCGCATAGAAGTAGAAATTGGAACCAAATATGCTTGCTGAGAGAGCGCTCTCTGCTAGATTCATTAGATCATCCGGGGGCAGAATGACAAAGCCAACCAATAAGCTGATGAGTATCCAGAGTGCCAACGCTGGAATGATCCGAAGGGCTCTTCGGGCCATAAAAGTAAAGTAGGAAAGCGTGTCAGATTGAATTTCTGACACGATAATCTTCGTCATTAGGAAGCCCGATACAACGAAGAAAACATCGACTCCGAGAAAACCACCGGGCAAGAATGTAGGGTTGAGATGGAACAGTAAGACAGAAAGAACAGCAATTGCTCGAATTCCATCTATTTCTGTTTTGTATTGCATTACGACCTGGATTTTTTTGGGGAATGTCGTGTGAAATACGCGACATAATTTGCTGATATTTGGGTCGATTTAAGTTTGGTAATAAATCCGTCGTTCCGTCGACATCAATTCTATCAAAGACAACATTGATGGGATGTGCACTTTCCCCTGAGTACGAATAGTATTCTGGATGAGGAAAATGAAAGGCTACTCATCGAAACGGATTACTTGTATCTCATTACCAGTGCTTGGCGTTGTGCATTTGGTGCCTGAGGTAGCCCTCGATGGATGCCGCTCTGATCGCTGAGAACAAGAGAGCCTTTTGGCGCGATTGCTGGCACAATCTGCGAATAATCAAGAAGCGGTGCTTCGGTCTTTGCATCACAGCCCGCCGAAACTAATTTGTTGGCCGTTCTCCAGCAGCAATCTTGATTTGATTTTCGGACGTAACAATAAGGTCCTTCATTCATAGACAATACATCATTCAAATATACGAACGATTTATAAGTAATATTAAAGTCGTCAACATGAAAGCCACGGGTTTTCTCAATACCTTTGTTGAGATAGAGATTTAGATTTCGGGACTGTATTTCGCTGTTGCCCATGGCGACTAGTGAAAGAAGCCAATTGTTATCGAATTTCTTCCTGAGCCAAGTTTTTTCTTTTTTTTCAAGGAGTTTGTCGATGTTGAATACATCGATCATCCCCTGGTCGGCACCTTGGCGAACGCTAGCAATGGTCTTGGAGTGAGATGCCAGATTAGTATAGCCTTTTATTGCCATCTTCTTTTTCTGGATGAGAATATTGTCGTTCTCATAGTTCTCATCTCCGTCGGCGTTTTCGATTATTTCGGTAATTTGTGCAGCCAAAGTTGATCGTACTCTTTCGAAGACTTCTCCTTGAATAAAATTTGGAATTATGAGAATGCCTTCGACGCTGAGAATATTTTTTGCTTTAATGAAATCATCTTCAGATTCGAGACTTTCTATGCTGACTGCAGCGATGCGTCTGGAAATCTCTTCATCAGATAGATTTCTGATGTATGTGAGCGTGGACTGATTAAGTTCAATTAAATTGGCTGGCGTCAAATGGTGTTCAGGCTCATTGACGTTCACCATCTGAACATTCGCCGTAGTCGAATTGGTATCTGCTGACGCAGTTTTTTCTTTGCGAGGGTCAATGGCACTCGGTGATTTTGTCAAGTTTGATCGCGAATTGCGACTGACCGCTATTTCGATAGGTCCGACGGATAGTTTCATTTCTAATTTTCCAACTTAATTTGTTTTTACAAGAAAGACGCACAGCAGAATTATCAAGCTCATCAAATCCGTGTCGACCTCCAGTCTTTTGACCGGGCGCCAATGTTGTTGGGTGGATCGCAGCCTGACATTGTCAACCAACACTATTGCGAGAGATAATTTTTTCCTAGCCTTGCCCTGCACTTAGGTCAATTTATTCAGTGCAAAAGAGTCATGCTCTATTGTTTTAAAACTTGTATTGGTTGGCGCTGCCACAGCGGCCGGCATGGCTGCAACCGGCGGCGAGGATCGCCTAGATAGTGAAGTCTTTGAGTTTGTGGACCTCTAAAACCCGAAGAATGTCAATTGCTTGCCATGCATTGGAAACGTAGCCTGCAATAATACATTTATTTTATCCGATTGTCATTGGGTCTTGAAAATAGAGCCGGAAGCAAAGCTGCTTAAAAATTCTTGCTAGACTGTGTTAAGCTCATGAGCTGTGTATTGTTTTCAATAAAATTTCTGGCGGCACGGTGGATGGATAAAGAGGACATGATCCGGGCGGTGTGATTGCACTGCCCGAGCCATTGTGTAAATTGGGCAAAACATCATCTTGGCGTCTGCACACCTAAATGGCAGGGTTCGATGCGCTACTATAAGGATGGGAGTGAAGGGTCACAGACTATTTGCGCCGTTACTAGAGTCTTCTTAAAATTTTGCGAAATAGATCCGAATTAGAGACGATGACCGCAAACCCCATCCCAATTCAACAGTTCGAAGTTATTTTAGCCGCCGTGCTTTCCATTGGCATGGTTACAACCGTTACCGTTCTCGCTTGGCAGGCTGGCCCTTACCTGCTCCCCGCTATGCAGATTGAGACGCTGCGTCCACTCTTTATTGAGACCTATCGATCACATATCAATCCGGAGCCTCTCGAACGTTTCGCCTATCTGATCGCGGTCGTAGCAACATATCCAGCGGTTATCTTCTCGATCTGGACCGCACGCTTTCTGGCGAGGCGAGATGTGGTGCCAAGTTGGAGCCGGCATGTGCTGCTCGCAGGATTGTCACTGTCCCTGTTTGGCTTCGTAGTGGGTTCCGATACCTTCGGTTATCTCGTTAATGGCGTGCCACATATCGTTGGCAGGCCCTGGGCGATGGCTTTGCTGCTAGTTGCCATTGGTTTGTCCGTTGGGGGGCTTTTTGCCGTTTCTCGTTACCCGGAAAGTTGGGTTGGCTCTCTCCTTCTCCAACAAACCGGTCGATTAACGTTTGTCGTTATCGCCGCTTTACTTATGACCAGCTTGGCACCACGTTTCCGCAGCGCAGACATGATCGCAGGCGATGGCCACTTCGAGGCTGTGTTTTACTCAGTCTCGCAAGTCATGGCGGGGAAGACTCTATTGAGCGATCTTCCCGCCCAGTACGGACTCTATGGTGAGCTGTTGGCACCGATATGGTGGATCACAGGTCATTCCGTATTGGCATTCACAGCGATCATGGTCGTCTTACAGCTCATCGCGACCTTCTGCATTCTCGTCACGGTAAGGGCATTGATCCGCCTCGACGTCGTCTTCGTCATTTGCGCTCTCACTTTACTCTGGTTAGTTGGATCTCTCTGGTCGACTACCTTGATAACAGTTGAGGGAAGCGAGTACTACCAAGTCTGGCCGCTACGATTTGTGTTTCCTGCTCTTGCGATTTTCTTGTTTTTCCAGACGATGCGGTCACCTTTTGGGGGCCGGCACGCAATGGGTCTCGGTGCATTTTCTGGTCTCGCAGTTATTTGGAATTTGGATTCGGGCGTTCCTGTCACGGGAGCCTTTCTAGCATTTTTCGTCAGTAACTTGATCTTTGGTCCCACTCGCTGGCGCCACCTTCGTATTGCAAGTATTTTCGTGGCTGCTTTTACTCTAACAGGCATGTGTTTCTTGGCCTATCTCAGCCTCAAAGCTGCAACCAGCGTTCATCTGGAAGAGTGGATCAAATATCAATCCATTTTCTATTCCGTGGGATTTGGCATGCTACCCATGAAGCCTTGGGGCGCTTGGATTTCGATCTATGGTCTCTATGTCACGGCACTTGCAGCCGGCCTCTATCGTGCTGCTAACAAATCTTCCAACGAAACATCGAACCTTTTGATATTCCTCAGCGTCCTCGGCATCGGATTGTTCACCTATTTCCAAGGTAGATCCCATCCCAAAGTTCTTGCTTTTGTCGGCTGGCCGGCGGTGATCATTGCTTTTGTGTTCGCAGAAAAGTTCGTCCGCGCGGCAAGTATGGCAAAACTCAAATCTCATATAGTAGGATGGTATTCCCTTCCGGCACTGGTTATCGGAGTAGCATTATCTTTGGCCTGGGCCACTAGCGTGCCGAAATTGATGACGGCCACTTATGACACTGTCCGCACGATAATAAAGAATCCTGATTCAAGAGCCGATGCGGCGATCGAGTTCATAAAAGAAAAGGTGGGTCAGGATGATTCAGCAGCGATTATTGCCCATGCCCATGCCCAGGGAGCGTATTTGGCAGAAGCAGGACTGTCGTCAGCCTTTCCGGGCCCGGGATTGTTTGAGATAGTGTTGCAGGAAGACCGAGATGCAATGATGCGTTTCCTCAACGACAGGCCGGTCAAGCACCTGTTTATTCAGACTCACCGAGCACCTGATCGTCCCGCCGTATATGACGACCTGCTGCCTCCCTATGACGATCTGTTTGAGCAATACGTTGTTGCGGATCGATTTGGTACTCTTCTTTATCTGACTCCGAAACAACCGGGGACCTGATGTATCATTACGAAAGTCAGAACGGCGCCGGAGTGACTGAGCTATGATGCATCATAATAAAAACTCGGTGGCGGTGGTGTTCTTTACCGCCTACAGCGTCGTGACCGCGGTCTTCCTGACATATTTTCGGATGCCGCTCGAGCCTACGATATGGGTCACCTGCCTCTACTATTTGGCTGTGGGTCATATCGCTGTGTTGGTTTATGCACTCGGCCAGAGCTGGCCGGAAAGAGACACACGTGGCACCTCGATCCGTTCGGCTGCATTCTTTTGTCTAGCAATTGTAGCCTGCCCGGTTCTGTCGTATTTACCTATCGGCTTCGGTCTTCGGTTAGTGCTGATTTTGCTTATTGTTTGCAGCTTGGCCGTGGGCTTTTACCGTTCGCATCACTCGAGTGTTTCATCCCTG
>JBOEGZ010000012.1:165177-166716 GCA_050633705.1 Hyphomicrobiaceae bacterium | reverse complement strand
AACAATGCTTCCAACGGATCGGCTGGTTTCGCTGCTCTTTCCGACGGTTCTGTTCCCCAACTGGCGCGCTCTTTTAACAAAGCCTCCATCGCGGAGTTGATCTGATCTTGTGGGACCGGGGTCAAATCTGGTGCTGGCGTGATCACGGCCTCATAAACAATTGTATTGGGGCCTGGACCAGCTTGCTCGACACGACCGCCGGATGCTGGCAAAGGCGTGACGACACCTGCGGCAAGCGGGGCTTCAACAACCGTTGGCTCAGGGCCTGTCCCCCAACTGGCACGCTCAGCAAACAATGCTTCCAACGGATCGGCTGGTTTCGCTGCTCTTTCCGACGGTTCTGTTCCCCAACTGGCGCGCTCTTTTAACAAAGCCTCCATCGCGGAGTTGATCTGATCTTGTGGGACCGGGGTCAAATCTGGTGCTGGTGTGATCACGGCATCATGCACAATTGTATTGGGGCCTGGACCCGCTTGCTCGACACGACCACCAGATGCTGGCAAAGGCGATACGGCACCTGCGGCAAGCGGGGCTTCAACAACCGTTGGCTCTGGCCCCGTGCCCCAGCTCGCACGTTCCGACAACAATGCTTGCATAGCTTCAGCAATGGTGAGTTTTGGTGTCGACGGCTCAGTTCCCCAACTGGCACGCTCTTGCAACAGTGCCGCCATCGCAGAGTTGATCTGATCTTGCGGGACCGGGGTCAAATCTGGTGCTGGCGTAATGACAACCTCATGAACAATCGTATCAGCACCAGGGCCCGCTTGCTCGACGCGGCCCGTCGATTTTGGCAAAGGCGATACGGCTCCCGCAGCAAGCGGGGCTTCAACAACCGTTGGCTCTGGCCCCGTGCCCCAGCTGGCGCGCTCGGCCAGTAGTGCTGACAGCGCGTCGCTGCCGACAGCTTGATCGGTTGAATTGTCTGATGACGGTGTCGTGGCCGCCGCGGTAGCCTTTTCCTGGCTTCCTCCATTCGCGGCCTGCTTGGCCAAACACTTTGCCAAGGCCCTAAAGCTCTGATCTTTAGAGCTATTCATATCGTCGATACAGGCCGAACGGTAGTTGTCGGGCAACAAATCCCAAGTGTCTGAAACGGATTTTTGCGCAGCTATTTCGAGCTTATTGCAAGCATCAGGATCACTTACTCCCGAACACATGGAACCGATATCCCAATCGGGAAGTGCCTTGATGGCGTCCTTGTCCCCGAACAGACCCATGCCATAACCGATAACGCCGAGCCAACCCAGCAACAATGCAATAAGTACCGTCCACCTGTTCATCGCTACCTCCCAGTAACTTCTTAAGTTGGCCTAATTTTTATGGCGTCGTTGCACCCTGGCCATTTTATTGATGTTGGTCGGTATCCCGTCTCCAAAGAAACGACACCCTCCCTCAAATTCTATATAGACGCACACCTTCTATCGGAACCCCTCGGACGCCCTGTTCCGGAAGCACAAACCACTGTTTCGGTGTGCTTCTTGTCGGAAAACCACTTCACACTTTTCCGGAAGCACAATCCACTGTTTCGGCGTGCTTCTT
>JBOEGZ010000012.1:141909-165069 GCA_050633705.1 Hyphomicrobiaceae bacterium | reverse complement strand
CTTCACACTTTTCCGGAAGCACTCTAAGTTCCGTGGGAATTACCAAAAGCGCAAGCCCTTCGGAAGAAATATGACGAATTTTGACACCACAACAACGCGTTTAAATGATCAAAAAGTACCAATCCATGGTGCTGATGCCTTCGCTGCAATGCGAAGAGCTGGCGCATTAGCTGCCGAAGCCCTTGATTTACTTACGCCTCATGTAAAGCCCGGTGTCACCACTCAAGAGCTCGATGACTTGGTTTTTGACTTTGCAAACAAGCACGACGTTATTCCAGCCACACTAAACTACCGTGGTTATACAAAATCGATTTGCACATCGATTAACCATGTCGTTTGTCATGGAATTCCAGGTCCAAAGCCGCTGCGTAAGGGCGATATCGTCAATATCGACGTGACCCTGATCGTCGATGGCTGGCACGGAGACACAAGTCGGATGTATGCGGTGGGCGAAATTTCCAGGCGTGCTGAGCGATTGATAGAGATAACATATGAATCTCTTAAACGCGGCGTCGCTGCCGTCAAACCAGGGCATACGACCGGCCATATCGGTGCCGCTATTCAAACCTACGCCGAAAGCGAACGTTGCAGTGTTGTACGCGACTTTTGTGGTCACGGTCTTGGCCAAGTCTTCCACGACCGCCCCAATATTCTTCATTATGGCGTCGCAGGAGAAGGCATAAGGTTGGAACCGGGTATGCTTTTCACCATCGAGCCGATGATCAATCTCGGCCGCCCCCACGTGAAGGTTTTAAGTGACGGATGGACTGCTGTGACGAGAGACCGCGAACTGTCGGCCCAATTCGAGCATACTGTGGGTGTCACCGATGAAGGATGCGAAATATTCACAGCTTCACCCGCAGGCCTAGACTGCCCCCCTTACAATAAGGCAAACTGATAAATCATTTTCTTGCCTTTCTCACATCCGGCTCAAACTTAAGTTTGATCATGACGAAGCAAAACTCTGGCAAATCTGGCACGGATGATAAAGGACAGCTGGGAGACGAACAGGCAACGTTCTTTCACTCCAAAGACCCTGTTGTTCCACCTATTCAGTCTCCAAGCTCTAAAAAAACCAAATCGGAAAATCTGAGAAAAAAAGCAACAAAAGCCTCAAGAGTCGGACCTGCCGGCGATCCTGATAGTCCTGAAGGCCACCGCAGCCGTTTGCGCGATCGTTTTCGCAAAGGCGGCGCTGACGCGCTTCCCGACTATGAACTCCTTGAACTTGTGTTGTTTCGTGCTCTACCACGTCGCGATACAAAGGGCCTTTCAAAACGACTGCTGGCCAATTTTGAGACGTTTTCAGGCGTGATCAACGCTCCTGAAGCACGGTTGAAGGAAATCAAAGGCGTCGGCGACGCCGTTGTCACCGAATTAAAACTCATTCGTGCCGCTTCTCTTCGACTGATGAAATCAGAACTTTTGACACAGCCCTCATTGTCATCGTGGACTGAAGTCATCGACTATATCCATGCCGTCCAGGCCCATGAGAAAACGGAGCAATTCCGCATTCTGTTTCTTGATAAAAAGAACCGCCTGATTGCTGACGAGATCCAGGGCAAAGGGACGGTTGATCACACACCTGTGTATATCCGTGAGATCGTAAAACGTGGCCTTGAGTTATCCGCAACAGCACTGATCCTTGTCCACAACCACCCATCAGGAGATCCAACACCATCACGGGCAGACATCGATATGACCCATTTGATCGCCTCAGCGGCAAAACCTTTAGGAATTACAATACACGACCACATCATTGTCGGGCGTTCCGGGCACGCCAGTTTCAAGGCCCTCCGCCTGCTTTAATTACCCCTAGGCCAGACCAATTTGGACCGGTATTGTCACTGATGTCTCAGGCCCCTTAAATTTTCTCTCCAGTGCGACTATGTTCCTGGGCGAAATCTGTGTTTTTACCAGGGTGCCCTGTTCGGCTCACACCCTCCAATTATAACGAAGCGATACACCAAGATGTCTGAGACTAAACATGCACCTGTCATCATCATCGGCTCTGGACCAGCTGGCTATACGGCAGCTGTTTATGCAGCCCGCGCGATGCTGAAACCATTGTTAATCCAAGGCTCTGAGCCAGGCGGCCAACTGACAATCACAACTGAGGTCGAGAACTACCCTGGTTTCGCTGATGCCATCCAGGGCCCGTGGCTGATGGAGCAAATGCAAGCCCAGGCGGCCAATGTCGGGACCGATATTGTGATGGATCACATCACAGAGGTGGACTTTAAAAGTCGTCCCTTCAAAATGGTCGGTGAATCTGGAACCCAATATTCTGCCGATGCCGTGATCATCTCAACCGGCGCCCAAGCCAGATGGTTGGGATTGGAGTCTGAAGACGTCTTCAAAGGCTTCGGCGTATCCGCGTGTGCGACATGCGATGGCTTCTTTTATCGTGATAAAGAAGTAATCGTAGTTGGTGGCGGTAATACAGCAGTCGAAGAAGCCCTGTTTCTTACCAACTTCGCCAAACGGGTTCGTGTCATCCATCGTCGCGATGGTTTTCGGGCTGAAAAGATCCTGCAAGATCGATTGTTTAAGAACCCAAAAATCGAAGTCATCTGGGATAGCGTCGTCGAGGAAATCACCGGTGTTGATGAGCCCAAGTCCGTCACCGGCTTGAAGATCAAGAACGTCAAAACAGGCGACATCAGTGAACTTGAAGCAGATGGAGTATTTATTGCGATTGGCCATGCGCCAGCAACTGAGCTGTTCAAGGATCAACTTGAGACGATGGGTTCGGGTTATCTCGTGACCGCACCCGATTCAACGGCGACTTCAATTCCTGGTGTTTATGCCGCCGGCGATGTCACTGATGATATTTACCGTCAAGCCGTCACGGCAGCCGGAATGGGATGCATGGCCGCCCTCGAAGTTGAAAAATATCTCGCCGAGCAAGAGGCGCAAAAAGAGGCTGCTGAATAAACTTCTGGCCCTTTAGCAATTCTAAATAAAAAGGACTTGCTGAAACTTCAGCAGTCCTATTTATTTTCCTCGAAAAAACCGGAGATCGACATAGATCTCAGTGATTTTTATTAATCGAGAAAAGAATTCGCCTGCTTTTACCTTAAATCTTTGGTCTGGCCACGCGAGACACTAAAGGTGCGCTAGGTTCCAGGCACTCGCTGTTGTATCAAACTCAGCCAGATCATTGCTGCTTTCAACTTGCCTACATTGCAGCAGACTTGAACGACGCGCCAACCCGGATGTTGCGAATATGGACTGGGACAAGCTAAGAATTTTTCATGCAGCAGCTGCTGCGGGCAGCTTTACGCATGCTGGCGACACACTGGGCATGAGCCAATCGGCTGTCAGCCGTCAGGTCTCAGCGCTTGAAAAAGATCTCGCTGTTTCATTGTTCCACCGCCACGCACGCGGCCTTCAACTCACCGAACAAGGCGACTTATTGTTTGCCACCGTCGCTGAAGTTATGGGCAAATTGCAAACTGCAGAAATGCTATTGGCTGACACCAAAACCAAACCAAGTGGTGACTTACGCATAACAGCGCCCGTTGGGTTTGGAACCATTTGGCTGACACCTCGGATGCGCGATTTCAGCGAACTCTATCCCGATATCAATGTTGAGCTTATTCTCAATGATGAGCAGGTCGATATATCGATGCGAGAAGCTGATGTTGCCCTGTGGACGCGCGAACCTGACCAACCTGATCTGATACGGCGCAACCTAATGACGATGACAGTGCATGGTTATGCTTCAAATGCATATGTGCGGCGCTTTGGGGCGCCCCAAACGCTTGAAGACCTCGATAATCACCGGATCGTCTCTTATGCCGGCACGCCAGCTCAGCATCTTGCCGCAACAACATGGCTGGATACAGCTGGACGCGAAGGCCTCGAGCCGCGCAATGCTGCTTTCAAAGTGAACAGCCTGGTTGCGATGAAATATGCCATTAAAGCGGGAATTGGCATCGGCATGATGCCGGATTACCTAACTGAAGGCGAAAGCGATTTCATCGAAATCCTAACCAAAATCGAGCCACCGACCTTGCCGATACTCTATGTCTACCCAGAAGAATTGAAGAATTCCAAGAAAATTCAGCTGCTTCGTGATTTCCTCATTACCCAAGTGAACAAGTGGAAGCGATAGACCGAGCCGCAAAAAATTTGCTCCCAAGCCCGCAAAGCGTTATCTCACTGGCCAACCATAAGTCTGCACCCCTGCAACGCATAAGTTGCATTGGCCCAGACCTGACACCCCAGACGTAAAAGAGATACTGAATTATGGCCAAGACGCTTTACGACAAAATCTTCGACGACCACACCGTAGACCGCCAAGATGACGGAACGTGTCTGCTCTACATTGACCGCCACCTCGTCCATGAAGTCACTAGCCCACAAGCCTTTGAAGGTTTGCGGATGGCGGGACGCAAAGTGCGTGCGCCTGAAAAAACTCTCGCAGTCGTCGACCACAACGTACCAACTAGCGATCGCAGCAATGGCATTGACGATGAACAAAGCCGGATCCAGGTCGCAACGCTGGCCAAAAATGCCAAAGACTTCGGTGTCGAATACTTTGACGAACTCGACTTGCGCCAAGGCATTGTTCACGTTGTCGGTCCCGAACAGGGCTTTACGCTACCTGGTACGACAATCGTTTGCGGTGACAGCCACACCTCGACACACGGCGCTTTTGGAGCGTTGGCTCACGGTATTGGCACCAGTGAAGTCGAACATGTCCTGGCGACGCAAACGCTGATCCAAACCAAAGCCAAAAACATGCGCGTCACCGTTGACGGTGAATTGCCAGAAGGCGTAACCGCAAAAGATATCGTGCTTGCAATCATCGGTGAAATTGGAACTGCTGGTGGCACTGGTCACGTCATCGAATACGCCGGCGAGGCAATTCGCGCCTTGTCGATGGAAGGACGCATGACTGTCTGCAACATGACGGTTGAAGGCGGTGCCCGCGCCGGAATGATCGCACCGGACGAAAAGACTTATGAGTTCATCAAAGGTCGCCCCAAAGCGCCAAAAGGCGCAGCTTGGGATATGGCGAAGAAGTATTGGGAGACACTCTACACAGACGAGGGGGCCCATTTTGATACCGAGATCAAACTCGACGCCGGTGCGCTACCACCAATCCTGACATGGGGCACAAGCCCTGAAGATGTCGTCTCTGTTACGGGTACAGTGCCAAATCCAGATGACATTGAGGATGAAAACAAAAAAGCGTCGATGAAACGCGCTCTGGATTATATGGGGCTGACATCTGGCACCAAAATGACCGACATCCCACTTGATGTGGTTTGGATCGGTTCATGCACAAATGGCCGAATGGAGGACCTGCGCGCCGTTGCCAAAATTGTTGAAGGCAAGAAGGTCGCCGGTAGTCTTGATTACGCAATGATCGTTCCAGGCTCCGGCCTCGTAAAGGCACAAGCGGAAGAAGAAGGTCTGGACAAGATCTTCCTAGATGCCGGTTTTCAATGGCGCGAGCCTGGATGCTCGATGTGCCTTGGTATGAACCCTGACCAACTCAAACCTGGCCAGCGTTGCGCCTCAACATCCAACCGCAACTTCGAAGGTCGCCAGGGCCGTCTCGGACGCACACACCTGGTATCGCCTCAGATGGCAGCCGTTGCAGCCCTCGCCGGCAAGTTCATTGATGTGCGCGAGTGGCAGGGCTAAGCGTATTTTGGTCAATGCACGCTTGAGACCGTAATGAACTGACGTTGTATTTTGCAAATCAACGAAGCGGCGGAACACGATGTCGTGTTCCGCCGCTTCGCCATTAAAACATTGCGCGGCGAAAAAACCATACGACCTCGTTGCCAAACGTTACCCGGATTGCGCAACAACGCCCGAGACTTAAAAAAACTTTTTTCCTTTAGTCACTTCCGTTACAGATAAATTTCTCACAATTTATATGTACACACCCCTACACGTTTTAACACTTGATGACTGTCCTTCCTGGGTTGACTCCTAGTGTCACTCTACGCCGTAATTGCGCACTTCAACGCAGGGGGAAGGCAGCCAATGTCAGAGGGTGGCACGACACAAACTTCAAACCAGACAAACCGTCGTAGCAAGTGGCTCAAACGCCTCCTTCCATTGTTTGGCGTGACGGGTGCATTGCTCACAATGGTTGTGGCCTACCTCGGCTACGACTATGTCAGCGTACAGGCCTCACCGTGTGAATCGATTTTCCGCCAAACAGCCGTCGGGCTTTCGACCAAAATCAATTTCTTAAAGACAGAAGGTGAAGTGCAAATCGGTCGCGAACCCTTGGTTGAGTTAACCGAACGAGCGCAGATGACGGCGTTGAACCTCAAAACTTGTTGCACAGTTCTCGATGCCGGTAAGCTTGACCCCGAGCAGTTTCTTCAATGCAAATCTAAGGCCCGCCAATACGAAGCCCGCGTCGAAGAAATTGTAACACTCGTCCAGAAAGCGCCAGCAACAGCAGCTCTCACCACCGGCAGCACAACCAAGCCGACAAGTACCGAAACCGAAAATTCTCCAACCGCAGCCGTAATCCCACCCTCGAAGCCTGCTAACAGAGAAAAGATAAGAAAAACCGTCGTTGCAGCTCGCGCGGTTTCAAAGGACTTCAACAATGAAGTTGTCAAAGTTCGCAAAGCGCAAGCCGTCGAACAACTCCAGGTCGTGCCACCGCGCCATGTCGACGTGAGTGCCAAGGAGCGCGAACCAAATAATGACAACCTCAATACCAATGTCATCCCGCTTGGCAAATGGATAACCGCATCCATTGGTGACAAAGCTGATGGCGATGTCTTTGCCTTCACAACACCAGATAAGCATCGCGACTGGATTAAGATCGAACTGGAAAATCGCTCGACAACGCTGAGGCCGAAACTTTCATTGTTTGACGAAAACAAAGCACATTTGGGTGATCGCCAAAACAAAACCGCTGGTGGCAACGCCGTGTTTCACTTTGTTGCACTACCCCAATCTCAGCGCACGTTTCGCGTCAGTGACTACTACGCCGGGGCAACAGGCGCATATCTTGTCCGAGTTACCGCAAGCAAGTCTTACGATTCTTACGAGCCAAATGATGCGATTTTAACGGCTAAAGAAATTTCGCCGGGTGAAACAATTAAAGCTTCAATTATGGATGCCAAAGACGGCGATTACTACCGCTTGGTCGCTGACAAGACTGCCAAGCAGATCGAAATTAAAATTGCCAATCAATCGACGACTTTAAGGCCGAATATCATTTTGTTCGACAGTAACAAATCAAACATCGCCAGCCGCATGAATAAAACCGCGGGTGGAGATGCTACGCTTGTCCTAGATATTCAACCTGGCAAGACAAATTACATTTATGTCGGAGACTACTATGCCGGGGCCAGTGGCGCTTACGAGATGACAGTAACCTACTTACAGTAGCTTCAAAGCCCTCGCCCTCCCGACACCCCGTCGTCAGAGCAAGCACGAAACATGCGCAGCGCTGCATAACTTGGCCGGTTCTTTCGCTAATTCCCTCGCCTCGTCTCCTATCTACATTCATTCCGCGACATCCAAATAACTCTCCAGTGGCGGACAGGAGCACACCAAGTTGCGATCACCATACACATTGTCAACGCGATTGACGGGCGCCCAATACTTGTCAACACGAAGCGCTCCTGGCGGATAACAGGCCTGTTCACGCGTATAGGGGCGATCCCATTCACCGACCAGGTCTTCGACTGTGTGTGGGGCATTCTTCAAAGGATTATTGTCTCGGTCAATCCGGCCTTCGGCAATATCATCAGCCTCGGACCGGATCGAAAGCATCGCGTCGCAAAATCGATCAAGCTCCGCCTTCGTTTCTGACTCGGTCGGCTCGATCATCAATGTGCCAGCGACAGGCCAGCTCATTGTTGGCGCATGAAAGCCGCTATCAATCAGGCGCTTGGCGATATCATCAACACTAACGCCAGCACTCTCATGCAATGGTCTCGTATCGATGATGCATTCATGCGCAACATGTCCATTCGATGCGCGATAGAGCACCGAGAATGCCCCTTCCAGGCGCTTTGCAATATAGTTGGCATTAAGAATTGCCACGCGCGTGGCCTGTGTCAGCCCTGAACCGCCCATCATCAAGCAGTAGCTCCACGAAATCGGCAGGAGAGACGGTGATCCATAAGGCGCGGCTGAAACAGCACCCTGCCCCTCACCACCTTCCAAATCCGTTTCTGGATGTTTTGGAAGGTAAGGCGCAAGGTGAGCTTTAACTCCAATCGGTCCCATTCCGGGACCACCGCCACCATGTGGGATGCAGAAAGTTTTGTGCAAGTTTAAATGCGAAACATCTGCACCAATTTTGCCTGGTTGTACCAAGCCCACCAATGCATTCAAATTGGCGCCATCCAAATAAACCTGACCACCATGCTTGTGGGTAATCTCACATATCTCCTGAACCGTTTCTTCAAATACCCCATGCGTTGACGGATAGGTGATCATGCACGCTGCGATGCGGTCGGAATGCTGTTCGGCTTTGGCACGAAAATCTTCTAGATCGACATCACCATTGTCAGCTGCTTTGACAACGACGACTTGCATTCCAGCCATTTGGGCGGATGCTGGATTGGTGCCGTGGGCTGACGTCGGAATCAAACAGACATCACGAGAGATATCTCCACGCGAGCGATGATAGGCGCGGATCGTCAACAAACCTGCATATTCGCCTTGTGCTCCTGAATTTGGTTGCATCGAAATCGCGTCATAACCTGTTATCTGGCAAAGTTTGTCTGAAAGATCATGGATCACCTCCTGATAACCCTGCGTTTGGTCTTGCGGAGCAAACGGATGCAGATCTGAAAATTCAGGCCAAGATAACGCCATCATTTCCGCTGTCGCATTGAGCTTCATTGTGCAGGACCCGAGCGGAATCATCGCACGGTCAAGCGCAAGATCGCGGTCGGACAACCGCCGTATGTAACGCACCATTTCGCTTTCAGCGCGATTCATATGGAAAACGGGGTGTGTCAAATATTCAGACGTTCTTACCAACGCTTCAGGCAAACGGTATTCGTGTGCAAGGTCACCTTCGTCTTTGAAATCGCCGCCAAATGCATTCCACACAGCCTCGAACGAAGCGCGCCGCGTTTTTTCATCTAAACTAATCCCTATACGGGTCGTGCCAACCCTGCGCAGATTGACACCGTTATTCATCGCGGCGCTTAAGATCACACGTTGCAACGGTCCAACATCAACGGTGAAGGTATCGAAGAACGTTTTCTGCTCAATTTGAAAACCGAGTTGCTCCAACCCTTTTGCCATGCGTACAGCTTTACGGTGCACGCGTTGGGCAATCGCTTTGATCCCGTTGGGTCCATGAAATACGGCATACATCGATGCCATAACGGCCAATAGAGCCTGGGCTGTACAAATATTCGACGTTGCCCGTTCGCGACGGATGTGTTGCTCACGCGTTTGTAAAGCCAAACGATAGGCTCTGTTTCCACGGGCATCCACAGAAACGCCTACCAGGCGACCTGGCATTGAGCGCTTAAATGCGTCGCGCGTCGACATAAATCCTGCGTGAGGCCCACCAAAGCCAAGCGGTACGCCGAACCGTTGGGCTGAACCGACTGAGATGTCTGCTCCCATTTCACCTGGAGATTTCAGCAACGCCAATGCCAACAAATCCGCAACAACAATACCGATGGCGTTCGCATCGTGCAGTTTTGCAATGATATCCGTGAAGTCATGAATGTGTCCGTATGTGCATGGGTACTGGAAGATTGCACCGAAAACTTCATCTGGTTTTAAGTCTTCGAACGGGTTGCCGACAACCACATTCCAGTTCAGCGGTTCGGCGCGAGTCTTGATGACGGCAATGTTTTGCGGATGACAGTTTTCATCAACAAAGAACGCCTTTGCCTTAGACTTAGAAACACGCTCGGCCATTGTCATTGCTTCAGCCGCAGCCGTTGCTTCGTCCAACAACGACGCGTTCGCAATATCAAGCCCCGTGAAGTCCGAAATCATTGTCTGGAAGTTCAACAACGCTTCGAGACGACCTTGGCTGATCTCTGGTTGATAAGGTGTATAAGCGGTATACCAAGCCGGATTTTCCAAGATATTGCGTTGAATAACCGGAGGCGTAATCGTGTCATAGTACCCTTGCCCCAACAGCGATACCAACACCTTGTTCTGCTCTGCTGTATCGCGAAGCTTGAACAATGATGCGCGTTCCGACAGAGCCTTTCCCCAATCCAACGGCTCCTTTTGGCGAATGTTTCCTGGAATAACTTCGTCAATCAAAGCTTCTAAACTGTCGGCACCAACGACTTCTAACATCTCGTCCAGTTCTTTTGATGATGGACCAATGTGGCGCCGATTGGCGAAGTCGTAGGGCAGATAGTCTGTTGGTTTAAAGGTCATGAGAGCGGCCTTAACGTTAGGAAACGAGGATCATCACTATTGTTAGGTTTGTTGGGTTGGCGGAACTAAGCCGTAATTGCTTTGTAAGCGTCAGCATCCAAGAGCGAGACAACTTGATCAGCATTTTTCAGTTTTATTTTGAAAAACCATCCCGCGCCCATCGGGTCGGAATTGACCAACGATGGATCATCAACAATTGCTGTGTTCGTTTCTGTGATCTCGCCATCGACATGGGCATAAACTTCTGACGCCGCCTTGACGGACTCAACCGTTGCTCCAATCGCACCTTTGCTCACCTCAGTCCCAACTTCGGGAAGTTCTATAAACACAAGATCGCCAAGTTGAACCGTGGCATATTCCGTAATGCCAACGGTTGCGATATCGCCTTCAATCTTCAACCATTCATGGTCTTCCGTAAATTTCATCATTGTCGGCTGGCTCCTTACTTACGTTTAAAATTTGGTTTGACGAACGGGAGATCACTGACAACCATCGGCAATTTTTTGCCGCGGACCTCTCCAAAAATTTCGGTTCCAGGCTTCGAGAAATTGGTCGATAGGTAGCCCATCGCAACAGGCGCACCTATCGTCGGTCCAAATCCACCGGACGTCACAACTCCAATCGATTCCGGTGTCTCAGCGTTTGCATAAAGCTTCGTTCCCGATCGCATTGGAGCCCGACCACGTGGCCTGAGACCAACGCGTTTGCGGTCTGCGCCTGAGACAATTTGTTGTAAAATCACGTCAGCGCCGGGAAATCCACCCGAACGTTTACCACCAGTGCGGCGAACCTTCTGAATGGCCCAGACCAAATCGGCTTCAACTGGCGTTGTCGTCGTATCGATGTCACTGCCGTAAAGACAAAGACCACCCTCTAGTCGCAAACTATCGCGGGCGCCCAAACCGATCGGTTCGACCGATTCATGGCCAAGCAAGGCCTGAGCAAGGTCCACGGCATTGTCTGCCGGTACGGAAATTTCGAAACCGTCTTCAGCTGTGTATCCAGAGCGCGAAACGGTACAAACGGCACCATCAATTGAAAATTCGCGAACATCCATAAATCGCATTTTGGCAACATCGGGTGCCAATCTACCGAGCGCCACAGCAGATTGAGGTCCTTGCACTGCCAGCAGTGCGCGATCTTCCTGCATCTCAATCTCGCAGGCCTCACTGAGGTGTGCTTCAAGGTGAGCAAAATCTGATATTTTGCACGCAGCATTGACCACCAAATACAAATGATCACCCCGATTAGCCACCATTAGATCATCGAGGATACCGCCCTCTTCGTTTGTGAAAAACGCGTAGCGTTGGCGACCTTCCGGTAGGCCCAAGATGTCCATAGGAACAAGCGTCTCCAGAGCCATTGCGGCATCCACAATGTCTCCTGATTTTGGGCGAAGAAGGATCTGACCCATATGTGAAACATCAAACAATCCCGCTTGTGCACGGGTATGGAGATGCTCTTTCATGACGCCGGATGGATACAGCACAGGCATGTCGTAGTTTGCGAACGCAACCATGCGTGCACCTAACGACATGTGCAGGTCAAAAAGTGGGGTTCTTAAAAGGGTCTTATTATTCACCGCGCATTTGTCCCAATGGGGACGCCGAACACTTGAAAAGAAACACAGGAGTCTCGGCGTCGAGTTCCGTAGCCCATACGGCTGGCTAAATCGACGCCCCCTCTGTCTTTGATGCCTGAGAGAATTATTCCTTCGGCGGACGCGCTCGCGTCACTTTCCAGAGTGTCTTGAGTTGAACCGCGGTCCTTTGGCCTGAGAGTTTCCGGGGCGGTTGCTCCTTCGGCGCCGACGCGTTGGTTTGACCCAATTTGCCGAACTCTTCCAACAATTCACTTGCGTCATAGACGTGATACAAGCTCTAAGCAATTTGTCGAAAGTCGTACAATTTGAAAAAAGTGTGGGTTGGATTGCTCACGACTGTACTATCCGTGCCACGGGAGCAGACCCCAATTGCACAGCTTTACGATGTGGAGACATCGCTGGCCTTTCCAATTTAAAGATGTCCGGTCGCACAAACAAATAGCGCAATGGCGTTTTACGCGTGAGGACAAACAGCACCAACGGTGAAATCAAGGCAACACTCGTGACGACAAACGAAACGGCTCCTACATCGGAAATTACGCCCAACTTGACCAACACAATCCGCGTAATCGCCATCGGAATTGTAAATGCGAGATAAAGAACAATTGAATGTTGTCCGCAAAAACGAATGGCTGGAATCAAATCAATTTTTGCAAGAACCGCAGCAAGCATCACGATAGCAAACGCGCCTGCAAGGCCGGTTGCGATGCTTAGAACTGGAAGTTCAAACAACTTCACGCCCAGACCAACAGGGTCGGGCCAAAATGCGACGAAACCATTAAACACCGCCCATACAGCCACAACCGCAAGCGAGGCTATCACATTTGCTTCAGCCCAACGCGCAATCTTGAATACATAGGGTGCCAAGACATATCCGCTGAGGAAGAAAACGTAATAGTGGGCAAATTCATCGACGGAATACCAACCGGTTTTTGGTGCCAATGTATGGAGCGCGGCGCCGAGCAACCACAACGCCGGCGTTGGCAAGCGATAAAGCAATTTCGTGGCGACGAAGAACATCGGCAACACATAGATGAACCAAAGTGTTGGGTTGGGCGTAACAAATGTCTCCGCCATGCGGGTGAGGAAAGTCCAGGCCGTCAATTCACCGGCAGCACCAACCTTGAGAGCAACCTGAAAGGCGCTCCAAAGGAGATAAAAATATAAGAAGTGCAGAACCTTACGGTCAAAGTACAGTCGCCAATCGCGCTGGATTGCAAAACAGAGAAACAATCCTGACAGCAAGAAAAAGTCTGGCATTCGAAATGGTTGTGCATACGAGACAACGGTATGGAGCCAACCCTCTGAGCCAAGTGCTAAGCCAACCCCTAATGTCGAATGCATCATAACAACCAAAATGATGCAGATACCTTTGGCATAATCAAACCAAACCAGCCTGTTGGCGTCACCTGCCTCACGCAGAGCGTCACGACAATTTGGGGCAATTTCGCCTTGTTTTGGCACACTAAGGAGACGGGAAACATTATTGAGAACTTGCACAGCGGGGAACCTAAATGGCTAAAATCTGGGAATGCACTTTTCCGACAGACAGGTGCAGAGCACGTGCCAGAACCAACAAGCCACCCTCAGGCTCTCAACAACGTGAAGATATGCCCGACTTAACCAACTTATTCCACTGCCTTGCACTTGCCCAAAAGTTCTCTTATTGAATGGGCATTCGACAACATGAACGGAGGTCGCGATGATGAATTTGGTCGCCAAATACCTCCTGGGCATCTTACGCAACCGCTAAGTTGATTGTGTTGGGATTGGTCTCAATTACCCGTTGAACCTGCGTTTTGGGAAATTTATCCCAGCGCATTAACGGTTTATTCGAGCGATCAATTCTTCAAGCGCCCGGGACAAGAAACAATCCGGGTCTTTACGGCTCACCTTACAATTTGATTGATTGATCAGAACGGGAAAAACCGTCTAGGTTTAACCACGCCTGATCGCAAAGAATGTTGTGTCATGCTCACCAAAATCTGGCGCGATCTTCGTCTGAGTTTTGTCAGCGAATATCAACTGCGCGCGCGAATTCATGATAACCTGGAGCGTTTCCCGGAGCGCCATCGCGACCGTGTGCTTGGCCTTGCAAAACGCCATGACCACTTGTCGGAACTGGCTGCCGCGTTCCCGGCGCTGTTGTTCGCATTGGCAATTACTGAGAACGAGGCCTGCGCTGTTGAAGTCGAGCAAGCGATTGTTGATGGACGCCCATTGGCAGATCTCGCCGCGATCGCAAGCGTGCCGCTGTGGCTGCGCAAACTGCCGCCAGAGGCATTTAGCGAACGCATTCCTGAGTTGCCTGATGACGCAGACTTCCGGCGCCGGATTGGCAATCACTTGCCTGATACCGACAAGGCTGAAAAATGGCTAGAAATGGTTGGCGGTGGATACAAATGGTGTGATCGCGAGTTCGCTATTTGGACAGCTCGTCAAGCCTGCGCAGGCACGTCTTTGTGTAAGGCGTGCATGTTCAGGCTTGCGCTTTACGCTTGGTTTTCTGGGCATCCTGACACCAAAGCGGGTCGACTTATCCATACCCGATGGCACAAAAAGATGACCAATGATGCTGCAAAAGAGGCGCAAAACAAGTGGCGCGAAGATTTGCGCGTTTTTCTTCTGCTCGAAAGCGTCGAGCCAGAACGCCCTTGGATCGAACCCGTTCGTGAAGGCACCTTCACGTTTGAACCAATCCTAACGGCACAGCAATTGATTGAAGAATCGCATGCCATGAACAATTGTTTACGCAGCTATGCCGATGAGATTGCCACCCGTGAAGATCAGTTCTGGGTTGTGCGCAAGAATGGTAAACGCGTGGCGCACTTGTGCATCGGAACTCAGTGGAACCAGCCGTTACCGTCAATCACGGAAATTCATGGTCCCGACAACCAAGAGGTGGCCGAAGATGTCTTTCGCGCGGCTCGTGACTGGTTTAACAAAAGTGATCTGCCAGACCTGCGACCAAACGTTCGTCAATTGTCAGACGCAATGAATAACCGCAAGGTATGGTCCCAGTTTTGGCGTCCGTACTGGTTGGAAAAACGGTGTTTACCACCAGAACTGCCAATGATTCCGTCGTTAGATATCATTTGAGCAAGATATGGCGCCGTTTGGTTACTGCACAGGCGGCACAAACGGTTTGGTCCATTCGTCGCAACATCGGATTGTCGCATCAACAACAACAATCTTAAAAACTAGTTTGGCACGGCTCTTGGATCACGACCTTGATCCATGGCGATGTCGCGCTGGCGGCGATCACGAGATTTTAGCCTTAGATAACACCTCATCATTGGGCGCCTGGAAACGGGGGAAAAGCATTGCGTTTAAATTCTTTAATCACGACAAAACTCGCCGCTTTATTTCTGGCATTGGTGTTCTCGTTGCCAACGCATCAAGGCGCACATGCCGGCAATCCTGAAAGCATGGTGTCCAGATATATTTCTTCCCAAATTCACCGTTTGAAACTCACAGCAGAGCAAAAAGCAAAATTCAAACGGCAGTTGTCGTCGACTTCGGCACAACGTCGCAAAATTTTCCGCGACCTTGGCATTAAAATCGGCAAGCAAGCTGGATATGCCAAACTGATGAAACTTCGCGCGCGCATCATGGGTATTGTCCCCACCGCACGTCGACGCGCCGCAAGTGTATTGTCGCCAAAACAACTCGCTGTTTATGCCGCGATCTGCAAAGAAGTTGCCGGTCTGCTACAGAAAAAACTCAAGGCTTAGCAGCCCCAAATTGGTGCAAATTCACCCAGATTGCACGCATTGCTTCTGACCAAATTTTCCCCCTAGAGTTGTAGTCGCGCCTCCAGTTGCCGTGAAAATTCAGAATTCCTTAGGCTCAAGTGCGGTTTAATTCTCACCAGATGCACGTTTTCGAGCAAAAGCATGGCTGGAACACCACGCCAGCCCACGAATTGCCCGAATGTGGATACAAAAGTTTGCCCGCTGCATTGTCGAGACGACAAAAACACGTCATCACTTAGCGAGCCGACTTTTGGGGCATAGGGACTTAAACTGGGGAGCAGCGCATGATTGGCATAGTTTGGGCAAAACGACTTTGTACCACTCTTGCTTTTTTGGGTGCGATGACGATTGCTATTGGCGCCCAGGAACCCCCAACACCTGAAGAATACACGGCCCAAGTTGGTGGCACGTCTCGAATTATTGCACCTGGCAAGTTCAAGCTGGATGGCAAGCGCCAAATTTGCGGACGCCGTCCAACCGTCATCGATAACCAGTTGGATGATTATGGTGCCGCCTACCCTGGCTTTCTGATCATGAACCAGCGCTTACTTCGCCGCGTCTCCACGCCGGTAAAACGGTGGATTTATGCGCACGAATGTGGGCATCAATTCCGTGGCCCTGATGAAGAAACGGCAGACTGCTTTGCGGTCCAACGTGGCCGCCGCCAGGGTTGGTTGACCGAAGACGGGCTCGACGAGGTTTGCGATTTTATCAGACCGGCAAAAGGCGATTCCATGCATCTGTCGGGATCGTTTCGCTGCGAATACATGCGAAAATGTTACGCTGACCCGCGCGTTCGATAGTGATTACAAGTAAAGCATTTGCCACCTCCCGACCTCCTCTGGCGAACTATTCCGCCAAAAACATCTGCGACCCGCGCCCGCGCGCCCAATTTATCCCCACACCATTCAGCGACATTTAGACTATCTGGAACACCTCAATGTACCGGATACATTGCCAAATGCGCATCGGCGAGTACACAAAGACCGTTCTGGGATTGGCAGAAACCGTCTACCGGTGGCTGAACGCGCTCACGGATCTGGATATGAACCGCCGTCTACGGATTGCCCAATACGCCGAAACTATCGCCAACACCCTTGAACGAACCGCAACAGCGCTCGATTGCTATGCCAACGAGCCGAAAAATCGCAAGGCTCGCCGCGAGGCGGTGCGTGAGGCGGCCAGAATACGGGGTTATATTGAGACAATCGTCGAGGTTTTGCGTCCCCACCTTGACGGACGGAAGGTTGCTGGCGTTAAAAGGCGGCTGGATCAACTCGATGCCGACAAATCCTTGCTGGACCCGGACACCACGATGCCCGGTATTCAAAAGAGGGTTGATCGGCTGACCGCCGCTGAAGGCTACTTTCGCGCACTGGCAGATGGCCTTAAAGCCTAAACCAGCCGAAATGCCATCTAGGGCCCAATATTTCGGATACTAAGAGGACGGGATGGACAAATTTACGACGTTAACTGGGGTCGCAGCCCCACTACCACTACGCAATGTCGACACCGACATGATCATCCCAAAGCAATTCCTAAAGACAATCAAGCGTACGGGTCTTGGCGCATCGTTGTTTTATGAGATGCGCTTCGACCAAGAGGGCAACGAGGTTGAGGACTTCGTACTCAATAAACCCGCCTACCGCTCAGCAAGCATTTTGGTAGCTGGCGATAACTTTGGATGCGGCTCATCGCGAGAGCACGCGCCTTGGGCGTTGTTGGACTTTGGAATTCGTTGTGTCGTCGCGACAGACTTTGCTGACATCTTCTACAACAACTGCTTTCAAAACGGCATATTGCCAATCAAGCTGCCCCAAGCGGATGTCGACAAGCTGATGGACGACGCCAACCGCGGCGCAAATGCCACCATCACCATTGATCTCGAGAATCAGGAAATCAGCGGTCCCGATGGCGGCAGGATTAAATTTGACATCGATCCATTTCGCAAACACTGCCTGTTAAACGGTCTCGACAACATCGGTTTGACGCTCGAGAAGGCGTCGAAGATCGACAGTTTTGAAGAACAAAATCAAGCCGCAAGACCTTGGATTTAGGACCCCAAAGCCCAGAAAGCTTTCGATTAGCGGTCGGTTTTTCTGAAACCGACCGTTTTTTATTTCGGATCAATTGAAACAACCGTCAAAGGCAATTTCATCCTAGTTGTGAACCGTGCGCGCGGAAACTAAAGCACCCGTTAAGGCATTGGCGAAATCGCGGCGTTCTTCGTCGGTCAGACACTTGCCAAATACCGTCTTTTTCCCATGCGACATGAGACTTAATTCTGTGCGCCCATCTAATTCAGAGGTAACGTTTACACGTACCCAATATGGATTAAGTTCAACGGTGTCTTCAACTTTGCCTTTCGGCGATACCCGTGTCAGGCGGAGTAAGTCTGGCGTTAACTCGATCGTTTCAAAGGCCAAGCCCGATCGGTAATTTAGTTTGAATGCGATGTAGATCGCCAGAACGTCAAGCCCGAAAAATCCAAACACAGGCCAGGCCCCGATCAACAAAAAAGCAGTGCCTGCAATAAAGCTAATAACGCCGATGAAAGTCATTAAAATAAGAAATCCACGCGGACTAAGCGAGCGATGCGGCGACAATCGTGCGCGAAACACGCCAGCCGGTGCGGAATTATTATCCGCGACCTTTTGTTTTTCTTCTTTATATTCACCCATCACAACATCCTAACTTCAATCAATCGAAGAATTCGTGGCATGGCAAAAAACACCCAAACAACGAAAAAATCACGGTCATCAACGATCGCACAAAATTCTAAGTCAAAATCGACCACGAAGGAAAAAATAGCTGCCAAAACCGATAAGAATTCCAGAAAAAGGCCGACAAAACGTCGACCTCGTCGAAAACTATCAAGCAGCGAAATACAAGAAATCTTTGATCGCTTCGCCAAAGCGATGCCGGACCCAAAAGGCGAGCTGGAATACACCAACGTCTACACGCTGCTTGTCGCCGTTGTATTATCCGCGCAAGCAACCGACGCTGGTGTTAACAAGGCAACACGTGCACTGTTCAAAGCTGCCGACACGCCGCGTAAAATGGTTGCTCTTGGAGAGGACAAAGTCCGCGACTACATCAAAACAATCGGCCTTTATCGCAACAAAGCAAAAAATGTCATTCTGCTATCTCAGCGCCTCATCGACCAGTTTAACGAAGAGGTACCCGGCGATCGCGACGCTTTAGAAAGCTTGCCTGGCGTGGGGCGCAAAACGGCCAACGTGGTGTTGAACATGTATTTTGGCGAGCCAACTATGGCTGTCGATACCCATGTTTTCCGTCTCGCCAACCGAATTGGTCTGTCGGCCGGCAAAAACCCACTCGAAGTCGAGGAAGATCTGCTGAAGGTCATTCCCAAGGCGTACGGCGTTCCCGCACATCATTGGTTAATTCTACATGGCCGATATGTCTGCAAAGCACGCAAACCAGACTGCCAAAAGTGCATTATTCATTCACTGTGCAAGTTCAAGGAGAAAACGCCAGGCACGCCCTACGTATAAAAAACGAAAACACCATATTCGATTGAAATTGGAATTTGAAAATGACGATGCACTATAATAGGTCACGATCGCGCAATTCCAGGCTTGTCGTCACGACCTACAGCACTTAGCGTGAACGCCATCAACGATCGGAGCCGACGTAGGAATGACTGAAAATCCTCTAAATATCGAATTGCTGATCTCGCAAGGACTTCAATCGCAATCATTTGAACCTGGCGCGAAAATTTTTGCCAGCGGCGATGCTGGTGATTGCATGTTTGTTGTTCAGTCGGGCACGATTGAAATTGCCACCTTTGGCAAGGTTCTCGATACGATTGGCACCGGTGATATACTTGGTGAAATGGCGCTTATCGACGGTGCACCGCGAAGTGCAACCGCAACAGCGAAAGAACCATCGAAAGTCATCGCTATCGACAAACAAGCATTTCGAAAAATGACGCAAAACAATCCAGACTTCGCATTGGATATTATGGCGCGACTTGTCGACCGTTTGCGTCGCATGAATGAGGCGCAAATTTATTTCAAGTAAGAACGGGAAGGCTTGCAAACCTATGACTCACCGCAAATTCGATCTCGACATGCTCGCCGCTCAAGGTTTGGGTACACGACCTTATAAAGAGGGCGAAAAAATTTTCACCAATGGCGATCCTGGTGACTGTATGTACGTTGTCGAATCGGGTGCCGTAAATATTGTCAACTTTGGTTCTGTGCTCGACAACATCAAACCGGGAGATATTTTCGGTGAGATGTCATTGATAGACGGTTCTCCGCGCAGCGCCAACGCGGTTGCTGGTGAGCCAACAAAGGTTATCGCTGTCGACCAAGACGCATTCTTAAAGCTCGTAGCGCACGACCCAAAGTTTTCTCTTCAGGTCATGCGCCGATTGGCCGAGCGGTTACGTGATATGAATGAAAACGTCTAGCCACCGCTATTAATTGATTTTGGCAACGCCGAGCGGTACAGAAAATTTGCGGCACCAAATATAGAATTCATTGTATTTTTCTGGATCGACCGATGCTGGCACTGCGTAAACTTGCAGGCCTTTTTTGGACGTCAATTTTGCCCAATCCGTTTTTTTGTCGAATTGCCCATCTTTGCCAAACCCAATCGTTGGAGACGGTGCATTGTCGAGGCTAAAATCGGATTCCAGGACAACAACATAACCCGCTGGCGTCTTTAAAACAGAGATGCCACCTGTTGTGACATGATCGCTGGCACCTTGAAACGTACCGTGAGCTGCGACCTGGCTATTGGCTGGCGCTGCGTTCGCAGGTGGTGTCTGGCCTGCCCAAATAAAGAAGATACTAAAAACAATAATCGAATAGAGCTTGACTAATTTGATCGTTTTGATTTTTGACATTGCGGTCTACCTCATGAAAATCTCTGGGGGTGAGTGTTGGTGATGGGATAGAAAAATGGACGACTTGGTACAATTAAAGCCTACTCATTTCGACGTGAGGTGGCTGTGATCAGGCCAACGTTCTGCCATCAATTCCAACGCTGCGATCGGCGCACAGGCAATGGGTAGAGTGGAAAGATTGCTTGACGCTCAGGACAGAAAGCCAATGCGTGTCGCGTTTGCAGAGCTGGCAATGCATCTAGAGTAACGGTGTTGTGACCGCCAAGAGAGTTTGACTGAGCTTCGTCATCAGTCCTCAACCCGAACCAGGCAAGCCGTTACCCAATCTGTAATGCATAAATGCGTTCACCACTGACCGAAGGACTTTTTCGCTGTATCAGATGGTAAATTCCATCAAACGCCGTCCATGCGCACGTTGCAGCCTGCCGCATCCATATGGCGTTTGGCTTCAGGGATCGAATAAGTCCCGAAGTGAAAGATCGACGCCGCCAGAACGGCGCTTGCACCACCCTGTTTCACGCCGTCAACCAGGTGGTCAAGGGTCCCGACACCGCCCGAAGCAATCACGGGAACAGAAACCGCGTCTGAAATCGCACGTGTAAGTTCGAGATCAAACCCAGCTTTGGTTCCATCGCGATCCATCGACGTGAGTAGCAACTCTCCTGCGCCAAGTTCTGCCACGTCTTTGGCAAACTCGATGGCATCAATACCAGTCGGCTTGCGGCCACCATGGGTAAAGATTTCCCAGCGCTTGGGCTCTTCGCCTTCTGCCGTTACGCGTTTGGCATCAATTGCAACAACGATACACTGTGCACCAAATTTCTCAGACGCCTCAGCAACAAACTGCCGATTGATGACAGCAGCGGTATTAATTGAAACTTTATCTGCTCCCGCCTCAAGCAATCGACGAATATCATCTGTCGTGCGCACGCCACCGCCAACGGTCAAAGGCATAAAGCAGCGTTCCGCCGTCCGCTCGACAATATCGAAAATCGTGTCGCGGTTTTCATGACTGGCCGTGATGTCGAGAAAACAGAGTTCATCAGCACCTGCAACATCATATGCAGCGGCGGCTTCTACAGGATCGCCAGCATCAACAAGGTCAACAAAGTTGATACCTTTGACAACACGACCGTCCTTGACGTCGAGGCAGGGGATGATACGAATTTTGAGTGTCATAACCTCCCATACCCTGACAATTCCGCGTCCGCAAGCAGCCTGAACCACGCCCAACTTCCAGCACGGACAACCCGTCTTGCAATTTGGCGACAATATTGGCGATCAAACAAACACAAAGGTCTGAGGTCCAACATGCCATCACCGATGCAAAACAACGCAATTGACTATATCGAATTCATTGTCGCCGATATCGAACGCGCAAAAGCCTTCTACCAAGCGGCGTTTGGATGGACATTTACCGATTATGGTCCCGAGTACGCATCGTTTTCAGATGGCCAGCTCGAAGGTGGCTTCACGACCCAAGGCACACCACATCCAAACGGCGGACCATTGGTGATCTTATATGCCAAAGATTTGAAAACCTGCCAGGCAGCGGTTGAAAAAGCTGATGGAAAAATAAAAAGAGAAATTTTCGATTTCCCTGGCGGGCGGCGTTTTCACTTTACCGATCCAGATGGCTACGAGTTAGCCGTATGGTCTGCGACGTAACCCGACCAAGCCCCCTTGCTTCAGTTCTGTCGCCGTTGTGTTTCGATGTAATCGAATTACCCTTGCAAAACTCGCAACGCTTCGGCGGGATCTATGCAGCCATCATACAGCGCTCGCCCTGAGATCGCGCCTTCCAACATCGCGTGTT
The DNA here is from genome assembly GCA_050633705.1 of Hyphomicrobiaceae bacterium. GTDB lineage: Bacteria > Pseudomonadota > Alphaproteobacteria > Rhizobiales > Hyphomicrobiaceae > JAJFHI01. The sequence goes on along the minus strand of JBOEGZ010000012.1, from coordinate 142,648 downwards.
CTGGCTTGGCCAATGCATGAATGTCATCCATTGACGCCAACCCACCAGATGCAATCACCGGGATCGACGTCGCCTTTGCCAGCGCTACTGTTCCCGCCATGTTGAGCCCTGCCAGCACGCCATCACGATCAATGTCGGTGTAAATAATCGCAGCAACACCAACGTCTTCAAAACGGCTAGCCAATTCAATCGCCGTTAACTCGGACGTTTCCGCCCAGCCTTCAACCGCCACTTTTCCACCCTTAGCATCAATGCCGACAGCAACGTGTCCTGGAAATTCCTTGCATGCCGTGCGCACCAACTCTGGGTCGCGTACTGCGATTGTGCCAAGAATCACGCGGCGGATACCTTTCGTCAGCCACATCTCAATGGTCGCCAAATCGCGAATGCCGCCACCCAACTGTGCCGGCATGGAAATGTTCGCCAGAATGTCATCAACAGCCGCAGCATTGACAGGCTTGCCTTCAAAGGCACCGTTGAGATCAACAATATGCAGCCATTCAAAGCCCTGCGATTGAAACTGAGCCGCCTGCGCTCCTGGATCGTCGTTGAACACGGTCGCTTGATCCATCTCACCAAGCTTAAGGCGCACACACTGGCCGTCTTTCAAATCAATTGCGGGAAATAAGATCAAAACAGTTCTCGTGTTCTTAAAGGTGCAGGGTACATTCAAGCTAATCGAAGCGTGAACGGCCACTCCTGGTTTAACGACGTAAGTCACGCTCTCGCTTCACTCAAA
>JBOEGZ010000012.1:0-141753 GCA_050633705.1 Hyphomicrobiaceae bacterium | reverse complement strand
TCACGCTCTCGCTTCACTCAAACGATCACACCCAGACTTTGGGAGTGATTCACGCTCTCGTTTCACTCAAACGATCACACCCAGACTTTGGGAGTGATTCACGCTCTCGTTTCACTCAAACGATCACACCCGTGTTGCATATGCTGACAAGGCAGGCCATGACAAGGGCACGATTTGATGCGATGAAGCGTTTTCCGAGTGAAACGTCAAGCGTACAAAACCATCATGAGTTCTGAATTCCTAGATTTCGATGCCCCAGAAGATATCCGCCCGCTGGATGAAGCAGCCGCGGTCGATATTTGGATTGCACGTTGGCTGAGGATGCGACGCGTCGACTTGATCCGGCGCTATGATTGCGACCCACGGCGTCTTTATGAAATCTGGGAAGAAAAACGATTTCCTGGTTCGCGCGAAAAGGCCCTCAAACGCTTCCGCAATGAATTTCCGGGTCTTTTGGATCGTGTCGACTTTGGCACCCACCGCAGAATACCGCGCCGCGCCGTCGATGAGCATGAGGGCCAACTTACGTTATTTGAAGAGACCAGCGTGGCTTCAATCGGAGCAGGTTAGGCGTCGGCATCAGCGCCGTTAGAGGATGACCCAGAATTTTCCTCATTTTCCTCCGCCATTTTCAAAGCGTCTTCCAAACTTTCGAGCAAATGCCGCGTGCGACCAACTGCGACTGGTGCGGTGTCGCGCCAAGCATTGGCATTGTCTTCGACGTGTAGCGTGACATGCCCGGCCGCCAAACGCTCTAAAAAGCCCTTTTGCGTTTCGATATCGGCTTTCAAACGATCTACCAATGGTCGCTTCTTCTTCGCCATTCCAGCTATTTCCTTCGTTTCAAGACACAAACCACTGAACAGCAATAGACGGCGCGCCCTGAAATAATTCAAGGTGTTTTGAGTTTACCCTACAATGAGAACAAAATCAGAACTTTCTCTTGCCAATCCATATGATTCGTGAGATGTTCTCTTTACGTTCTTCAGAACACCTACCCCTAGTACCCTGCGTTGGTTTGCGTTTCTCTCTCGGTTTGAACACCCTAATTGAAGGCCCAGCCCCATGCGCACATTCTTGATCTCCTACGACCTCGCAGCCCCTGCAAAGAACAAACAAGCGATCTCGGATGCTATCATGGAACTGGGTCTTCGCTGGGCCCGCCCGCTCGACCAAAGCTGGTACGTTGAAGTCAAATGTACGGCCGCTGCGCTGGAAGATGCCCTGTCTTGGATGTTTGGTGAGGAGGATGGCCTGTTAGTCCAGGAAGTCTCCGAACGCGCCGTCACATCGAACACCTCAATTCGTTGGTTCAAGCAACGTGGTGGCGATGGCGGTAACGTCGTCTCCTTCCCGAAGGCCAGCGCTGTTACGGCATCTGTCGAAATCGAATATCCGATGGCCGAGGCAGGTTGAAATCGTCAATACGATAGCCGGACCTCGTTTCACCCAACACCTCAATCACAACCAACACCAGAAGTTCTTGGTCTGCGCCGATTGTTCCTGCCCAACGCCCAAGAGACCAAAACTTTGCCCTGGCGCGAAGGAGAAAAATTAAAAGCTGCAAATGATGCGTGAGGTTGGGCTCATCCCCAAAGCTGACCTTACCCAACAACAATTCATCCCTCTCGGCTGCCCCCCAGCCACTGGCCCGATATCCCAAAATCGGCCCCACACCGTCCGCTCCCCCGCGGGCGGTGTTTTTTGGCGAAAGCACAAGTGGCAGGAATACAAAATTTGATTACTGGTCGCCCCAAATGCGTCCTCAGGTCTCAAACAGTTTCACAAACGCGTGAGAGCGCTAGTCTTTGCCTTGCCCAGCGCATACTAAGGGGCGAAACAGATCACGTTTCACTATTGACAGGAGAATTGGAAATGACGGGTATTCGCATAACCACGATCTTTGCTGCCACGATCGCCATGATAGCTTCATTCGCCACAGCAACAATTGTAGCTGACAGCGTCGCAAAAGCTGAGACCACAGCTGCTACCTCAAACGGCCCGGCGACCTACACTCCAGCCGCATTTAAGCAGGCCCAAGCTGACAGCAAGCATATCATAATCGAAGTTTTCAAAAAAGGTTGCGGAACATGCGCCGCACAACAGCCATCGCTCAAAGAAGCTCGCTCGCAGTACCCCGATGCCGCATTCTTTAAATTTGATTTTGTAAACGACAAATCTGCCGTCGAGCAATTCAAAGTCGTTAAGCAAAGCACGATCATCGTCTTCAAAGGCAAAGACGAAGTCGCGCGCATTGTTGGAGAAACCCAGAAAGACGCAATTTTAGGTGCTGTCGCCAAAGGCGCTTAAAGCACGTCAAATTCGGTGTAAGGGCGTGGAGGTATGTGATACCACCGCGCCCTTCTTCTTAATATCGCATCCACCAACCAGCATCTGAAACATTATGAGCTCTTTTCTACTGGCCTACATTGCCGGCCTGGTTACGATTTTGTCGCCATGCGTTCTACCATTGCTGCCAATCGTACTTGGTGGCGCGCTCAATGCTCATCGACATGGTCCGCTCGCCCTTGCTGCCGGTCTCGTTGTCTCATTTACAGCATTCGGTTTGCTGATTGCCATATTGAGTTTCACAAGCTTCGATCTGTTTGGATATGAGTTAAAGATCCGACCTGACAGCTTCAGTAAATTTGCAGCAGCATTAATGATCTTGTTCGGCATCATTTTGCTGTCGAGCACATTGCAACAACGGTTTGCCATTGCAGCACAGGCCGCCACGGCAAGCCTTAACAATCGGACCGCGGGATTTTCGCCTCATTCACTTGCCGGACAACTCGTACTTGGTTTGTTGCTCGGCGCAGTTTGGACACCGTGCGTCGGTCCAACACTTGGTGCCGCGATAACATTGGCCGCCAAGGGCACAGGTGTGGCTCATGCTGCAACGGTAATGTTCGTATTCGCGCTCGGAACGGCAACTTCGTTGATCGCTCTGATGTTTGGCACGCGTGGTGCCATGCAAAATAGAAAAGAACTGATGGCCAAGATCAGCAATTGGATCAAACCATTGCTCGGCGTTTTATTGGTTGGTGTCGGCTTGCTCATCATCACAGGATTGATGACAGAGTGGGAAGCCCTGTTATTGGAATACACACCAAAATGGCTGAATGATTTCGTCTACAGTTTTTAGATCAGATTGATTCACTCAATCTCGCTTTGCCAGATGAGCTTCAAGGCCATTGAGAGTTTTCGTCCAACCATCAACATGCATATCACGTGCATTCATCGTTTCGAATTCGCCTTGTTGGAACGTTAACTTCGTCTTGCCGCCGTCATCACTAAACGTAACCGTGACCAACGTTTCCCAACCTAACCCGCCTTCTTCCTGAACCCAGGCATGTGTGAACACAATTCGTTCATTCGCAACGATTTCACGATAAATTCCCTGCATGCGATGCACGTTACCGGAAGGCGATCGCAAGGTAGAATGCCATGCGCCACCAACGCGAAAATCCATGTCGGCATCTTCGATCGTGGAATCATCGGGCCCAAACCAACGCGTCATGTGCGCTTTTTCGGACCACATACGAAACATCAGTTCGCGCGGCGCATCAAATACTCGAACAATCGTTAGCCCAAGGTCATTTCCAGAAACACTCTGATCAGTCTTCTCCATCAGGCAAGCCTCCCTTCTGTAATTCCGTCACATAGTCATCCAGACGATCAAAGCTTTCGTCCCAGAAACATCGATAGAACTCGAGCCATTTTGCTACATCACGCAAGGGACCAGCTTCCAGCCGACATGGTCGCCATTGCGCCTCGCGACCACGCAAGATCAAGCCTGCACCCTGTAAGACACTTAGGTGTTTTGAGACGGCCGGAAGGCTCATATCGAAAGGTTCTGCCAACTCCGTCACAGACGCCTGACCTTCAGACAAGCGAGCCAAAATAGCCCGACGTGTCGGGTCAGACAGTGCCGCAAATGTTGCACTTAGAGGGTCTGCTGGCATACTCTATTTAACCTATTATTTAATTAACTTACCGGTTAATTAAAGCAAGAGTTCGCGCGCGTCAAGAGGCCGTTCGCATTTTCAGCAATCGGTCGATGGTCGTTTGTTGATGTCCGAGAAAGACGAGTTTTCGGCTTCAGACCGACCAGGTCAAAAAGTTCGCCAGAAGCTTCAAGCCCAACGCTTGGCTTTTTTCCGGATGGAACTGGGTACCAACGATATTGTCCTTGGCAACCATCGCCGTAATAGCACCACCGTAATCTGTCGTTGCGACCACGTCTTGAGCGTCTTTGGCTTGGAGATGGAAAGAGTGCACGAAATACGCGTGCCAACCCTTGGGACCTGTGTCGATACCATCAAGCAAAGCGTGGGGCTTTAGAACCGACAATGTATTCCAGCCCATGTGTGGAATTTTCAAAGCATCATCATTGGGCTTGATTGGCGCGACATCACCAGCAATCCAACTAAATCCGTCAGTTTCACCAAACTCAAGGCCGCGGTTTGCCATCAACTGCATGCCCACACAAATACCAAGGAATGGCCGTGCCTTTTGACGCACGACATCTTCAATGGTTTCAATCATCCCTTCGATAGCTGCTAGGCCGGCTTTGCAGTCACCATAAGCGCCAACGCCTGGCAAAACGATACGATCGGCGGTGCGAACGACGTCGGGGTCTGGCGTCACAACAATGTCGGCTGGTGTTTCGCATTCGCGCGCAGCCCGCTCAAACGCTTTTGCCGCCGAGTGCAAATTGCCGGAACCATAATCGATGATTGCAACACGCTGCATCTAAAACGCTTTATGCCTTCTGAGCGCCAAACGGCCAAAACCAATTGCGCCTTGACTTGGTCGGACGGGACGAAACTGATGCTTCTGCCTGAGCAACAGTGGAGAGCGTTGACGCAGGGGGTTGAGGATCAGACGTCGGCGTTCGGTCATTGCGTAAAACGGGTTGGGTTTGCAGCCACTTCTCAAAGAAGTGACGTTCACATTCCTGCAAATTGCGTCCAGAAATCATACCAACGTTGGACCAGCCACGCTGTTCTAATGACCAGCGCTTCATCGTATCAGCCTCAAAGCCAATGAGAACGTGCAAGGCCAGGAATGCGAACCCTGCAATGGGACCTGCAAGCCCAAACAGGCTCAATACCGATGATAAAATAACGACAGATGCAATGTAGCCAAGAAAGACCAGCCACAGCCCGTTCGCAATCATCCAAACAGGTGCAAAGAATGCAGCCGACCAGACAAATCCGTCTTTGACAAACACCAACTCCTCCGCACGATCGATACGATCCATTGGCGGATGGGGTTGTTCATGTACCGTGTATGCGACCATGCGGGAGCTGTCCCAGGCTCTAAAGGCGAAACCAAAAATCATCCAGCCAACGTTCCTTTTGTTGAAGGAACACGGCCAGCTTGGCGCGCATCCGGGCTAAGTGCCTGACGCAGAGCGCGTGCCAGGCCTTTATAGCATGTCTCGGCAATATGGTGGCTGTTTTCCCCATAAAGATTGGCAATATGTAAAGTAATTCCAGCGTTTTGTGCAAACGCCTGAAACCACTCTCGGAACAGCTCTGTATCCAGTTCGCCGACCTTATCTCGTGGAAATTCAACGTGCCAAATCAGGTAAGGCCGGCCAGACACATCGGCACACACGCGCGTCAGGGTTTCATCCATCGGAAGATGAACATCGGCATATCGGCCAATACCTTGTTTGTCGCCCATGGCTTGCAAAATTGCCTGCCCCAACACAATGCCAGAATCTTCCGTCGTGTGGTGATGATCGATGTGAAGGTCGCCTTTGGCGCGCAAAGTAATGTCTATCAATGAATGGCGCGCCAGTTGTTCCAGCATGTGATCGAGAAATCCAATACCGGTCTGGATGTCATAAGCGCCAGTACCATCGAGATCGACAGTCGCCGTGATCTCGGTTTCCTTCGTCTTGCGCGATATCGTTGCTTGCCGCTTCAATGAAGTTCTCTCTTAACTTAGTTATTTAGTTCGTTGGATCGATAGTTCGTTGCAGGAGTGATTCATGTCCCAGTTTCACGCGAACACAAATATCTGGCAGGCCTTTTCATCAATTCAGGCAATTATTGTGCCTATACCAATTTATGCCTTTATCAGCTTGCTGGCTAACAGACCAGAAAAAGCCTGGTCGCCATACAGGGCGCCAGTCATCAAATGACACACCCATGACGGCTGGTATCTATCTTTAACCCTTGATATCTAACAGCCCAACCCCCTCATAGACCGACAGGCTATGATGCATATACCAAACGTGAGCCCCGATGACCTCAAATCAATCAGCCCAATCCCCCGCGTCCTGGCACGCTACGACCATTCTCACTGTCCGTAAGGGCGATAAAGTCGTCATTGCTGGAGATGGCCAGGTTAGCCTTGGCCAGACCGTTATCAAATCCAATGCTCGAAAAGTCCGCCAACTCGGGCGCGGTGATGTCATTGGAGGGTTTGCTGGGGCAACAGCTGATGCCTTCACGCTTTTTGAGCGCCTGGAAGCAAAACTGGAGCAATACCCTGGCCAACTCACACGCGCTGCTGTTGAACTTGCAAAAGACTGGCGAACCGACCGCTATCTTCGCCGTCTCGAAGCCATGATGTTGGTGGCAAATTCAGACACCACGCTAGTTCTAACGGGCACAGGCGATGTTTTGGAGCCAGAAGATCACGTGATGGGAATAGGCTCAGGCGGCAACTTTGCGTTAGCCGCAGCCCGCGCTTTGCTCGATCAACCACTTGAAGCCGAAGAAATCGCACGTAAAGCGATGTCTATCGCAGCCGACATTTGCGTTTACACAAACAACAACTTCGTTGTCGAAACGCTCGACAATAAAAAAGCTGACTAAAGAAAAACAAAAAAACGACAAACCCAGAAGCGGCTTTATTCGCTTATTGTGCCAACACTCATTCTCATACCAAACAAAAAACGAGCTTATGACCAACTTCTCTCCCCGCGAAATCGTATCCGAACTCGACCGATATATTATCGGCCAAGCTGATGCCAAAAGATCCGTTGCTATTGCTTTGCGCAACCGCTGGCGACGCCAACAGCTTGAAGGTGAGATGCGCGAGGAAGTTCTGCCAAAAAATATTTTGATGATCGGGCCAACGGGTGTCGGTAAAACCGAAATTTCACGTCGCCTGGCGAAATTGGCTGCCGCGCCTTTTCTGAAAGTCGAAGCAACGAAATTCACCGAAGTTGGTTATGTCGGTCGCGATGTGGAAAGCATTATTCGCGACCTTGTTGAAGTTGGCATTGGCTTGGTGCGCGATGCCAAACGGCGCAGCGTCAAGGTCAAAGCAGAAGCGGCCGCCGAAGAGCGTGTTCTCGATGCCTTGGTGGGGCCTGGAGCCCAGTCGACAACACGTGATGCGTTTCGCAAAAAACTGCGCAATAACGAACTCAACGACAAAGAAATCGAAATCGAAGTCGCCGATACCGGTGGTGGTATGCCGATGTTTGAAATTCCCGGTCAACCCGGCGGCTCAATCGGCGCGATCAATATCAACGATATGTTGGGCAAGGCGTTTGGCGGTCGAACGAAACAACGCCGTGTCACAGTCTCCGACAGCTTTGATTTACTAATCGCAGAAGAAAGCGACAAACTTATCGACGATGAGCAAATTCAACTCGATGCAATTCGAGCTGTTGAAGACAACGGTATCGTATTCCTTGACGAAATCGATAAAATTTGTGCGCGAACCGATGCCGTGCGCGGTGGCGGCGATGTCTCACGCGAAGGCGTCCAGCGCGATCTCTTGCCACTCATCGAGGGCACAACAGTTGCCACCAAATATGGTCCGGTAAAAACCGACCACGTATTGTTTATTGCATCCGGTGCCTTTCACGTCGCAAAGCCTTCGGATCTGTTGCCCGAACTGCAAGGCCGCTTGCCAATACGTGTCGCTGTGAAACCGCTCACGCGCGAAGACTTCCGCCGCATCCTAACAGAGCCTGAAGCCAGCCTGATCAAGCAGTATATCGCACTGATGGGCACGGAAGGCCTGACGTTGGAGTTCACAGAAGACGCCATTGATGCGCTTGCCGACATCGCCGTTTCCGTCAATGACACGGTCGAGAACATCGGCGCTCGGCGCCTTCAAACCGTAATGGAGCGCGTGCTGGATGAAGTCTCGTTCGACGCTTCTGACCGGGACGGTGAAACGTTAACGATTGACGCGAGTTACGTGAAAGAACGCCTCGGCGACTTGGCAAAAGACGCCGATTTGTCGAAGTTCATTTTGTAATGGGCTGTTTGACGCAATCAAAGCCTTTCCGCTTGGCTGAAACAGCGTTACACAAGATCCAACTTTAACCCGTTCCCAGTATCGAGCTCGACCTATGGTCACCCTGCTTAAAACCGCTGACACGGCATCTCGTGGCGAAATACCCGACACCGCGCCGAAACTGCCGTCTTTGGCAGGGCTTGATCGTGCGGGTCTGACAGATGCCCTGGCCAACATCGGCGTGGCGCCAAAACAACAGCGTATGAGGGTGGCGCAACTCTATAGTTGGCTTTACACGCGCGGTGTCACGTCATTCGAGACAATGACGGATGTCTCGAAATCTCTACGCGCGAGCCTGCAAGAGACCTATTCGCTTGAACGGCCGGAAATTGTCTCAGAGCAAATCTCCGTCGATGGCACACGCAAATGGTTATTGCGATTAGCCAAACACGAACGCGATGCCCACGCTCCGGAAATTGAAACCGTCTACATTCCGGAAGCGGATCGCGGCACGTTGTGTGTTTCAAGCCAAGTCGGCTGCACGCTCGCTTGCACCTTCTGTCATACCGGCACACAAAAGTTGGTGCGCAACCTGACTGCGCAAGAGATCGTCGGACAAATCATGCTGGCGCGCGATCGCATCGGCGATTGGCCAGAAGCCGAAGCGCCAGGCGACAAGCACTTGCTTCCAGAAGGTGACCGCAAAATTACCAACATCGTTTTGATGGGTATGGGTGAGCCGCTTTATAATTTCGCAAACGTGAAAAACGCCATGGCAATGGCTTCCGATGGCGAAGGATTATCGCTTTCAAAAAGACGGATCACGCTTTCAACGTCCGGCGTTGTGCCGGACATTGCTCGATGGGGTGAAGAGACCGGGACGATGTTGGCGATCTCACTGCATGCGGTCCGAGACGACTTGCGCGATGTGCTGGTGCCGATCAACCGCAAGTATCCGATCGCCGAGTTGCTGAAGGCCTGTCGAAACTACCCGAGCTTGTCGAATGCCAAACGCATTACATTCGAATACGTCATGCTGAAAGGCGTCAACGATAGTCTGGCAGACGCACGTGAATTGATCAGGTTGTTGAGTGGAATTCCAGCAAAGATAAATTTGATACCGTTCAACCCATGGCCGGGCACGCAATACGAATGTTCGGACTGGGATCAGATCGAGCGTTTCGCAGACCTCGTGAATCGCGCTGGCTATGCAAGCCCGGTTCGCACACCACGCGGGCGCGATATCTTCGCCGCATGTGGACAGCTCAAATCTGAAAGTGTCAAACTGCGTGCGAGCGCTCTCGCCAAGTCCGCTAACGAAGAGACAATTTAATGTGGCATGCTATTGGTCGTATCATCGTTATTCCAATCGCATTCATACTCTCGGCCCTGATCGTGATTGCCGTATTGCTCACATTGGGACTTGAACACATCACACAGTCACTGGGCGGACCAGTCCACACTATCGAGGACCCCGACCAGCTCTTCAAACTTTGGGATATGGGGGCAATTGGTCTCACGATAGTGTCGGGCGCAACAATCATTCCAGCACTTCTCGCCATCTTGGTCGGCGAAATCGCACGCATCAGATCGTGGATTTACTATGTTTTGACAGGCGGCATTTCTGTCGTCGCAATCCCTTTATTGGCAGGCATCGCACAATCAACATCCCCCGAGGTTACAACAACAGCCCCGAGCCTGTTTGCTAACACCTGGCCAATTTTTGCAACCGCTGGGTTTGCAGGCGGTGGGCTTTATTGGTTGCTCGCCGGACGTAAGGCTTAGTGACATTTTCGTTTGAACTCTTAAACTTGGCCGATATAGGCTAATATACGGATTGAACGAGTTTGGGCTGGAGAGGTCTTTTGCGAAAAGGTTTGCGTGTTTTATTCGGATTTATCTGGGCGTGTCTTATCGCTGGTGTCGTGACCGTTTTGTTCATTGAAACACCACTCGAACTTGCCAAGCTGCCTGGCATTCCATTGCTGGAAAAAATTTCCGAACTTACTGTGTTGGCGCTGCGGGTTGCGACACATTCAGCAATTTTCTCCGCACCATTTGTTTTGTTGGTCGCTTTGGTTGGCGAATGGGCCCATATCCGAAATTGGTTGTACTACGCCGGCGCTGGCATGATTATCGCGGCCCTTGGTCTGTTGCTGCAATATGCCAGCGAGGTGGGAGGCCAACCGACAATCATCAATGGCTATGCCATTCTCACATTCCTAACAACTGGCTTTCTCGCAGGGTTTGCTTATTGGCTGTTTGCTGGACGCCGGGCCGGTGGACGTATTGCTGATCCTGAATTTGTCTACAAGCCCGTCGGCAGGACACCACTTCATAAACGTTTCAAAACACCAAAGTCTTCCGAGGCAACGACAGAGATTCGTAGCGACCCCAAACCCAAAGCATCTCCCACACCACCGCCATCACCAAAAGCCAGCAGCGAAAATTCGTCACAACAAACACCGCCTTCCAATCGGGGCACGCCGAACCACAAAGGCAACAAGGATCGAGGAACGTCTGTTCCAATTACAAACCGACCCGTTGCAGGTGGCTCCAAACCCACCGAATCTTGAATTTTTCGGGACCCGGCGGCCTGACCCATGTTGTGACGCATCCTATGGGTTCGCCATCGCGTGCCAATTGCGTCGATCTATGCTATTGATTGAACGAATAAAGTAAGTCTTTTGCTCTTTCTTGTGAGAGCGGAATTTATTTTTTGCATTCCGGCTTACACTTTTTTGATTGGATTTCCTTCGCAATAACTCTTGGAATTTTATATGCCGCCTAAAGAGAAACGCGATCGCCTCGCACAAAGTATGACAGATGCGACATTCGGCTACTTTGCTGCCGCGACCGCGACCTACAGCCATATTGCCGCTGAATCTATTCGCGCATGGGCAGAAGCTGCCACGCCTGAATCAACCAACGACTACAAACCGAAATCTTGGTATCAGCCTCCACCACCCTCGATGCGCAAGCCGGATGAATTCACGTCGTTTCCCATGTTGTTTAATCCCTGGCAGCCAGGTTCGAAACTCAACTGGGCCGCTTCCCCCGCGATCCCATCAGCGATAACAACATGGCCTGCGGCAATGACCTTAATATCTGCCGGTGTTCCACGCGCAATCGCATGGCCACTTGCAGAAGCCAACTGTGCGTCACAAGACGTTTCCGCGTTGACGCTGGAAAGCCTGTCAGAAGCCATTGCGAGCTACAGTTCTATGGACACCACCGACTCCACCTCGAACACGCAGGCAAAGCCTGACAAGGTGTCTTCCACATTTACGAATAAGACACGAGATGCCGCATCAGATCCCAATCGCCACGGCACGTCCGCCGCAATCGAGGACAGCGCCGCGGAATCTGAATCTATCACCGCGCCCTACGCCAACTTCGACGATGCTGCAGACATCATGGCGACCTGGAACGAACTTTCAGAAAAGCTCGCCCAAAATTGGTTGCGACCGAATGCAAAATGCACCGGTTAAGCCAACAACTGCAGCAATTCCTCGCCCCACATCATCTTTATACGTTATATCTTAGCAGAATCAGAGAAAAACCGATTATTCGCCCGCGCTTATCGTGTTCTGGAAGTTGGCACCATTATCCAACAGCTTCGCAGCCAACGTGGGGCAACAAACGCCCTTGTCCGGCGGCCGGCTTTTCCTATAGAGACTGTTCACCAAGAGTATTTGGCTGTTTCGAACGGGAAAAGCTTTCCAAACTGCAAAATCGAAAGATGGGATTGAGATGACGACGCAAGGCGCAACGAAAAAGCACGGACAGGTCAACAAAGTCGTTTTGGCTTATTCAGGCGGCCTTGATACGTCGATCATTTTGAAATGGCTGCAAGAAGAATACGACTGCGAGATCATCACATTCACCGCCGATCTTGGTCAGGGAGAGGAACTCGAACCGGCCCGAGAAAAGGCCTTGATGCTCGGCATCAAGCCAGAAAACATCTTCATTGATGATCTGCGCGAAGAGTTTGTACGCGATTACGTGTTTCCAATGTTTCGTGCAAACGCAGTCTATGAAGGCATTTACCTGCTTGGCACATCGATCGCGCGTCCGCTGATCGCAAAACGGCAAATCGAGATTGCGCACCAAATGGGAGCCGACGCGGTATGTCATGGCGCAACTGGAAAAGGCAACGATCAGGTTCGTTTTGAAATTGGATACTATGCCTGCGAGCCCAACATAAAAATTATCGCCCCGTGGCGCGAATGGACCTTCAAAGGTCGCGAAGACTTGCTCGATTTTGCCCGCAGTCACCAGATCCCGGTTGCAAAAGACAAAGAAGGTGAAGCGCCCTTTTCTGTAGATGCAAACCTGCTGCATTCGTCATCTGAAGGCAAAGTTCTCGAAGACCCAGATGTCGCCGCACCGCCAGTTGTCTACATGCGCACCATTAGCCCTGAAGAAGCGCCCGATAAGCCGACGATTATCAGAATTGGGTTTGAAAACGGCGACCCGGTCAGCATCGATGGCGAATTGATGTCGCCTGCTAAGTTGCTGGCCACATTAAACGATCTTGGTCGCGACAACGGCATTGGTCGCATTGATTTGGTCGAGAGCCGTTTCGTTGGCATGAAATCACGTGGCGTCTATGAAACGCCGGGCGGCACAATCTTGCTGCATGCACACCGCGCTATGGAAAGTTTGACACTTGATCGTGGCGCAATGCACCTCAAAGATGAGTTGATGCCACGCTACGCCGAGCTCATCTACAACGGCTTCTGGTTCGCACCAGAACGTGAAATGTTACAAGCGGCAATCGACAAAAGCCAGGAGCATGTGCGTGGTGAAGTTCGGCTGAAACTCTACAAAGGCAATGTCATCACCCAAGGCCGCAAGAGCGATGCATCTTTGTATTCACCTGAACTCGTGACATTCGAGGACGATAAAGGTGCTTATGATCAAACCGATGCTGAAGGGTTCATTCGCTTAAACGCTTTGAGGCTTAGAACCTTGGCAAACAGAAACCGCAAAGTTTAGAAAATCTCACGATTTTCCTCCCATGGTTTGGCTATGTGAACCAGCACGGCCGTGACAACTCAGACTCGCGGTTGGGACGTGTAAACGGGCTTTGCGACATTTGATTTTCGTTTCACAACCCGTCGCGGTGCATCAACTGCGTCGAATGCCGCGTTAATGCGCCGAGCCATCGCTGCCATATAGTCCGACACCTCGCTTGGTAGTTTGGCTTTGGCGTAATTATCGGGGTGATAGATCCTTGCCAGAGCTACGTATTGCGCGCGTACTTTTCCCCACGGCGTTTCGCGCTCGATGCCAAGAATTGCGTAAGGGTTAAATCCGTCAATCTCCTGCAGGGTACTGGGAAGACCTCGCGGCGTTGGTGCGTTGACGAATTTAACATCTAAGATTTGTCTCTTTACCATCATGCGGCGCTCACCTTGGTACGGTTCGAACTCTAGGAAATTGTCAGGACCGTTTAATTCATCACGGATGGTGGAGGCCGAAGAGATAAAGAATTTGCCTTTCAGCTCTCTCCCATCTGCCAACTGAATTTCGACCGGTATGGCCATTTTCGGGTTTGCCGTGACGCTGTTTACTCTGTTGCGCTCAAACATGATTGGTTCCCACATCGCCCACCCGCAGCCTGTCCCAATTCCGAACGGATCTCGCTTCTTACTGATGGCGTCGCAAATCTCCTGCAAATTGAATATTTTCAGCGTGTTGCCCGCCAATTCGGCGATCTCGCCACCCAGTGCGCATTTGGCACGCTGGTCGTAATCAGGAGTTTATGGTAACTGGCAGCAACTTCCGCGGCGCACAAAGCACCGCGCGCGCCCAAAGCGCTGAAACAGGATCCCACTATCCATGGAATTACGTAACATCGCGATTATCGCGCACGTCGACCACGGCAAAACAACGCTCGTCGACGAACTATTGAAGCAATCCGGTGCATTCCGTGACAACCAACAGGTTGCAGAGCGGGCAATGGACTCCAACGATATCGAGCGCGAGCGTGGCATCACGATTCTTGCCAAGTGCACATCTGTTGTTTGGAAAGATACCCGTATCAATATTGTCGACACCCCGGGACACGCCGACTTTGGTGGCGAGGTTGAGCGCATCTTGAACATGGTTGATGGTGTTGTTGTTTTGGTCGATGCCTCGGAAGGCCCCCTGCCTCAAACCAAATTCGTAGTTTCAAAAGCCTTGAAACAGGGCATGCGCCCGATCGTTGCGATCAACAAGATTGATCGATCTGATGAACGCCACCAAGAAGTGCTAAACGAGATCTTTGACTTGTTTGCAAACCTTGATGCAAGCGACGAGCAACTCGATTTCCCAGTGTTATTCGGTTCTGGCCGCAGCGGTTGGATGGCAACGGACCCGGAGGGACCGCAAGACGATTTGGCGCCAATGTTCGACCTCATCGTTGATCACGTTCCCCCGCCGACGGTCGACGACGGCCCGGCGACTTTGCTGGCAACAACATTGGAAGCTGATCCCTTCCTCGGGCGCATTCTGACCGGACGCATCACGTCTGGCACCATAAAGCCAAACCAGCAAATGAAAGCCCTCAACCGCGATGGCAAGGTCGTTGAGAACTTCCGGGTCTCAAAAGTCCTGGCATTTCGTGGGTTGGAGCGCACGTCGATCGACGTTGGCGAACAAGGCGATATTGTCGCGCTTGCCGGTATGACAACTGCCACCGTGGCAGACACACTATGCGATCCATCTGTTGAGACACCACTCGATGCTCACCCGGTCGACCCACCAACATTGTCGATGACATTCCGCATCAATGATGGGCCGTTTGCCGGACAGGAAGGCGATAAAGTACAAAGCCGTGTCATTCGCGAACGCCTCCTCAAAGAAGCAGAACGCAACATCGCAATCCGCATTACCGAGCACGACGGCACTGACAGTTTCAATGTCGCCGGCCGTGGGGAATTGCAACTTGCTATTCTCATTGAAAATATGCGCCGCGAAGGTTTCGAGATGACCGTTTCGCGTCCGCAGGTTGTCTATAAGAAAGACGAAAACGGCAACCGCCTGGAACCAATTGAAGAGGCCATAATCGACGTTGATGAAGAGCACTCCGGTGTCGTTGTGCAAAAGCTGTCGGAACGTAAGGGAGAACTCCTGGAAATGCGTCCCTCCGGCGGCGGGCGCCAGCGCTTGGTCCTGCATGTGCCAACACGCGGTCTGCTCGGCTATCAATCTGAATTGCTGACGGATACACGCGGCACTGCTGTTCTAAACCGCTTGTTTCATTCTTACGCACCATTCAAGGGACCGATCCCTGGACGCCGCACGGGCGTCTTGATTTCAAAGGGGACGGGCGAAGCCGTTGGTTATGCTCTGTTCAACCTTGAAGATCGTGGTCCAATGATTATCGGTCCACAAACGCGTGTTTATGAGGGCATGATTGTTGGCGAGCACAACCGCGACAACGATCTTGAGGTCAATGTTTTGAAAGGAAAGCAACTGACCAACGTCCGGGCCTCGGGCAAAGATGATGCGATGAAGCTGACACCGCCCATGAAGATGTCGCTTGAAAAAGCACTGGCTTACATTACGGATTCAGAACTTGTCGAAGTCACACCAGAAAATATCCGCCTGCGCAAACGCTACCTCTGCCCGCATGAGCGCAAACGCAATGAAAAGGCGCGTGCATCTGAAGTTGCATAGCGTATGGTGTCACAGATTCGAAACGAGAAGGCTTGCGAGTGACTGAGCGCCCCCTGAAACCATCGCAAACATTGTTGTCTGACGACGACGACATGTGGGCCGGGGACATTACACCGACAGACGAATACAAAGCCGCTCTCGACTACATCCTCAATGATACCGGACACCTATTTGTCACCGGTCGCGCTGGCACGGGCAAGTCCACGTTGTTAAGGGCACTCACCGAACTTGTGCCAAACGAGAAAGTCGTTCTTGCACCCACAGGCTTGGCAGCCGTCAACGTGGGTGGACAAACCATCCATTCCTTTTTCGGCTTTCCACCGCGCCTCATTCAGTACGACGACATCAAGCGCAGCCGCAATGGGCGCGTTATGCGCAAAATCGATTTGCTCATTATCGATGAAGTCTCGATGGTGCGGTCAGATATGATGTGGGCGATCGACAAATCTCTTCGTCTCAACCGCAGGCGCCCAGATGAACCATTTGGCGGTGTCAGGCTGATCCTTTTTGGCGATTTGCATCAATTGCCACCTGTCGTGCAGGAAGCCGAAGTTGCAAGACATCTGCATGAAGAATTTGGCGGGCCCTTCTTTTTCTCGGTAAGCTCTTTGCAAGACGGTGCAGGCACTGCGCTGGTTGAGCTTAGCCACGTCTTCCGGCAAAAAGACGAAACGCTGGTCAACGTTTTAAACCAGGTCCGCGATGGTGAGATCACCGAAGACGAACTCGAACTTCTCAACGACCGCGTCGATCCGATCCGGACTCTGGGTGAGGGCGACCCATATGTCATATTAACGCCCACCAATGCTGCAGCCCAACGCATCAACGTTGCTTACCTCGATGCCCTAAGTGCTGAGGCCATGAGCTACCAAGCCGGAGTGACAGGTGACTTCAATAGGTCGGCGCAACCAACCGACACTGAGCTTGTCCTAAAGGAAGGTGCAAAAGTTATTTTGTTGCGCAATGACGCTGATCGACGTTGGGTCAACGGCACGATCGCGCGCGTTTCGCGTTTGACCGAGACGCAGGTCTGGATTGACGTGAAGGGAAAAGAATACGAGGTTGAACCCGTGGAGTGGGAACAACGCCGCTATGCCTATGACACGACAGCTGAGAAAGTCGTCGAAACCATTGCTGGCACATTCAAACAGCTTCCTCTGCGTCTTGCCTGGGCTTTGACAATCCATAAATCGCAAGGTTTGTCGCTGGACCGGGTCTATATCGACCTTGGTCGAGGAACATTCGCGCATGGACAGGCTTACGTCGCATTATCACGGTGTCGATCGCTTGAAGGTTTGGCCTTGGCACGGCCATTAAGACCCCGCGACATTCTTTTCGACCGCTCTGCAATGGGATACCGGGACACCTTTAGTCAGATTGCATAAAAACTCTGCAATGCACTGAGTTGTCTCTACATTTTGTGTGCAGGCGCGAAGCGAGATATCGCACTTATCGGAAATTACGAGCGAAGCATTGGTTTAAATTACTGTTTTTAATAAGTTTTTAAAGGTTGGCTAAGTAAATCGTATGCTGCAACAAGATTTTGTTGCACTGCAAAATTTTTAGAACTATACTGCCACTCAAGAGCTTCAAACAAAACTTACTCAATTGAGAAACTGTGGCGGCTGAGCAGCCAAAATTTGGAACCTCGTTTCGCAAAACTGGTTTCACATCTGTCAGCCAATGCAATTGAAATATCGAAAGGAAATTCCTATGAACGACCAGTTCTCTAAACAGGCACAAGACATGTTTTCTGCAGCCAAAGACGCACGCATTCCTGAAAACGTCCAGGCGATGGCTGAAGAAAGCGTCGCGAAAACACGCGAAGCTTATGCAAAGATGACAACTGTTGCCCAAGACCAAGCTAAAGTCGTCGAGGAAGTTCTTCTGGCAACCCAAGCTGGTACGAAATCTATCGCCGAGAAAATGGTCCAAAACACATCTGTGAACACAGAAGCTGTTTTCGACGCTGCACAGGCTGTCGCAAGCTCGAAAACACTGCCAGAAGCCGCGCGCGTTCAGGCTGACTTTATCCAACAGCA
The DNA here is from genome assembly GCA_050633705.1 of Hyphomicrobiaceae bacterium. Taxonomy (GTDB): domain Bacteria; phylum Pseudomonadota; class Alphaproteobacteria; order Rhizobiales; family Hyphomicrobiaceae; genus JAJFHI01. The sequence goes on along the minus strand of JBOEGZ010000012.1, from coordinate 123,823 downwards.
AATGTCAGTATTGACAGCGCAAACAAAAGAACTATTCGAACTCTATACAAAAGTTTCCAAGCAGACGTTCGAAACAATGAACGAAGCGACTACGAAGTCTTTTGAGCAAATCAAAACTGTCAACTAATACGCGGCAGTTTATCTCGAGTGATCAAAAATTGGAGGGTTTAAACGTTTAGACCTTTCAACGGCTCGAAATTGCGGAATTTCCTTTGAAAGTCTGGGCCCATTGCGGTCCAGGCTTTTTTTGTTACGCACACCAACAGACCCCAAGACCAAGCCCGAAAAAACCTGAAAATTCACGGTGTTCACTATCAGTTTCTAATTTTTTAGATTCACCAAATAAAAATCCCACACAAAAAAATACGCGCGCTATAGTCAAGGCATGTTAGGTGCGAGTTCACATGTCGGCGTACGAGCTGCACGACGGGCTGACGCAGAAGCGTTGGTGAGCGTATTTGCTGCATCTTGGCGACACGCCTACACGGGTATCATCCCCCATCTCCATCTCGACCTATTGATACGCCGCAGAACACCAAAATGGTGGAGCCGGGTTATTTCTGCAGGTGAGTCTGTCACCGTCCTAGAAGTTGATGGGAAAATCGTTGGTTACGCGACCTTTGGTCCGGCCCGCAATCGTGGAAAATATCAAGGTGAGATCTATGAGCTTTACATCGCGCCAACACACCAATGCTTAGGCTTTGGCGAGCTGTTGTTTGAGTCGTGCCGATATCAACTTGATCAACGCAGTTATAACGGCCTCATTTTATGGGCTCTGAGCGATAACACATCGGCCATCGATTTTTATTGGCGCCGCGGCGGTCGGCCTATTGCCACGACCATTGATCGTATTGGTCGCGCACGACTTGAAAAAGTCGCCCTGACTTGGAACTAATTTGGTCATTTTCTTGTATTGCATGGCCTTTTAAGGCTCTACTTTCACCTTCCACAATCGGCTTCGCAGATCGTTTATAACCAAGCCCGTTTGCCAAACCGCGACAGGACAAATCGCCTCTTGCTCATTATTCGACAAGGCGTAACAACAACGCAGAATTGAAATTTCTATTCCTTAAAACGACACTCCGGAGTTTCTCGCAATGCGCATCGACGCAATCACTATTGGCGACAATCCGCCAGAAGATATCAACGTCATTATTGAAGTGCCCGTGGGCGGTGAGCCAATCAAATATGAACTGGACAAAGAAGCCGGCACACTCGTCGTCGATCGTTTCCTCTACACGCCGATGCGATACCCGGGAAATTACGGCTTCGTACCACACACAATGTCGGCAGACGGAGATCCAATCGATGTACTTGTTTGCAGCACACGTGCGATCGTGCCTGGCGGAGTAATAAACTGCCGTGTGGTTGGCGTCATGGTGATGGAAGACGATGGAGGTGGCGACGAGAAATTGATCGCGGTCCCATCGACAAAATTGACCAAACGGTATGAGAAAATCGAAAATTACACAGACTTGCCAGAGATCACGGTCAGCCAGATCGAGCACTTCTTTGCTCATTACAAAGATCTAGAACCCAATAAGTGGGTTAAAATCGATCACTGGGGCGACGCCACTGAGGGAAAAAAATTGCTTGTTGAAGCGATCGAACGCGCCGCAAAGTAAGCCGTTGATGATTTTCGAGCCCGTTTAAGGGGGCAAAACAACGTGGTTTTCTCCTGTTCTCGATATTCAACCAAAACCAGCCCCTCCATGGGTTCCAGTCTTTGCCCACTGTTGGTATACCCCGTCACACTTACAAAGGGCAGCGGCCCTTCGGTGCCTGTTCGCTGGACCGAAATCGCTGCCTATTACCCGGACTGGCGGACTTCAAAACTTTCTCAGTCAAACAGGATCGCCGTTCCTCCTTTGCTCAACATCCGTTGAGCGTTCTGAGGTCTGACATGAGTGATATTCGAATTGCCGTGATGGGCGCTGCTGGCCGTATGGGGCGCGCACTGTTAAATGCGGTCAACGCGCAAAATGGCTGTACGATCGCCGGCGGCATCGAACCTGACGGCAATCCAGCTTTAGGCAGCGATCTTGGTATCCTGGCCGGTATCGGGGAAATCGGCACGGTTGTAACAAGCGATGCCTTGGAGCTTTGCACCAAGGTTGACGCAATTCTCGATTTTACCACTCCGAAAGCGAGCGTTGAATTTGCTGGTCTTGCAGCCAACGCCCGTATTGTCCACATCATCGGAACGACCGGGTTTAGCGCCCAAGACGAAGCCGCAATCGAGGCAGCAGCGCGACACGCAACCATTGTTAAAGCTGGCAACATGAGCCTGGGCGTCAATCTACTCACAGCACTGACGGAAAAAGTAGCTGCCGCGTTGGATGAAGATTTCGATATCGAGATTGTTGAAATGCACCACCGACATAAAGTCGATGCGCCATCGGGAACAGCGCTAATGCTCGCAGATGCTGCAGCAAAAGGGCGCGACATCTCACTATCTGAGAAGGCCGTTCGTGCTCGCGACGGAATTACCGGTGAACGCAAACGCGGCACCATTGGCCTGCAAGCCTTACGCGGTGGCTCTGTCGTCGGCGATCACACTGTGATCTTCGCCGGTGACGGCGAGCGCATTGAACTGACGCACATGGCAGGGGATCGATCGATTTTCGCCAGGGGCGCTGTCAAAGCCGCACTTTGGGGACAGGGAAAAGGTCCAGGTCTCTTTTCAATGAAAAACGTTCTCGGGATTTAGCAGCGTGCCTTTGCGGCACACCGCTGCGGAAACGAACATCTTTTTATTTGCACTTTGAGGAAACGACTGACGATGGAAAACGTTCTTGTGCTGGTTCGTCATGGCCAAAGCGAATGGAATGAAAAAAACTTGTTTACGGGGTGGCGCGATCCGGGCCTAACAGAACTTGGGATTCGCGAAGCAACGCGAGCGGGCAAACTCCTCAAAGAACGCGACTTAAAATTTGATATCGCTTTCACGAGCGTGTTGAAACGCGCCAACCACACACTTGAATTGATGCTATCCGAGCTTGGCCAGGGCGATCTTAAAACGATCCGAAACCAAGCCCTCAATGAACGTGATTATGGTGATCTCGCAGGCCTGAACAAGGCTGACGCCGCTGAGAAATGGGGCAAAGAACAAATCCATGAATGGCGCCGCAGTTATGATGTCCGCCCACCTGGCGGGGAAAGCCTTAAAGACACCGGCGACCGCGTTGTGCCTTATTACACAAGCGAAATCTGGCCGCTGCTTAAGACTGGCCGCAATGTTGTCATCGCTGCTCACGGAAACTCTCTGCGTGCCTTGATCAAACACCTTCAAGATTTCACGCCTGAAGAAATTCTGGCTCAGGAGGTCGCAACCGGTGTGCCAATTGTCTATCGCTTAAATGAAGATGGAAGCGTGATGGACCGCCAAGACCTCGACAATGGATCGTAACCGACAAGATCTGTGCGAAGCTTACAACACGAAATGATCAACATCGCCGCGCTGGACGTGCTGGGCGAAAATAAAACGGAATGAACAACAATGACGATGCATAACCTGCTGTTGCTGCCTGGGGATGGCATTGGTGTGGAAGCCATGGCCCAAGTCGAACGTGTGATCGCATTTTTCAACGATCGCAATGGCGACAATACATTTGCATCCGAGTCCGACCTTGTCGGTGGCGCCTGCATCGATGCTCACAACGTTGCCGTCACGGATGAGACGATGGCAAAAGCCAACGCCGCCGATGCCATTATCTTTGGGGCAGTTGGCGGACCGAAATGGGATGACGTTCCTTACGAAATCCGCCCCGAGGCTGGTCTTTTGCGTTTGAGAAAAGACCTCGATCTGTTCGCCAATCTCCGCCCAGCAATTTGCTACCCGGCGCTGGCAGATGCATCGTCATTGAAACGTGAACTAGTTGAAGGTCTCGATATACTTATCGTGCGCGAATTAACAGGCGGCACATACTTTGGCGAACCAAAGGAAGTCGTAACGCTGGAGAATGGAGAAAAGCGCGCTGTTGACACGACCCTATACACAACAAGTGAGATTCAACGCATCACGCGCGTCGCCATAGATCTAGCGAGAAAACGCAACAAAAAACTGCATTCTGCTGAAAAAAGAAACGTCATGCGCACCGGCGTGTTGTGGAACGAAGTTGTGACCCAAACTCACAAGTCGGACGGGGGTGACGTCGAACTTGAACACATCTTGGCTGACAATTGCGCCATGCAATTGGTGCGCAATCCAAAACAATTCGACGTTATTGTAACGGACAATCTATTTGGCGATGTGCTGTCGGATGCGGCTGCGATGCTAACGGGTTCTCTTGGCATGTTGCCATCGGCGTCGCTTGGCGCTCCTGACGCCAATACCGGTCGTCGTAAAGCGCTCTACGAACCCGTCCATGGCTCAGCACCTGACATCGCCGGGCAAAACCTCGCCAATCCGATCGCCACAATTGCCAGTTTTGCGATGGCCCTGCGTTACTCGCTCGATATGGCGCCAGAAGCTGATCTTGTTGATGCAGCGATTGCGAAAGTTCTCGAAAGCGGTTTGCGGACCGGCGACATCATGCAAGACGGCATGACACAAGTCGGAACAGATGGCATGGGTGACGCCATTTTGGCCGAACTCGTCAAGCTCGCTGCCTAATCGAGCACGCCAAAATCTGCTGAGAGTGGCGCGAATTTGCCCTCTCAGCATCACAATTACTCTGTTTTAAGTGCTTTTCCTTGAGACGGTCAGCAACTGAAATAACAATTGAAAACAGTTGGAAGCCCGTATTTCCTAGTTGTTCACAGCTCTTCACAAGCTTTCCCCAACCGAGTTCTCTCTCTCCCTTGCTGTGGGTTCGCACACCCCACCAGCCATGAGAAACTGTAAGTGATTCGGATTATTCACTCTTTTGCGGCGTCGCATAAAGAATGAAGCGACCTTCGGGCACGTTTGGGAAAGTAATTGGAAATGACGAAAGCTAGCGAACTGCGCACCGGCCTATCGGCTCTCGCCAAACGCTCTACTGGTTTGATGCCGGCATGCACCAACCAGGAATGCACCAAGCTTTATCTTGTGTTGCCGTTCCTTGGCCTGCTTGGCTACGACTACGCAAATCCATACGCCGTTTATCCAAAACATGTCGCAACTGGAATTGATGGCACACCTGTTACGACAGACCTCGCGGTACTTGACGACGGCAACCCGGTTATCGCCGTTGATTGCGCCACTGTTGGCAGCGATTTAACGGCACATTTCCCAGCGCTTGCGAAATACTTCAATAGCCAACCGCCCGTTAAACTCGCAATCCTTACGAATGGCATCGTTTATCATCTTTACGTGGATTCAGATGAGCCAGGCAAACTCGACGCTGAACCCTATTTAAGCTTTGATCTTGAAACCATCGCACTTGATGGCGTGACCGACGAAGTACTGGAGAGTATCCTTCGAATAACCGAAGCCCATTTTGATCCAGACACGATCGCAGAAACCGCACACCTACAGATTATATCAAAACGATTGCGTACGGCACTGGTGGAAGAAGCAAAAGGCCCGACTGAAGCGTTTTGTCGCTTTGCGCTCAGCAAAGTAGGTCTTAATGGCGTTTCAAAAGAAGCGATTGAAACGCACTATGCCAAAATCATTCAAACCGCTTTTGAAGAAAGTCTCATCCTACCCGTGGCACAACGTCTGAAATCCGATCCGGGCGAAGGCGGTGGTGGGCCAGTTTCATTGCATAATATCGGCCAGCGCGTGCAAACATCGGATCGCGAATTAGGACTGATGGCTTACATTCGACGACGGCTCGCTTATCTATGTGACGACTCCACACAATTTGAAGCCATCGACAATGTACATTCCCGCGACTACATCGGACGCGTTTCGATCTACTATGATCGCGAGCAGAGGGGTCGCTTGTTCGATTTCATACCGGGTGTCAGCGGGCCGGATAAATTCATCTTTCCTGATCCAATCGGAGAGATCGTGACAGAAGATCTGGCAGACATCGACGAAGCATTGCGCGTCACGTTCCAGGCTCGCGTTCACGAGCTGAACGCATTGTCGCATCCAGACCATGCGGCCCAATCTGCCTGAATAGTCGTCCTGCATAGTGCTGGAATTGGCTCCCATGGAAAATTTGGGCCCCGTGGAATCGCTTCGGCTTCCTCGTTCACAGTGATCACGTTCGTCTCACGCACTGGCCTCATTCTGCCCCAAAAATTACCAACTCTCGCTTCCAAGCAACGTCAGATTGCCGCTGACACCACCTGATTTCTCGAAAGTTTCTTGAAACTGGGCGCCAGCACGCGTAACTGGGCGCTTAAGAATTTTATCGTACGGGTCTTTTTTGGAGCTTGAGAGCTCATATCCGTGTGAGCAAACAGAATTTAAGGAATTCACTATGGGTTATAATATCGCCGTTGTTGGCGCCACCGGCAATGTGGGCCGGGAAATTATGAACGTGCTGGTCGAGAGAGAATTCCCGATCGACAAGGTCTATGCTGTCGCCTCACGCCGCTCGCTCGGTAAAGAAGTGACATGCGGCGATGCCGTCTTAAAATGTGAAGATCTTGAGCAGTTCGATTTTTCGAAAGTTGATTTCTGCTTGATGTCGGCTGGTGGGACAGTTTCGAAAGAATGGAGCCCGAAGATTGCAGCCAAAGGCGCTGTTGTCATCGACAACTCGTCTGCATGGCGCACAGATCCTGATGTTCCGTTGATCGTACCTGAAGTCAACCCCGACGCCGTTGCTGACTTTTCCAAGAAGGGAATCGTTGCCAACCCTAACTGTTCAACGGCTCAACTCGTTGTCGCCCTGAAACCGCTCCACGATCTGACGCGGATCAAGCGTGTCGTCGTATCTACATACCAGTCCGTTTCCGGGGCTGGAAAATCAGCCATGGACGAGCTGTGGCATCAAACCAAAGGCATGTACGTGCCGGGCCAAGAAAAAGAAGCCGAAATCTTCCCTAAACAAATTGCGTTCAACTGCATTCCGCATATCGACGTGTTTATGGAAGACGGCTTTACGAAGGAAGAATGGAAAATGGTCGTCGAGACAAAAAAGATTCTCGATCCGAAAATTAAGCTGACGGCAACGTGCGTCCGCGTCCCAGTCTTCGTAAGCCATTCAGAAGCTGTAAATATTGAGTTTGAACGCGAGTTGTCGCCGGAAGCCGCACAAGAAGCCCTTCGCACAGCCCCGGGCGTTATGGTTGTCGACAAACGAGAGCCAGGTGGTTACGTCACCCCGGTTGATGCAGCCGGTGAATTTGCAACCTACGTTTCACGATTGCGCAGCGATCCGACCGTCGACAATGGCTTGGCCATGTGGGTGGTCTCAGACAATCTGCTCAAAGGGGCAGCGCTCAACACAGTTCAAATTGCCGAACTTATGATCAACCGCAATTTGATCAAAAAGGCAGCTTGAAATTTAAGCAGTAGTCGAACGACAAATAGACGAGGGGTGATAATGAACTATCACCCCTTTTCTCGTCTTATCGCCCAAAACAATGTTGAGGCTTTATTTTTTTACCGATGACGACCGGTCCATTTTGCCCAATGCTTCCACAATGACATTGAGATCTCTCAAGAACTGTTCTCTTTGGACACTTGGCAAAACATCCAAAATACGATCATCAACGCGCTTGGCCATCGGACTCACTGTCTCATAAACCTTGCGGCCTTCTTCGGTCAGACGAACAGCATATGCGCGAGCATCTTCTTTCGTCCGACGACGTTGTAGCAGACCCTTCTTCATCATACGACGAACAATATCTGCCAGCGTTGAACGATCAATGCCTGTGCGGTCAACCAATTGAGTTTGACTTAAGCCTTCATGGTTGGCGACGGTAACCAAAACAGCATATTGGCGAGGTGTTACATCACCTGAAGACATTTCGGATTGAAAGATGTCGCCTGCACATTGTCCTGCGCGATGTAGAAGATGTATTGGTGAGCTCTCAAGTCCCATCACTGATTCTTTTGCTGTCAAGGAGTCTGTTGTCGACATAGTTTGTTCTTGTTCCTATCAGGTGTTTCTAGAATCTCAGGCCGGGAAACCGACATATAACTTCGCCGTAATGGAATAAGACTAACGGCTTTTCTAGACACAATAGCAGTTCGCAGGAACAGTCCACAACAATTGCACACAATTGACAAATGGAATATTAACCCAATTGAACAGACAAAGCTGGCGTAAAACAATCTGCGTGCTCATCGTCAGCATCGCGATAAAGTTAATCGACGGTCAGCTACGTCGTTTTGAGTTCATATCTTTTCAACAGCCCGATCTGAGCTGCACCAAAAACCAGTGTCAGAGGCATTATTCCGAACACCTTGAAACTAACCCAAAAATCCGTTGTTTGTGTTCGCCAAATAAATTCATTTAAAAGTGCTAAAAAGAGAAAGAAACCAATCCATCGCCAGGTTAACTTGCGCCAACCTTCTTCAGTCAGCGCGAATACCTCGCCGAAAACATATTTGAGAAGTGCCCGCCCCGTCACCATTCCAGCTGTGAGTACAACTGCGAAGAAGGTGTTGACGATTGTCGGTTTGATCTTAATGAACACTTCATTTTGCAGCCAAAGTGTAAAACCACCCAACACAAGAACGAATGCAGCGGTGACCAATGGCATAACCGGGATATGACCGAAAATCATCTTGGAAGCGATCAGCGACATTACGATTGCGACCATAAATGTCGCTGTTCCATAGAAGAGTCCGAAGTAGGCATTGACTGTAAAGAAAACGACGAGCGGTCCCATCTCGACCAACAGCTTTAAAAATTGCTGACCCAGATCCGGCTCTTGGACATCTTTGGTGTGGCCAGACGTGTCATCAGATACATCCAAGTTTACATCCTCAACACTCGGTTGCTCAGAGACCGGCACCTTCGCATCGTTTGATTGACGGCTAGACTCAATTTCAGACACGAGCAGAAAATTCCTTGTCAGAACCTCATTGAAACGAAATATCGACGATTTGTCTGCCGTTTAAAACACCCAGACAAACGGCTTATTTCCAAAACTTAAGATCGGGCCGGCGCAACCGCTGTTCGCATGACTTTATCGGTATGGCTAACTTTTGGGGCAGCCAATCGTTCTGCTTTAGTTGTCGCTGCAGGAACTGTGCCCCCATCGCCAGCAGCTTGATCGTCATCAGGCAAACGATGTTTGTGCATAATGCGGGTGAGCATCCAGGCGTAAATCCCAGATGCCGGCATAATCAGTGCGATCTTAAACAAAATCCATACATTCACACCACTCATCTCGTAACCGAGAATATTGTAAACTTCTGTATCGACGAAGGAAAGGCGCACAATCTCATTGGCAACGGCTGTGAAGACGAAGAACCAGGCAAAGCTTTTGGTAAATTTGTCCCAGCCTTCTTTCGAATAGTGAAATGTACCTTCAAAAACATACTTGAAGAAATTGCGGTCGAACCAAAGGCCGCCAAACAAAAACAATGCGAACATCAAATTAAAGATGGTGACTTTGATCTGAACCCACATCGGATCACCTGTAACGATCGTCAACGCGCCAAACACGATCGTCACTGTTGAAGCAATCAATGGAAAAATCGGTGGGCGTCTAAACATATAAACCATCACAGCAATGGCCATAACGGTTGTAATAATCAACGCCCAGGTCCCGGTGTTGATGTCATAGGCGGCATTCATGACGAACATCGTCACAAGGGGCCCAAACTCGCTCAAAATATTGATCGACTGTTTCGCCGTGAATGGAAATATGCGTTTCAACAAGCTCATAAATTCAAGCGTCCTTTTTTTAAACGCGCCTACACATCAAACAAGTCAGCAGCATTCCAAACAACCCGACACCGTCGAGCCACATCATCAGCGAAAACCCTGCACTATATTTGCGCCAGGGCTTGGGCATATTCTTGCGGTTTGAAAGGTTGTAGATCATCCACCCCCTCTCCAACACCAATGGCATGCACTGGCAATCCATATTTCGCAGCAACTGCAACCAAAATGCCGCCACGAGCAGTGCCATCTAATTTGGTCATGACAAGGCCTGTTACACCTGCTCGCGCTTGGAAAACATCGACTTGGGCTAGGGCATTTTGTCCCGTTGTTGCATCAAGCACCAAAAGCACGTCATGCGGCGCCGTATCGTCAATTTTCCGCAATACGCGAATGACCTTCTCTAGTTCTGCCATCAATTCGTTTTTATTTTGCAAGCGTCCAGCGGTATCAACCAGAAGTACGCCACAATTTTCTGCACGCGCAGCTGTTAACGCATCGTAAACCAAACCAGATGCGTCTGATCCAACATCGCGCGAAATCACTGGTGTTTTGGTCCGTTCGCCCCAAACTTTCAATTGATCGATGGCGGCGGCTCGAAACGTATCTCCAGCGGCCATCATGACTTTATGGCCTTCACTTTTTAATTTCGCAGCCAGCTTGCCAATCGTTGTCGTCTTTCCGGTGCCGTTGACACCGACCATCAAGATCACGTGCGGACTGTTGTCTTTGTTGACTTTCAACGGAATGGCAACGGGCTCTAACACACGCTCCACTTCCTCAGCCAAAACCTTGCGAACGTCGTCTTGTCCAATGCCCTTTTCATAACGTCCCTTCGATAAGGCTTGTGTAATGCGCATTGAAGTTTCGATGCCAAGATCTGATTGGATCAGCACATCTTCCAAGTCGTCCAAAGTGTCAGCATCGAGTTTGGCTTTTGTAAAAAGGCCGGTAATACCTTCTGACAGTTTTGATGACGATTTCGTCAAACCACCTTTGAGCCGCTGAAACCATCCTTTTTTCTCCGATTTGGCATCGGGCTCGCGCGGTGGTGAAACGTCACTAGGTTCATCCACCGAGGCAATGTCGGTTGCTTGATCGGATTCTGAAAGTGTCGTTTGCTGTGCCGCGTTTGCGTCTGTTGGCGTGTCGTCAGGGGTTGGATCGGCTTTGCCAAATAAGCGACCCATCAAGCCACGTTTTTTCTGTGTTTTTTCGTCAATCGTGCTCATCACGCCGGCACCCCTTCTAACCGGCGTCCGTTCGACCCCGTAACGACAAACTTTTTCAAACTGCCCGCGTCGTTCATTGACGATTGGACGTTGGACCCATCTGCCAAAACAATCTCAGCAAATTGCGGCGTTCGTCCGACCCCTTTGCCTTCTACCAGAACTGAAACTTCCTGATCTTTCTGATCAGCGAGAAATTTCGCTAATCTCACATCACCTGCCGCGCGCAAACGCCCAGCTCGCTCTTTCGAGACCGCACGATCAACCTGTGGCATTCGCGCTGCTGGCGTCCCTTGACGCGGTGAAAATGGGAAGACATGGAGATAAGTCAACCCACACGCCTCGACAATATCGAGTGTTTGGGCAAACATTTCCTCTGTCTCAGTCGGAAACCCCGCGATCAAATCGGCACCAAATACAATATCGGGACGCAGGCGCCGCGCCTCCTTACAAAACGCTATCGCGTCGTTGCGATTATGGCGCCGCTTCATGCGTTTCAGAATCATGTCATCGCCGGACTGCATTGACAGGTGCAAGTGTGGCATCAATCGCTCGTCCTCAGATAACGCGATCATCAGGTCCTTGTCTGCTTCGACCTGATCAATTGACGACAACCGTAAACGATCGAGATCCGGCACGAGTTTCAAAATCTGTCTCGTGAGTTGGCCAAGTGTCGCTGTACCTGGCAAATCCGTTCCATAAGATGTGATGTCAACACCCGTCAAAACAACCTCACGAAACCCCCGCTCGACGAGATTGCGAATTTGATGCACGACTTCACCAGCTGGCACCGACCGCGACGGGCCGCGACCATACGGAATAATACAGAATGTACAGCGGTGATCGCAGCCATTTTGGATCTGCACATAAGCCCGTGAACGTGACCCAAACCCATCAATGATATGGCCTGCCGTTTCCGTAACGCTCATTATATCGTTGACGATCAAACGCGGGCTTGCTGCTGTTGACAGTGCCGAAAACGTCTGAGCCTTAAGTTTATCATCATTGCCAATCACATGATCGACCGCGTCAAGCTCGGCAAAACTTTCCGGATCAATCTGGGCTGCACATCCCGTTACAATGATTTTCGTGTCCGGTCGTTCGCGACGCATGCGGCGGATGGTTTGCTTGGCTTGGCGAACAGCCTGGCCGGTAACAGCGCATGTGTTGACAATTACGACATCGTCCAGCCCTGCAGCCTTGGCATGACGGCGCATAACCTCCGACTCGTAAGCGTTGAGCCGACAGCCTAGCGTTATCACTTCTGCACTGCCTTGTGTTTCGTCTGTCATATTCTTGGTCAAAACCAAGTCCACCTCTATTTCACTGACGCAGCGCAATCAGCACGACGCCAGTTCAACTTCGATCTCGCCCTCAAATTCGAGTTCGGCCGGACCGGTCATTTCAATCCGGTTGTTTTCCATCAAGGATATCTGAAGCGGGCCACCGGGTAAGTGCACGGTAACATCGCGATCAACAAACTTCTTACGCATGGCACAAACGGCTGCAGCGCATGCCGCCGTTCCGCACGCTTTTGTCAGCCCAACACCACGTTCCCAAGTGCGAATACGCAATTGGGACCGAGAGATAACATGAGCCAACGAGATATTGGCGCGCTCTGGGAAGATCGGATGGTTTTCAAGCAATGGCCCAAACCGAGCGAGGTCCAACTGGTCAACATCATCGACCCAAAAAACAGCATGTGGATTGCCGACGTTCACAACGGAAGGAGAATGCAACACCGGATCATCAATGGGACCGATCTGCAATTCAATGCTGCGCGTGTCGCGAAATTCTTCAGCTAATGGAATCCGATCCCACTCGAAGTTCGGCTCACCCATATCGACGGCTATATCTCCGCCAGCAATGATTTTCGCTCGCAACAGACCGGCACCCGTTTCGATCGTCGTGTCCGACCTTCCGAATTCTTCTGACAACAACATCGCCACACAGCGCGTTGCATTTCCGCATGCATCGACCTCGGACCCATCGGCGTTGAGAATGCGCATAAATGAGTCTGCATTTTCAGAACGCTCGAGAATAATCAACTGGTCACAGCCGATGCCAGTATCACGATCAGCAATAAACTCAGCGTCTTTAGGACCAACCGCCAAGCATTCTTTGCGACCGTCAAGCACGACGAAATCGTTGCCAAGACCGTTCATTTTGCGAAAGCGTATGCTGCTGGTTGTTGTCATAGGTCCACATATGGCGAGAAGCTTTAAAACTCAATCACACCCCCTCAACCGGTGTCATCGAGCATTGATACGTTTTGTATTCCTGATCGACTAGGACATAGTAAGCCGCAAGCGAGGCAGGAGTCCCAGCCTCCTTTGGCTGAACGAAACTGGACAAATAATAAAATCATGGAAACAAAAGCGTCCGGTTCCCATACGCCTAATGCCACAGCATCACCGTGGGTCAACCGTTATCTCCGTGAGATCAAGCCAAATGGTCACATTTTAGACCTAGCCGCCGGGTCTGGGCGCCATACGCGCCTGGCGCTGGAGGCTGGGTTTTCGGTGACGGCAATCGACCGCAACACCTTGGGCCTGGGGGATCTGGCACCAAACAGCAAGCTGACAATCCTCCAACACGACCTGGAAAACGGTCAACCGCTCCCCTTTGACCTCCAAGGCGTTCCTGCGGCGTTCGACGGTGTCATCGTCACAAATTACCTCTGGCGACCGATTCTCCCTGATATTGTTTCAGTTGTTGGGCCCTCAGGTGTGTTGATTTACGAAACTTTCGGTGTCGGCAATGAGAAGTTTGGCCGTCCGAAAAACCCAAATTTTCTGTTGCGACCGGGCGAGTTACATGACGCAATTGCTGGTCAATTAACGCCGATGGCTTACCAGCATGCAACGCAGGACACCCCACCGCGTGTCATTTCGCGAATTTGTGCCGTCGGACGCAAACATCCTTGGGTGTCCGACAACGACACCAACCGATAACAGGTGCCTTGCCGTTATGACGCAAATTTAACATCGTCCTTATGGCATCTCTGCTGGGCTTCACCATATGATGGGGGAACTGAAATTGAGTTTGATTGAGGTATCCATGTTGCAACAAATTCTTGCCAGCGCTCTGTCATGTGGTCTCTGTCTCGCCGGGTCAGCTCTGGCTTATGGCGAAGAGGGTGACGCACCAACCAATGGCGTTCAAACTGACGCGCCAGCGGCAACGAAATCGGATGTCAAAGTTACAACGGTTGCAGAAGGCCTCATTAATCCGTGGTCGCTTCAATTTTTACCCGATGGGCGCATGTTGGTCACCGAACGCGTCGGCAACTTACGAATTGTCACATCAAGCGGTGAAATTTCACCCCCGATTAAAGGTGTCCCGAAAGTCTACGCGCGCGGCCAGGGCGGCCTGCTCGACGTGCGGCTTGCAAAAGACTTCGCCGAAACCGGGAATCTGTTCTTATCTTACTCCGGGCGGGAAAATAAATCGCGCAGCACGACAACAGTTGCCCGTGCAAAACTTGTCCTGACGGACACAGGTGGCGCACTCGAAAACGTCACGGTGATCTTTAAGCAAACGCCCTCTGTTGTATCCGGTCGCCATTTTGGTTCTCGTATCGTCCTCAACGACGACGGAACCTTATTCATCACCACGGGCGACCGCGGATCGCAAAGTTCGGCCGCACAAGACCCCAAAAAGCTCATCGGAAAAGTCATCCGTATCAACGCGGATGGCACAGTTCCCGATGACAATCCGCGCAAAAGTGGCTGGGCACCACAAGTCTGGTCAATGGGCCATCGCAACATTCAAGGCGCAGCGCTGCACCCCAAAACGCGCGACTTATGGACTGTCGAACACGGCGCAAGGGGCGGCGACGAACTCAACCAACCCCAAAAAGGCGCAAACTACGGTTGGCCCGTCATTACCTACGGCCGCGACTACTCAGGCATACGCATTGGGATCGGAACAGAGAAAGAGGGCCTTGAACAGCCGGTTTATTATTGGGTGCCATCGATCGCCACATCCGGTCTGGTGTTCTACACCGGCGACTTGTTTGCCAATTGGAAAGGCAACGCGCTTGTTGGCGGACTTGCAGGCTCGGTCATTCAGCGATTGGTCATGAAAAACAACCAGGTCATCGCTCAAGAAAGCCTGTTGGCCGGAGAGGGATATCGTTTTCGGGATTTGCGGCAGGGTCCTGATGGCGCTGTCTATGTCCTAACGGATTCACGATCGGGACGAATACTAAAGATCACACCTGCCGAGTAAGGTTAAGAATTGAATCTGGATGAAACATCAGATTGTAGACGGTTTTTGCATTCGCCTTATTTGGTTTCAATTGAAAGCGGTTCACGGACAAGAAGTCCGGTCCAAAGCTTGATCGCTGCAGATCTCACGTTTTGACAACGAGTGATCGAGATCATTCGCACCCCCGGCTGTGTGATGTAGAACTCAAATATACAAGAATAGTCAGAGTGTGTTTTCCGACAAGCACACTCGTTCGTGGCATGACTGCAGCTCAGTAAATCATCTCAATCCTTCGAAGCTGGCTTGGTGAGTTTCGGGTTCTGTTCACCCTGCGATGCTTCCGGACAAGATTGGGGAAGCCATTTTGAAATGACACTAAATACGACGCGCAAAAGTTTTCTCATTCCAGGCTGTCTCGATGCATGACCGTATTCAACATTTGCAGACACCAAAAACTATGACGCGTTGTTTAAACTGCGCTGTTCGAAATGTTGGTATTTGCGGGGCGTTGACAGATGAGCAATTGAGCGACTTTCACCGGATTGGACAATGGCGCACATACCAACCCGGCGAACGATTTTTTTCCAGTCAAGAAGACGAACCATTCGTTGGTGCGATCCACAAAGGTACAGCGAAAGTAACGAAAACACTTTTGGATGGTCGCAGTCAGATTGTCGGTCTTTTGTTCCCGCCAAATTGTTGCGGCCAAACGTTGAGTGTGGACAATGCTTATCTTATCGAGGCGCTCACAAGGATCGAGATTTGCATATTCAAACTTGCTTCGTTCCAACAAATGGCGATGAAATATCCTGGTCTGAACGGGCGCCTTTTAAAACAAGCTCTGGAAGACCTTGATGCCGCCCAAGATTGGATGGTCCTTCTTGGTCAGAAATCGGCTGAAGAACGCGTGGCAAGCTTTTTTCTGAGGATGAGCAAACAGCCAACAACCTTCATCAATGACGACATCAACGTTGCTGCAAAGCCCGGTTATTTCCGCCTTCAACTTGGTCGACAAGATATGTCTGACTGTATTGGGCTCAATTACGATACGGTCTGCCGTCACATTTCTACACTCAAAAAACGAAATCTCATTGCCTTTGACGGTCCAAATTATTTCCGCGTCTTAGATATGGAAAACTTGGTCAAACTGGCCGGATGAATTCGTGCAAGCCTAAGACCAAGCTGCAATAATTTGATGGGTTCAAAGGTATGCGTTCAATCAATCGCACCCAGCTAACAAGGGGTCTCAAACCTAAGCCACAACGTTGCTTTTGGTGAGACCCCTCCCCTTACTTAGTTTGAGCTGAGGAGGTTAAACCGGTAACCGACGCCAACAGTAAAGATCCACGGATCAAGATCGACGTCTGCGGTGATATTCGTTCCACGAAAACTCGCTTCCGTATCCAAAAACGTCTTCTTTACATCTGCGTTAAGATACAGCCCACGACCAACTTCAACATCAACACCCGCCTGCAGCGTAAAGCCAATAGCATCATCAATACTGACTTTGTCACCGAACACCGTTGCACCTTCATTGAAAAATGCGATGTACTGGAAGCCAACGCCCAAATACGGCTTAAAGCCGCTGACCGTATCAAAGTGATATTGCAAGGTCACCGCTGGTGGGAAGATCCATGTGTCACCTAAATCAAGTCCTTGCAACACACCCTCGCCGTCGATTTCATGCTTGGCAAAACAGCAAAACAATTCCGCGGCTAGATTTTTGGAGAAAAAGTACGTCAATGTTGCGGAAGGAATGACCTGAGTACTGATGTCTGCATCAGCACCGACTATTTGAGTCCCACCAACAAAGACATCCGCACTTGAATCCGGATGCACGACTGTTGCTCCCAGACGCACCATAAAGTCGCCGTTATAGTCGCCCGCGCGTGCAGCCTGGCTTGCACCAAAGACAATCCCAACACTCAGCAAGTGTGTTACCACCCATCGTAATAAATTCATTGCCATTCTTTGGCTCTCCTGACGACAAAACCAAGCGAGCGAATCACGTCCGCTACATCCATGCGACAGCGCTATCACTTGGTCGCAAGTCAGTTTTGATCGAAGTCAGAACGACAAAACAGGAGCATTTTTTGTTGCGCATCAAGCACACTTAGACGCTCATTGACATCCAAATGCTTTGCAGTGCTGCGATGAATGCAACAGAAAACCGGCCCCACCAAATGGTGAGACCGTTTCGTAGATCGTGATCATCGAAATGGAATCTATTCGTTTGCCTCCAACAAGCCAGACTTAAACATCAGTCCAGCCAACGCTGCACCGATGCATGGGGCAACGATAAAGAGCCACAACTGCGATAGAGCCTGTGTTCCTGCAAACAGTGCCGGGCCAAGGCTTCGTGCTGGATTAACCGACACGCCTGTCACTTGAATTCCAACGATATGTATCGCAACCAACGTCAACCCGATTGCCAACCCCGCCAGGGTCGCGGGTGCGCCAGCCTGTGTTGATCCGAGAATAACGACAAGGAAAAGAAATGTAGCGACGACCTCGAATACGACCGCAGAAACCAGACCATATTCTCCGAGATAGCCACGACCCCAACCATTTTGCCCGAGCCCAGATGCCGCGACGTCATAACCGGAAAGCTTGCCAGAAACGATCAAGTACAACACGAATGCTCCGACAACAGCTCCGAGGCATTGGGCAATGACGTAGTGAATGAAATCTCTAAGCGACATGCGCCCAGCAATCATCGCTCCAAGACTCACTGCGGGATTGATGTGGCAGCCAGAAATTGGCCCGATGCCGTAAGCCATGGCAATCAATGCCAAGCCAAATGCAAAACTGATTCCCAGGACGCCGATTTGTTCGCCCGCAATCACAGCGGCACCACAACCGAACAAGACCAAGGTGAACGTTCCGATAAATTCCGCGATAGGTTTTTTCACTTCGGCGTCTCCTTTGGGCAATTTCAAGAATATCAATGAGCTAATTTGTACCCACAAAGAGCGCTTGCGATTGCGTCTTGAGATGAAGAAACAGAAATTCTGCCAGAATTCCGCTGGTTTCCAGCCAATCTGGGCGCCACAAAGGCCGGTCTTGGGACTAAAAATCTGTCAAAAACACCTGATCGGATTGACATTTTGAACCCCCTGACCGATACACATCCTCAATTCCAGGCTCGTAACAACACGCGCCGCCGCTTAGCACATGGACGCTGGTAAATTTATTCAGCAAATCCGGGAGGTTAGGGGGTCAACATCCACCGGCGAGTTTCGCCCGTGGGTGCGTTTGTGCTGTGTGTTGTCTCGTCGGCCTGAAATGTTCGGTAATCCAACGGTCCTGTGCGGTCTCAGACAGATGAGATCTAATTGGGGCCCATTGAGGCGCAATGTTTCAATCGCTTTCAGATCGCTTATCCGGCGTCCTCGACAAGCTCACCAAACGCGGTGCGCTATCAGAGAGTGACGTTAACGACGCCATGCGCGAAGTCCGTCGGGCGTTGTTGGAAGCCGACGTCGCGTTAGAGGTTGTCAAAGGGTTCGTTGATCGGGTTAAAGCAAAAGCGGTCGGAGCTGAAGTCGTCAAATCTGTGACACCAGGCCAGATGGTCGTAAAGATCGTCAACGACGAACTGGTGGCCGTTCTTGGTTCCACTGCTGAGCCAATCGACCTTCATGCCGCACCTCCGGTTGGAATTTTGATGGTCGGCTTGCAAGGCTCAGGCAAAACAACTTCAACGGCTAAAATCGCTTATCGCCTAACCAATCGCGATAAGAAAAAAGTCCTGATGGCGTCACTCGACACCCGCCGCCCAGCAGCACAAGAACAGTTGCGTGTCCTTGGTGAGCAAACAAACGTCGAAACACTGCCCATCATCGCCGGACAAACACCAGAACAGATTGCCAAGCGCGCGCTTGAAGCCAGTAAGCTTGGAGGCTACGACGTCGTGCTGTTTGACACCGCCGGGCGTGTCACAGTCGATGACGAACTGATGGATGAGGTTGTTCGCGTTAAAGCTGCCATCAATCCGCATGAAACACTGCTTGTTGCCGACAGCCTCACCGGCCAAGACGCTGTCAACACGGCAACTGCCTTTGATGGGCAAATTGGCATTACCGGTATCGTCCTCACCCGCGCTGATGGCGATGGCCGCGGCGGTGCGGCCCTTTCGATGCGTGCTGTCACCGGCAAACCAATCAAACTGATTGGTACGGGCGAGAGATGGGATGAACTGGAAGATTTCCATCCTGATCGTATCGCCGGTCGAATTCTCGGCATGGGCGACGTTGTTTCTCTGGTCGAAAAAGCTGCTCAAACCATCGATGCTGAAAAGGCCACCAAAATTGCGCAAAAGATGCGTAAAGGAGCATTCGATCTTGAAGACCTTGCCGACCAGCTCAAGCAAATGGAAAAGCTTGGCGGCATGGGTGGCGTGCTTGGCATGATGCCTGGTATCGGCAAAATGAAATCACAGTTGGCCAATGCCAACCTCGATGAAAGCCTGTTTAAACGCCAACAAGCCATCATCTCATCGATGACGCCGAAAGAACGGCGCCATCCAAAAGTGCTTGATGCGAAACGCAAACGCCGCATCGCTGCTGGTTCCGGTACGGGTGTTCCCGACATCAACAAGCTTTTGAAAATGCACCGCCAGATGGCGGACGTGATGAAAAAGATGGGTAAATCACCCGGCATGATGAACAAGATGTTCGGTGGCATGATGCCTGGAGGCGGAATGGGCGGCGGCGCACCGTCTGGCGAAGAACTGGCAGCAATGCAAAAAGAACTTGAAGGCCTTGATCCCAACGCACTGGCACAACTCCCAGCCGATTTGAAAGACGCCTTACCAACCGGTGGCGCCACTCCGGGTAAAGCTTCCGGGCTCCCCGGTCTTGGCGGCGGCAAACTTCCGGGATTGGGCGGCGCTGGATTGCCAGGCCTAGGCGGTGGCGGACCGTTTGGCGGCGGCAAAGGAAAGAAAAAGCGCAAGTAACACGATGCGCCTTGGCGCAAACACACACACGAAATTTCACGAATTCACGAAACACATCGAACAAACAAACAAAGATTTAAATCAAAGGAACGAACCTCATGGCAGTTAAAATTCGCCTCGCACGTGGTGGCGCTAAGAAGCGCCCGTATTACTACATCGTTGCAGCAACCAACACGTCGCCGCGTGATGGCCGTTACATTGAACGCATCGGCACGTTCAACCCAATGGTTGCCAAAGACCACCCAGAACGCGTGCGCCTGAATGAAGACCGTTGCAAACACTGGCTTTCTGTCGGCGCCCTGCCAACTGACCGCGTTGCACGCATCTTTGATGGTGCCGGCCTGCTGACCCGCAAAGCCCGCAACAACCCAGAAAAAGCCAAACCGAAGAAGAAAGCACAAGAGCGTTTGGCGGCCATCGAAGAAAAGAAAAACGAAGCCGCAGAAGCTGCCAAAGCCGCTGCTGAAGCGCCTGCAGAAGAAGCCGCAAGTGACGAAGCACCCGCTGCTGAGTAAAACGGTTACGTATTGGCCTCACGGTCAATGCAAACAATCCAATAAAAGAGCCCTGTTCTCTCCGAGCGGGGCTTTTTTCGTGGGCCTAGCCCTGGTTCATTGCGCCCAGCCATTAACCGAAAATAAATAGTGATTATTGCTATTTTTGATTTATTTGCTATCTCTCTTATTATGGAAAACCCACTCAAAGAAGAGCTGAAACAATTCGGCCTGAAACAGTTGGAACTGGCCAAGTTGCTGGATGTGACGCCGCGAACCGTCAGCCAATGGGCGACCGGGGAAACCAGCATTCCGGGCCCGGTCAGAGCCTATCTGCGTGTTTTAAGGAAGTTGCCGGATCTCGCATTGGCGGAGGAATTCGATCAACTAGAAGAGAGGCGAATGATGCTCGATGAAGGTATTTACGAACTCGATTACAAACTCCCGGGTGGAGAACAAATGCCAGGCGAATCCGCACTGTGTGTCTTGCGCAGCGGGAGAATCCTCGGGTCTGACCGTTGGGGCGGCGTGTTCCAAGGTCATTACGAATTCGATGCTGGACGCAAGAAGAACACACTGCATGTTCGCCTTCGCGTTCCCCCAGGCGGGCAACTCATCAATGGTTTCACAGGTGGCCCGGAAGGGTCGCACGTTGAAATCTCAACCACAATTACGCGCGCCGCACCGATTGCAAAAACGATTGTCGATGTTGCTGGCAAGCCAATCGAATTGCAAATCCGCTATCTCGGAGCCTTACCGAAATAGACTTTTGGCCAGGCGCTGAAGCTTTCCTGGTGGCTTGGCCTTTTTGCCAAACGCCGGAAAGGAGTTTCATTCGACCAAGAGCCGCCGCCTGTGCGATAGTGAGATTCCATCATTTTGCTGTCGGATAATGCAATCTAACCTGCTTATTGCACGAACAACGGAGTGCCTTGCATGACGCGCCAACGCGTGCTTCTCGGTCATATTTCTCAAGCCAATGGGTTGCGCGGCGACGTCCTGATCAAGAGCTACACCGCAAACCCGGAAGATATCGGTTCGTATGGCGCTTTGACCAACGAAGACCTTTCACAGTCTTTCAACATCAAAGTCGTCCGCTTTACGACCAAGGGTGTGGTTGCGAAAATTAAAGGCATCAACGACCGCAACGCAGCCGAAGGCTTGCGCGGCACAAAACTCTATATCGATCGAGATCAATTGCCAGAACCGGACGACGAAGACGACTTTTACCACACCGATCTTATCGGTCTCACGGCAAAAACCACCGACGGCAAAAAAGTTGGGCCCGTCGTTGCGGTACAAAATTTTGGCGCCAGCGATTTACTGGAAATTCGCCCAAGCGACAACAAAACAACCGAACTCATCCCGTTCAATAAAGAGTTCGTCCCAGATATTGATATTGACGGTGGCAGCCTGACCGTTGTCTGGCCCGACAACACGACGCCAGAAGATGAAGACGAAAAGGCTATGCGCGAAGCGTATAAAGACACCTAAGCCGAAAACCAATATCCCCCACATCGTTTTGCAGATATGCCGACTACACCAATTCACCCTTCAGTAATTTCGGTACATTGCCAGCCAAACCCGCAGCATTCGTTACCAATTGCTTTTTCGCCCAAGGCATGCGGTCCAGCAGGCCCATGCCGGCATCGCGTAGGGCCCGCGCAAGGATCGCATCATTGGAAAAAATCCGATTGAGACCATCAAATGCTGTGGTTGAAACAACGCTATCGAACCGTCGCCATTGCTGATAGGCCGCCAATGTCTGGCCATTGCCGATATCCAAACCAACACGCGCGGCCTCAGCCACAACTTCTGTCAGCGCTGCAACATCGCGCAAACCCAAATTCAAACCCTGTCCGGCAATCGGATGAACGCCATGCGCTGCATCTCCCACCAACGCCAAGCGATCTGCAACAAAAAAGCGCGCTATGTGTGTTTCTAATGGCCAGCTTTGACGCGGACCAATCAACTCTAGCTCGCCGAGCTGACTGCCAAAACGCTTTTGAACTTCGGCCAGAAAGTCTGCATCATTCAGCGCAAGAATTTTTTTCGCCGTTTCGTTTGCCTCCGACCACGTGATGCACGAACGATCCCCTGGCAACGGTAAGATTGCGAACGGTCCGGAGGGAAGGAAATGTTGGACCGCTCGCGCCTCATGCGGTCGCGTGTGTTTGACCTGGGTGACAATGCCGGTCTGATCGTGTCCCCAAGACGTCAGTTTGATTTTGGCAAGCTTTCGTAGTGGCGAGGAGCGGCCTTCGGCTGAAACCACAAGCGGTGCACGCACCGTTGTTTCATTGGCCAAGACCACCGATACCGCAAAATCATCTCGAACGAGATCAACCGGTTCGCCATCGTGGACGATGACCACGTCACCATCAGCCGTTCGTTCTTCGACCCGACGCCGTAAAACGGCTTCGAGAATATCCGATTGGATAATGTAACTTGCGGCTTCATCCTGATCTAAAACATTGTCGTACGCCATGACCTGCGGGCGAACACTGTCGTCAAGTGAGCTGTCGGTTAAGACGATCTCTCGAACCGGCTGAGCTGCCTCTTCCACGTCGGTCCATACACCAAGCACGGACAACATGCGTTGCGTTCCAGCGGAAATCGCAAATGCTCGACCACCATCTGGATATGCGTTGGATCGAACAATTTCTGGAGTTTTTGAGGTCGACGCGGCTTCAGTCATGGCTGGTGCGCGATCAAGAAGTGCGATGCGTGTGCCCGCCCCCAATGCTTGCAAGAGTGCAAGTGTCTGGGCATGGCCAACAAAACCCCGGCCGGAGATTATGACGTCAAAAAAGTTGTTTGTATCGCGCGCCAAGGGTCACCCAGAATGTTTGTTTGCAGGAATGAATATCAAGTATAAACGAATTCCACCACCAAGGGCCTGTGGCGACTTGGTGTTTCTTGAGTACTCAGCCAGAAGTGCAAAATATGACCTCATCCTCTACGCCGCCAACATCTGCAACGCCGGATAAACCACTCGTCGACATATTGGACCTGAAAGAAATTGGTGAAAACGTATTTCGCGGTCCGAAAGGGGAGGCAGGATGGCAACGCGTATACGGCGGTCAGGTTCTCGGCCAGGCGCTGGCGGCGGGGGCAAAAACTGTGGATGCCAGCCGTTGCGCCCACTCGCTGCACAGCTATTTCCTCCTGGCTGGGGATCCCGATCAACCAATTGACTATGAAGTCGAACTTACGCGCGATGGCGGGAGTTTTACGACTAGGCGCGTGAAAGCAAAACAACACGGTCGCACGATCTTTACGATGAGTTGCTCATTCCATGCACCTGAAGATGGCCTAACGCATCAATTCGAGATGCCAAAAGTACCACCGCCAGAACAATTGTTGTCAGCTGGAGACATTGCTTCCAAACACTTCAAGAGTGTGAGCAAGGCAATGAGTACGTATTGGCAAAAGCCACGCCCAATCGAGTTGCGGCCGGTCGAGGTCGAGCGCTATTTCGGCAAGGGAGATAAAAAGCCAATTCAACATACTTGGCTCAAAACGACCGCCAAATTGCCTGACGATGTCGCGATCCATCAAGCGGTCTTAGCCTACGCATCAGATTTCACATTGCTCGACACAGCATTGGTTCCACACGGCAAGCGGTTGTTTGATCCAGACTTACTCATGGCAAGCTTGGATCACGCTGTCTGGTTTCACAGACCCTTTCGAGCTGACGAGTGGTTGCTTTACGCCCAAGACAGCCCCAGCGCACAATCTGGGCGTGGCTTTTGTCGTGGATCCCTTTACACCCAGGATGGCCAATTGATCGCATCGACAGCGCAAGAGGGATTGATGCGATTGCGCCGAAAATAGATTTCGTACAATTTATAGGCATTAATGAGTTATTGCCTATTTTTTAGTCAATTATTGTCGTTGCATTGCCTCGCCGATTGCCTGGATATGCATTTTTATAATGCTTATTCAATAACTTATGTAATTTCTTCGATTTTGGCACACCCCTTGAAACGGTCAACACGCATATCCGCTTTCCGCAGGATCGCGGCTTAATTTGTGGTGAGTCCCGAGAATCGCTTTCTCGCGATAGGGGGCCAAAAAAGGGGATCTTCGATGAAGCTGATTTCAGCCGTCATAAAGCCTTTCAAACTCGACGATGTGCGTTCCGCACTCACTGATATTGGCCTGCAAGGCATGACCGTCACCGAAGTAAAAGGGTACGGTCGTCAAAAGGGCCACACGGAAATTTACCGCGGTGCTGAATACGCCGTGAGCTTCCTTCCAAAAATCAAAATCGATGTCGTGGCGCCGACCAGCCAAGTTGAAAAGGCCATTGAAGCAATCACGACAGCGGCCAAGACCGGCCAAATCGGCGACGGCAAAATCTTCGTCACAACCATAGATCACACCGTGCGCATCCGCACCGGCGAGACTGACGAAACCGCGCTCTAAATCTGAATTTGTCGAAGTTAGAAAGGTAATCCTATGCAGGGAAAAACAAATTGGTTGGGCATGGTGGCGCTCGGTGCAGTTGCTCTCGTCACACCAATCCATACGGCATTCGCGCAAGATGCAGCCGCAGCATCAACCGTTGCTTCCGCTGACACTCAATACGTCTTCAATACATTGCTGTTCTTGATTGGCGGCTTCCTCGTTATGTGGATGGCAGCCGGGTTTTCAATGCTCGAAGCAGGTCTCGTTCGCTCCAAGAACGTTTCCATGCAGTGTACAAAAAATATTGCGTTATTCTCGATTGCCGGCATCATGTATTGGGCCGTTGGCTATAACATTATGTATGACGGTGTTAACGGTGGATTTATCGGTTCGATAACACCAAAAGTCATTCCTGCCACCGACAACGATCCTGGCAGTTACGCGGCTGCATCCGACTGGTTCTTCCAGATGGTCTTCTGCGCGACCACAGCATCAATCGTGTCGGGTACATTGGCCGAGCGCATTAAACTGTGGCCATTCCTGATCTTCGTGATCATCTTAACTGGCTTCATCTATCCAATCCAAGGTGCTTGGAAGTGGGGTGCTGGTTGGTTGGCATCTGGTGCAGACAGCAGTTGGATCAAAGATCTTACAGGTGGAGAATTCCAGGACTTCGCTGGTTCAACGCTTGTTCACTCCGTTGGTGGCTGGGCAGCACTTGTTGGTGCACTACTACTTGGCGCACGCACCGGCAAATACGGCCCAGGCGGCTCAATCACACCAATGCCTGGCTCAAGCATTCCACTTGCAACATTGGGCACATTCATCCTGTGGCTTGGTTGGTTTGGCTTTAACGGTGCATCTCAATTGGCCATCGGTACGATCTCAGATGCGTCAGCAGTGTCGAGAATATTCGTCAACACAAACCTTGCCGCATGTGGTGGCGTAATAGTTGCCCTCGTCCTAACGCAACTGTTTTACGGCAAAGTCGATGTCACAATGACGCTCAACGGTGCACTGGCAGGCCTTGTATCCATTACGGCCGAACCCCTAACTGCAACACCACTGTGGTCCATCATTATCGGTGGTATTGGTGGTCTGATTGTTGTGTTGACCGTGCCGTTGCTCGACAAACTTCGCATCGATGATGTTGTCGGTGCGATCCCCGTTCACCTGTTTGCAGGTATCTGGGGTACAATGGCGGTTCCGTTGACAAACTCCGACGCAAACTTCTTGGCTCAGGCCATTGGTGTCGGTTCGATTGGTGCATTCGTGATCGTATCCAGCTTCATTGTTTGGCTCCTTCTCAAATTCACAATTGGTCTGCGTCCAACTCTTGAAGAAGAGATGATGGGTCTCGACAAAGTAGAGATTGGTGTCGAAGCCTATCCTGAATTTGGCACGGGTAGTCAGCGCATCGCTGGTTAATGTGTCCCCGTCTAGAGCGTCGGTCATAGAAATGATCGACGCTCTAGATCAACTTTTTATCCGGTGGCAGCCGATCACCAATTCATCACCTGGGCGAATGACACCAAGCAATTTCAACATGTCTTGACGTTGAAGCGCGACGCAACCCTCAGTTGCAGAGAAGTTGGGCGTCGCCAAATGGACAAAAATTGCACTTCCCCCACCCCTGATCCGTGGCGAATGATTGTGTTCTGGGATCAGGCCGATGTCATATAAGTGATCAGCACGCCACATTGTTTCAGCACTGGCTGGATAGGGTAAATCAACCGCTCGATTGTAGTTGCGGTCATCTGGCGCATCGCACCAACCATCTGTTAGGCACAACGCAGCCATCGATAGGCTAGAGGCAGGTTTTCGTATCTTATCTGGGCGGTAAAAACCAATTCTGATTGGAAAAATACCAACTGGCGTTGCGCCATCTCCTTCGCGTTTTCGCACCACAATTCCCGTCCGCCCGAGGGCACAAGGTAGGTCAAGCGCCCCATAAACAAGGCGTCCGCGTGTCGCCCTCCAATCACGGACTTTCACAAGCAATTGACGTGGTTTGTGTCGTGTCTGCATTCTCAACTTTACCTAATCGTGGCATTCACCGGCCTAGAATCATGCCTATCAGAGGGAAAATTTGCTGATTTCGTTTCGCAAACTTACACTCAGCCTTTGAACTTGATTCAAGGTCCTGAATTCAAGATCAT
Organism: Hyphomicrobiaceae bacterium; assembly: GCA_050633705.1. Classification (GTDB taxonomy): domain Bacteria; phylum Pseudomonadota; class Alphaproteobacteria; order Rhizobiales; family Hyphomicrobiaceae; genus JAJFHI01. Next base: position 96,631 of record JBOEGZ010000012.1, on the reverse strand, counting down.
CAGGAATCGGAAAGAGTCTAGGTTCACAAGCCAGCAAATGCTAACTTCGTGGACGTGACTTCTATAAATTGGAGCTTTCGAATGAGCACTGCGCGCAAGATCCTCATTGTTGACGATGATGACGATCTCCGTGAATCCCTTCACGATCAACTCGCATTACACGATGAATTCGACGTTTCAGCCGTCGACACCGCCACAAAGGGGATCGAAGCTGCCAAAGCCGCACAACATGACCTTGTACTTTTCGATGTCGGGCTGCCAGATATTGATGGTCGCGAAGCGGTGAAGTTGTTGCGTAAGTCAGGCTTTAAAAGCCCGATCCTTATGCTAACAGCCAACGATTCGGATGCTGACCAAATTCTCGGATTGGATGCGGGCGCAAACGACTATGTCACCAAGCCATTTAAGTTTGCCGTTCTGCTGGCGCGTATTCGTGCACAACTTCGCCAACATGAACAAAGCGAAGACGCCGTTTTTGCCGTCGGTCCATATAGCTTCAAACCTGCATCGAAACTCCTTATCGATCAATCAGGTTCGAAAATTCGTCTGACAGAAAAAGAGACATCCATTTTAAAGTTTCTCTATCGCTCAGGCAAAAAAGTCGTCACACGCGATGTCTTGCTTCACGAAGTCTGGGGATACAATGCCGGCGTTACGACACATACGCTGGAGACGCACATTTATCGATTACGTCAGAAAATTGAAAAAGACCCCTCCAATGCCGAATTGTTGGTGACAGAAACAGGCGGCTACAAGCTCGTTCCATAAATCCTTCCCCATGCTATCCACACACCCCTAGACGGCGCCCAACGAATAGACTGAAATGGGTGCGAGTCGTTTGGGCCAATCTTGTTTCCGTGTTCACAAGCCCAATGTCACGTTGCCGTGCGTTGTGATTGCAAAATCGCATTTGCAATCAGCTTTGAACATTAATTTGTCAGACTAATTGGTGGACGGTCACGTCCCGTTTCGCCCCAAGCTCTGACGTTGTGAAATGAGATATCGATGTCGATGAACACGCTGGCGCGCGCTTTTCTGCGCGTTGAAATTTTTCAGGGCCTAAAACCGCTGCAAATGACAGAGATTGCTCGCCACGCAGATCGCATCATATTTCAACCCGGCGAAACCATCATCGAAAATGGTCAACCCGGAGAGACTGCATTCCTCATTGTGACCGGCCAAGCCGTTCGCGAACATGCCCAAACAGATCATCCAAACTCAGCCGATATCATCCCAGAAGGATCATTAATTGGCGAAATGATGATGCTCGTTGATAGTGTGCACACGGCAAAGGTCGTGGCCCGTACCGAGATTCGTGCGCTCGGAATTAACCGCAATACGATGCGTCAATTGATGTTGGCCGATCGCGAAATCGCCGAGCACTTTGTTGCAAAAATCACGGGTCGTTTGTCAAAGTTGGCCAACACCCTGCGCGATATTGACCAGACCCTTAAGTCAGATCACTGCGCTGCTTTTGATCAGTCACAACAGGCAAATCCAGCGGTATCTCCCGAAGCATCCGTTCGCAATAACCCTGACAATGTGAACCTTGAAGGCCACGTCGCCATCCACTGATGACACGCACGTAAAGTTGACCCATCACATCTTGTTTCAGCTTCGACACAGTCGGGATTCTTTCATTGATCTTTGCCGAAGATATTGCAATTTTTGTTTGCACAGACAGTGACGCGTTTCTGCGTTTACCGGATTTCAAAAGACGAAGTTGATTCGTTGCAGGTGTCTGTTTTTGGGAAGCAAATGACGGGATGGGGATCTTCAGTCATACATAAATTAGCCAACAGATTCGGATGTCGCCAGCAGGTCATCATATCTGCTGCGATTATCAATAGCCGATCGAAACGGCAAACGGCCATCAGTTGAGTTGAATTGATTGGAATAAGAGAAGCGCCCAGCCTCGGGGGGAGAGGTTGGGCGCTGAAGCGCTGTTAGCGCATGATATCGGGAGGGATTCCGATATCACAGAATGGCGTCTTCGGTTAGACGGGGGGGCACTACCGAATACAGGGTGACGCCTTCTGTCTAAAGTTATGTAAGCGCATCTGAACGATATGCAACAGTAAAAAGACTGTTAGATCACGAAAATGTTATCATGTTTTTGGGTTTATCCCCAGCTTGAGACTTGCATTGCGCCCGAACAGCCACACTTTTGTTTGCGCTGAAAACCCCTGATTTTGTTGAGGTTTCTTTAATTTGGGGAGTAATTATTGCCCCACATAGGCTCAATCTTGAACTTCGATGACGCCAATGTCTCGCCCTTAACCAAGTTTCCAATTTCAACCCGCGTATCAAGTCCTTGGGCGTCGGTTGTCACCCATTCGCTCAATTCGAATTCTGGTTGCAGTTCGAAAAACAGCTTTATCCGACCACCTCCGTCAGAGCCTTTGTCTGTGATCGTTAGGAGCAGAACCTTGTCCGTCTCCTGAACCTCATTGATTTCTGCATCACGGATCAAGTCAACATTCGTCCGAAGCAAAACCCGAAACGGCGTCTGGTCCAACGCCACACGGTCTTCAGTGTTGATGTCATGATCTTGGATAGCCAAGTATTTCCCATCTGAAACAATTACTTGTCGAGATGGACGGGCATAGTCGAAACGAAACATTCCCGGCTGTTTAAGGGAGAATTTTCCCTTCATGACTTTCCCGTCTGCCGCCGTTTGACGAAAACGACCCCGCAAACTTTTCAATGATGAAAAGTACTTGCTGACTTTATTGATCATTTCGACCTGGCGCTCATCCAGGGCAATGCCACTGGTGCCATCGCCAACTTGCGCACTCCAGCCAGATGCCGCGCCGTCACTTGCGGGCTTTTCAACGGATTTGTCTTGAGCGCCGACGTTTTCGACCAACAGTCCAAAAGATGCGACTACCACAACGATGGCCAACAACAATCTAACGATTGTTGTCCCCAATTCCCCTAGATTCATCGGCGATCTCAAAGTCGGTCTCATTCTGCCCCCAAAACACACAATGGTTTCACGCCAAACGTCTTATCTCAATCAGCGAACATTGCGACCAGATATGGGCAGGGCTAGCAAGTTGATCAACGTTTTTTATGCCAATTGCGTCTGAGAACTCAGGACGTGGCCGTGAACCCACAGTCCTGGCGCTGATGCGAGCAAAAAAAGTTTAAGGATTCGAAGGTTCAATTGGGGGTTGAGGCGCCAAAATCTCGCGCTTTCCTCCCCGTCCCGCCGGGCCAATGATCCCATCGGCTTCCATCCGCTCGATGAGATCGGCAGCTCGATTGTAACCGATGGACAACCGGCGCTGCACATAACTCGTTGATGCCTTTTGATCTTTGATGACGAGCGCAACCGCTCGGTCATAAAGCTCCGTGTTGCCCGCCGGACCGCCACGGCCACGCGGGCCTGATGCCGGAGCGTCGTCGGCAACTTCTGTCACGCCCGTCACATAATCCGGCTGTCCTTGCGAGCGAACAAAATCTGCAACGCCTTCCACTTCCTCATCTGAAACAAACGGACCATGAACACGCATGGTATGCCCTGTTCCGCCTGCGTAAAGCATGTCACCTTGACCGAGAAGCTGCTCAGCACCTTGCTCGTTCAAAATCGTTCGACTGTCGATTTTTGAGGTAACGCGGAAACTAATGCGCGTTGGGAAGTTGGCCTTGATCGTGCCGGTAATAACGTCAACCGATGGACGTTGGGTCGCCATGATCAAATGGATACCTGCTGCACGGGCCATTTGCGCCAATCTCTGGACGGCAACTTCGATATCTTTACCTGCGACCGCCATCAAGTCTGCAAACTCGTCGACCACAACGACAATATAAGGCATCGCTTCGGGAGAGATTTGCTCACTCTCATAAACCGGTTGGCCTGTTTGCGGATCAAACCCTGTTTGCACCGTGCGCGCGATACGTTCATCGCGCTTTTGAGCGTTAGAAACGCGATTATTGTAAACTTCAATATTGCGCACCGACATTTGCGACATACGCTTATAGCGCTCTTCCATTTCACCAACGACCCAGTTTAACGCCGCCAAGGCTTTGTGCGGATCGGTGACGACAGGACAGAGCAGGTGCGGAATGTCATTGTAAACAGACAATTCCAGCATTTTTGGATCGATCATCAACATCCGGCAACGTTCGGGCGACTGGCGATAAAGCAACGATAGGATCATCGCGTTTACCCCAACCGACTTACCAGAACCCGTCGTGCCTGCGACTAGCAAATGCGGCATACGTGAAAGGTCGGCGATCACCGGATCACCGCTGATCGATTTGCCAAGTGTAATCGGCAACGCGCCTTCGGTTTCTTTAAAGGCAGACGTCTCAAGCAAACCACGCAAACTTACCATGTCACGTGTCGCGTTGGGCAATTCAATACCGATTGCGTTACGTCCAGGAACAACAGCGACACGCGCGCTCGTCGCACTCATAGAGCGAGCAATATCGTCAGCTAACCCGATAACACGAGACGATTTAATCCCCCGTGCTGGTTCAAATTCGAACAACGTAACAACCGGACCAGGACTAATATCTTTGATCTCGCCTTTGATTCCAAAATCTGACAAAACGTCTTCGAGCAGACGTGCGTTGCCGCGCAAAGTGCTTTTACCAACCGCGCCAGATTTTCCAGCCGGCATCTTCTTTAACAGATTCAGGGATGGACCCTTGTAGGCCTTTGCGTCTTTGCGATTGAATTTCAAACCAGCCAACATCGCCGGAGTCTTTTTCGCAGTTAATTCGTCAGTTTCACGTTTTGGAGCAAACCGCCGCGCAATCGATTCACTCATCGATTCTGTCTCTTCGTCTTGGTGGTCGCTCACAACCGAAGGCTGGCGCACACCTGGAATCGGCGATTGTAATTGGGACGGTGTGATTGGTGGAGGTGCAGTGGGCGTCACCGGACGTCCATAAGCCGCAGGCGCCGGTGGAACAGCATCTGTCGATGCAGCCGTTGCAAATCTTGGATCCACAGGTGGCAAACCCGTACCACGTGAACCAGCGTGAACTTGAACACCATCATGGCTGTTAGAAGAGGACACGGCCAGCGGATTTGGCCCTAAGGTTGGTGCCCAGGTATGCGCGGGACGTGGCGACATTTCAACGGGGTGCTGCGCTTCACGTGGATCGGACATGACCGAAGCATAGAGTAGGTTGGCGCCATCGTTTGCAACACCAACGTTCGTGTTGTGCGCTCCAGCGCTTGGTGCGGGGTGCTTGCGCTTAAAGTCTGCAAGTTCGATCCCAAGGGCAAAAAAGATTGCACTTGCGCCAACTGCAAACAGACCCAAACCTGCAATAAGACTTGCATAGTCTGGAACAAACAATGAGGTGAGACTTGCGAACAGATTGAAGACCGCATCGCCCAGAATGCCACCAAGGCCGTGATTTAGCGGCCAGCTTGCAAGCGGTGGAACAGCTGAAGCCGCACCGGCCAGTATCAGGATTGAGATTGGGTAGAAGGCGGCCTTACTGCGAAAATTTGCAACCTTGCGCTGAAGGAGGAGTTCGAGACTCCAAAACATTGGTGCGATCAGCAACAAAGCAGTCGCGATACCAAGGGTCTGCAACAATAAGTCGGAAACAATCGCACCAGCGCTACCAAGAAGGTTTACAGGGACCCCGCTCGTCGCGTTCGTTAGACTTGGATCATTGGCCGACCACGACAGAAGGGAAATCCACACCGCAGCGACGACGAAAAGCATGACTGCGCCGCCCACACGGCTCAACCAGCCAACGATTTGGCTTTCGAGCACAGGTGGGAGCAATCGCTGCTGCTGGTGATATCTAGAATGTGAAAACATTCGCTTGAACAAACACTTACGCTAATACAGTTACAATTCGTTCGAGCGCTTCCCGTATCACATTGCGATCATGCACCAAGGCCAGTCGAATGTAGTCATCGCCAGGATTGATGCCGGCACGATCGGGCTGAGCAAGGAAGGCTCCTGGCAGGACTTTGACACCGGCTTCTTTCCATAAGGTTACCGCCGCGTCACCACCGCCACCAAATTGGCTCACATTGAGCCATAAAAAAAATCCCGCTGGTGGGCGCTGGTAACCAAACCGATCACCTAAAACCTCATCACACACTAAAAACTTATCAGCATATGCCGCACGTGTTGTATCAACATGCGATTCATCTGCCCAAACCGCAGCGGCGGCGTGTTGTAGAGGCCCGGGAGTTTGAGGTGCCACAAGAGACCGAATTTCGCGAAGGGTATCGAGGAACGCGCCATCGCCAGCACAAAAACCTGAACGTAGCCCTGGCAGATTCGAACGCTTCGACAACGAGTTGAAAACAACCAGGTTTGCAAACCGGCAAGGCGTCTTTGCTGCAACCTCAAGCGCACCAATCGGTGGTGTCCCCGTATAAATCTCAGAATAACATTCATCGAAGAACAACATGAAATTGTGTCGACGAGCGAGCTCCAAGGCCTGGAGGATATAGTCAGCGGATGCAACGGCACCTTGAGGATTTGCCGGAGAAGCGACATATAATGCAACCATCCGCGCTAACACATCGGTGTCTTGTGCCAGTTGATCAAGGTCTGGCAGGTGCCCCGTTTCAGCCGTTGCGTTGAGATAAATCGGCTCGCCATTAACGCCTAGAACGGCACCAATATACGTTGCATAAAACGGATTACACATCGCGATCACCGGCCGACCAACAACAGCCTTTCGTCCCATCGCTGGAAGAGCCGCAAAAAACAGACCTTCACGTGAACCCGAAACCGCGAGAACCTCACGCGCGGGATCGATCTTCTCAGCTGGCTCAAATTTGTAACGACGATCAATCCAATCAGCGATTGCCGTGCGCAAGGCATCCGATCCTTGGATCAATGGATACTTGCCAAACAACGCCTCGGCTTCTTTTATTTTGGCAGCAACAAAATTTGGCATCACTTCGCGCGGCTCGCCAATTGTCATCTGAATTTCCGGCGACAGTCCGGGCTTTGTATCACCGAGCAATTGACGCAGACGCGTAAACGGCGACAGAACCGCGCCTGTTGCCAACGCCGTAAAACCGGTTTGCAACCCATTTTCTGATTGAGGCATTTGGGGAGAAATCCAATGAGAACCTTCAGGGCGGCCAGGATACAAAGTTTCCCGCTTACGACCAAACGGCCTCGTAAACAAACAAAGGGGCCAGACGCATCCAACGCTCCGGCCCCCATGTTCTTACCACCTAGTCAAAATCAAAAGCTGGACGACTACGCCCGAAATTCTGATTCTGGATTGGCCCCGATTTTATGGATCGATTTGTCAGCGCCAATGTGCTCTGCCTCTGGAGACATCCGGAACCCGCACACCAGATCGACAATCGAGTAAATCACCAGGCCAACGATCAAGCCATATACGACACCCGCGACGCTACCGACGATCTGGCTCATCAGCGACACATCGCCAAGTCCACCAAACTCGGTCATGCCGAAGATGCCACAAGCAATACCACCCCATAGACCACACAGACCATGCAGCGGCCAAACACCGAGGACATCATCAATTTTCCATTTGTTGCTCATAATTTGGAACATCTTCACAAAGATCAGTCCGGCGACCGCACCAACGATAAGTGAGCCAACTGGGTGCATGATGTCAGAGCCTGCGCACACAGCAACCAAACCAGCCAATGCACCGTTGTGAACAAAGCCTGGGTCATTGCGCCCAATGACGACAGCGCTGAGGATACCACCAGCCATCGCCAACAATGAGTTCATCGCAACAAGACCTGAGATACCGCTGACAGATTGTGCACTCATGACGTTAAAGCCAAACCAACCGATGCAAAGCATCCACGATCCCATCGCCAGCCACGGGATAGATGACGGCGGGAATCCTTGCGCACCACTGCCATACCGGCCCGTGCGCGCGCCCAACCGCAAGACCGCACCAAGTGCGACCCATCCACCGAAACCGTGCACCACGATCGAACCCGCAAAGTCACGGAACGGTGCGCCAAACATACCCTTGAAGACATCTTCTTGGATGTTGAAGTTGCCATTCCATACCAAGCCTTCCAACACGGGATAAGCAAGGCCGACCAACAAAAACGTTGCCAAACATTGGGCGCCAAAGCGCGCACGCTCGGCAATTCCGCCTGAAACAATCGCTGGAATTGCCGCAGCAAATGTACAAAGGAAGAAGAACTTCACCAATGTGAGGCCTTTTGGCGCAAAGTCGCCGGTGGCTGCACCAGAAAGCTCACTCGCTGGAACCAGGAATGAAATGCCATAAGCTATGGTGTAGCCAATGAAGAAGTACGCCACTGTCGAAATGGAAAAATCGACGAGAATTTTGACGAGTGCGTTGACCTGGTTTTTGTGGCGTACCGTGCCAACTTCCAGAAACGCAAAACCACCGTGCATTGCGAAGACGAGAATCGCCCCCATCAATAAGAAGAAGACGTCCGACCCTTGCTGCAGATCTTCCATGCCCCCCAACCCTCCAAAGTTGCCTTTTAATGCCTATTCGGCGGCAACCTAACAAACAGAAAGCCTATAATTCAACAATTTGTTCATAAAATATGCAGATAGTTTTTTATGTATAATAATTGTGCAGATTGATCAATTTTTGGTCGGCAAAGAAAAAGGCCGGATCTCCCAATAAGTTTGGGGGCTCCGGCCGAATTGGTCTCAACACGTTGCGCTAACTTTGTGCAATCAGGTTTATCTGACCCGACGCGGGTTCATATAAAGATCGCCTTCCTGGCGCTCGAGTTTTGGCTCAATTTTACCAGCAAGCACATCTTTATAGAGGCGACGCATGTGTCGTCGGCTTTGGCCATTAAAGACGATCATGCCACCAAACAACTTCAGAACCGTCAGCAATTTTTTTCGCTGTGGGTGCTCTGCGCGCACGCCACCATGCCAACGTCCGGCGATCGACATGATCTTGCCGTCGATATAGCCGACCACCTCGTTGTTTTGATCATAAAGAGTGTAATCGCCACCAATGTTTATAAAGGCGCGCTTTAGGCGGAAGAATTCAGGCTTGCCGCTTTCCGACATCAAGAAGAACGAGAAATGCTCCGGCATAAACATCCACTTGTTGGCCGAGCGCTCAACGTAGATCATGTAGTCATCATCGTTGGTATTGATTGAGTAGGCCGTCACCGGCAAACCGCGCGCACCCATCGTCAACTGCAAACTGCGCCCAACCATCAAATCCATGGTCGCACGCCAATTGAGCTTGTCGGTGAACATTTTGAAGATCAAACGACGGTCCATGCCTTCGTTTTTCTTCCACACGGCTTCACGATAACCAAGCAACCCTGTGCGTTCGCCGTTTTCTGTCACTTCAGCGAATATATCCATATCAGACGTAAACTGGCGCGACTTCGCCCGGTTGCGTTGACGCCGGAAAATACCGAACTCAGTGGCGTTTAGGTCGGTCAGCCAAACCTGTACTGTAAAGTTGCTCCAAGCATCTGGGTTCTTTTTCGCCTTTGACTTGGGAACCGGTTTCTTTTTCCTGGTGGCTTTTTTCTTTTTCGAAGCAGACTTTGCTTTGCCTTGCTCGTAGACGTCGGCGCGTGCTTCTCGCGCTGCTTCATTTGCCGCTGCATCAGCCTCGGCGCGCAGGTTTGCGGAACCATCATCCATTTTGGAAATCTCCTTAGCGATTTCGGGTGTGAGTGACGTTCTCGCCAACAACTGCTCGAACGATCACACCCGGGCTCATACGCAACACAGGAGCGAATCAGTTGGTTTGAGATTAGCATCGACGTCCCACCCCCTCAGCGCCCAAGCAGAGTTATCCCAGGGGAAACAGTCTTTCTCAGGAGTTGGTCTTAGATGCAGATGCATCTGGCTGGAGGGGTTTATCCACGCGCGCCAAATATCGCGCTGCAACTTACGTTACGTGGGCCGAGCCCGAATGGGCCCGACCCGATAAATGCCTAAGCGACCAAATACGGAAATTCGGGCAAGCTCAGAAGATTATTGCAATTCAAGGCGTCGGCTTCGGTACGAATATACTTGTTACCGTAAGGACTAATACCAATAATAACCCGAACTTTGCGCCAACCAACAATTACATAAAACTCACTTATGCCTAATTCAATTTCGCGTATGGCTTGTTCTTGGGTCTTTTCCCAAGATGAATTCCCGATCAACCCTCCGACATGGGTAATTCGCTGATGCGGATCAAATCGGTCCACCTTGTGGACGAATAAAATATTGTATTTTTGAGCATTGGCCATTTGGACCTCCTATTGTTTGTCTTTATCCACATGGATAAAAAGAAGGAGGTCCAGCAGATTGACTTACGACTCACCAATTGCGAATCTGCACATGCATATTACTGACTGGACCTCCAGCGGTAAGCACAAAGCCGCTCGGGTCCCTCGTCAAAGTGATCCCGGGCGGTTTTTTTTGCGCTCGAATCTGAGTTTAGAGGCTGGAACTGAAATTTTTTGGCCACACAATTAGTTATCCCCAGTCAATTCATTTCTAAAACCTGTTATCCACGCGCGCCAAATATCGCGCTGCCAACGCGAACGTGGGTGGCGCCCAACTGGGCGGCGGTCTCGAAATCCGAGCTCATGCCCATCGACAGACCTGTCACACCAACCTCATCAGCGAGCTTTTTCAAAAACGCAAAATGGATGGCGGGTTCTTCCTCAACCGGTGGAATACACATCAAGCCCGATATCTTGAGGCCCAACTCATCGCGACACATGGCAACGAAGCCGTGAACGTCGGCAGGCATTATCCCAGCCTTTTGCCCCTCCTCACCGGTATTCACCTGCACAAACAACTGCAAATCCCGGTTTTGCGCCGACATCTCTTTTGCCAACGCCCGAGCAATCTTCGGTCGGTCTACAGAATGGATGACGTCGAACAACGCCACCGCGTCAGCCGCCTTGTTGGATTGAAGCGGGCCAATGAGATGCAATGTCACATCCGGGTACTCAGCCTTAAGCTCTGGCCATTTGCCCTGCGATTCCTGCACACGATTTTCGCCGAAATGGCGATGGCCAGCCTCTAAAACCGGGCGAATATCTTCAGCGGCAAAGGTTTTCGACACCGCAATCAGTCCCACATCGCTGGGATCTCGGCCTACATCTTTTGCGGCTGTGGCCAATCGCGCTTTTACCTCGATCAAGCCTGTCGGTACTGGTTTTGTCGTCATTCTTGCCTCAAACCCGTCTGTTCTCCACGCTTCCATACGCTGTCGCTTGACCGTTGCCCAGCTTTCAGGCTCATGTGCGCAATAACTGTGGGCGTGGCTCGCGTTCTCGCTATTAAAAGCGCGAACGATCACACCCAAAATCCAAAATAAAATCCCAACCCAGTGTCGAGACCGAAGCCTCATGACGACCGAACGTTACAACGCCCCTGAACGCGAACAATATTGGCAGCAGAAATGGGCCGATGGCGATATTTTCCGCGCCAGCGAAAGTAAGGACGACCGCGAAAAGTGCTACGTCCTCGAAATGTTCCCATATCCATCGGGGCGCATCCATGTTGGCCATTCGCGCAACTACACCATGGGAGACGTGTTTGCCCGCTATAAACGGGCCAAGGGCTTCAACGTGCTGCATCCTATGGGCTGGGACGCCTTCGGTATGCCGGCGGAAAACGCCGCCATGGAACGCAAGGTGCATCCGGGCAAATGGACCTATGAAAATATTGCCGTCATGCGCCAACAACTCAAATCAATGGGCTTGTCGATCGACTGGTCACGCGAATTTGCCACCTGTGATGTCAACTACTACCGCCATCAACAAAAGCTGTTTCTTGATCTGGCTGAAGCAGGACTTGCCTATCGCAAGTCATCGAAGGTCAACTGGGATCCCGTCGACAACACCGTGTTGGCCAACGAACAAGTGATTGATGGTCGCGGCTGGCGCTCAGGCGCATTGGTCGAGCAGCGCGAACTGACGCAATGGTTTTTCAACATCACCAAATATTCTGACGAACTGCTTGATGACTTGGCCACATTGGAGCAATGGCCGGAAAAAGTTCGCCTCATGCAGGCCAACTGGATCGGACGCTCCGAGGGCCTGTCAATCCGATGGGCGCTTGATGCTGCCACCGCACCGGACGGGCATACCGAATTGGAAGTTTACACAACGCGTCCCGACACCCTGTTTGGGGCGTCGTTCATGGCCGTCGCCGCCGATCATCCGTTGGCCAAATCTGCAAGCAAAACCAATCCCGAACTTGCCGCCTTTTGCGACGAGTGTCGACGTCTTGGAACATCCGCAACCGACTTGGAAACCGCTGAAAAGCAGGGTTTTGACACCGGAATCCGCGCACGCCATCCGTTGGACCCGGACTGGCTGCTGCCGGTTTATGTCGCAAACTTCGTCTTGATGGATTACGGCACAGGCGCAATTTTCGCTTGTCCGTCGGGTGACCAACGCGACCTCGACTTTGCACGCAAATACGACCTTCCCGTTGTACCGGTAATTCTACCAACTGGTGCTGACGCCAGTAATTTTGAAGTTGGTGATGAAGCCTACGTCGGCGATGGCACGATGATCAATTCAAGGTTCCTCGACGGCCTTGATACCAAGACCGCATTCGAAACAATTGCCAATAAGCTTCAAACAGAAATGCTGGATGGCAAATCGGTTGGTCAGCGCGAAACAAACTATCGTCTTCGCGACTGGGGCATTTCGCGCCAACGCTACTGGGGATGTCCGATCCCGATGATCCATTGCAACGACTGCGGCGTTGTGCCTGTTCCCGCCAAGGACTTGCCAGTGAAGCTCCCCGACGATGCAACATTTGACAAGCCCGGCAATCCTCTCGATCGCCATCCGACCTGGAAGAACGTCGATTGTCCCAAATGCGCAAAAGCAGCGCGACGGGAAACCGATACGATGGATACATTCGTCGACAGCTCTTGGTATTATGCCCGTTTTGCAGCACCATCCAAAACCACACCTGTTGATCCAGAAGCGGCGAAATATTGGCTACCCGTTGACCAATATATCGGCGGCATTGAACACGCGATTTTGCATTTGCTGTATTCGCGCTTTTTCTTCCGCGCCATCAGTGACTGTGGGCATGGCACCGCTGGGACAGAATCCGGCGACAATCGTGGCGTTCGTGAACCCTTCCAAGCGCTCTTTACCCAAGGCATGGTCACCCACGAAACCTACAAATCAGGCTCCGGTCAGTGGCTGCCCCCAACAGATGTGAAACTTGAAGGCGAGGGCGCCTCGCGAAAAGCCCTCCACATCGAAACTGGAGCGCCGGTTTCCATCGGGCCAATTGAGAAGATGTCGAAGTCAAAAAAGAACGTCGTTGATCTCGACGATTTCATTCAGGCTTACGGCGCAGATACCGCACGTTGGTTTGTGCTGTCCGACAGCCCGCCCGAACGTGACGTGCTCTACACCGATGTCGGTGTCGATGGTGCAAATCGGTTCGTGCAACGCGTCTGGCGCCAAGTCGATGACATCTCAGCGCTGACCGAAAATCTCGATCCAGAACAACCAAACACCCTCAGCGAGACAGCGATCGGGCTGCGCAAGGTGGCTCACAAGTGCCTGGATAACGTTGGCAAAAGCATCGAAGGTCTGCGCTTTAACGTGGCTGTGGCACAATTGTACGAGCTGGCGAATGTGATTGGCTCCACTTTGCAGAAATCGAAGGATCAAAAAGCCGGCGAAGGCAGCGAATGGGCCCTGCGAGAAGCCGCAACCCTCATGGTACAGATGATGGCTCCAATGGTTCCCCATCTGGCCGAAGAGTGCTGGGCGCGGCTTGGAAACAACACTCTGTTGGCCAATCAAGCCTGGCCAACGGCCGATTCGGCCCTGATCGTTGACGATCAGATCACCATTGCCGTACAGGTAAATGGCAAGCGACGTGGGGAATTAACGATCGCCCGCGACGCAGACAAAGACAGTGTCGAGGCTGCCGCTTTGGCGTTAGACCCCATAATTCGGGTGCTGGACGGCAAACAACCTCGCAAAGTCATTGTCGTGCCGCAAAGGATCGTGAACATCGTCGCCTGACACCCGGGTATGATGATTGGAGGCAAGGACGCCGACAGTCTGAATCAGTCCCGAAAATAACGGGTATGATGATTGGAGGCGGAGACGCCGACAGTCTGAATCAGTCCCGCAGATAACGGGTATGATGATTTTTAGGCCATGATGTTTTGAGGCATTAATGGCGAAAATCTTGGGTGATGACCGTGGTATACAAGGGTTGAAGGGTTGACGGCCGAAACGCCAAAAATCCGATTTCTCCCTTAGAATGAAGGGCGTATCGTGGGGGCTTTAAAAGAGCATCGAGCTGGCATGAACCGACGCAGTCTTGTTCGCGGCGTTGTAATCCTAACCGCACTTGCCCCAATGCTGGCAGGTTGTGGCGCGTCTGGATTCAAACCCTTACACGCCACAAGTGGCTTTGGCAGTTCTGGCGCTTCAGAAAAACTCGCCCAAATACAGATCGCACCCATTCCTGGCCGGGTTGGCCAACGGATCCGTAACGAATTGCTGTTCCAAACCACGGGCGGTGCCAATGCTGTGGCACCCAAATACCGATTGGAAGTCGCAATCCGCCAGCGCGTTGCTCGTACGTTGGTGCAAAGTGACGGTGAATCCAGTGGCCAGATTTACAATTTAGATGCGTCCTATCGCTTGATCGACATCGCTGAGCAAAAAGTGGTGTTTGAAGGTAAGAGCTATGGACGTTCAGGCTTTGAGCGTTTTGAATCGATCTACGCCAATGTCCGCGCCCGGCGCGACGCCGAAAATCGTGCGGCCGCAACAATTGGCTCGGAAATGAAAACGCGCCTTGAGGCATTTCTTGCATCAACTGCCTAGCAACGACTCGGTGTGAGCTATGGTTGCCATCAAAGCTCATCAAGCTGCGAAATTTCTCAAATCAATTGATCGCCGCATAACAGGATATTTGTTTTACGGCTCCGATGCCGGTCTCGTCAGTGAGCGCGCTGCACTGATCGCGAAAGCACTTGCCAAAATCGACGACCCGCCTGGTGAAATTTTACGCCTGGACGACTCTGATCTTGAAAATGATCCCGACAGACTGAGCGTTGAACTTCGAACAATTCCTATGTTCGGTGGACGAAAAATCGTGCGCACCACGGCGGGACGTCGGGTCAACGCTGCAGCAATTTCAGACATTGTCGGCGATGAAAACCTGTCAGGTACACTCGTGGTTGAGGCAGGAAATCTAAAGCCTAATGACAAGCTAAGAAAATTGTTTGAAGCCCCGCCAACAACCGCGGCAATCGCCTGTTTTGCAGATGCGGCCAATGATCTGGCAAACGTTATTGCCGAGGTGATGACGAGCGCTGGCCAGACCATTGACACCGACGCGCGCGCACTCCTCATCACGCGCCTTGGCGCTGACCGCGCATTATCACGTGGTGAGGTCGAAAAGTTGTCCTTGTATGCGATGGACCGCACCACTATCACGATTGAAGATGTTGATGCGGTTGTTGGAGACGTATCACAGCTCGCATTCGATCGCGTAAATGAGGCCGTTGCTGCCGGTCGCGCAAAACTTGCCATCGCCGAATACAGTCGAACCGTCGCCTCTGGCGAAAGTCCCCAGGCGATCATTGCATCGGCAGGGCGCTATTTCCACCGCTTACATCGCGTTCGCAGTGAGATGGATCGCGGTCAACCCGTCGATACCGCCTTGCGCTTGTTGCGCCCGCCACTGCACTTTAAACAACGCGACAGTTTTACCGCCCAACTACGCAACTGGACTGGCCCACGTTTGCTAAGTGGTATCAGATTGATCGCAACAGCATCGGCCAGCGCGCGGCGTACGGCCCATCTCGAAGACCTCATTGCAGAGCGCCTTTTGATGAACTTGCTGCGGCTCGCTCGCAATTCGTCCTAATCATCCTATCCCCGCTTGCCCTCTGTCTCTGACCGCCTATAGTGCGCGCGCTTTTCATCATTATTGGAGACCAAAACTCATGTCAGAAACTCGCTTCGACGTCGTTGGCATCGGCAATGCCATTGTCGATATCATCGGACGTTGCGATGATGCTTTTCTTGAAGCTCACAACGCTCCAAAGGGCAGCATGCAGCTCGTCGACGCCGACGGAATTTCTGCGATCTATTCCGACATGGGCCCAACACTTGAAGCTTCCGGTGGTTCAGCGGCAAATACAATTGTTGGTATCGCATCATTTGGCGCCAAAACGTCCTTTATCGGCAAAACGGCCGACGATGAATTTGGCAAAATTTTTAGCCACGATATTAGGGCAGCGGGGGTCGATTTCCCATCAAAACCCGTCGCTGGCAAAGCGCCAACATCTCGATCACTGGTCCTCGTCACGCCCGATGGCGAGCGAACAATGAACACCTTTCTCGGCATATCAACCGACCTAGATGATGGAGAAGTGGACCCCGACACAATCAATGCGTCTTCTATCGTCTATTTGGAAGGATATCTCTTCGACCAGCACGAAGCCAAAGAAGCATTCCGCCAAGCTGTTAGGCTGGCGAAAGCAAGTGATCGGCGTGTTGCTCTGTCGCTTTCAGATGGGTTTTGTGTCGATCGCCACCGTGGCGAATTTCTCCAACTGATCAAAGATGGCGTCGATATTCTATTTGCAAATGAATCCGAAATTACCGCCCTTTACGAAACCACAGACTTCGACACCGCTGCCCACAACGTTGCAAAAGACACCAACTTGGCAGCGCTTACACGTGGCTCCGAAGGTTCGCTAATCATTGCCGATGGCCAGAGATATATCATCCCATCAGCGCCCGTCTCAGCCGTAGTCGACACAACCGGAGCTGGCGACCTTTACGCAGCCGGCGTCCTATACGGTCTGGCTGCCAATCTCGGATATGAAACTGCCGGCCATCTTGGTTCTTTGGCTGCAGCCGAGGTCATCAGCCACATGGGAGCACGGCCAGAAACGTCATTGGCCAAACTTGCCAAAGAAAAAGGCTTGATTTCCAATTCCGTAAAATAGGAGAATTAAAACATTTAATTGCGGAATTAATTCCCTTTTTTATTATTGAGAAAAGAAATGAAAAGCCGAAATAGGGATTTATCCTATTTCGGCTTATTTAATTTGGATATTATCTTTTTCCTGCAAAACACTGGTTTATAGGCATTTTCACAACAATAAATACCGTTCAGCAAAAGTTTTTTATATTTTTCTATTTTTTTTCCTTGGCTATTTCAACCAATCACCAACAATATACTAACAAAGCGAATCGATAAATCGGATTTCATTTATATGTCCACTGCCAATAAACGGCGTGGCCGGCCAAAAGGGTCTGGCATTGACGATACGGAGCGTTTGCAAGAAATTGCCGCTCGGATCTGTGCCGAGCCAAACCTCAAGCCGACAACAGCAATCAAAGCCATGGGGATCACCGATCCGTCATCCATCAGACGGTTACGTGACAAATTCAAAAAATTCTCTGCAGCACAAGCAAGCCCAAAGATGACATCGCAGCGTTTAAGATCAGCTGCCAGAGAGGTTCAGGCAATCAATCGCCCAACGCGACACGAGGTGAGTGTGAGCGCGGCGTTGGCTCAAAAGAAAGATCCAACAAAACAGCAAGAAACATCTTCTGCCCGTCGCAAGTCGAAAAAACCGGACAACACGGGGTCAAACAGAAATCAGCAATCCTCGCTATTAGCGATGGAGGCGTCACCGCCACTGGATATCGATTGGGTGGCGTCATGGTGCTCGTCAAACTTAGGAACCATGTCAGACGTCATGGAAGCCCAGTTGGCGGTCACACAGTCGATGTTAAGCGTTCCATACTTTGCAATGGCGTTGCGTCAACAAATTGCACTCAATGCCTTTGCACTATCTGTACTTCCGTCCGGCTATCGGCGTCGGACATTGCATTAGGATTTGATTGCCAAAGCCAAACGGCCGAAAGCGTTAGTCAATCCAACAACGAGATATCAGAAATTTTCATTATTCCTCAAAACAACACGAAGGGTATTTGAGATCTTTTGATATCGCATACTATTTTTCCTTAGAAAGACAACTAAAAGCCGTCTCCCCAAGGCGGCTTTTTTTTATCCATATTTCAAGTCTTGGTGGAAAAAAAGCAGCCGCTGGAAAACAGCGGCTGCAAATTCAAAATTGTTTTTCAATCATACAGCGGCGATTACAACTTCATAACCGATCAACAATATCGCCGCCCAAGCGACGAAAAATGCAAGAGTGCGCAGTACCGGTACACCCAAGGCATAAACTACATAGTGGAGGATGCGGGCGATGAAATAAGTCATTGTCGCCAAAGCAATCGTATTACCACCGGTGATATTTGCAGCATGGGCAATCAGGACCAACGTTGCAATAATAGGAAGACTCTCGATTGCATTTCGATGAGCAGCATGAGCACGCTTGGCCCAGGCGGCTGGTTTTTCAGTAGGTTGATCAAATCCACCTAAATGACTATCGGATGAATATCCCAAAGCGCCGATTAATCCAACGCGGCTGATACGTTCCATAACGTATGGTAGGGCCATAAAGGCGGTTGAAAGGGCTGTAAGCGCGAGCCAATAAAGCGAATCTGTCACCGGTTTTCTCCCTATATATCAATCAAATTTGTTTGTTGTGGAATTGCACGCTCGGCAAAACCTGGCAACAATACCTGACAAACTTGACATCGCGTCAAATGAAAAAACCGACATTACACAAGTTGCACGACACCTGCCCTGGTTGGCGGGCCCGACAATCATTGCTGTTTTCGCCCGTTCAATTCGATCAATTAAATCTTGCGCAAAGCAACGGATTCAATGTTGTGATCAGCGCCCTTGCGCAAAATCAATCTGGCGCGCTGGCGGGTTGGAAGAACATTTTCAACCAGGTTTTTGTAGTTGATGTCGCGCCAAATTTCGAGCGCTCGTTGCTGAGCCTCATCTTCGTCCATATCGGCGTATTTGTGAAAGTAAGCTGCTGGATCACGAAAAGCGGTCCGTCGGAGTTGCATAAACCGATTGACATACCATTCCTCAATCAGATCCGGCTCAGCGTCGATGTAAATTGAGAAATCAAAAAAGTCCGAAACAAACGGGATCGCCTGACCATCACTGGGCAAAACAGCAGGTTGAAGGACGTTCAAGCCCTCAACGATGAGGATATCAGGGCGCTCAACTTTAATTGATTGGTTTGCTAGGTTGTCATAATGGAAATGTGAATAGATCGGCGCTTCGACGCGACCAACACCCGACTTTACGTCCCCGAGAAAATTCAACAAGTGCACGGTGTCAAAACTTTCAGGGAACCCTTTGCGATCCATCAAGCCGCGTTTTTCTAATTCTGCATTTGGAAAAAGAAATCCGTCGGTGGTCACAAGATCTACGCGAGGATGGTCAGGCCAGCGCGCTAAAAGTGCATTGAGAACGCGTGCTGTCGTACTCTTGCCAACTGCAACCGACCCAGCCACACCTATAATGAACGGCACTCTGCGGTCCGAATGCCCAAGAAAATTCGACGTAACGGCGTGCAACTCCTGGGCCGCCGAAACATAGAGATTCAACAACCGAGACAATGGCAGATAGATCGTCTCGACCTCTTCCATCGAAAGATTTTCGATCACGCCAGAAAGTTTCTCGAGCTCTTTTGCCACCAAGGTCATCGGTGTGCCGGCGCGGAGATTAGCCCATTCCGATCGATCGAAAATTCTATAGGGTGAATATTGAAGTGTGTGGCGCACAGTGTTCCAGTCGATCCTTGTTCTAAGACGACTTTGAGCCGCGAGAAGCCTTCTCAACAAGCCCTGAAGTTCCTTGACGACTTTCCAGAATTGCCAGCACATCAGCGATCGCAACGTGCCTGCTCTCGAGCAAGACAAGTAGATGATAAATTAAATCTGCAGCTTCCGCAGACAATGCAGCATCGCTCTCGCCAACGGCTGCAAGCACAGTTTCAACGGCCTCTTCGCCGAGCTTTTTTGCGCATTTTGCAGAACCAGCATCAAGCAATTGGCGGGTGTACGATTTATCGCCAGATTCATCGCGTCGAGATTTTATTGTTGCTGCCAACTGAAGCAGCACGTCGTCCGTCATAATGTTAACCGCCTTTAGAACAGGAGAAAGCCTCCGGTACACGGCGGAATAACGCCGACGACCTCATGGCAATCAATCCAGCAAGTCCCGCCAAATACGTCAAGCGGCAACATACATTGTAGCAAATACAACCAAGCAAAAAGAAAAACAGCGCCAGCATGACTGCCAACGCTGCTTTTAAAATTGATCAGTTTCACCCAGGGGCGGAGCGCTTTTACGAACCCATTCCAAATAGCCGGGCACGAATGTATTCGAGCTGATCGAAATTACCGTATTTTATGACCAAGTTTCCACTCTCTCCGGAGCCACGTTTGATTTCGACTTTCAAACCCAAAGCATCAGCGATTTCTTTTTCAAATGCCAAAGTGTCGGCATCCTTTTCTCGCGGCGGCCGCGTCGTGCCGCTCGATTTTCCACCACCACGTAACGCCGCCTGCACCATGGCCTCTGCTTCGCGAACGCTCATATCGCCGGCGATCATTTTCTTCGCCAACGCCATCGCATCACGATGACCAACTAGGGTTCTTGCATGTCCAGCAGAAAGTTCTCCTGATTGAACAAAGGACTGAATTTCGGATGGCAGCTTTAACAATCGCAACGTGTTGGCCACGTGTGATCGACTTTTACCGATAATCTCGGAAAGTTGTTCCTGGCTGTAATCAAACCGATCCATAAGATCGGCATATCCTCCTGCTTCTTCAATGGCATTGAGATCGGAGCGTTGAACGTTCTCAATGATTGCAAGTTCAAGCACCGATTGATCATCAAGCTCGCGAACGATCACTGGCACCTGATGCAGCCCGGCGCGTTGTGCAGCCCGCCATCTGCGTTCACCCGCGACAATTTCAAAAGCGCCGGCAACCTTAGGATGTTTGCGCACAAGCGGCGGCTGTACCAAACCTTTGACGCGAATCGAATCCGCCAGCTCGACGAGGTCAGCTTCTGGAAAATCCTTGCGCGGGTTGAAAACACTCGGATGCAATTGATCAATAGAGACGACACGTTGTTCGCCCTCGATCGGTAACGGTACGCCGTTTTCCATAGCCGGTTCACCGATGAGTGAGGCAAGGCCACGGCCAAGACGACTTTTTTGTGCGGGTGCGTTCATTGGGTCTTCGCTTCTTGATAAAAATTCTTGTTTCGTCTTACGCATTACCCAGTGTGTTGTTTAAACGGCGTGTCGTTCAAACAACTCAGGCGGCTTGAAATTGCCGTTCCCGTTCAATGATTTCCGTGGCCAGTCGAATGTAAGCCTGACTTCCGGCACAATCATAATCGTACAGCAGCAATGGCTTTCCGTGCGAGGGCGCTTCGGCAACGCGGGTGTTGCGTGGAATGACAGTCTCATAGACTTTCGGGCCAAAAAAGCCGCGCACGTTGTCGGCGACTTCGTGCGATAAAGTCGTACGAGCATCATGCATTGTCAGAACCACGCCCTGAATTTCCAAGGCTGGATTCAACGATGCACGAATTTGATCGATGCTATCTTTGAGTTGCGAGATGCCTTCAAGCGCGAAGAATTCACACTGCACTGGAACGATCACAGCGTTTGCTGCGGCCATCGCATTCAAAGTCATCAAATTCAGCGAAGGAGGACAATCAATCAAAATATGATCGTAGCGATCGGCTGTTCGATCATTTGAATATTCAGCAATTGCATCGCGGAGACGAAATGGTCGATTGGCATCAGCCATCATGTCGCTTTCAAGACCAACGAGATCCGAGTTCGCTGGAATGATCGACAGTCCCGGAATCGCCGTCTGAGCGGCAACCTGTTTGATCGACGCGGTACCAGCCAAAACATCATAGCTCGTCAATTGGCGGGTCTCGGCTGGCACGCCTAATCCAGTGGACGCGTTGCCTTGAGGATCAAGGTCGGCCACCAACACACGCTCGCCCACCGCGGCCAAAGCCGTACCGAGATTAATTGCGGTTGTCGTTTTACCAACGCCACCTTTTTGGTTAGCGATGGCCAGTACACGCGGGCCACGACCCGCTATCATTGCGCCGTTCACGGGATTCACCCCTCCGTTTTGGCGTTCAAATTACTGACGACCACGATCCGACCGTCAGGGTCTGTTATACTCTCAACAAGTTGTACATCGAATTTCCACAACCTTTGGGCTTCAGTAATTTCCTCGGCAACGCTACGCCCTTTGAGGAAAAACCCAGTTGAAGACGCTGAAAACAAAGGACTTACATCACGAAATAACCGCGATAATGGCGCAAACGCGCGCGCCGAATAAACATCCTTATGGCGAATCCTATCCCAATTCGTGGATAACTCGATTCTCTCATTGCAAATGTCCACAGAGATCATCGCCTGTCGGGCCACTTCCCGCAAGAATGCGGCCTTTCGGCTATCACTTTCGACCAAAGAAACACGAATCGGTGACGACTTTCGGTCCTGATCGGACAAAAGTATGGCCATCACCAGACCTGGAAACCCGCCACCAGACCCCACATCAACCCAACTTTGGGCGTCTTTAGGAATCAGCGACAGCAATTGCGCCGAATCAGCAAAATGGCGATGCCAAGCCTGATCCAGTGTCTTGGGTGAAACAAGATTTATCTTTGCCTGCCAGAGAACAAGCTGTTCGGCATAGATCTCCAAACGATCAATTGTTTCACGTGAAACATCGAAGGCGGCTTGAAAGTCTTTTGCGGTCTGGATGGGTGACGTGAGTTTCTGGGGTAATGTCATGGTGCAGGATTAGCGGATATCAAATGGATCTGACCAGCCAAAGTTTTTTGCGCCCATCATTTTTGCCAGAAAACATGTTTCACGTGAAACAATTTGCCGATCCGTCACCCAATTCCAGCGATCTCGCCTCAGGCCGACCGCTTGGCTGCACGCTTTAAGTGTGCTGCCACCAACATCAAAGCCGCGGGCGTGACCCCGTCAATCTTGCCAGCCTGCGCCAGCGTGCTTGGGGCATGGCGCGTCAGCTTCTGGCGCATTTCAGTCGAAAGGCCTTGAATATCATCGAACTTAAAGGATGCCGGTATCACGGCCGCCTCGTCCCTGCGAAGGGCAGCAACATCATCTTCCTGACGCGCAACGTAAGGTGCATATTGGGCATCAACGACCAATTGATCCGCAACTTTGCTTGGCAAATTTGCCAACTGGGGCCAAACCGTCTTTAGACGATCGATGTCGACCCCAGGCAGAGTTAACAAATCAAATGCTGTTCGGCGGCGACCATCCTGATTGATCTTCAGGCCCTTTTTGACGGCTTCGGTTGGCGTAATCATAAGGGAGTTTAAAAGCGTTCGCCCTTTTTCCAATTCTGCTGTTTTCAGTGCAAAGGCCTTAGACCGGTGGGATCTGACACACCCAATCTCTTCACCCAATGGCGTCAAACGCTGATCGGCGTTGTCAGCCCTGAGCTTCAAGCGATACTCTGCACGTGATGTGAACATGCGATAGGGTTCTGTGACACCGCGCGTGACCAGGTCGTCGATCATAACGCCGAGATAAGCATCAGCGCGGGACACCATAAACGTCCGTCCAGACCCTTCCGCCTTTAACGCCGCATTGATTCCGGCCAACAAACCTTGCGCGCCAGCCTCTTCATAACCGGTCGTTCCATTGATCTGGCCAGCCAAATAGAGGCCATCCCATGTCTTCAATTCCAAAGTTGGCGACAGAGCGCGTGGATCAACATAGTCATATTCTATCGCATAGCCAGGCTTCAAAACCTCCACGTTTTCCAGTCCTGGCATCGTCCTTAGGAAGGCGAGCTGGACATCTGCAGGTAATGAGGTCGAAACGCCATTAGGATAGATGGTATCGTCATCAAGTCCTTCTGGCTCAAGAAAGACCTGATGGCTGTTGCGATCAGCAAACCGTACGACTTTATCTTCGATTGAGGGACAGTACCGTGGACCAACACCTTCAATCTTTCCGGAATACATGGCCGACTTCGACAGGTTACTTCGGATGATTTCGTGTGTCTCCACCGTTGTTCGGGTAATTCCGCATGCGATTTGTGGAATTGTAATTTTGTCGTTCAAGAAAGAAAATGGAACCGGCTCGGCGTCTGCGGGCTGCATTTCCAAGTCTGACCACGCGATTGAGCGCGCCGACAACCTTGCAGGCGTTCCCGTTTTCAAACGCCCCATTGGAAGTCCCAGCCCCAACAAGCGTTCCGCCAGTTTGATTGCCGGAGCTTCTCCGTCACGTCCGGCGGATATAGTCTCCTCTCCGCGATGAATCACACCGTTGAGAAACGTGCCTGTTGTAACAACGACGGCCTTGGCGCGAAGCAGTCGACCATCTGCGAGCACGACCCCAGTGACACGGTTTCCATCGCAATAGAGGTCATCAACGCCGCCTTCGACAACCGTGAGATTGGGTGTTTGGGCAATAGCTGCCTGCATGGCTTGGCGATAGAGCTTGCGATCTGCTTGAGATCGAGGCCCTTGCACTGCTGGGCCTTTTGAACGATTGAGAAGTCGGTATTGAATTCCGGCTTGGTCCGCGACACGGCCCATCAAGCCATCCAAAGCATCGATTTCGCGCACAAGGTGGCCTTTGCCCAAACCACCGATGGCCGGGTTACAAGACATTTCGCCGATGGTATCGGCGCGGTGCGTGACAAGTGCGGTTTTCGCGCCCATACGCCCACTGGCCGCAGCAGCCTCGGTTCCGGCATGACCGCCGCCAATAACGATCACATCGTACATTGGCACCTGATTCGTGTTTGAGTTTGTCATGGCGGGAAAATAGGCGGCCGCCCTGTCGCCGTCAAAGTTTATGTCGCGAGCCGCAACGCGTCACTTCGCGCTTTGATATCCAACGCTAAAGCACAAATTTTCGATCTCGCTTAAAACCAATGTTTCACGTGAAACATTTCTTAAGCCTCAGGCGAAGTCCAACGAAACTTCATTGAGGAGACTTGGCGCCAATTGCCTATTGGTTTTTTCAATTGGGCTTGCCCAGCGCAGGAATGACAATCCGGCCAAAGGTCGTGTTGTGTCCACAACCCTTTGTTTCACGTGAAACATTTAGAAAACGTGATGTTATTTGCCGATACAAAAGCGGCCAAATATCTGATCCAACAAATCTTCTGCATCAACCCGCCCCGTGATGCGGCCGAGCGCGTTCGCAGCAAGACGCAAGTCTTCAGCACGCAATTCCGTGTCGCTTTGATCAGCGGATAAAAATCCTGTCAGACGTTCCAAACATATTTCTAATTTGTTGCGATGGTGAGCTTGGGTAAGTGCCGGGCTTTCCGTCGTTCCAATTCGCTTGGATGCAATTTCGATGATTTCCTGGCGCAGTTCTTCAAGTCCAAGACCATTTTTCAACGAAATCAGTTTTGCTTTTTTATCAGACAAATAAAAACCACTTGAACCATCAACCAAGTCTGCTTTTGAGGCCACGAGCAATTGGCGGTCATTGCTTGAGCGGTCCTTTGGCAACGCCATCTCTCGGTTGGCCGGCATCATCCATATCACCAGATCCGCTTTATTCATCTGCAATCGGCTGCGCCGTATACCTTCCCGCTCAACGACACCCTTCGTTTCGCGAAAACCCGCCGTATCCGAGACAATGATTGGTAAACCTTCGAGATCGAGCTTGATCTCAACAACATCTCTTGTGGTGCCAGGTTCTTCCGACACAATGGCAGCGTCTCTTTTAGATAACCAATTCAAAAAGCTAGATTTTCCAGAATTCACCGGCCCTGCGAGTACAACTCGAAAACCTTCTCGAAGGATCTCTCCGCGACGCCCATCATCGAGGTGATTGGCAATTTCTTCAGATAGTCTTTTGACAATTTCAACCGCCTCAACAACAGATTTTTCGCTGACATCAGCTTCATCTGAAAAATCAATCGCCGCCTCTATTAAAGCTCCGGCCGTAATCAGTTCGGTGCGCCAACCTTCATAGATTTTTGAAAGTACGCCGTCTGCCTGGCGAAGAGCTTGCAGGCGCTGGGCCTCTGTTTCAGCATCAATGAGATCAGCCAAGCCTTCTGCTTCGGCCAAATCAATTTTACCGGAGTGAAAGGCGCGTGTCGCAAACTCACCGGCTTCAGCCATACGAAATCCCTGCAAACGACCAAGTGCCGATAGGAGTCGTGCAATTACGGCGCGACCACCATGAATATGGAATTCCGCGCTGTCTTCACCTGTGAAACTTGCTGGTCCCGAAAACCAAACAACAAGGCCACGATCTATGACCGCGTTCATGCCAACGTCGCGAATTGCACGGTAGGACATGCTACGCGGCGGTGGCAGTGGGCCAGCCATTTTAGTAATGGCGCCAACCGTTCCAGGACCAGAAACACGAACAACTGCAACACCGGCCCGGCCTGGTGCACTAGAGAGTGCAAAAATGGTCTCGCGATTGCTCACAAAAATTCTCCTCACACTTGATTTCGCGTATCAAGAACCGAACTGCAATGCTTTGTTTTGATTGGAGCGAATAATGAGTCAAAATCGGTTACCGGAAGAGACCAGCCCGTATTTGCTGCAACATCGTGATAACCCCGTACACTGGTGGGCATGGGGGCCAGAAGCATTGGATGAAGCGCGCCGATTAGGCAAGCCAATACTGCTTTCTGTGGGTTATGCGGCATGCCACTGGTGCCATGTTATGGCCCACGAAAGTTTCGAAGACCAATCAACCGCCGATGTCATGAATGAACATTTCATCAACATTAAAGTCGATCGCGAAGAGCGACCTGATATTGATCAAATCTATATGGCAGCCCTCCACCAACTCGGAGAGCAAGGGGGGTGGCCGCTGACTATGTTCCTTGATAGCAGTGGCAAACCATTTTTTGGTGGTACGTATTTTCCCAAACACGCAAAATTTGAACGCCCCGCATTTATTGATGTTTTAGAGAATGTTGCCCGAATTTATCGCGAAGCCCCCGATAAAGTCCTACACAATGCCACTGTGATTACCGCAGCCCTAAAAGATCGATCAGAGAACGCTGACCCTCTTGAAATTACCGACGATACACTTCGCGATCTTACCCAGCGTATGACCGCTGCCGTTGATCCCGTTCAGGGCGGCATCAATGGTGCACCAAAATTCCCGCAATGGAGTTTTTTCTGGCTCCTTTGGCGTGGCGGTATTCGTTATGAAAACGATGACGCTCAAGGTGCCGTTGAAACCACACTCCGCAATATCTGTCATGGCGGTATCTACGACCATATTGCAGGTGGGTTTTCGCGCTACTCAGTCGATGAACGTTGGTTGGTGCCGCATTTTGAGAAGATGCTCTACGACAACGCCTTGCTGATCGACTTAATGACAGAGGTCTATCGCGAAACGCATGATCCATTGCTGGCAACACGCATAGAAGAAACCGTTGGTTGGCTGGAGCGGGAAATGATTGGCGAGGGCGGTGGTTTTGCTGCCTCTCTCGATGCCGACAGCGAAGGCAAAGAAGGAAAATTTTACGTCTGGTCAATGGCAGAGATTTATCAGGTTCTTGGCGAAATCGATGCCGAGATGTTTTGTGCTGCTTATGACATCACCGAAGAGGGAAATTGGGAGGGGACGAACATCCCCAATCGCTTGGACCTTCAAGAACAACTGACAAACGCCGAAGAAGCAACATTGAAAGAAATGCGTGGTCGCCTGTTATCGGCGCGCGAAGAACGGGTTCGCCCAGGTTGGGATGACAAGATCCTTGCGGACTGGAACGGTTTGATGATTGCCGCTTTGGCGCAGGCCTCGAATGTATTCAAAAGACTGGAATGGTTGGATCGCGCGAAACAGGCGTTTTCATTTGTTCAATCGTCAATGCAGGTCGATGGTCGGTTGCGCCACGCCTATCGAAGCGGGCAAGCAAAAGCACCCGCGACCGCCAACGATTACGCCAACATGATTTGGGCCGCCCTTCGCCTCTATGAAGCAACTTTGGACAAGAACTATCTGCAGACCGCGATCGGCTGGTCTGACGTGTTAGAGGCGCACTATTGGGTCGAAGACGATGGTGGGTATGCCATGTCGGCCAAAGATACAGACGACGTTATTGTCCGACTGTGCAATGCCCGAGATGAGGCCACGCCGAACGCCAACGCAACGATGGTTGCCAACCTCGTCCACCTCGCAGCACTAACCGGAGATCAGTCATATCTGGAAAGGGCAGAAAAGATCGTCGAAGTCTTTGCCTCAGATGCCAATAAAAATCTTATGGCTCACGCCGGACTTTTGGCCGGTGCAATGGAAATTATTGCGCCGCAGCAAATTGCCATAGTAGGGGCCGATAAAAAGGGAGGAAAATCCCTGGTCGAGATGTTGCACACTCTGTCCCTGCCAGGCAGCCAGCAATTTATCATTGACGATGCAACTCCAGACCTCAGCGCACCAGCTCTCGTCGGCAAAACCGCAGCCGGTGACAAAGCAACAGCCTACGTATGCCTTGGCCCGCAATGCTCTGCACCGATCACAGATCCACAAGTTCTGGAAGACGTTCTGCGAGATCGACGCAGTGCCGGACGGATGGTGTAGGTCGGTTAGTGTCGGTCAGGATCAGCTGTTTGCGGCCAAACTTTTTGGTTTGACAGGTTTGGGTCTATTATATAACCATTCGGTTATGAATATATCGCCACATCCTTCCACACGTCCATCTCTTGACGCGATTTTTGCAGCTCTGGCCGATCCGACACGACGGGCAATTCTCTCCAGGCTGACATCTGGTGAGGCCTCGGTGAATGAACTCGCCCAACCGTTCGAGATGAGCCAACCCGCAGTGTCGAAACATTTGAAAGTGTTGGAGCGGGCGGGATTGGTTGAGCGCGAAACAAACAAGCAGCGTCGACTAGCACGCTTAAATGCGGCGCCAATGGCGGACGCTGTCGGTTGGCTTGAAGACTTCAAACAGTTTTGGTCCACGAGTTTCGATCAATTGGATGACTTATTGGAAGAGATGAAAATGGCACCATCTGAGGAGCCCAGAGATGAGTGATTTGCCGACGTATATCCTCGAGCGTGAGTTCAATGCGCCACGTGAACTGGTCTGGAAAACTTGGACGGATCCGAAATTGTTGGCGCGCTGGTATGGGCCCAATGTCGAGACCATTGTTCACCGCCTTGATGTCAAACCTGGTGGGCTTTGGCTGAATGAAATGAAGTGGGGCGAAAACTCGAACTATCAAAGGGTTGAGTACACAGAGGTGGTGGCGCCGGAGCGCTTGGTCTGGCTGCATTCCAATTGTGATGCAGATTGGAACATTTCTACCAATCCAATGATGGCGGACTGGCCGCGCGTCCTACTCACAACGGTGACGTTCAATCAGGTGGGAGAGCAAACAAAGATGCGCCTCACCTGGGTGCCACATGAAGCCAGTGATGCTGAAATTGCTTGTTTTGGTGAGGCCATCGCCGGTATGGACAAAGGTTGGGGTGCGGGAATGGAACTGTTGGCCGGGCTTCTGGCTGAACTACAAGACGAGAAGTAATCGCTGAAACGGGGAAATTGTCATCGGTCCTACAGACAGCAACGGGCCAGGAACCGACTATCACGCCTATTACTGGAAATTCTCGTCACCGTGAAGTTAGCTCATACAGTCCGTTGCGAAGGACATACTTGCCAGCGGGCGCGGTCAACAGGCCGCCGCACTTATAGCATGGTTGAGGAGAGGTAAATCAGTCTGGCCACTCTTTTCTCTCAGTCGTCTCGCTATTGAAGAAGACCACACCCTTATTGCAGCAATTTTCGCAAACAACATTTATCGTTGGCTTTGTACCGCTTGGGAAAGTCTGGAACGACGGTGGGCTGGAGATTATATAGTGTCCCAGTGATTGCAGCCCGCGTGTCGCGGATATCTGCTTATATGTATTCATAACACCGCCGATGAATGCGATTACTTCATCCAGTCCGTTGGACCCAGCTTTGACCCATGATCCGTCAGACTCAAACCAATAGCCTCGACCCACGATACAAAGTGCTTTCAGATGTGGTTCCCCATCGCCGTACACGCCTTTGTATCGAGCGACCTCTCCATGCTCGCTTGGCTTTAAGTCTGATTCTAAAGCGAAAATCACACTTACAAGTTTACCAATCTGCTGTTCTACAAGGTTTTGATGACTTGCTCCGCTGAGATATTTAAATTCAGCAAGCTCTTGGGCACTTTTATGTGCATCTACCAATTCTGTTCGCGTCAACTTAGATTTGATTTCAATCGTGTACAACACGCTTTCTATAGGCAAGATGGAAGTTGAATCATCAAAGGTGATTGGTGGTAAAATCGAGCCATCAAATAGAATAATGTCGTGCTGGCGTGACAACCTACCGCTCGCGCACTCGATGATTTGCCCCGAGGCAATGTTCACGTCAGCTGGAAGGAGTGGTCGAAAAAATGGTCAGCAGCTAAAATTTCACGAGCACGCCCCTTTAAGCCACTATGTGACAACCCGCCTGCGGCACGCGCGGTTTCCAAAACACCCAATACTCGACTCTGCATGATTTCTTTGTAGACGTTCTGCTTCACAGGCATTTGCCGTCCCCAAAATACTATTAGTTTTTCTTAATTAAATCGGCCGACGAATTTCCGCCTCGGGTCATCTGCCGCCATTTAGACTTAAACCAGGCCGCTGGTCGGTTTCTACGTCTAAGCGGCCATTGGTTCAGGTAGGGGTTCAGAATCAATCTAACGGGTTCTGTCAAGTAAAACAGCGACGATCAGACTTGCAATGAAACGCGACAAACAGTGTTGAACCAAGCAACAACGCGATCATCCTCGCGTATGCCACATGGATCGATCAGCCTTTCAACGCTCAAGCTAAATTTGCGCCAAAACACGCTGACGAAATATTTGAACGTGCGCGCTTAAGTATTCATGGAATCGAAGAATTCATCGTTGCTCTTGGTCGACTTCAGTTTATCGATCAAGAACTCGATGCCGTCCATGGCGCCCATTGGGTTGAGGATTCGGCGCAGAACATGAATTTTCTTAAGCGTATCTGTGCCAACAAGAAGTTCGTCTTTGCGTGTGCCAGACCGAGCAACATCAATGGCTGGGAACACCCGCTTATCAGATACTTTGCGATCGAGAATAATCTCTGAATTACCTGTGCCTTTAAATTCTTCAAAGATCACTTCGTCCATACGCGAGCCAGTATCAATCAAGGCCGTGGCGACAATCGTCAATGAGCCACCTTCTTCAATATTACGCGCAGCACCAAAGAAGCGTTTTGGACGTTGCAAAGCATTGGAATCAACACCACCCGTTAAGACTTTGCCAGACGATGGCACAACGGTGTTATAGGCGCGACCAAGGCGGGTGATACTATCTAAAAGAATAACGACATCGCGCTTGTGCTCCACTAAGCGTTTTGCTTTTTCAATAACCATCTCCGACACCTGCACGTGACGCGATGGTGGCTCATCAAAGGTGGATGAGATCACTTCACCGTTCACCGACCGCTGCATATCGGTCACTTCTTCCGGCCGCTCATCAATGAGCAGCACGATCAGGTAACACTCAGGGTGGTTTGTGGAGATAGAATGGGCAATGTTTTGCAAGAGAACGGTTTTACCGGTGCGCGGTGGCGCCACAATCAGACCACGTTGCCCTTTACCCATTGGGGCAACAATGTCGATCACGCGTGGTGAAAGGTCTTTGGTGGGATCTTCGGTTTCAAGCTTCAGCCAGCTTGTTGGATAAAGCGGCGTCAGGTTATCGAAGTGCACCTTGTGCTTTACAGCTTCCGGTTCTTCGAAGTTGATGCGGGTCACTTTGAGGAGCGCGAAGTAGCGTTCACCATCTTTTGGACTGCGAATATCGCCTTCGACGGTGTCGCCGGTTCTCAACGCAAAGCGGCGGATCTGGGAGGGCGACACGTAAATATCGTCAGGACCTGGCAGATAGTTGGCTTCCGGTGAGCGCAAAAAACCAAAGCCGTCTTGAAGAACTTCCACAACCCCAGTGCCAACAATGTTTGTGTCTTGTGCTGCAAGCTGTTTCAGGGTCGCAAACATCAATTCCTGTTTGCGCATCGTGTTGGCGTTCTCAACACCAACGCTTTCAGCAAAGCTTAGCAATTCTGTGGGGGATTTGAGCTTGAGATCCTCAAGCTTCATTTCCTTTGAGGAAACGATCTCTTCCGTCATGGAAAACTCCGGAGGCGCTTTTCGACACGTAAATTGTGACTGGTCGCGAATTGTAAGTGGTCGCGCAGTTTGGACGACCAACGAAGGTGGGAGATAGAATGGTGCGGGACGAACCGCAGGATCAGCCATCACAGATTTTAGAGCTGCAGGCCAATGTCGTGCCAATCGGAGAGATTAGCACCCTGGAACTTGAGAGGGACTCTAGCAGAGAATTTGCAGAAACAAAAGCAACATATCGTGCGACGAACTGGCCGGGACTAAGGGCGGTTTTGCCATCAGGGAACCGTCTTAGAACGGTTTGACGATGACCATCAGGACGATAACAAGCATAAGGACAGTGGGAACTTCATTGGCTATTCGGAAATATTTGCCGGAGCGAACATTGCTATCTGCCGCAAAATCCTTAACCCACAACGCACATTTCACGTGAAATACGGTCATCGCAACAACCATGAGGGCTTTGATGAGAAACCACCCCTCGATCCAGGCATCAATGGACCAGGCGAGATAGAGCCCCGTCAACCAGGTCACTGTCATCGCGGGTCGCATAATGATGCCAAGAAGCTTTTCTTCCATCATTTTAAAGGTTTCGCTCAATTCGCTTCCGGGATTTCCCCTCTCAGCATGATGAACAAAAAGGCGGGGGAGATAAAACAGTCCTGCCATCCAGGAAATAACGGCTGCGATATGAAGAGCTTTCACCCAAAGCGCAATGTCCACATTAGGCTCCTTCACCGCGAATAAAGTCCACGAGTTCTCCAACGTGCTCGGGTGGCGTTTGTGGCACAATCCCGTGTCCGAGATTGAAGATGAATTTTTCACTGCGCATCGCATCCAGAATATGCCGGACTCGATTTTTCATGGCTGCTCCACCGGAAACCAGGAGCAAGGGGTCGAGATTGCCTTGCACCACTGCACCAGATTTTGCCAATGGACCATGCATAAACGCCAATGACGTCGACGTATCACAGCTCACACCATCAACTCCGGTCTCGGAAATGTAAGGCAAACTGAGATTTTCAGCGCCTCTGGGAAATCCGATGATTGGAACGTGAGGATGAGCGGCTTTTACCGTTTCCACGATCCTGGCTGTTGGCGCAACGACCCACTTTTGAAACTCATTGTCTGGCAGGCTTCCAGCCCAACTATCAAAAATCTGCAAAACCTCAGCGCCAGCCCTCACCTGTCGCTGGAGGTAATCTGATGAGGATTCGACGAGGATGTCCATCAACTTTTCAAAAGCGGCCGGTTGGCGATAGGCAAACAACCGAGCCGCCGCTTGATCTGGAGATCCACGGCCACCGATCATGTAAGTTGCAACGGTCCAAGGAGCACCACAAAAGCCAATTAAAGCAGTGGTTTTCGGCAAGTCCTGACTGAGACGTGCGACCGTTTCGGCAACGATGTCATACTTCTCACCAGCCTTATCCACATCGAGGATTTTCAGTTCATCGCCACTAGCAATCGGCTCCAATCGTGGGCCTTCACCTTCAACAAAGCGAACGTCTTGGCCAAGCGCATGCGGCACGACGAGGATATCTGAAAACAAAATTGCAGCGTCAAAACCGTAGCGACGAATGGGTTGAAGTGTGACTTCGGCTGCTAATTTCGGTGTGTAGCACAAATCGAGGAAACCGCCGGTCGTGCCACGGACTTCGCGATACTCCGGAAGATATCGCCCCGCTTGTCGCATGAGCCAAATCGGTGGGGGCCATGCGGCTTCCCCTGAAAACGGTTTGAGAAAATGTTTCAGGGGTTTCGGTGTTGGCTGATTGGTTTCAGAGTTTTGCACGTTCTCCTGGCGCCCTTCTTAAAGAATATAAATATTTAAAAGGTTATTACTCTTATTATTACCGCTGTGAGTGCTGGTAATTTCAAAGTCGTCCCCATGATCTTCGCACATTGCGCACTGTGGGTAACACAGACTACGAGATCTAGCGGTTGTCTTCGACATTGGCCACTAGGAACGAAATTATATCTTTCTTTCAGTCGATTGCTGAGAAAGATGTGGCAACAACCAGATCTAATAAGTTGTGGGTGTCTTGTTGTTCGCACAGAAACAATGTTTCACTCCACATGCGGGTTGGTTCTCGCTCGAAAGTTGTTAGAAAATCGCGAGATGTTCATATCTTTGTGGAGATCTGCCATGTTGTTCTTGAGCAAGTCTCCGGTCATCTGAGGCCGGTGGATAACTGGAGCTTTCATCCACACATGACCAAAGACTTACCAAGTTACTTTCACCTTCATCTTGTGTCTGATGCGACGGGTGAAACGCTCACCACGATCGGAAAAGCCGCCGCGGTCCAATACGGCCAGGTGCGTGCGATCGAGCATGTCCACCCGTTAATTCGAACCAAACAGATGTTGCAACGCGTTTTACAGGAGGTGGAGCAAGCGCCTGGCATCGTTCTCTACACCATCATCAATGTTGAGCTTGCTGAAATTCTAGAAGAGCGTTGTCGGGAATTGCAGGTTCCCAGCATGGCCGTATTACAACCAATTATGACACTGTTTGAATCGTATCTCGGTGCTCCGAGAACTCCAACGGTTGCTGGCCAACACGTTCTCGATGCCGACTATTTCAAACGAATCGATGCATTAAACTTCACAATGGCGCATGACGATGGTCATTTACCGGAAGACTTGAACCAAGCTGATATCGTTATTCTGGGTATTTCTCGAACCAGCAAAACGCCAACTAGCATTTATTTGGCACAGCGCGGATTTAAAACGGCAAATCTGCCATTGGTGCCCGAAATACCGATACCAGAAGCTCTAACAAAACAGCACAATGCGTTTGTCGTATGCTTGATTGCATCAGCGGATCGCATTGCAGAGGTGCGGCGCAATCGGGCGATGTTGCTGGCTGACAGAGATCTCAATACCTATATCGACCGTGATCGCATCAAGGCAGAGATCGCTTATTCGCGTCGATTGTGCGGTGAGCATGGTTGGCCCGTGATTGATGTGACACGCAAGTCGGTAGAAGAATCAGCGGCAACAGTTATTCGATTGATGGCTGATCGTGCGGCCAAACAAACAAGCTTTAAAACAGAAGTGGATCACGTCGACGATGCCTAACGTTAATGGAAATGGCCGCGGCGCGCCAAAGCATCTGATTTTGGCATCGGGAAGTCGTACGCGCCAATCGATGTTGCATTCAGCCGGCATCGCTCACACCGTTATTCCAGCCGACTTAGATGAAGCCGCAATTCGTCAAGCTTTGACGGGCGACACTGAAGATGTTGATCCAAGTGACATCGCCGAAGTTTTAGCTCGCGCCAAAGCTGAACATGTCAGTGGGCAAGATCGCGATGGCTTGGTCATTGGCTCCGATCAGGTTTTGGCCCTCAATGGCGAGATTTTTGAAAAACCTGCAACCGTCGAAGCTGCACAAACCTCGCTCCTCAAACTGCGCGGCCACACGCATCAATTGCATACAGCCGTAGCGCTTGCATCGCAGGGGGAAGTTGTGTGGAGTTATGTGGAAACAGCTCATATAACCATGCGAAATTACTCGGAAAAAAGCCTTGCAGAATATCTCGTCAAGGCTGGTGATATTGTTTGTGAAAGTGTCGGTGGGTATCAACTGGAAGGTTTAGGTGTGCAGTTGATGGAGAAAGTCGACGGCAATCATTTCACCATCCTTGGTATGCCTTTATTGCCGTTGCTGAATGAGTTGCGCGATCGTGGAATGGTGGATGTATGAGTGATACTTCAAGTCGGGCTGCGTGTGTGATTGGCTGGCCAATCAAACACTCTCGGTCACCAATGATTCATGGTTACTGGCTTGCAAAATACGGCATTGATGGCAGTTACGATAAGCGGGCCGTGCATCCCGACGACCTGGAACATTTTCTCAACAATTTGAGTGACCATGGCTATGTTGGTTGCAGTGTTACGGTCCCACACAAGGAACGCGCATTTGCTTTGGCGGTTGAAAAAGATGCGTCAGCAGTAGCTGTGTCTGCGGCCAATACCTTGTGGCTAGACGATGGTCGCCTGTGCGCTAAAAACACAGACACGGAAGGGTTTATGGCGCATTTGTCGGCGTCTGTACCAAATTGGCAAAAGCGGGATGCGCCAGTGACCATTCTGGGAGCCGGTGGTGCAGCGCGTGCCATCGTCTATGGTTTTCTTAATGCTGGTGTTGGTGAAATCCGTGTCGTCAACCGGACGAAAGCGAAGACAGAAAAGCTTGTAAAAGATTTTGACAGATTGAATTTGCCAACGCGCATCGTCGTTGGTGATTGGCAACAGCGCCAAAACCTTTCATTGGATGCGGGTGTGATCGTCAATACGACGACGATCGGAATGAATGGCGAAGGCGACCTTGGCTTGTCTCCACAAGCGTTTAAAGATCAAACGGTGGTTGCCGATATCGTTTATGTTCCATTGGAAACGAATTTATTGCGTGACGCAAAAGCTTCTGGTCATCAAACTGTCGATGGACTTGGAATGTTGTTGCATCAGGGCGTTCCAGGCTTCGAAAAGTGGTTTGGAGTTCGCCCCACAGTGAGCCAAGACCTGCATGATCTCGTGGTCGCTGACCTGGAGCAAGGTTGATGATTGTTGTTGGCCTGACGGGGTCCATTGGGATGGGCAAATCGACTGTTGCCGAGCATTTGTTGAATATTGGTGTGCCGGTCATTGATGCCGATAAAATCGTTCACGACCTGTATGAAGGCGCAGCCGTTGCGCACATAGAAAAAATTTTTCCCGGATCAACGGACAACGGAAAGGTTGTGCGTGAGAAATTATCAGCCCAATTGATGGCGGCTCCAGAGCGGTTTTCGCAGCTCGAAGCAATTGTACATCCGATGGTTCGTGCAGGGGAACGGGAGTTTCTAGATCAACAATTTCGAAATGGTGCAGATGTTTGCGTGATCGAAATTCCATTACTGTTTGAGACCGGAACTGAAAAATTGTTTGATTGTGTTGTTGTTGTCAGTGCCAGGGTCGATCAACAGGAAGAGCGGGTTTTGCAGCGTGATGGAATGACGAGGGAGAAGTTGCAAGAAATCCTCAAACGCCAGATGCCAGATGAAGAAAAGCGGAAAAAAGCTGATTTCATTGTGGATACCAGTGTTTCAATAGCTGATACCAAGGCGCAAACAGAGGCAGTATTCGCCAAGATTTTGACCTTGAATGGG
Organism: Hyphomicrobiaceae bacterium; assembly: GCA_050633705.1. Classification (GTDB taxonomy): domain Bacteria; phylum Pseudomonadota; class Alphaproteobacteria; order Rhizobiales; family Hyphomicrobiaceae; genus JAJFHI01. The sequence goes on along the minus strand of JBOEGZ010000012.1, from coordinate 59,407 downwards.
ACGGCTTATCACCGTCACTGGACAAGCGCATAGACTGGTGTTTGCCTGAGCCTGGGAATAGCGAATGCTCCGTGAAATCGTACTAGATACAGAAACAACCGGCCTTAAAGCACAAGGCGGTGATCGGATTGTCGAGATTGGCTGCGTTGAGCTGGTCAACCGTATCCCTCAACCAATCAACGAATTTCACGTCTACATCAATCCCGAGCGTGATATGCCGCGAGAGGCGGAAGCTGTTCACGGGCTATCAACACAGTTTCTTAGCGATAAGGCATTGTTCGCCGATGTGGCCGACCAATTCCTAAACTATATCGGCGACGACATGCTGATCATTCATAACGCCGGATTTGATATTGGTTTCCTGAATGCTGAGCTTGACCGACTTGGAAAACCACTCATTCAGTCTGACCGCGTTTTAGACACTCTGGCTTTGGCACGACGCAAACATCCCGGCGGGCAAAACACCTTGGATGCTTTGTGCAAGCGCTATGGAATAGATAACTCAAATCGGGTGAAGCACGGCGCGTTACTTGATTCGTGGTTGTTGGCTGAAGTCTATCTGGAGCTGATTGGCGAACGTCAAGCCTCGCTGAGTTTGGCAAGTTCTGTCGCGCAAAAAACCAATGGCGACCCAACCGCAGCGCGTCGCGTGAAAACGAAGGCAGCGCAACGAAAAAAGGCTTTGCCAAATTGTTTGACGGTTGAAGATATCGAAACCCACCGTGTGTATGTGGAAACACTTGGAGAGGGCGCAATTTGGCACCAATTCTTCAATGATCGAGACAACCAGAAAACGAATTAACGTGTTTAACTTGGTTTAACAGAAGTTGCACCTTGTTCTACTGCTGCTTGTTTGCGCTGGGCAAATAGGCTTGCAAAATCAACAGGGTCGAGTAACAACGGCGGAAAGCCGCCTTCGCGTGTAATGTCTGCAACAAGTCGACGTAGAAACGGGAAGATCAAACTTGGACAATTGATCAAAAGAAACGGCTCAAGAGCTTCTGAGGGGATATTTTTGACCCGAAACAAACCTGCATAAATCAATTCAATTTCGTAAATCGTACCTTCGTCATTGGTCGCGTGACCTTTAAAGTCGATCTCGCTTTCGTAAAGATCTTCGCTGATATTTTTGGCGCCAACGTTGATTTCAAGTTGCAGATTTGGGCTTTCGCCTGGGCCGGAAAGAAGCCGCGTTACGTTTGGGTTCTCAAAAGAGAGGTCTTTGATGTACTGCGCGGCGACTTGAACCTGAACGGATGCCTGGTTGGGACCTTGGCCCGCGCCACCAATATCGTTGCCGTTGCCATTTGTTGAATTTGCCATCGTGGTTGTCCTGCACAGTGCCTCGGCCAGAGTGATCGCTGTGATCTCAAGAGTTTTCGGCATCCAATATGAATTTTGCCCTGTCGCTATCATGCCAATGCAGGGGTCGCAATAAATGTCTCGCGTTGACCAATGAATAGATTAGCGATTGTTGCGGCGGTGGGGATTAATCGTATGTTCATCAACCCGAGTGAATTCGCCTTCAATCACCGTTTCATCAGACGTGGAGGCGTCGCGGCGAGGCCGAGAGTGGAATTCGTCAGGCTCGCCATTTTCTTGGTAAATGGTTGCGCCAAATAACCCGCCAGCTGCCCGTTTGATAATTCCACGCGCAAAAAGTTGGCGAAGCGGTGGAATAAGCAGCAATCCACCTATCGAATCTGTGATGAGGCCTGGTGTGAGCAAGAACGCGCCAGCGACGAGCAACAAAACGCCTTCCATAATCGGTTCTATGGGTGGTGCACCTTGTCGCATGCTGGCATTGGCGCGTTGTAGAACGGCAAAGCCCTGAGAATGCAAGACCGTTGTGCCAATGATGGCTGTTGCAACAACGATAAATATCGTCATCCAGAGGCCAATTGCATCTCCAAGCTGAATGAATACGGCGATCTCCAGCAAAGGCATCGCGATAAAGAGAATAAGGAGTATGAGGCGCATTCAGTGGCCTCCGCGTGGCCCATTGGAGATTTGCTGTCTTTTGCTGTCTATCGTCTGCGTTTCAACCAGCATATTCGGTTTAAGTTGGTTGGCTTCTGTCAGGATGTGCTTTAACTTAACGTGAATATCAGCTCAGATATATGGCTCTGTTGAGGGCGATATGGCAAATTTTGCCATTGGGCTGGACCCCGAGCCCTTTAGTTCTTACATCAGTTGCAATATGCAGCATTACTCCGCGCGCTTGGAAAGCTCCTGAAATATGAACGATGACATAAGTCTCTTCACGATTATCGCCCTTGTCGTCGCAGTCTTTGCGATTTTGAAGCTGCGTAGCGTTCTTGGACGCCGCACAGATGAAGACGATATCCGGGCTAATCGCCGTTTTCGTCCTGAGGCTGAGGGTTCAGAGAAAGTTGTCACCTTGCCTCAGCGCGGCGAGCCTGAGCCCAATGATCTGGCCGCTCAAACCCAGCCGGAAGGTCCTGACCCGGAAGTGATCAAAGAAAACATCGAGAAGATGTCGGGTGGCAATGCGGGCATCAAACAAGGTTTGACGGATATTTCTGGTGTCGATTCAAATTTTGATCCAGAGAACTTCATCGAAGGTGCAAAAAGCGCATACGAGTTGATTGTTACGGCATTTGCTGAAGGAAATCGTCAGACTCTGAAGGATTTGCTGAGCCAGGATGTCTACGACGGATTTAGTGGTGCGATCGATGAGCGTGAAAAACGTAAGGAAATTATCGATCAGAGTTTCGTTGGTATCCAGCGGGCCACGATTCTTGAAGCTGATGCCGACGACGGAACAGCCGGTGTCACTGTGCGATTTGTCAGCCAATTGATCACTGCGATCCGCGACAGCGATGGCGAGATTATCTCTGGTAGCGATAAGAGTGTGAAAGAAGTGACCGATATCTGGTCCTTCAGTCGCGATATCTCGACTGCTCAAGCACGCGCCAACCCCAACTGGAAATTGGTTGCCACTCAGGAACCCAACTAGCCCGAACTTGTTTTTTCACGGTCAGCTCACTGAACCTGGTTTTTTGGCTGTGATTTGCGGGAATTTGGTTCCGCGACAGCCTTTGACGCTTGGCACACACCACGAATTGGCCCAGTATTCGGCAAGCTATCCGGGGGGATAGCCGATATTGGGGGTGCTTCGTGGTGGTAAGACAGAGATCCTTTACAGGGCTGTGTGCGGTTTCGGCCGTAACGACGATCCTGGCATTTGCTGGTTGTTTGATCCTTGCTTCGTCGCTACCATTTGCAGATCAGGCAGTGGCAGGCGCTAAAACATCTCCAAAACGCTCCGATACAGGCTTGGCAATGACCCGCCAAATATTGCGTTACGATTCAATGTCGTTTCACGACCTTCCCGGCTGGCAGGAAGATGATCACCTTGCCGCGTTTGAAGCATTTCGCAAATCATGTGTTCGTGTTTTGAAGTCTGTAAAAAGTGGTCATTCTTCAAAGAAGAAATCGCCAGACCCAGGTCTGTTGAGCGCATGTTTTCATGCCTCAGAGTTGGCCAAAACCAATCCTGACAGAACGGTTGCGAAGACTTTCTTTGAAACTCATTTTAAGCCCCACCGTATCAATCACAGTGGGCGAGAAGGCTTGCTTACAGGATACTACGAACCGGTCATCAACGGGTCTCGAACGAAAACAGCAAAGTTTTCTGCACCAATTTATCGCCGACCTACGGTTGGCATGACCGCAGCCGTCCGCTCCAATAGCTCGACCGCTCTACCGACCCGCCAGCAAATCGAAACCGGAGCATTAAAAAACAAAAAACTGGAATTGCTTTACTTGGAAAGTGACGTTGATGTCTTCTTTCTGCAGGTGCAAGGCTCAGGCCGTGTTCGTCTTCAAGACGGCACCAAGATTCGCGTAACTTATGACGGCAAAAACGGTCATCCCTATTCGTCAATTGGACAGTATTTGATCGATACGAAGCTCTTTCCAGCGCACCGCATGTCGCTTGAAGCTTTGTCAGATTGGTTGAAATCTGACAAGAAGCGCGGACAGCGTGTGATGTGGCAAAACAAATCGTATGTATTTTTCCGCGAAATCAAATCGCAAAAGGATGAGGGTCCTTTGGGCGTGATGCAGATTCCGCTTTCGGCTGGGCGGAGTTTGGCCGTCGATGGCGGATATCATGCAATCGGAACGCCCGTGTATGTTAGTTCGCCAAAGCTGAGACATGCAACAGGTGACAAAGGCTTTCATCGTCTGATGATTGCCCAAGATGTTGGTTCAGCCATTAAGGGACCTGAGCGTGGCGACATTTATTTTGGTTCAGGGCCTCGGGCTGGCAAGGTTGCTGGCGTTACGAAACACCCTGGCACCTATTACGTCATGTTACCTGCAATGACAGGTGGAAATGTCATTGTTGCCGGAGAGACATCACCTCGACCGGTGCGTCAAGCGCGGCGATGACGAATGATAAAGATAAGAAAAGTAAGCGTGCAAAGCGTCGCCCCGAGACGTTGACGGGCGAAGACCGTGAAATTTGGGACCGGGTTGCTGAGACTGTCGACCCATTACAAAGTCGCAAAGCTCATGTGCGAGATGGCAACGATGTTGAGGCGTTGGAAGCTTACCTTAATCAAACATCTCCAAACACCAAGTCCGATCGAGGACGTGCGCCAAGCCCTACGCACCAATCTGTGATTCACAACCGGACACGACCTCAGAAAATACAGCCAGGACACGCGGCTTCTATTCCACCGAAACCCAATAACCCGCCACCATTGAACAATTTCGAGGTTCGCAAGGCGCGTAAGATTCGGTCAGGTGCGATTTCTATTGAAGCACGGATTGATTTACACGGTATGCGCCAGGCTGAAGCGCATGCCGCACTACGTTCGTTTTTGATCAGCGCTCGCGCGCGCGGCAATAAGTGGGTCTTGGTGATCACGGGTAAGGGCTTGCGTATTGGTGATCGCTCGCTCCGCGATGTTCCGTTTAATGACCCTGACGATAACATGGATCGTGGCGTACTGCGCCGAAATGTACCTGGTTGGCTGGCCGAGCCAGACTTACGCAAAGTTGTCGTGAGTTACACAACCGCAGCACCTCACCATGGTGGCGATGGCGCAATCTACGTTCAGCTTCGTTCTAAACGCAGGTAAGGCCGTGGGCGTTCAGTGCTATGTGAGCGTTCGCCAAACCCGAATGCGTGCTGTTCTTTTAAGAACAGTTTTTTTGCAAGCCTTCCAGTGCGCTGGTGATACCACGCAAAGAGTAAGAGTCGGAGGTACGTGTCCCACGCTTGGATGTTGCTTGGACGGTCATGGTCGACCCTTTTTTCATCGCGTCGATCAACTTCAACTCTTCCGTTGAATCGCTCACATAGGCTTTGTCGCCTTTGGCAAAGAGACTGAATTGTTTATTGCCGATTGTGACGCGGACGGGCACTTTAGTTCGCACTGGATATCCAAGACGGATGCTCACTTCGGTTTTAATTCCGTCATTTGGCCAAGCCGAAACGTAAAAATAGATCGGGTCGCGATTCACGCCCTTTGGCAGCGTTGTTTTTGGTTGCGAGGCGGCAAAGCAGATCTTTTTTGGTTTTTCTTCATGCGCGAACACGCTCCAATCATTGAAGCTTTTGATCAGAGATGCGGCTTGCGCCGACAGGCTCGAAAAAAAAACCGCGCCCACAAGGATACTGGCTAAACTGTAAGATTTGAGAGATCTAAACGACATTTAGGGGTAGCCCGTGCTTTTGAGTGATTCGGATATCGCCGACATAATGGAAGAATCAGGCGAGGATGTCACGATCAGCGGCTGCGTTTTCGCGTTGTTTGTGCGCCACTATCGCCAGAATTGCTTGGCCCACCTTCCCGAACTGGGCGGTCAGGAAACCGGGAAAAGGCTGCAACACGGTCATACATAACAATCGCACCAGCCATGGCCACGTTGACGCAAAACCGTGTCGGGATTTTGATCAAATAGTCGCAGCGTTCTTGCAGTTGTGGCGAGAGCGAACCCAGTTCAGGGCCCAAGACATAAGCAGCACGCATCGGATGGCGAAAGCTCGGCAAGTCAATGGCTTCATCAACCAATTCGATACCAACCAACTTACATCCTTCAGGCAGTGCCATATCGTCGAGTTTGTCCCAATTGTAGTGTGGTACGTGATCCTGGCCTTTGGATGTGTCCGCGCGGGCTTCCAGCGCTTGATATGTCGCACCGACTGTGAATGTGAAACTTGCACCGAAACCATGAGCAGAGCGCATCAAATTGCCCAGGTTTAAGGATTTCGACATCCGTTCTGCACCGATCACAAAATAGCCACGCGGCGTCGGTGGCCAATTCTTTTCGTTCATCCGGACTGTCCTTTGGTATTTTCGTTGGAATTCATGATTCTATCGCGAAAAGCTTGCGGTGCGCGCCAGAGCCGTTAAACCTCTGGCCGGTCGAAGACTGAATTTGAAGCAACGGCTTCGTGCTGTTGGCGAAGAGGTGTCACATGAAAGCGGTGTTGTGCAAGTCTCTAGGGGGACCATCTGCTCTGGAGGTTGATGAGATCGCATCGCCAACACCAGCGCCAGGCGAGGTTATTGTTAAGGTCAGGGCTGTTGCCCTTAATTTTTTCGATATTCTGATTACGCAAGGGAAATATCAAAACAAGCCTGAACTGCCGTTTTCTCCAGGCGGTGAGATCGCCGGCGAGATCTCCGCTTTAGGTTCAGATGTAACCGGTTTTAAAATTGGAGATCGTGTCGCGGCATATATCGGTTGGGGTGGGGCACGAGAGCAGGTTGCAGTGTCGGTCGACCAGCTTGTTGCGATACCTGATGGCGTGACTGATGAGGTGGCTGCCAGCGCCACGATTACTTATGGAACGGCGATGCACGGCTTGTTGGACCGTGGTGAGTTGAAACCGGGAGCGCGTGTGGCTGTCATTGGTGCTGCTGGTGGTGCTGGGCTGGCCGCTGTTGAGATCGCAAAATTGAACGGTGGAGAGGTCGTTGCAGTCGCGTCATCTGATGAAAAGCTGTCGATTGCCAAAAAGCATGGTGCTGATCATCTCGTAAAATCAGATCCTGAGACGCTTAAGACAGATCTACGCGAGGCAACAAACGGGCTTGGGGTCGACCTTGTCTATGATTGTGTTGGCGGTGCGTTGTCGGAGCCCGCTCTGCGGGCCATGACTTGGGGCGGACGCTTTTTGGTCGTCGGATTTGCATCTGGCGAAATTCCCAGGCTGCCCGCGAATTTGTTACTGGTGAAGGGTGTTTCGATGGTTGGTGTCTTCTGGGGCAAAGCTGTCGAACACGACCCCGCGGCTCATCTGGCCAATATGACGCGGCTGTTTACGGATATCGCCGAAGATCGCCTGAAACCGAGAATTCATGGCGTTTACCCGCTCAGCGATATTGTGCCGGCGCTTCAAATTCTGGAGCAACGTCAAGCAGTTGGCAAAGTTGTTATATCGGTTTCATAAACTGTTATTCATCATTGATAATAGTAAATAAATTTCAATTCATTACAGTCTTGGCAAGCTCTTTCGAGGCGTGTATTCATCCGAGCGCGCCGTTTCGTGGTTCGCTGGTTTAATAGAGAGTTTTGCGTTTTGAATTTGCGCCGCCAGAAAATTTCGTTTTCAGCGAGAATGATACTGTCAAAACGCGTGCGCATCAGCCTAATTTTGGCGGCACTTGGTTTGGCGACCATTCATGCTTCAGCGGACGTTTTGAATGGCTCGGCTGTGATTAGCAATGAGTCTGCAAACCCGTTGCATGAGGGCAATTCCGACGATTTGAGTGGTTTGGCATCACCCGATAAGGATTATTGGTCGGGCGGTGTATTTTCTGGTCAACGCCGTGTGAGCAACGTTCCCAAGGTTGCAACGCCAGTACAGCGGAATTTGTTTTATGGTCTACGTGCGAATGGGTACGCTGAGGCTGCAAAGCAAAAGCCGCAGTCGGCGCTAGAACCTGGCGAAGCAACGGTGGCGAAAGCAAAATCAAATCAGCCGCGTCGTTTGTCGGTTTCGAGAAAACGTCGCTATCGCACAGTTTGTGTCCGCTTATGCGATGGCTACTATTTCCCGATTAGTGAATCATCCCCATTCCAAAACCTTCGCCGAGACGAAGCCCGCTGCCAGGCGCGCTGCAATTTACCGGCAGAACTCTACGTTGCGCCCGTCAATCAAGACCCCCAATCACGAACGACACAGTTAATGTCGCTTTCTGGCACGCCGTATATGGATCTAAAAACGGCGTATCTGTATCGCACGAAAATGGTGCCCAGTTGTTCATGTATGGCGCCACCAAATTCGAACGAAGCCAAAAAGCGCCATGCGGATTACATCGATAAGAAAATCGATAAGATTACGAAACGGGTTGCTGAGGTAGAATCAGATGTTGGCCAATCTCTACGTACGGCCGGACGCTTCGACCGCCAGGTTCATCTGCGTCGCCCAGCGCGCTATGCGGTACAATCGCCCTCGACTGTTATACCAAGAAGTCGGCCAGGTCCGCGTTTTCAGCCTCGTCGCCAGGGTCGCTTTTAGTCACCGCCGTTATTGAAGGCCACACCACTCGTTGTTTCTGGTAGATGCAAGACGCAAAGTGATGAGCTTTTATTGGCGGTATGCTCTGGATCAAAATCGAACATTTTTTCTTTGTTTTTTGAAACCGTCCTGCAATCCCACTCTCGCGTAAGGGGCTGTTTTTGTGATAATTTGCAGCATTTTTGATGTTTCAACGTGATGGCCTCGGGTTGCACGAAGTCCGTGGCGTTCAGACTTTGTTTGCCAAATTCAAACCATAATAGCCAAGGCGACCGGGATATGTGTGGCGGGTCGCTGTCAGTTCATGTGGTTGGTCTGGGCTCTTGCCTCTATCGTCCACTGCGTATGTGCGGGTATTTTTGTATGCGTTTTGAAATTATAGCAGCGCGGGTTGTCGTTGCTGCGATCGTGATGTTTGGCGTCATTGGCGATGCACACGCACAGTCATTTTTTGAAAAACTATTCGGCGGTGGCAGTGCCAAGCGTGTTGGTGGTCCAAATCACGAGCGCGTGCGTCGTTTGCCACAACGCCCACTGAATGCAAGACAGTCAAACTTTAGCCGACACAATCAAAGGCAACAACAACACCGCTCATATTATGGCGGTCGCTATCGCACGATGTGCGTGCGTATGTGCGATGGATTTTATTTTCCAATCAGCTCTTCTGTAACGCGTTCGAAATTCTCCCGCGATGCAAATGTTTGCCGGTCAAGATGCGGCGAAGACGCCAAGCTGTTTTATCACTCCGCCTATGCCGGGAATACCGACAAGATGGTCAATCTGGCAGGCCAACGATACAAAAGCTTTGATGTTGCATTTCAATATCGCAAGAAACTCGTAAAGGGTTGCCGGTGTCGACCAGAGCCATGGTCCTTTGCCGAACGTGCACGGCATGCAGGCTATGAGGCAGAAGAAGCTTACGCTGAACTCACAGATGGCACGGCTAAGGTCGTAACCAATCCCACAATTGCGGGCATTTACGAAGAAAAAAAGAAAACGAATTCAACCGACACACCAGCCGCAGAGAAAGTTGCGTCTCATGAGGCAAGCGAAGAAGGTGGGAAAGTAGAAGGTCGCGTCGCTGCAACTGCTGTTTCAAACTCTAAAACAGCTGAGGATGGTTTGCCATTTGTCTCCATGAAGAAGCGGTCAAGTTGGCACGCTCGTAACGCTGCGCGCAGGGCTGCCAGGCAGAGAATTAAAAATCAGAAAGCGCGAAGACAAGCCCCGCATCGCAAACGTCGCGTATCGAAGAAAGCTTCATTTAGCCTGTTTACCCCATCACCGGGCAAGTATCGCTATCCAGGTGACTAACGTGATGATCTGAGATTGCCGAATTTAACCCGTGTCAAATTCTTTCATGTTGGCGTAGTCGCTGCCAAACAAAGTAAAAGTTTCTTCGCGAACATAAGGTCCACCACCCGTGTGCGGGCGGGCGGAGAATAGGTCGAATTCTGTAACGAAAAAAGAGCTTGAGCGAAAGGCTCCAAGGCGGCCGAGATAGCGCGCAAGAAAATCGGGACGGGTGTATTTGAGGCGGGCAAGCGTGACATGTGGTTTGAAGGCACGTCGAGACGGTGTCAGACCTGCGGAAACTGCTGCACGCTCATTGGCTCTTGCAAGTGCGTCTAGGGCTGGATTGGTTTGAACACCGGCATAGAGCGTGTGGGGCTCTTTTCCACCAAATGTTCCAAGTCCTGATAAGCGCATGAGAAATGCGTCTTGAGAAATTCCAGCCAACATGTCGCTAAACTCCCGCGCGGTTTGATGATTAACGTCGCCGACAAACCGCAAAGTAAGGTGGAGGTTGTCAAAGTCGATCCAATTGGCACCGGAAAGCGGCGCTTCGAGTGCCGCCAATTGGTCGCGTATGGCTTCAGGAAGAGCTAGCCCAGTGAACAAACGTGGCATCGTCGTGGCCCTTTAGAACGAGTAGACAGTGATACAGGATCGGCAATAGGCAACAGGTTTAGCGACTGTGAAAAATCTCGGTGCGTATCAGGTGCTCGAAGTGAGTTTATGACACGTTTAACTTTAGGGATTTTTGCCAACACGGTCGACCAACTTTTCGACCAGTGGAAGAATACGCTCGACAATGATTGCAACACCTTTCGCGTTTGGATGTAGGCCATCTTCCAGATTGAGCTTTGGGTTGCGTGCAATCCCTTCCATAAAAAAGGGGTATAACAAAGCATCGTGTTTTTTAGCTAGATCAGGATAAATTGAGGTTGCCGCGGTTTCGTAGTCACCACCCCAATTTTGCGGACTGATCATTCCGGCGATGAGTATTGGTTTTTTCTTAGCCGCAATACGTTCGAGAATTTTATCAAGATTGGTTCGTAAAATTTTCGGCTTGATGCCGCGCAAAAAATCATTTGCGCCGAGCTCGACAATGACCGCATCAGCATCGTTTGGAACCGCCCAATCAAGACGCGCCAAACCCGCAGCGGTCGTATCACCTGAGACACCGGCATTAATAACCACCACGTTGTGGCCTTTGGCCCGTAGGGCTTTTTCCAATTGCGCTGGGAAGGCGGCGGATGCAGGAAGCTGGTAACCGGCCGTTAGGCTATCACCAAAAGCAATAATCTTTATCGGTGGGGCAGAGGCCTCCTCTGCTTGGGCTGTTGCAGAGCCAATGAGAGCCGCACACAAAAATATGATGTTGAACATTGTCGCCAGTATGCCCAAGTCTACCGGGAAGCGCATCGTATATGGAAATGGGGCGGCATTCGTTATAGTTGAGCTGAGGACCAATTTTTGTCGGGCGATCGTCATTATTTCTCCAGGTGGTTAGGGCATTTGTCACTAAATTTTACGCTTTAGCTTCATGAAACCAAACCAACACATAGTGTCCGGACGTAGACAATGCCAGCATCTGCCAACATGGATTGGCAAAAATGTCTGATTGAGGAGCCGCCTTTTCGTGTCTGAGATAAACCGACCAATCGTTTCGCTTTGCGATGTTAAATTGACTTTGACCAGTCGCGCTGGGCCAGTTGAGATCCTCCGTGGTATAGATCTCGAAATTCCCGATGGTCAGTCGGTCGCCATCGTCGGGCCTTCTGGTTCTGGCAAAACGTCGTTGCTGATGGTTCTTGCAGGTTTGGAACCAGCGACATCGGGCTCGGTCAAGGTCGCGGGGCAGAACTTTTCAGGCTTGAATGAAGATGAACTGGCGCTTCTGCGGGGGCGCGATATTGGAATTGTATTCCAGTCGTTCCACCTCGTGCCAACGATGACAGCACTAGAGAACGTGGCGTTACCTCTTGAGTTTCGTGGTGATAAGTCGGCTTTTGAGACGGCCAAAGATTTGCTGATCGATGTTGGTTTGGAACAGCGTCTTGATCATTTTCCCGCCCAAATGTCGGGTGGTGAACAACAGCGCGTGGCGTTAGCGCGGGCCTTGGCGCCAAACCCTAAAGTCTTGTTGGCTGACGAACCGACCGGAAACCTTGATGGCGTCACCAGTTCACAGGTCACAGAGTTGCTGTTTGAACTCCACAAGAAGCGTGGAGCAACTTTGATCTTGATTACACATGATGAAACGTTGGCGGAACGTTGTGGTCATATTGTGCGCATGCGGGATGGGGACATCGAAACTTCGACCTTGGCGGTAGCGGTGAAAGCAGAGGCGGCGGCTGAATGACGTTGGCTGTAGAATCAACAAGTCCAAGCTTGACGTCTGGTGGTGGGTTTCGTGTTTTGCGTCTTGCATTACGCGAACTCAGAACAGGTATTAGTGGATTCTACGTGTTTTTGGCCTGTGTCGCATTGGGCGTAATGGTGATTACGGGTGTTGGCGCGTTAACGGATTCATTGCGAAACGGTTTAACGCGCGAAGGTGCGTTGCTTTTAGGTGGCGACATTTCATTTGCCCGTGTTCATACCGCTGCGACGACAGAAGAGCGAACGACAATGGAGGCGTTGGGTCGCGTCAGCGAAATTGCAACTTTGCGCACAATGGCGCGATTGACATCGGGTGACGACCAAACCTTCGTTGTCTTGAAAGGCGTTGATGGCGCTTATCCGCTGGTGGGCGATGTTACGCTTGGTGATGAGCGAAAATTGTCTCCGCAAGTGCTGCAAGGGCCAACGGTGGCTGTCGATCCGATCATCCTAGAACGCTTGCAGCTGAAAATCGGCGATCGGCTGAAGGTTGGCGAAGCCGAGTTGAAAATTGTTGCCACGATTGCCAAAGAACCCGATGGCTTGACCAACGGGCGAACGTTTGGGCCCAGAGCCATGGTTTCACGCGCAACATTGCAATCAACGGGTCTTGTAAAGCCTGGCGCGATGGTGCGCTGGCGTTATGCCATTGACATGAATAGTGGCGGAGATGCGGCCCTTGACCAACAACGCAAAGCCTTACAAAAGCGATTTGGCGAGGCCGGTTTTACGGTTAAAGATCGCCGCGACCCGTCTCCGCAGATTAGTCGAACGCTAGAGCGCTTGCGTCAATTTTTAACATTGATTGGTTTGACAGCACTTCTTGTTGGTGGGGTTGGCGTGGCAAACGCCGTTGCGACATTTGTTGATCGCCGACGTAAGGTCATCGCGACATTTAAAAGCCTGGGGGCCACGAGTGGTCAGGTTTTCTCGATCTTCTTGGTCCAGGTTTTGATCATGGCGGCGATCGGGATCGCGATTGGAGTTATCGGCGGATTTATCATTCCGCTGGTCCTTGAGGCTATTTTTGGCGATGCCTTACCGGTTAAGGCGCAGTTTAGTGTGTCATGGGGGTCCGTACTTGCCGCCGTGACGTATGGATTTCTGGTTGCGCTGTTATTTATTCTTTGGCCGCTTGGTCGTGCTGAACTTATATCTCCAGCTGTTTTGTTTCGCGACGATGTCGCAGACACCACGCAATGGCCGCGCCCTGCCATTGTTGTGCTTTCTTTTGCGACCGCACTAACGCTTTGTGCTTTTGCAGTCCTAACATCGGACTCAATGAAAATCGCTTTGGCGTTTTGCGTTGGGTTGACCGCGATATTTGCCATATTTTTAGCGCTTGGCACGGCCGTGAGATGGGTGGCTCGCAAGTTGCCGCGGGCAAAGACCCCGGAATTGGCGTTGGCGCTTGGCAATTTGGGTGCACCGGGCGGTTTAACACGGTCGGTCGTGTTGTCGCTTGGCGCGGGTTTGTCATTGTTGATTGCTGTGGCGTTGGCAAACAGTTCGTTGGTTGAAGAGTTGTCAGGACGTTTGCCAGAAAATTCGCCCGACTATTTTCTTCTCGACATCAATAAGGCTGAGTACGACGGCCTTGCGGGCTTGGTGCAGCAAACAATTCCCAAGTCACACCTTGAAAACGCGCCAATGCTGCGGGGGCGGTTGGTGAAACTTGGCGGAACCCCGGTGGAAGAGTTAAAGGCACCACCAGAAGCGCGTTGGGTGTTAAACGGCGACCGCGGTTTGACCTACTCCGACAATGTGCCTGAAGGTTCAAAAGTTGTGGCGGGCGAGTGGTGGGGTGCAGATTATAACGGACCCCCGCTCGTGTCCTTTGAGGTTGACCTGGCTCGTAAACTTGGCGTTGGCATCGGTGATACTGTGACCGTGAACGTGCTCGGGCGTACCATCACCGCGAAAATATCGAATTTGCGGGAGTTGAATTGGGAAAATCTCACCATCAATTTCGTAATGGTGTTCACGCCGACTACGTTGAAGGGGGCACCACATAACCTCTTGGCAACAGTGCGTCTGCCCGATGGAAGTGGGCTAGGAGAGGAGGCTAAACTTTCGCGTGCATTGGCAAAGTCGTTTCCAGGTGTGACAACGATCCGTGTGAAAGATGCGATTAAGGCCTTCAATGATATCTTTAAGAAAGTGATGAGTGTCATTCAGGTGGCAGGCAGCGTTACGCTCATCGCTGGTGCTTTGGTGTTGGCTGGAGCTTTGGCGACGGCACAACGCCGTCGTATTCTTGAGGCTGTTATCCTGAAGGCCTTGGGTGCGACACGCCGCCGAATTTTGACCGCCCACCTGATTGAATACCTTTTGCTCGCTGCTATGACATCCGGTGTGGCGATCTTATTGGGAAGCATTGCCGCTTGGTTTGCTCTAACCCAGGTGATGGACGTTGGATTTATGTTCTCGCTGGGCGCTGTATTGCAGTCTTTGGTTCTTTCTGTGGGACTAATTTTGGCGTTTGGGGGGTATGGGACGTTGAAGGTCTTAAACGCCCGTCCAGTGCCGTATTTAAGGGCTGAGTAAGCCCAAATTTGTGGCGAGATGGGCCTTGCAGCGGTTACGAACAATCCCTACGTTGAGGCTAAAGGTTTGGTGACGGTATTGTCGCGAGGGGCGTCGACAACCGTCATAATTTACTGTTATTAAGACGTAATTCTAGCTATTTGCAGTGTGCAAAGGATTGGAAAAAATGCAGGAAAATCAATATCAATCAAACGCAACAGCGACTCGTGCTGGCGCCGCCGTTGACGAGGGTTTGCGCAGCCACATGCTGGGCATCTACAACTATATGGCCTCGGGCGTGGCCTTCACAGGTATCATCTCTTACCTGACCTTCTCAATGGCGACTGTCGTGGCAGATGGCAAGGTCGTCGGTCTGACCCAACTGGGCCAAGCTCTATATGCGTCACCTTTGGCATATGTGCTGATGTTTGCGCCTCTTGCGTTTGTATTGGTTCTAAGTTTTGGACTTCACAAGCTTAGCGTTGGCGCGACGCATGCTGCGTTCTGGGCTTTCGCAGCGGTGATGGGTGTTTCGATCTCGTCCATCTTTATTCGCTTCGGTATGGGCTCGATCACCCAAATCTTCTTTGTCACGGCCGCGGCTTTCGCTGGTCTGAGTGCTTGGGGATATGCGACGAAAAAAGATCTCTCTGGCTGGGGTTCGTTCCTCATCATGGGTGTCGTCGGTATTATTATCGCAGCTATCGTCAACATATTCCTGCAATCAAGCGCGCTGGGCTTTGCTATCTCTGCCATCACGGTTTTGGTGTTTGCTGGTTTGACGGCTTACGACACGCAGCGTTTGAAAGATGAGTTTCTACACATCCGCCACGATGCAACAGCGGTCGCAAAAGCGTCCATCATGGGCGCGTTGAGCCTCTACCTCGACTTCATCAATATGTTCTTGGCATTGTTGAACCTGTTTGGTAGCAACGACTGATCACGGACTCTTTTGCATTCTTATGAAGAGGCCCTGCCAATGTGGCGGGGCCTTTTTGTTTCTAATCAAGAATAGACTATGAGCACTTTTAAGACGCCTAAGGATCAGGTTGCCGTAAGGCCTTTAACGGTTTCGTGCCTCGAGGCACATATCGAAGATATTGCTGAGATCTATGCGTTTGCCGTGCAAAATTTGCTAGCAACGGTTGAGCTTGTGCCCCCGACTGTCGTTGAGATGTCAGCACGGATTACCAAGATCATTAATGCTGGTTATCCTGCGTTTGTGGCGTGCAATGGGGTTGGTCGCGTCGTTGGTTATGCTTATGGCAACAGTTTTCGAAATGCACCGGCGTTTCGCCCGGCAATGGAGCATTCGATCTATGTCGATCATAGTTTTACTGGCTGTGGTGTGGGCCGAAAGCTTCTTACTGCACTGATCGAAGCTTCAATCACTGCTGGCGAGTTTCGTCAAATGATTGCCGTTGTTGAAGCCAGCCAATCGGCCTCTTTGGCGTTTCATGAAGCAATGGGATTTTGCGAAGTTGGGCGTGTGCGCGGTATCGCTTACAAACATGGCCAATGGTGTACCGCCGTTTTTCTCCAGCTGGCGCTGGGTGAGGGTGATGCCACACCACCCGGGCCCTAGAGAGTTTCAAGCCTTTACCAAGCGCACCGACTTTTCCAGAACACGCAGAACCGTGCGCAGGTCGTGGCCGCGTTTGAGTACCATTCCGGTTGCGGCAACGACACTGTAGGCACCCTGCTTGCGCGCGAGCTTTGGCGTCTTTTCAATGCGTAACAGCGGGTTCTCACTGCTACGGCGGAAGATCGAGAACGTGGCTTTGTCTCGCCCCATGTCGATGGCGTAATCGCGCCATTCACCTTCTGCAACGCGACGGCCGTAGATAGTTAGAATGGCATTGAGTTCCTGGCGGTTAAATGTCGCCGTTGCAGGTTTGGGGCGGTTTGGGGGAGTGGCAGTAGGTTGGGAAGTGGAAGATTTCGCTGACGAAGGCGTCGGTTGGCGAAAAGGTACGACAGGACTTTTTTTGGTCAACGGCAAGCCTCCTCTCGCTGGAAGATTGGCAAATCGTCAATTCCGGTTCCAGCATCCCACAAAACAAGAGTTTTATGATTGCCTTGGTCGCCCTGAAACTCAAGGGCGCTGGATAATAAAAATCTTCGATATCCTAGCGATCCAAATGCTTGGTTATGGTCCAACATAAACAGAAAGTAATATTAGGAAACAAAAATCACGTAACGGCCACAATCGCTCCGCTTAACGGCCAAAAACTTAAAGCACATTGTCATCATAACCAATGCGGCCCGGTTTAATCCGGACTGACAGTCTGCCCCCCTAGATCTGTCGGTTACTTCATCTCCTTGAGCCGGGTCGCCCCCTTCCCCAAATTCCCCAACCGCCTCTGGTACCCCTAAAACCAGGGGCGGTTTTTTGAGTTTTTGGGCAGGTCGCCTAGTGTAAAAAGCCAGCAATATCGGCGTGTAGATGCACCCCTTGAAATGATCGCAAGAGTGACAAGATAAGGTCCAAGACAGGACAATCCGATGCCGCAAAGGTTCAAGATATTACGATTGTTGCCTCTTGGCCCGGTCTCAATGATGAGGCCCTGGACATCAGCCCCCCAGCACAACCGGGGCCAGTTCTGAAAGATCGGGCCATACGCTCTCCAGTTTGCTTGTGAGAACGGCAGTTTATTTTATCTCTTGAAGGCTTGCCTTCTCTTCCCCAAAAGGACCGGTCCCCCCAAGGCCGGTCCTTTTTATTTGGCTAAGAGCGAATTGTTTTTGAGCCCAGCACCGAGGCTTGGTATAGCCGCGTGAGAGGACCGAAGATTGTTAGAGGTAAAAGATGACTGAAGACGTGAAATCCGCCACCACTCAACCTTTTCAGACGGAAGTCGCGCGCTTGCTCCACCTGATGGTGCATGCCGTTTACACCGACAAAGAAATATTCTTACGCGAGTTAATTTCCAATGCGTCGGATGCGTGCGACAAGCTGCGGTATGAAGCCATTACAACTCCGGATCTTCTTGGTGGTGACAAAGACGGTGCCTATGCGATCACGCTAAGTCCTGATGCGCAAAATGGCTGGCTTGAGATAAGCGACAACGGCATTGGCATGACGGCAGACGAGATGACCGAAAACCTTGGCACCATTGCGCGGTCGGGTACCAAGGCGTTTCTCGATAAACTTCAAGAACAACCGGACGGTGCAAACCTCATCGGTCAGTTTGGCGTTGGCTTTTACTCCGCCTTCATGGTTGCAGACCATATCGAAGTTATCAGTCGCAAAGCGGGCACGGGTGGAGCAAATGTTTGGACGTCGGATGGTGCAAGCGGATTTACAATCGAGCCGGCAAGCGACGATCAAGCAGCACGAGTGCCGCGTGGCACAGTGGTGCGGTTGAAACTAAAATCAGATGCAAAAGAATTTACGGATTCATCCAATATCGAACGGATCGTGAAGACTTACTCCGATCATATTCTGTTCCCCGTCATGCTGAGGGCGGGTGAAGAAGAAGCGCGCCAGCTCAATGGTGCAAGCGCGCTGTGGCAACGCTCGGCATCTGATGTCAGTAAAGAAGAATATGGTGAGGCCTATCGTACGCTCACCAATTTGTTCGATGAGCCAGCGATGACTGTGCACTACAAAGCAGAAGGCCGTCAGTCATTTGCTGTATTGCTGTTTGTCCCCGAACAGCCGCCGTTTGATCTATTTGATGCCGAGCGGCGCGGGCGGGTAAAACTTTACGTTCGACGGGTCTTTATCACAGACGATGCAGAAGTCTTGCCCGGCTATCTTCGCTTCGTGCGTGGCGTCGTCGACAGTGAAGATGTTCCGCTCAATATTTCGCGCGAGATGCTGCAGAACAACCCAATGGTCGCACAAATCCGCAAGGCTTTGACGAAACGTGTGTTAGGCGATTTGGCAAAACTCGCCGACAAGGACAAAGAGGCCTACGCCAAAGTATGGAGTTCATTTGGAAGCGTCTTGAAGGAAGGTATCTACGAAGATGGCGAACGGCGCCAAGAACTCTTGAAACTGGCCCGCTTTCGCACCACGGCCGGTGAGGACTTGCGCTCACTGGCAGACTACGTTGCCGATTTAAAAGAGAACCAGACAGAGGTCTACTATTTGGCAGGCCAAGACCTTGCACGTTTGCAGGCAAGTCCGCAGTTGGAATCGGCCAAAGCAAAAGGGATCGAAGTCTTGCTGCTGACCGATCCAATTGATCACTATTGGACGACACAAGGTGTGGACTTTGACGGCAAGCCTCTGAAGTCGCTCAGCCAGGGCGATCTCGATCTAAGTACGGTGCAATCGTCTGGCAAGGACGACAAAGATGATGCCAATTCGGAAACAGAAAATGCAGGTGATGACGGGGCACAAGCCGGCGAAGGCTTTATCGCGAAGTTGAAAGAGGCGCTTGGCGATCAAGTGTCAGATGTGAGAGCTTCAAAACGGTTGGTTGATAGCGCCGTTTGTTTGGTTGCTTCGAATATGGGACCGGATCTGGGGCTAGAAAAAATCCTCGCACAACACAAACAAGCTCTCGGTTTAAAGCCTGTCTTGGAAGTTAACACTGGTCACGTCTTGGTCAAAGCGATTGCTCAACAGGCAGCAGCTGGAGACAAGGAAGCATTTTCGGATCTGGCAGGATTGCTTTTGGATCAGGCATTTGTGCTTGACGGGCAAACTCCGGAAGATCCGGCGGCCTTTGCAGCTCGCATGAATAAAGTCATGTTGCAACAACTCGGTCGTTCGTAAAACGACATAAATTCCTCTCCGTCTTCGACAGCGGTTAAAAATAAAGGATGGCAATGGGCATGGCCGACATGTTTGACGGGTTGCAAATCGATATATCTGAGCAACTGACGACTTTGGATCGAGAAAATCCATTTGCGCAAGTCTGGGAGACGCCGTTTGGTATTGCACCGTTTGAACGCGTTCTAGTCGAGCATTTCGGCCCGGCTTTTGAAGCGGGCCTGGCGCAACATCGTCTCAACATCGATGCCATCAAAGCGCAAACCGCACCAGCCTCACTTGCCAATACCGTAGATGCATTGGAGATGGCGGGGCGTGGTCTCAACCGTGTTGCGAAGATCTTTTTTAATTTGACAGGCGCACATACCAACGATGATCTACAGCAGATCGAGCGCGATATGGCGCCGAAACTTGCCGCCCACTCAAGTGCGATATTTCTTGACCAAACACTATTTGCACGGATCAAAAGCCTGCGCGACCAGGTCGAATTGCTCGGCTTGAACGATGAACAAGCGCGGATATTGGATCGATATTACGTCTGGTTCCAACGTGCTGGCGCCGAGCTTGATGACAAGGCGCGAACCCGTGTGTCTGAGATCCAGCAAAAGTTGGCGACGCTTTCAACCGCTTTCAATCAAAATGTTTTAGCCGACGAGCAAGCCTGGCATTTGGTGTTGGAGGGTGAGGAAGATCTGGCCGGTTTGTCGAATAACCTTCGCGATGCGGCGGCAAAAGCGGCAGACGACATGGGTCTTCATGGCAAGCACGTCGTGACTCTCGCTCGATCAAGCGTGGAAGGTTTTTTGGCCTATTCGGCACGGCGTGACCTGCGTGAACAAGCTTTTGAGGCTTGGGCGGCGCGCGGTGCAAAGGCGGGTGCAACGGACAACCGCGTTGTGTTGTCTGAGATTGTGGCGCTGCGAGCCGAAATAGCAAAGCTGATGGGTTTTGAAAGCTATGCCGAATTTGCACTGCAAGACACAATGGCCAAAACACCTGAAGCGGTGGTCGATTTATTGCACAAGGTTTGGCAACCAGCCGTTGCCCAAGCAGCTGAAGAACGCGATGGCCTGGCGGCGTTGGCGAGTTCTGAAGGCGAAAATGCAGAAATCGCACCGTGGGATTGGCGCTATTATTCCGAAAAGCAACGCAGGGCAAAGTATGCTCTCGATGATGCCGAGTTAAGCCCCTATCTGTCGTTGGAAAATGTCATCAATGCCGCCTTTGAAACGGCAGCGAGACTGTTTGATTTGACCTTTACACCGATAGAGTCAGCGCCGGCCTATCATGAGGATTGTCGTGCGTTTGAAGTTCGAGATGGTAAGGGCCGTCACATCGCGGTGTTCATTGGCGATTATTTCGCAAGACCGTCCAAACGGTCGGGCGCTTGGATGAGTAGTTTTCGCGGACAACGCAAGTTGGGCGGTGAAGTCCGGCCGGTTGTTGTCAATGTCATGAATTTTGCAGCCGTCGCACCAGGTGAAGAAGCGTTGATTTCGTTTGATGATGCTGAAACGCTGTTCCACGAGTTCGGGCATGGCTTACATGGCATGTTGTCAGACGTAACGTACGGTTCATTGTCGGGTACAAATGTCACAAGAGACTTTGTTGAGCTGCCGTCTCAATTGTTTGAGCACTGGATGCGGCATCCCAAAGCTCTGGAGCGTTATGCCCGTCACCACAAAACGGGTGCGCCAATGCCAAAGGATTTGTTGGAGCGACTTCAGGCGGCACGCAACTTCAATCAAGGGTTTTCGACCGTGGAGTACACGGCGTCGGCGTTGGTCGATATGGCGCTTCATAATCAACCTGCCGACGCGAAAATTGATGATATTGAAGCATTTGAACGCGAGACACTTTCGGCAATCGACATGCCGAAAGAAATTATCATGCGCCACCGTTTGCCACACTTCATGCATATCACCGGCGGATATGCAGCAGGCTATTACAGCTACTTATGGTCTGAAGTGATGGATGCGGATGCTTTCGGTGCATTCGAGGAGGCTGGAGATATCTATGATCGCGAAACGGCGGATCGATTGAAGAAGACGATCTATGCGGCTGGCAATTTGCGCGATCCTCAAGAGGCCTATCGCAATTTTCGTGGTCGGGGACCTGAAATTGATAGCCTCATGAAGAAGCGAGGGTTCGTGGCGAGCTAAATTGGCGAAGTGTTGCTTGCCCACCAATACCAATGGCAATGGTGAACGTGTGTGTGATACTTAACTTAAGGTCCTGGCTGGTTTCTAAGACGGCACCCATGAGCAGACTGAAGCTTATTGGGCTTTAGAAGAAACTTGGTTGTTGTCAGCACCAAGCCACGCCGCACCGATAATCGGGCCTGAAACACCACGTTGAATGAGTACAGCAAAATTTGCTTCACCAGCAGTAGAGACGGCAGTTTCAGGGACCTGGAATGTGTTGGCGTCTCCAGACCACATGCCAATCGGCATCAAGTGGCGAACGATGTTGTAATAAGTCAGGTTGTGCCCGCCGTTTTCTCCGCGATTAACGGGAACAACACCCTGTTTTTGGACGATCGCCAGCCAAACCGTACACTTTTCTTTACCCACTTCATCTGGAAGAGCGGGGGTTAAGATCGTTAAGGCTTGTCCGTCGCGTCGAATCTTAATGGGAACTGATAGCTTTTGAATGGGTGACGCATTAATCGTTGTATCAATACGCTCTTTGTCAGCCCCGTTCATATGGTGTGAGCCATTGATGACAGCTTGTGGTGTGTAGACAGCACCGTCACCTCTCGTATTGGCATAATCACGCTGGCGCTTGGAATATTGTGGCGAGGCGAATGTATCCTTCCACCCCAGGTAGTCCCAGTAATCGACGGGGAAAGTCAGCGCCAAAACATCCTCACGGTCAACGTATGTTTTTAACAATCGGTCAGCCGGAGGACACGATGAACAACCTTGACTGGTGAACAGCTCCACGACAGCCGAGAACGTCGACGATGATGGCGCATTCTGTGCGTTGGTTGGTGATGTTGCAATGCCCAAGGAAATGATTATTGCGTGTAGAAGAATGCCGTATCGGTAACCCATGAATATTTAAAACCCTATGATCTGCCGAGTTCAATGGCGCATCTATTTGCAATCAATATCTCTAAATCGCTGGTCAAATGCGAGTCACGAATGCTTGACGACGGCATCGCGCTAATCAGTTGGACCCGTCATTATTGTTTATGGCGGAGCAATGTTAATTTTGAGCTTGCGGCTCTAATTGCTGATAAAAACGCCGAATTTTCGCGCTGTACAGTGTTATTTTTCCACGCTGCAAGGGTGATTTATCGCTTCCCCATCCAAACGACTGACCCAATTATCGATCACAATTAGGTCAGATCTGGTTTGAAATTTGTCGCTGACACGCGCCCAATTCACTCAGGGTTGGTCGGATTATGCAACTTAGCGTGATCCAAATTAAGCCGCCGCTTGGCTTAAGCGGCCTGGGCTAGATTGCGCAATACGTAGTGCAGAATGCCACCATTCTTGAGGTACTCAATCTCATCCAGCGTATCGATGCGACAGATGATTGGTACGTCCAAAATCTCACCATTGGCCCGAGTAATCTGCGCCGTCATTTTCTGGTGCGGTTGGATGTCAGCGATGCCTTTGATGGTAACGGTCTCAGACCCATCAAGCCCAAGGCTTTCCCATGACGCACCGTTATCGAAGATGAATGGGACGATACCCATGCCGACAAGGTTAGAGCGGTGGATGCGTTCGAACGACTGCGAAATGACAGCTTTCACACCAAGAAGGTTGGTGCCTTTCGCAGCCCAGTCACGCGATGAGCCATTGCCATACTCAATGCCGGCCAACACAACCAGAGGAACACCCTCTTCACGATACGACATGGCCGCTTCGAAGATTGAAGTTTCAACGCCATCGGGATGATGAATTGTGAAACCACCTTCTTTCACATTGCCGCTCGCATCTTTGACCATGTGATTTTTGATACGGATGTTTGCAAATGTGCCGCGCATCATGACGTCATGACTGCCGCGTCGTGTTCCATATTGGTTGAAGTTGGCGGGCGTGACTTTGTTGGCGATAAGATAGCTGCCAGCGGGGCTGTCTTTTTTGATCGAGCCAGCGGGCGAGATGTGGTCCGTTGTAATCTTGTCGCCGAACAATCCCAAAATCCGTGCTCCGTTGATGTCCGTCAATGGTGCTGGTTTGCTGGTGATGCCTGTAAAATAAGGAGGGTTCTGAATGTATGTCGAGGTGTTGTCCCAGTCATACGTTTCACCCGTGCTGGTCTTGATTGACTGCCATTTTTCATCGCCCTTAAAGACGTCTGAATATTTGGCCTCAAACATCTCGCGGGTGACGTTTTCTGCGATAAATGTCTGAATCTCTGAAGTCGTCGGCCAAATGTCTTTCAACATCACAGGGTTGCCGTCTTTGTCAGTTCCGATGGCCTCTTTCGTGAGATCCTTCTGTACGCTTCCAGCCAACGCGTAAGCGACGACGAGCGGTGGTGAGGCCAAGTAATTGGCTTGTACATCGGGGCTAACTCTGCCTTCGAAATTTCGGTTGCCGGAAAGGACAGCCGACGCGATCAAACCGTTTTCGTTGATTGCTTTTGAGATTGGAGCGCGCAACGGACCAGAGTTACCGATGCATGTCGTACAACCAAAGCCGACGAGGTTGAAACCGATCTCGTCGAGATATTTTTGCAAGCCTGCTTTTTCGAGGTAAGCGGCAACGACCTGACTTCCCGGAGCCAACGAAGTTTTAACGCCAGGAGCCGAGGTTAGACCTTTTTCAACCGCGTTGCGCGCTAACAAGCCGGCAGCAATCAATACGGACGGGTTGGACGTGTTTGTACAGCTTGTGATCGCCGCAATCGCGACGTCACCGTGTCCGAAATCGAATTCCTCTCCTTCAACCGGAACACGCTTTCCAAGTTCGTCAGCTGGTTTCTTAAACTCATTTTTCATGGATTCAGAAAAGCCAGACGCGATGTCTGTCAATGCAACACGGCCTTCGGGGCGTTTTGGTCCGGCCATTGATGGCACAACATCGCCCATGTCGAGCTGCATGGTGTCGGTAAAGACAGGGTCGGCACTATCTGAGGTTCGAAACAGGCCTTGGGCTTTTGCGTACTCTTCAACAAGAGCAATGCGATCGGTTTCACGGCCAGACATCGTTAGGTAGTTCAACGTTTCGCCGTCGACTGGGAAGAAGCCACAGGTGGCGCCATATTCCGGTGCCATGTTGGCAATCGTCGCCCGGTCAGCCAATGTCATGTTGTCGAGGCCGGGACCATAGAATTCGACAAACTTTGAAACAACGCCGCGTTTGCGCAGCATTTGCGTGACCGTCAGGACCAAGTCCGTTGCCGTGACGCCCTCGGGGAGTTTGCCCGTAAGCTTGAAGCCAATGACTTCTGGCAGCAACATGGAGATGGCCTGTCCAAGCATTGCAGCTTCAGCTTCAATGCCGCCAACGCCCCAACCCAGGACGGCCAAACCGTTGACCATGGTTGTGTGACTGTCGGTGCCAACGAGGGTATCTGGGTAGGCAACCGTTTCACCGTTTTCGTTTTCACGCGTCCAGACGGTTTGTGCGAGATATTCTAAATTCACTTGGTGGCAAATCCCGGTGCCTGGGGGGACCACACGGAAATTATCAAAGGCCCCTTGGCCCCATTTGAGGAAGTTGTAACGCTCTACGTTGCGTTCGTATTCCAGATCGACGTTGGCTGAGAATGCCGAAGGTGTACCAAATTCATCGACGATCACTGAGTGGTCGATGACAAGATCGACGGGAACTTGTGGGTTGATCGATTTTGGATCGCCGCCGAGAGCCTTGACGCCATCACGCATGGCGGCAAGGTCGACAACAGCGGGAACACCTGTGAAGTCCTGCATCAGGACGCGGGCCGGACGAAAGCCAATTTCAGCACCAGCAGAACCTTTGTCGTCCAGCCATTTTGCAGCCGCTGCGATATCTTCTTTTTTTACTGTGCGGCCATCTTCATTGCGCAACAGATTTTCAACAAGCACGCGCAAAGAAAAGGGAAGCTTTGAAAGCCCAGTCAGACCATTTTTTTCCGCATCCGGTAGGGAGAAATATGTGTAGTCCTTGCCACCCACCGAGAGGGTTTTGCGGCAATTGAAACTGTCGAGAGATGCTGTGGATTTCGCGCTCAAGATTAAAGTCCTCCAGTGGGGCCGAGACGGTGGTTGGCCAAACGCCAACACGTTTTCCAGCCCGGTTGCGGCTTGTATGATGTTGGACAGCGCCGCCGGAGTGCCGGCGGACGGTCGAAATACGGCTTAAGCAAGTGTCGTCTTACCAAAGCAGACTGCATCTCAACGATCGTTTTTGCGCTAATACCTCGTTCCAGATGTCTCTCTTATATAAATGCGGCGCACAAATCTCTAGTGTTTGGAAGGCGATTTCCGTTATGTCGCAGTCAGCAAAAGGTCTAGAACAGGGCGATTCCTGATATCGAACGGGCAACATTCGATCTGAAGGATCGCGTTTGCGATATCGAGATTGGGCAAAGTTGCCCTAAAATCTTGCCTTCAACCAACCGATCCGATTAATCGGCGGCTGGGTGGCAGCGTGTGATCTGATATTAAACCTAGATCGAAGCAAGCAATTTGGCGCATGGGAGTATTGGGCGGCGATGCAACTCATCGCAGAAAATTTAACGGTCGTTCGGGGCCTAAAGCCTGTGATCCGTGACCTGTCGTTTGAAGTCCAAGCGGGATCGGCTTTGATCCTGCTGGGCGCAAATGGTGCTGGAAAAACCACGCTTTTGCGAACTGTTGCCGGTTTTCTAACTCCGTCTGCTGGAACAATTTCGATGCTGCAAGGTGGTTCGAAAGGTGCGCCTGAGGTTTTAGGAGAGGTGGCAGAGTATTGCCATTATGTGGGCCATGCCAATGGCATTCGAGGGTCATTGACGGTTCGCGAGAACATCGAATTCTGGGCGCGCTATCTCGGTGCTGGTCCAGTCGACCACACTGAAGTTGAAGAAGTCGAAGCGGGCGGCGTGAGCAAATGCGTGCAGGACGCGTTGGCGGCCTTCAATTTGCAGGAACTCGCCGACATTCCAGCGCGTTATTTATCGGCCGGGCAAACACGACGATTGGGTTTGGCGCGCCTCGTCGCGGCGCCGCGCAAGGTATGGCTGATGGATGAGCCAACCGTATCGCTCGATGTCAAATCTGTCGCGTTACTCAGTGGTGTCGTTGAACGCCATGTTGCAAATGGTGGATTGGTTATGGCTGCGACACACATTCCACTGGGACTTGAGAATGCGAAAGAGCTGAAATTGAGACCTGTCGCGTCTGTGAGTTCAGACCTGCTTCTGGACGACGAGGGGTTCGTACTATGAATGCATTTTTTGCGTTGGTTCGGCGTGACTTGTTGTTAGCGGTGCGCGAAGGCGGTGCTGTCGGAACGGCGCTCGGATTCTATATGATCGTTGTGGCGTTGTTACCGCTGGGATTGGGTCCGGACTTAAACTTGCTTTCTCGGATTGCACCTGGTGTGTTGTGGATCGCGCTGTTGTTGGCGGCGTTGTTGTCACTGGGCCAGATTTTCGAAGCGGACCAAGATGCGGGCACTTTAGATGTCATGGCCTTGGCCCAACTGCCGCTCGAAGCTGTTGTTGTTGGCAAGGCGTTGGCGCATTGGATTTCAACCGGCATTCCATTGGCACTTTTGGCACCGATACTGGGCATCTTGTTAAATCTCGAAATAAGCGCTTACCCAGTTCTTGTGTTGACCATGTTGATTGGTACGCCGGCGGTGAGCTTCTTAGGAGCGATTGGCGCGGCGCTGACATTAAAAACACGACGTGGCGGATTGTTGATTGCGCTGTTGGTGCTGCCGCTTTACCTGCCAACATTGATTTTCGGAATTTCTGCGATGAGTGCGGCAACGCTTGGTCCCGACGGGTTCGGTCAATCGTTAACCGTCTTGGGGGCTATTTCCCTTGCCTCGTTTGTATTGGGCCCCTTTGCTGCGGCCTCTGCCTTACGACTGCAAATGCAGTAAACTTATCTTCGTATGGTCACTTGATCTCATTGGTGCCATACCAACATCCGACTTTACGAAGGCTATGAATTAAGGGCCGGGCGTAAAACCACAGAGACGACATAAATGCAAAAGCAAACCATCACGCAAAAGCTGGCCAATCCAACACGGTTCATGGCGTTGTCGGGAAAGGTATTGCCGGTCCTCACCGTCGCAGCAATGGCTGTGATTGGCTATGGCCTTTATCTGGTCTTTTTCGATTCTCCCCCAGACTACCAACAAGGAGAAACGGTACGCATCATGTACATCCACGTGCCGTCCGCCTGGTTGGCTTTGGCAGGTTACGCATTTGTTGCGATATCGAGTTTTGGACTTTTGGTTTTTCGCCACCCGCTGGCTGATGTTTCAGCGAAAGCTGCGGTTCCGATTGGCGCGGCTTTTACGTTTCTGGCACTCGTGACCGGCTCGCTCTGGGGCAAGCCAATGTGGGGGACGTATTGGGCATGGGACGCGCGAATGACGTCTGTGCTGATTTTACTCTTCCTCTATCTCGGGCTTATGGCTTTGAGGAATTCATTAGAGGATGAAGCGTTGGCTGGAAAATTGACGGCCGTTTTGGCCTTGGTTGGCGTTGTAATGCTGCCGATTATCAAATTCTCCGTGGATTGGTGGAATACACTGCATCAACCGTCGACAGGTTTGGGCATGACCTTGGATCCAAGTATGCGTATTCCGCTTTATTGGATGGCGATTGGTTTTACGTTGATGTTTTTCGCAATGCACGTGAAGGGTATGCGCAATGAAATTATGCGGCGGCGTGTTAAGGCATTACGGATGAGTGAAGTTGAACGCGCACAGGCTGGCCAGCCCGAAGCCGTAACACCGGTTGCGGGATAAGAGCAATGATAGATCTTGGAAAACACGCGCTATTTATTTGGGCGTCCTATGGCGCGGTATTGACGGTCATTGCTGGGCTCATTGCTTGGCTGTTGATCGATGGTCGCCGCCAATCCAAACAGCTGGCTGATTTACAGGCGCGCGGTGTGCGTCGTCGATCTGGGGCAAATACGACGGATGCTGCGAAATGACAGGTAAAGTTGAAGAGGCCGAAAAATCAAATCGGCGGTATTGGCTCCTTATTCCGGTTGTTTTGTTTGCAGTCGTCGCGGGTATGTTTGCCTACTCCCTGCAACACGCAAAACCCAACCTCGTGCCATCCGTATTGATCGGCAAACCGGTTCCCAATACGGCGTTTCCATCACTTGACGGCCTTATCAGGGCGGGTAGTCAAGTCGCTGGATTTTCAAATACTGACGTTGCAACAGGTGACGTCATTCTCGTGAACTTTTGGGCGTCGTGGTGTGCGCCGTGTGTCGCCGAGCACCCACAGTTGTTGAAGCTTGCAAAGGAGCATGGCGTGAAGCTCTATGGCATCAACTATAAAGATGCAAAAGCCGATGCGTTGAAGTTTCTCAATACGCTTGGCAATCCCTATTCTGTTGTCGGTACCGATGAATCAGGCCGTGCAGCGATTGAGTGGGGTGTTTACGGTATGCCCGAAACGTTTGTCATAAACGGTGAAGGCCAGATCGTTTACAAGCACGTCGGCCCGATTATGCCAAACGACCTGGCTAATAAGATCTTACCCGTTATCAAGTCTGCTAAAGCTGGCAGTTGATAGTCGGTGTATGTGCGATGTTTTGCGTCTTCAAATTGACCGGATTAAAACGTCATTTGCCTGGGTTGATCAAAGCGAATTGAAATCTCCAGAATCTGGATCATATACTTCGAGATCACCTGTGGCGATGTCAAAGCAGGCGCCATGCAATGCTAACTTTCCGTTTTTTTCGCGTTCTGCAACGAAGGGGAAAGAGCGCAGGTTTCGCAATGATGATTTCACGCCTTCATATTCAAGTTTAGATTGTAAGTCTTCGTTGGTTGCATTTGGATATTCGGTCCGCAAGCGATTGCGCGGTTCATCGAGTAGTCCAATCCATCTGGAAATAAATTTGGCCTCTGTCTCAACGGGTGCTCCTCCTGCGAGTGATGCCTGGACACCCCCGCAGCGCGCGTGACCCATAATAACGACGTGACTGACTTCTAGATTAAGCACTGCAAACTCCAGCGCCGCGCTGACGCCGTGATAAGTGTTGATTTGATCTCCACCTTCAAAAGGTGGAACCAGGTTGGCAACGTTGCGCACGACAAACAAGTCTCCAGGCAAGGCGGCGAAAATTGATTCTGGGGTGCAACGGCTATCACAACACGAGATCACCATAACTTCCGGTTTTTGTCCCTCATTTGCCAATTTCTCATAACGTGCGGCGATGTCTTTGAATTCACCGGATTTGAATTGTGCAAAGCGGTCGATCAGTGTCTTTGGAAAAGTCGTCATTGAATGTCCTGTTGATCGTGATTGGCAGCCGTTATTATCAAGAAGCGGTGTCTTGTTGCAAAGGTTGGGCAGACTTTGTGCTGTATATTGAGAGTACAATGAAACCTGCAACTGCCGAAAGGAGCGAACCGGCGAGAACACCGATGCGGATATCGGCCGCAGAAGATGGGTCGGGGAAGGCAAGCATGCCGATGAACAAGCTCATAGTGAAGCCGATGCCAGCGAGCCAGGCGACGCCCAAGATTTGTCCCCAGTTGGCGTCGGCCGGCATTTCTGCAAAACCTAACTTCACCGCGAGTCGCGAAAACATATAGATGCCCACAGGCTTGCCGATGAACAGGCCAGCGGCAATTGCGAGCGGAACTCCGCCTAAGAATGAGGCAAGGTTTACACCGGTAAGTGAGACACCGGCATTGGCGAATGCAAACATCGGTAACACAAGATATTTGATCCACGGGTGCAAAGCCTCTTCGAGAAGCACAAGTGGTCCGTTATTGGTTGGGCCTTCCGGGCTTGCACGTAATGGAATGGCAAGAGCTGCGACGACACCGGCCAATGTCGCGTGGACGCCGGATTTCAAAACACATACCCAAATTATAAACCCGACTAAGACGTATGGCGCAATACGCGTCACGCGTAGAGCATTGAGTACGACTAGGGCGACACATCCTACAGCTGCAAGCCCGAGCGCTGTGGTTGAAAGTTGCGATGTGTAGAATATTGCAATGATGATGATTGCGCCAAGGTCGTCGATAATGGCTAGGGCAAGCATGAAGATTTTCAGTGTTGCCGGGACTCGACTGCCGAGCAAGGCCATCACGCCGACGGCGAAAGCAATATCGGTTGCGGTTGGAATTGCCCACCCCTTGAGAACTTCGGGATTATCGTAGTTGAGGGCTGCGTAAACGCATGCCGGAATGACCATACCGCCAATGGCTGCGAAAGCGGGAAGGGAGGCTCGGCGCAGGCTGGAGAGTTCTCCAACCATCAATTCGCGCTTAATTTCTAAGCCGATCAGAAAGAAAAAGATGGCCATTAGGCCATCATTGATCCAGTGAAGGACCGATTTGTCGAGCTGGTAGCCGTCAAAGCCAATTGAAAAGTGAGTCTCAAGAATTTTGTCGTAGGCCCAAGCGGCTGATGAATTTTCCAAAACCATCGCAACGGCTGCAGCACATACGAGGAGTAATCCCCCCGTGGCTTCGTGCTGAATAAATCTAAGTGCACCCTGCAGCTTCGGCTTCATGAGCTTGGTCCCCTAGCAATTCAATAAGACTCATTCATTTGGTCGCACATAGGGGTTCAAGGGGCAAAATAAAAGAACCGCCGAAAAAAGAATTTTCGACGGTTCTATACGCACACTATAGTACGCGTAAAAAGTAATTTATGGAATCCAAATTAGGATTTATATCACCGCTTCAGCAAAATACGGGCATGGCAGTGGCTGCTGGCTGGTATTCAGGATATGAATGTCGCCACCAACTCTTGCCATTAAGCAAATACGTCATTGCCAGGCTGTTCCCTGGGTGACAGGGTCTTGGCATTTGCCAATCTTTCGTGAATATTCGATGTATGAACCTCCGCCGCCAAGTGTCCGCGCTAAGAGATTAACGCCAGCACCTGTGGAATATCGCGCGGTATCGCACGTCGCAAACAGCGATGAAAAGCATTTGGTCCAGCTCTGGCAAAGCAATTTTTGCGTTTCGTGCGAGAGAGTTCCCAATTTCGAGTGGTTATTCACTTAAGCCAAATGTCCGTTTGGCGTTTGGCGCTGGCTCGATTAGAACATCTGCCAAATAGCAACTGTCATAACAATCAGTACCAGTGCCAATGGGCGGTCCTGGCTGGCATATCAATTTGCTTTGGTGCCCTGAGAATAGCAATGAGCGAACGATTGATTTCTGACAACTGAATTTAAGAGGCTTACATGCACGTCCGTCCCCGTCGCAGTGTTCTTTATATGCCAGGGTCTAATACCCGGGCGCTTGAAAAAGCCAAATCAATTCCTGCTGACGCACTCATACTTGATCTTGAAGACGCCGTTGCGCCTGATCAAAAGGTTGAAGCACGTGAAAACGTTTGTTTGGCCGTCAAATCAGGTGGCTATGGAAGCCGTGAACTTGTCATCAGGGTCAATGCCCTTGATACCGAGTGGGGCGTCGACGACGTCATGGCCGCGTGCGAAGTTTCACCAGATGCTATCTTGGTGCCGAAAGTTTCTCGTCCCGGTGATATTACCAGTGTTGCTAAAATTCTGAGCGGTAGCCGTGTGCCGGACAAAACGCGGTTGTGGGCCATGATGGAAACCCCGCATGCGATCTTGAATGCACGTGAGATCGCGGCACTTGGTGCAGAGCCAGAAAATCGATTGTCATGCTTTGTCTTAGGCACCAATGATTTGCTCAAAGAATCTCGTGCGCGCGCAAACAACGAGCGTTTCGCGGTTGTGCCATGGTTGGCGATCACGCTTGTTGCGGCGCGCGCGTATGGTATCGACGTGTTAGATGGCGTCTACAATGATTTTAGAAACGACGAGGGATTGCGCGCAGAGTGTGAGCATGGCCGGACATTGGGAATGGATGGCAAAACATTGATACACCCAAACCAGGTGAACTCGTGTAACGAAGTATTTTCACCAAGCGTTGCCGAGGTTGAATGGTCACGCAAGGTAATCGAAGCCTTTGAAATGCCGGAGAATGCAAACAAAGGTGTTATCACTGTCGATGGTAAAATGGTTGAGCTGTTGCATGCCGTAATGGCAAAACGTGTTGTGGCAATTGCCGAGGCCATCGCAAAATCCGAAGTTGCTTAACGCTCGCGATCACGTCACCACCATTTTGACAATAGGGACTATCCAAAGACATGACGGCAATAAAAACCAACCCGGGTAACTACTTTGAAGACTTCAAACTCAGACAGATCATCAAGCATGCGACGCCGCGTACAGTAACAGAGGGTGATGCTGCGCTTTACATGAGCCTTTATGGTCCGCGGTTTGCCGTCAACTCTTCCGACGCTTTTGCTAAGACGATTGGTTATCCACGCGCACCGTTGGACGATGTTTTGGTTTTTCATATCGTGTTTGGCAAAACGGTGCCGGACATTTCGTTGAATGCAGTAGCAAACCTCGGTTATGCAAACTGTCGTTTTTTGAAGCCTGTCTATCCGGGGGCATCACTGTCGTCGGTTTCGGAAGTGATCGGGCTTAAAGAAAATTCGAACGGGAAAACAGGCACGGTCTATGTGCGCTCGACTGGGCGTGACGAAACGGGCGACGTGGTTCTGGAATATGTGCGCTGGGTTATGGTGCGCAAAAAAGATGTCAACAGTCCTGCACCAGACGCGGTCGTGCCCGAACTCATTGACCGTGTTGCGCCTGAAGACTTGGCCAAGGCTGTGCCAGTGATCGATAATTCAAAGTATGATTTCAGTCTCGCAGGCGCACCATATCGCTGGGATGACTATCAAGTTGGTGAGAAGATCGATCACGTTGATGGCATGACTGTTGAAGAGGCAGAACACCAGATAGCCACGCGTCTTTACCAAAACACAGCCAAAGTCCATTTCAACAATCATACCGAAAGCCAGGGGCGTTTCGGAAAGCGGATTGTTTATGGCGGCGTGATAATTTCGATGGCACGGGCGCTGTCATTTAATGGCCTAAATAACGCATTCCACTTGGCGGCAATTAATGGCGGTCGGCACGTGTCTCCGTTATTTGCAGGAGATACAATCTATGCTTGGTCTGAAATATTGGAAAAGGCTGAAATCCCAGATCGCTCCGATGTCGGAGCGCTACGTATACGCCTGATCGCCTGCAAAGATCAAAGTTGCAATGGTTTCCCCCACAAACAGGAAGATGGCACGTATGACGCCAGAGTGTTGCTAGATCTAGACGCTTGGGTTGTTGTCGTGCGGTAACAACTTCGGGAGCGAATTCCCAGTTCGTTATTTGTATCAAAGTACATTAAACGTAGCGCGGCCAGCTAGTTATGGTGTTTTCTTTGCGATTTCACCATAACACAGAAAGCATAGTACTTGATGTGTAGTTGCAGTTTATCTCATAGATTAAAACGAGAGGGGTGATTCGATCTGTGGGCGAAGCGCAATCCAATTGGGTTGCCAATTTGCAGGTTCTAAGGCCCGGTGTGGAAAGAGAAACTGGCATCTTAATGTGACCAAGCGAGCCGCAGTTATCGGTGCAGGAATGACCGGATTGGCGTGTGCACGGGTACTCCGTCGCGCGGGCTTTTACGTGGAAGTTTTTGAAAAGGACCGGATCATCGGTGGTCGGATGGCGACTGTGCGCGCAAGTATGACGACCTTCGACCATGGTTCGCAATACGTGACGGCGCGTTCCAGTCAATTTCGCGATTATTTGCAAGAATTAGCAGGCACTGGCTACGTCGCGCCTTGGGCGCCACGTGCGATGATTGGCGAGCAAGGGGAAGGCCAGGTCAACAATTGGTTTGTTGGCACGCCAGGCATGTCGGCGATGGTTCGGCCTTTGGCCGAAAGTGTTCGCATTCACACCAATCGTAGCGTTCACACCATCGGTAAGATGAATGATTCATGGCATCTATGGTTTGATGATGAAACCAGTGCCGGGCCGTTCGCTGCGATTGCAATCACGGTTCCTGCACCACAAGCGCAATATCTCCTCGGTCCATTGGATGAGCTTGCCGAGCCTTTGTCTCGCGTACGTATGGCGCCGTGTTGGGCATTGATGGTTAAATTAGATGTGCCAGTTCTACCCGAACAGGATGTTTACTCTGACATGTCGGAGGTAATCCGGTGGGTTGCGCGAAACAACACAAAACCTGGCCGCGCCAGCCGAACTGGTGAAACGGTCGTTATTCATGCCTCACAAGGTTACAGTCGCGAAACAGAAGATGCTCCGCCTGAAGAAATTGCCGAAGAGCTATGGGCCGAAGTTTCTCACGTCTTAGATCTTCCTGAAGTTAGACCAACGTATATGGCAGCTCACCTCTGGAAACATGGTTTGGTGGATCAGTCTTTAGGCGAAAGTTACATTTTTTCCAGCGAACACAATGTTGGGATTGCTGGCGATTGGTGTTCTGGTCGTCTTGCAGAACATGCCTTCCAAAGTGGTCAGGCCCTGGGTCGGGCAATTGTCAGTTCGCTTGACTGATGAACTTCCATAATATTCGTTCTTAATAAGTTGGCCACAGTAGGCTCTTGCAAAGATGACCCTTTGCACAATCGGTCAATTTGTGCTCAATCTGCGGCGATCAATTGGCGTATGGAACCTTGGCCGAAATATGCACGCACAGGCTTCCTAAACGTCCGGCGGAAATTATAACTCCACACGCTAGAGGAGAGCTAGATGGCTGAGGCCAAGAAGGTGCTGGATACAGCTGCCCAGCGACCGCTTTCACCGCATTTGCAGATTTACCGTCCGCTTATCAACATGGTGATGTCGATCCTTCACAGGATCACCGGAGCAGCGCTTTATTTCGGGACGTTGTTGTTGGCATGGTGGCTCATTGCATTGGCGAGCGGGCCGGAAAGTTTCGCTTCCGTCACCAGCTTCTTCCAGTCTTGGGTCGGGATGATTGTGCTGTTTGGTTACACGTGGGCTTTGATGCACCACCTGGCTGGCGGCGTGCGTCACTTCATCTGGGATACAGGCCGAGGGTTTGATCTTGAAACGGTCGACAAACTGGCCTGGGCTACAGGCATTTTTTCCGCATTTGCAACGCTCGCCATTTGGTGGGTCGGCATAATTTTCTTTTAAGGAGAGCTCAGCATGAACATGCGGACACCTTTGAAAAATGCTCGCCATCTTGGCTCAGCCAAAGAAGGTACGGACCATTTCTGGAAACAACGTGTCACCGCAGTAGCCAATTTGGTATTGGGCCTGTTTTTCGTCGCACTTGTTGTAAGTTTGGTGGGGTCTGATTATGCAACGGTGCGCGCTTGCGTATCGTCGCTTTGGGTATCACTTCCTCTGCTTGGACTGATCCTCTCCGGCATGATCCACATGCGTCTTGGAATGCAAACCATCATTGAAGACTACGCCAACAACGAAGGCGTAAAAGTTGTCCTTCTGATGTTGAACACATTTTTTGCGATCGCCGTTGGTTTGGCGAGCGTACTGGCAATTCTAAAATTGAGCTTTGGAGCTTAACTACGATGGCTGCGACGGCAAATAAAAACGCAAATGGTAAGAGTAGCGGCCACGCCGGTCCGGGTGTAAATGGACGCGCTTATCCGATCACCGACCACACCTATGACGTGGTTGTGGTTGGTGCTGGTGGCGCGGGGTTACGCGCGACACTGGGAGCTGCAGAAGCGGGCTTAAAAACGGCATGTGTGACAAAAGTTTTCCCAACGCGTTCACACACTGTTGCAGCCCAAGGCGGTGTTGCAGCAGCGCTGGGAAATATGGGCGACGACAATTGGCGTTGGCACATGTACGATACCGTTAAAGGCTCGGATTGGCTGGGTGATCAAGACTCAATAGAATACCTCTGCCGACATGCTCCTGAAGCGGTTTATGAACTCGAACATTATGGTGTGCCGTTCAGCCGGACCGAAGAAGGCAAAATTTATCAACGCCCCTTCGGAGGCATGACCACTGATTTTGGTGAGGGCCCGCCCGCACAACGCACCTGTGCCGCTGCGGACCGTACCGGCCATGCGATGCTGCACACGCTTTACGGACAAAGCTTACGTCACTCAGCTGAGTTTTTTGTTGAATACTTCGCAATTGACCTGATCATGGATCAAGACGGTGCGTGCCGTGGAATAATCGCGATGTGTCTTGAGGACGGTTCGATTCACCGTTTCAAAGCCAAGAAGACCATTCTTGCGACCGGCGGTTATGGACGCACGTTCTTTTCCTGCACGTCTGCGCACACATGCACCGGCGATGGAAATGCCATGGTTCTTCGCGCCGGTCTGCCGTTGCAAGACATGGAATTTGTACAGTTTCATCCGACAGGCATCTATGGGGCTGGCGTGCTGATCACAGAAGGTGCGCGTGGCGAAGGCGGATACCTCACAAACTCTGAAGGCGAACGCTTTATGGAGCGATATGCAACGCATGCAAAAGACCTTGCGTCACGCGATGTTGTTTCACGTTCGATGACGATTGAAATCCGCGAAGGTCGAGGCGTTGGGGCAAACAAAGATCATATTTATCTGCATCTTGATCACTTAGATCCTGACATTTTGGCAGAACGCCTCCCGGGCATCACGGAGAATGCCGCTGTGTTTGCAGGCGTAGACCTGCGATCAAAACCAATTCCAGTTCTGCCAACGGTCCACTACAACATGGGTGGTATTCCGACAAACTATCACGGCGAAGTACTCACGCTCAAAGACGGCAACCCAGACCATGTTGTGCCCGGCCTAATGGCAATTGGTGAAGCAGCCTGTGTGTCCGTTCATGGCGCCAACCGTCTGGGCTCCAATTCGCTAATTGATCTGGTTGTGTTTGGACGTGCCGCAGGTTTGAGATGTGCTGAGACCATTGATCAAAGCGCGTCTCATGCCCCGTTGCCCGACGACTCGGCTGACTTGGCGTTGGCGCGGCTTGATAAGTTCCGTTTTGCTGACGGTGACAATTCAACGGCTGAGCTGCGTCTGGATATGCAGCGTGTGATGCAAACAAACTGTGCAGTGTTTCGCGATGGAGAAGTTCTGAAAGAAGGTGTCGAGAAAATTTCCGATATCTGGCAGCAGTCTGGAAACATCAAAGTTTCAGATCGCTCACTTGTTTGGAACTCGGACTTAATCGAGACACTCGAGTATGACAATTTGATTGGTCAAGCGGCCGTGACAGTTGGAGGTGCCGAGAACCGTAAAGAGAGCCGGGGGGCTCATGCGCGTGAAGATTTCAAGGACCGTGATGACGAGAATTGGATGAAGCACACGCTGGCTTGGGCAGACTATGATGCCAAGAAAGTATCGTTGGATTATCGCCCAGTGCATACCTACACGATGACAAACGAAGTTTCGTATATCGAACCGAAAGCGCGGGTGTATTAGATCAACTTATTGCTCCAGAAAATTTGGGTCCAATTAGGTCGATGGTTATAAGGTAGGAGTATCTTGGCCAGGAAGTTTTTCAGATCAGCCGATCGGGCGCCGAAACCTGCAGCTGTCCGTGCGGCGGACCCTACGGCCAAGCGCTGTGCACCTGATCCGTTTTCGGCGGTGTTGCCTGCAATTGCTGGCCTGGGCGCGATTTCATCGGTGGCGTCTGTGAATTGGGGGTCTGGAAGCGAAGATGTTAGCCGGACGCGGTCACGTCGCAAGGCAGGACGAGCATTGCGGGACCTGGAAAACAATTGCTTGGGATTACATGAGGTCTTTAGACGGTTTCTTCGTTATCCCGATGTATTTGGTGGCGCGAGGGGATCTGCGGCCTCACCGCTGAAGTTTGGGGTACATGGGCCAAGGCTGGCGGCGGAAGAAATACGAGCTTACCAGCAGGTGATGAATGACATGGCATCGTTGTTGGTCCAGACGACGCAGAATGTATTTGATGTGATGGGCGGTATTGAAGACGGCTCGATCACAGCACCGGAAGAGGTTTTTTTTGCGTTTGGCGAAGCGCAAGATCGATTGAACCGGGTCATTCAAGACCGCGCGACCTTGGGTGAGGCCGTGAAGATCGGCGAAGAAGTGGCGCTGGAGCTGACGGAGTTAATTCGAAAGCTACAAGCCCACATGATGGAATAATAGAACGGCAAACAGCGAGACGATTGAAAATGGTCCAACTGACACTTCCAAAGAATTCAACGATTAATGCCGGCAAGATCTGGAATCGACCGGAAGGTGATGGGCGTTGGAAGGAAATTCAGGTTTATCGCTGGAATCCCGACGACGGTGCGAACCCACGCACTGATACCTATTGGATCAATCAGGATGATTGCGGTCCGATGGTTTTGGACGCAATCAACAAGATTAAGAACGAGATCGATCCAACGTTGACATTCCGTCGGTCATGCCGCGAAGGAATTTGTGGTTCATGTGCGATGAACATCGATGGCACCAACACTTTGGCATGTTTAAAATCGCTCGACGAAATCGATGGTGTCGTAAAAATCTATCCGCTGCCCCATTTGGCGGTTGTGAAAGATCTCGTGCCAGACATGACGAACTTTTACGCGCAGCACCGCTCGATCGAGCCATGGCTGAAAACAGATTCTTCAACCCCGCCAACAGAATGGAAGCAGTCACGCGACGACCGCGAACAGTTGGACGGGCTTTACGAATGTATCTTGTGTGCGTGTTGCTCGACGTCATGTCCGAGTTATTGGTGGAATTCGGATCGCTACCTTGGACCGGCGATGTTGTTGCAGGCCTACCGTTGGGTGAGCGACAGCCGCGACGAGGCCACGGGCGAGCGTCTTGATGATTTAGAAGACCCGTTCCGGCTTTACCGCTGCCATACGATCTTGAATTGTTCCAAGGCCTGTCCAAAGGGGCTTAATCCAGCCAAAGCGATTGCGGAGCTGAAAAAGCTGATGGTTGAGCGGCGCGTCTGAGTGCTTTTCTCATGGCTGGCAAGGTGGAGCTTTGGTCGACGGGGCAAGTTTTGTTCGTTGTCCCGTGCCTGTGTACCCGTGTCTGGGGCGGTTATGCCGTGGCGGTGGCACGCGATGCGAAACGTCGCCGGTTGGAAAGATCGATAATCGCAAGGCTTTCGCAGGGCCAAGCTATTTTTTGGCACCGTAAGACCTTATCTGGCGCCGCTTGCCATCAAAATTGATCATTCGCTGTTTTTTGCGCTTTGGCCTCGAGCAAAAGCGCAAAAGTTATTTCATTGCAGCCATTTGTCTGATCGTAGGATTTATAGCGATGGCTCGAATATCGCCATAAATCCATTTTGATATCAGATCCAATTCATCCAATTTTAGCCCTGTCGAATGCAGAATTGTATTTTTATGCGGTGTACGGGTGGTTTTCGCGTGCAATGCAAAAAAATAAAAGTCAATTCTGCGAAATAAAAATTCGGCACGATTTATTGATTTTGGTGCATGTTTGAATAGGCAACTCAAAAGCGATTTAAAAAACTTTCTATTTCGTATTCAGGTTTGGCGCTTAATTTAAAGCGAAATTAGAAGATAGATTGGAAATCGGCGTTAGAAATAAGAAGACCGATGGCGCATTTCGCTGCCATCGGCCTTATTCATAGTGATAGTGACGGCAATACTCAAAGTTGAGTGCCAGCAACGTCCCCAGTGCCCCACTGAGGACGTGCTATGGCACAAACTGAGATTATGCAGCCCGTCTACGGCGGGCCGGAGCCTTCCGCTTAGCGGCCGTCTTGCGCGCTGGCTTGCGAGCTGCAGTCTTACGACGTGCTGCTGGCTTCTTAGCGGCCTTGCGCTTAGCTGCTGGTTTACGCTTAGCTGTTTTCTTAGCGGCTTTACGTACAACCTTTTTCTTTGCAACCTTACGAACGGCTTTTTTCTTCTTAGCCGCTGTTTTACGCTTAGCTGCTGGCTTCTTAGCGGCTTTGCGCTTGGCTGCTGGTTTACGCTTAGCTGTTTTCTTAGCAGCTTTACGTACAACCTTCTTCTTTGCGACCTTACGAACGGCTTTTTTCTTAGCTGCTGGTTTGCGTTTAGCTGCTGCCTTGCGAACGGTCTTACGTGCGGTAGCTTTTTTCTTAGCTACAACTTTTCTCTTTTTAGCAGGTGCCTTTTTCTTGGCTGCTTTCTTCTTAGTTGCTCGTGCCATAGTTTTTTCTCTCTCTCTCTCTAAAGAAATTAGTTCGAATCAGTTTGAACAAAAAAAATATGTGCAAGTTCGAGGAATTTGTTGACAAAGAAATGCACTTCGGGGGTGAAAAAGTTCTGCAAAGGGGTAAAAGTGTTGCTTTAAGTCCTCAATTTTTCGAATTTGGACTCTCAAAAAGTTTTTTTGAAAATAAAAAATAGAAACAGATGAAGTTTTTTAAAATGAAAATTTTTAAAAACGAAACTTAAAAAATAAAAAACGGAACAGAAAAAGATATTCAAATTTCTTATTTGAAAAACGTGAAACAGCCGCGAATTTGAAAATAACAAAAATGGATTTCGTATAAATTGATGGCTGAAGACTGCTAATTTGGCGTTGGTGGTATTTTCTCGCGCCAATTTTCGACAAAAACGCTGATTGCGACTCCGATTTTGCCAATATTGTCTCTGTGATTGGGTTTGTGGGTGGTGAAAAGTATTTTGGCAACGCATCGCAACCGATCTCGGGCGAATTGATCGCGTTTCTTTGCCCAGGTTGGGGGGTATAGCAAATATTGGCTAATTTATTGAGTTTTTTTGAATTTTGCAGCCGGGGAAAACTGTATTTCGCCATTGCAATGCCAACTTACGCAACCTTCATCAGGCGCTTTTGTAGGTTGAACACGGCCAACATATAACTTGGTCCTGTCGTCGATAGCCTCGGAAAGGATCGAGAAGTAATTTGGACCGCTCAGAATGATTTCTTCGACGACGTCGCCGTGTTCGAAGGGTAATTCGGCTTCATGTTTGCGGGTAATAGCCTGCATTCGGGCATTTTCTGCCAAACAACACA
The DNA here is from genome assembly GCA_050633705.1 of Hyphomicrobiaceae bacterium. Taxonomy (GTDB): domain Bacteria; phylum Pseudomonadota; class Alphaproteobacteria; order Rhizobiales; family Hyphomicrobiaceae; genus JAJFHI01. The sequence continues at coordinate 18,023 of JBOEGZ010000012.1, read as the reverse complement.
TATATATTTTGCTGACACCACGATTTCGTGCGGCAGAAATCACTCATCCCATCAATTCTGTGCCGATACCATGGTCCTGGATGCTGGTTTCGACAGAAAATGCTGTTTCGGCATCATGACCCCATGTTTCGTCGAGTTTTTTTAGTTCTGCGCTGGCATGGACTCTGGTTTCGGTGAAATAGCCATATATAATGCTTCCAATTCCGGTCATTTCGTCTGCGTAGTTTTCGATAAATTCATCAAAAACCGCATGCGCAAAACGCAAACGGCGTCCTTCTTTATCTAATCGGAGAAGATGATCGCGAAATTCCGCTGTTTCGTTTGATCGAAGTTTGCGGGTTTTGCCGGATTCAAAATGCTGTTCTTCCATCGCAAACGACTTCCTCTTCATGGCGGCTTGGTGTTGTTTTCCGGCGAACCAACGCGTTGCGTCGAGGAAATGGCCAATTTGCCAGGCTGCGTTGTGTTTCACTCCAGACCTAATTTGCGCTAAGGGTCTCAAGTGCTGCATTGCACAATAGCTTCAGATGGTGTCGAGCTCTTTTTTTGGAAGACGTTCAGGCGCTGGCTTCTCGCCGCATGGGCATTAAAACGCAAGGCTGAGAGATCATGCTGTTTGTGATGAGGTCGTCAGTGATTGGAAAGCCAATGACTGAATTTATCGGGTTAAGAGGCTTTCACGACTGGCATGCTTTTTAAGCAAAGCGCGGTTGAAAAGGATGGGACGATTGTGACGAAGAGACAGGCGGTTTGTGACCGGTATGGTGCTCTTGTTCGGTCGGGTGAAATAGAACCTGATGCCGTTCAGCAGCTGGCAGCACTCCATCTTGATGAGGTTGGTCGGTCGTTGCTTCAGTGCACGACGTCTAAGCCAACATTTTGGAGGCTTTTTGCAAAACCAACCCCCGCTCCTGTCCGAGGCCTCTATCTTCACGGTGGTGTCGGTCGCGGAAAAACGATGCTGATGGACCTCTTTTATGAGGTTACGCCTTTTCAACCCAAGCGACGGCTTCACTTTCACCAGTTTATGGCAGAAACGCACGATCGCATTGGTGAAGCTCGCGAAACAGTGGAGGGGGACCCGATCCCAACAGTTGCAGCAGCGATCGCCAAAGAAGCTCAACTGTTGTGCTTTGATGAATTTCATGTCACCGACATTTCAGATGCCATGGTGCTTAGCAGACTGTTCGCGGCCCTGTTTGAATTTGGCGTGGTGGTGGTTGCAACCTCGAATTCTGCACCCGATGACCTTTATCGCCACGGGCTCAATCGACAACTGTTTCTGCCGTTCATTGAGCACTTGAAAGACAATATGGATGTCTTTGAATTGGCTTCGGCAAAGGACTATCGACGTGACAAACTGGCTGGCCAAGAACTCTATGTCACACCGGCAGATGCCAGAGCAGAAGAAATTCTCGACCAACATTGGTTGAGATTAACGGGTCAAAGCAACGGCCCAGCCGCCAAGCTGGAAGTCAAAGGGCGTCTTGTCGATGTACCGCAGGCCTTGAAAGGGGTGGCGCGGTTTTCGTTCGCTGATCTGTGTGAAAAACCTCTTGGGACGTTGGATTATTTGCAGGTCGCCCAGGCCTTTCACACCGTCTTGATCGACCATATACCGCTGCTCAATCCCGAAAAACGCAACGAAGCCAGGCGGTTCATTAATCTCGTCGATACACTTTATGATGCTGGCGTATGTCTGATCGTGTCAGCTGAGGGTGAACCGGATGAACTCTACGATCACGGCGATGGTGCTGATTTATTCCTGCGTACGGCGTCCCGATTAACTGAGATGCGCAGCGAGGCCTATTTAGATGCGCGTGCAAAACGAGCTGAACGTGGTGTTACCACTGAATTATAGCGCATCGTGAGAATGTGCCTGCGTCTTTCGTGGTAAATCTGGGTCGCCTTGAAACTTAGGGTGTTTCAGGCTAACGAGGCCTTTAACCGTGGCCAGGTAGGCATAGGGCAAATGAAACTGCTCTTTGCCCGACCTTGTCACAAATTCAAATGATCACTGAATTCACAGATCGCATTGATCCCATGAAGATAAAATAAGGAGGCCTTCCGCATGGCGCGCAACAAAATTGCGTTAATCGGCGCTGGTATGATCGGCGGTACACTCGCTCACTTGGTTGGACTGAAAGAGCTTGGCGACGTTGTATTGTTCGATATTGCGGAGGGGATGCCAGAAGGCAAATCTCTCGATATTGCCCAGTCGGGTGCAGCGGAGGGGTTTAACTGCGCTCTGCGCGGGACTCAAGATTACGCGGAAATTGCTGGCGCGGACGTTTGCATTGTAACAGCTGGTATTCCTCGTAAGCCTGGCATGAGCCGTGACGACTTGGTTGGAACCAACCTCAAAGTCATGAAGGCTGTTGGTGAAGGTATTGCCAAGCACGCTCCAAACGCTTTCGTTATTGTCATCACGAATCCACTTGATGCCATGGTTTGGGCACTTCAGAAATTCTCAGGTCTGCCGGCAAATAAGGTTGTTGGCATGGCTGGTGTTTTAGATTCAGCCCGCTTTAAACTGTTTCTTGCCGAAGAGATGAATGTCTCGGTTGAGGACGTGACCGCATCTGTTGCTGGTGGCCATGGCGATACAATGGTGCCGTTGGTTCGTTATTCTTCCGTTGCAGGCATTCCACTTCCTGACCTCATTAAGATGGGCTGGATCACTCAAGACAAGCTCGATGCGATTGTCGATCGCACGCGCAAGGGTGGCGGTGAGATTGTTGGGCTGTTGAAAACTGGCTCTGCATATTATGCACCTGCCGCTTCAGCGATCGAGATGGCAGAAGCGTATCTTAAAGACAAACGCCGTGTATTACCGGCTGCTGCATACTTGACCGGCGAATATGGTGTGAAAGACATGTACGTCGGCGTACCAATCGTGATTGGAGGTAATGGCTGTGAGAGGGTCGTTGAAATTGAATTCGATGCTTCAGAAAAGGCCATGTTTGACAGTTCAGTCAGTGCGGTGAAGGAATTGGTCGACAGCTGCAAAAGCTTGGTGCCGGAACTCGCAAGCTGAATAACTTTAAACGAAGGCGCCGTTTACGATCGGCGCCTTCAAACTTTGAATTGTAATTTTACGATAACTTGGGCGGGTGCTGTCTGATGAACATTCACGAATACCAAGCGAAAGAACTCTACCGTCTTTATGGTGTCGCAACGCCGGATGGTCATGCAGCTTTTACGGTCGATGAGGCTGTTGAGGCAGCAACGAAATTGCCGGGACCGGTTTGGGTTGTTAAATCGCAAATTCATGCCGGAGGTCGCGGTAAGGGAACGTTCAAGGAACCTGAAGCAGGCGACAAAGGTGGTGTCCGTCTCGCAAAGTCGATCGATGAGGTGCGAGAATTTGCAACTCAGATGCTTGGCAACACACTTGTGACTGTTCAGACGGGCCCTGCTGGTCGAGAAGTGAAGCGGCTCTATGTTGAGAACGGTTCAGCGATTGCCAATGAGCTTTATCTTTCGGCCCTCGTTGATCGTGAAACATCCCGGGTTGCCTTTATCGTGAGCCAAGAAGGCGGCATGAATATTGAAGAAGTGGCGCACAGCACACCAGAAAAGATCATGACTTTGACGGTTGACCCTGCAACGGGTTTTCAAGGCCACCATGGTCGGCGGATTGCGTTTGCGTTGGGTCTCAAGGGTGACCAGGTCAAGCAATGCGCCAAGATGGTGGGCCAGCTTTACAAGATGGTTTGCGAGAAAGACATGAGCATGCTCGAAATCAACCCGTTGGTTGTGACCGAGGCTGGGGATCTCATTTGTCTTGATGGCAAGATGGACTTCGATTCCAATGCCCTTTATCGCCACCCCGAGATCATGGAGTATCGTGATCTCGGCGAGGAAGACCCTGCTGAAATCGAAGCCTCCAAATACGATTTGTCCTACATTAAGCTCGACGGCACGATTGGTTGCATGGTGAACGGTGCTGGTTTGGCGATGGCGACAATGGATATCATCAAGCTTTACGGCGCCGAGCCTGCCAATTTTCTTGACGTCGGTGGCGGGGCGTCGAAAGAAAAAGTCCAAGAGGCCTTTAAGATCATTTTGTCCGACGATAACGTGAAGGGCATTCTGGTCAATATTTTTGGCGGCATCATGCGTTGTGACATAATCGCAGAAGGCGTAATCGCTGCGGCCAAAGAAATGGACATTACGGTACCGTTGGTCGTGCGGCTGGAAGGCACGAATGTGGAACTTGGCAAGAAAATTCTGTCTGAAAGTGGATTGAAGATTGTCCCTGCCGATGACCTTGCCGATGCAGCCGAAAAAATAACAAGCGAAGTAAAGGCAGCAGCAGCTTAATGCTTAAGGTGAAACAGGTCTCCTACATTGGGGCAGTGATGATGACCTTCGCGCTGGGTATTGCGAGTGCGAAAGCCGACGTTGGCGGCGGGGTTATGGCTGCATTCAAAGCCTTGTGCACACCTGACCTGACCAACACAGAAAACTTGTTTAAAACCGCCCGCTCGCAAGGGTGGCAACCTGTAACACCAGATGTCGATCCGCAATTGAAACAGGTCCTGGCGATGTCGCAGTCGTCGAAAGTTAAGCCCAAAAGGCTGCGCCCGTTGGGTATGAAGACGAAAGCTGGAACTTTCTTTGCTGTATTAACCGGTGTCGAAATACAGGGACGCAATTTTAACGGTTGCTACGTCTACGACTTTTCCGCGACGGAACGCGTTGAGACTCAAGCAATGGCAAGTTGGATTGGCACACCACCAACGCAATCTCGCAACCACGGTGGTGTGTTTGGTGAACGGTGGAAGCTACCAAAAAAATTTCCAGGCTACGTGATGATCAAGAACGGCTATTTTGCTGCATCGAGTATCGCCACAAAACAAACGGGGCTGACAGGTGTGGCGCTTGCTGCAACCGCTGCAGCAAAGCAATAAATCTTGGATAGGACGCGAAAAAGAACATGGCTATTCTCGTTGATAAGAATACGAAGGTTATTTGCCAGGGCTTGACCGGCTCGCAAGGTACGTTTCACACGAAACAAGGCAAGGCCTATGGGACCGCCTGCGTCGGTGGCGTCACACCTGGTAAAGGGGGGCAAGCTCATCCAGATCCAGAACTTGCTGATGTGCCGTTGTTCAACACAGTCGATGAAGCCGTAAGAGCAACCGGTGCGACGGCAAGTGCTGTTTATGTTCCGCCACCCTTTGCTGCGGATGCTATTTTGGAAGCCATCGAAGCTAAGGTTGAATTGATCATCTGTATCACTGAGGGTGTGCCAGTGATGGATATGGTCAAGGTCAAGCGCTCGCTATCGGGTTCGAAATCGCGTTTGATCGGTCCAAATTGCCCCGGCGTGCTCACACCAAATGAATGCAAGATCGGTATTATGCCTGGAAATATATTTCTAAAAGGCAATGTCGGCATTGTTTCGCGCTCTGGCACGTTGACTTACGAAGCCGTGAAACAGACGACGGATGCTGGTCTTGGCCAGACCACGGCTGTTGGTATTGGCGGCGACCCTGTCAAAGGGACCGAATTCATCGATATGCTCGATTTGTTCCTTGATGATGATGAGACTCACTCAATTATTATGATTGGGGAGATCGGTGGTTCGGCTGAAGAAGAAGCGGCTGAATACATCACCGCGCAAGCCAAAAAGGGCCGCAAAAAGCCAATGGCAGGCTTTATCGCCGGTGTAACAGCGCCTCCAGGCCGTCGCATGGGCCACGCCGGCGCAATTATCGCTGGCGGAAAAGGCGGCGCAGAGGACAAAATCGAAGCAATGCAAGCCGCGGGTATTTCTATCGCAGATAGCCCGGCTTCTTTGGGAACAACTTTACTTAGGGTCTTAAAAGGCTAGCTCATAGCGACTATTTGATTGGGAGAGAGGTGCAATATGTGGCATCGCTTTTTCATAGACACTTCGCCCACCTGACGGTGCAATTTGTCAGTCTGGCTCAAACTTTAGAGGTTCTGCATGACCCGTGATGCGCTCAACAAGTCGTTCCTGCAGACATCCTTTCTCCAAGGTGCGAATGCGGCTTATATAGAAGAAATGCAGGCGCAATACGCGGCGAACCCGGGCTCGGTCACTGACGAGTGGCGTCATTTCTTTGAAAGCCTTCGCGATGACGACACCGCTCCCATTGATGCACCGCTGAATGCAACATGGGCGACACCGTTAGAAGAGATCCAGGAAAATGGCGAACTGACGGCAGCACTCACGGGTGACTATGAGCAAACCGAGCAGGCCCTACGTTCAAAAATCCAAGCAAATGCTGCAATGGGTGGTTTTGACTTGAGCCCTGTGTCGTCGTTGCGGGCAACGCAGGATTCTGTTCGCGCATTGATGCTCATCCGTTCATATCGCGTGATGGGCCACTTGGCTGCCGACCTTGATCCGCTACAATTGGCCGACCGAAAAGTGCATCGCGAGCTGCGCCCCGAAACCTACGGTTTTGTTGAAGCTGATTGGGACCGTCCAATTTTTATCGATAATGTTCTTGGTTTGCAGACGGCAACAATTCGCGAAATCGTGCAAATTCTGCGACAGACTTATTGCCAGCGGATCGGTGTGCAGTTCATGCATATTTCAACGCCAGCAGAAAAATCTTGGATCCAAGAACGCATTGAAGGTCCGGACAAAGTTCCAAGCTTCACGGTCGAGGGCAAAAAAGCGATCCTCAACAAGTTGATTGAAGCGGAAATGTTCGAGAGCTTCTGCGATAAGAAGTATACCGGAACGAAACGCTTTGGATTGGATGGAGCCGAAGCCACGGCCCCGGCGTTGGAACAGATCATCAAGCGCGGTGGTCAGCTGGGTGTCAAAGAAATCGTTATCGGCATGGCGCACCGCGGCCGCCTTAACGTTCTATGCAATGTTATGGGGAAACCACATCGTGCAGTCTTTAATGAATTTAAAGGCGGCTCGTTCAAGCCAGACGATGTCGAGGGATCTGGAGACGTCAAGTATCACCTCGGCGCATCTTCTGACCGGTCATTCGATGGTAACAATGTACACCTATCGTTGACAGCCAATCCATCGCATTTGGAAATTGTTGATCCTGTTGTGTTGGGTAAAGTGCGCGCCAAACAAGACCAACATGGGTGCAGTCCGACGGAACGCACACCCGTGTTGCCGTTGTTAATACACGGTGATGCGGCGTTTGCCGGTCAGGGCGTTGTTGCCGAGTGTTTCGGCTTGTCAGGCCTGAAAGGCCATCGCACGGGTGGATCGATCCACTTTGTGATCAATAACCAAATCGGTTTCACGACGAATCCGCGCCACTCGCGTTCGTCACCATATTGTTCTGATGTGGCTCGGATGATTGAAGCACCAATTTTCCACGTTAACGGAGATGATCCCGAAGCCGTGGTTCACGTTTCTAAGATCGCAACAGAGTTCCGGCAAAGATTCCAAAAGCCGGTTGTCATCGATATGTTTTGCTATCGTCGCTTCGGTCATAATGAGAGCGATGAACCGCTGTTCACGCAACCGCGAATGTATAAGCGGATTAAAAAGCATCCAAAAGCCGTTACAATATATTCCCAGCGTTTGATCGATGAAGGCATCATCACTCAAACTGAATTTGAGGCGATGCAGACGTCTTTCCGGGCCCATCTCAACAGCGAGTTTGAGAATTCAGATACGTTCAAACCCAATAAGGCAGATTGGTTGGATGGGCGTTGGTCGTCGATTGGTTTTGTCGAGGACGAAGCGCGTCGTGGACAAACTGGCGTCGCAGCTGAAACGTTACGGGTTATCGGTCGGCACATGACGTCGGTGCCAACAAGTTTCAATGCGCATAAGACTGTTAATCGTCTCATCGACCGGCGTCGCAAAATGGTTGATGGCGAGATTGCGTTGGACTGGGCTATGGCCGAGCACTTGGCGTTCGGCACATTGGTCCATGAAGGATTTCCAGTTCGGCTATCTGGGCAAGACTGCGAACGAGGAACCTTCTCGCAGCGCCATTCTGTTTTGATCGATCAAGAAACAGAGCGCCGCTACACGCCGTTGCGCCATATCTCACCTGATCAGGGTCGCTTTGAGGTTATCAATTCGATGTTATCTGAAGAAGCGGTACTTGGTTTCGAGTATGGCTACTCGTTAGCCGAGCCGAACGCCTTGACGATGTGGGAAGCCCAATTTGGCGATTTTGCCAACGGTGCGCAGGTCATCTTTGACCAGTTTTTGTCGTCAGGTGAGCGCAAGTGGCTTCGTATGTCTGGGCTGGTTTGTCTCTTGCCACATGGTTATGAGGGGCAGGGCCCGGAGCATTCTTCGGCACGCCTTGAGCGGTTCCTACAACTTTCCGCTGAAGACAACTGGCAGGTTGCCAACTGCACGACGCCGGCCAACTATTTCCATATTTTGCGACGCCAGCTGCATCGTAAATTCCGCAAGCCGCTGATCCTCATGACACCGAAATCTTTGTTACGCCATAAGAGGGTCGTCTCAGAGCTTTCCGAGTTAGCGCTAGACACGACCTTCCATAGAGTTTTGTGGGATGATTGTGATCCGAACAATAGAGTCGGGAAATCACCGGAGTTTCGTTTGAAACCGGATAACCAAATCAAACGCGTCGTGTTGTGTTCTGGTAAAATTTATTATGACCTGCTGGATGCTCGCAACAATGGCGGGCACGATGACATCTACATCTTGCGCGTTGAGCAGCTCTACCCATTCCCAGCCAGAACGTTGATTCAAGAAATTGGTCGTTTCGAGAATGCCCAGTCATTTGTCTGGTGCCAAGAAGAACCAAAGAACCAAGGCGCATGGATGTTTGTTGAACCAAATATTGAATGGGTGCTGTCGCACTTGGGTGCTCATACGAGTCGCCCGATTTATGCTGGGCGGCCTTCTTCTGCTGCAACGGCAACCGGACTTGCAAGCAAACATGCCAACGAACAAAAAACATTGGTGATGGAAGCTCTGGGTACGTGATAGCGCAAAGCCCGAGATGAAATCACATGTCCACATTTGATCTATTCGAAGAAGATTTATCAGTGCCAAACTGACAAATCTGCAAAACAAAGAGGCCAGCAACAATGGCAATTGAAATTCGCGTACCTACTCTTGGCGAGTCGGTAACAGAAGCGACCATCGGCCAGTGGTTCAAGAAACCTGGTGAGAGTGTCACAGAAGATGAAGCGCTGTGTGAGCTTGAAACAGACAAAGTGACGATCGAGGTTCCTGCACCAACAGCCGGTGTGTTGGGTCCGCTATCAGCGCAAGAGGGCGACACGGTCGAAGTTGGCGCTGTCATTGCTTCACTGAATGAGGGTGCAACAGCGTCTCAGCAGCCAGAAAAAACTTCAGAACCGACACCGAATGCTGCCTCCAATCAACAACAAGACATAAAGCCGGAACCGGCCGTAGCCGCTGCAACGGCTGCCACTGCCGCCAGTGGTACGGATATGCCGCCGTCACCAGCAGCACGTCGTGCTGCGGCGGAAGGTAATGTAGATCTTGCTGGTGTCGCTGGAAGTGGCAAGCGGGGGCAGGTTCTCAAACATGATGTGATGGTTGCATCGAACTCAGAACCACGGGCACAAGCTGGTGGGACAGATCTTGATTATGTGCCAGCACAGGTCCCCGTTACGACTCATATGCGCGTGCCGTCGATCCCTGACGATTCAGACCGCGAAGAGCGTGTGCGTATGACGCGGTTGCGTCAGACAGTTGCGCAACGTTTGAAGGATGCTCAAAATACTGCAGCGATCTTGACGACATTCAACGATGTCGACATGAGCGCCGTGATGGGCATGCGTAAGCAATACAAAGACCTTTTTGAAAAACGTCACGGCATCAAGCTTGGTTTTATGGGCTTTTTCGTTAAGGCTTGCCTGCAAGCGTTGAAAGAAGTGCCGGCAGTTAATGCTGAGATTGATGGCAGCGACCTGATCTATAAAAATTATTATCACGTCGGAGTTGCCGTTGGCACGCCGAAAGGGCTTGTCGTTCCGGTTGTGCGTGACGCGGATCAAATGTCGATTGCTGAAATCGAAGGTTCGATTGCTGAGTTCGGCAAGAAAGCCCGCGACGGCAAGCTGGGCATTGAAGAGATGCAAGGTGGCACCTTCACGATTTCCAACGGCGGTGTTTATGGCTCGATGTTGTCGACACCAATTCTCAATGCGCCGCAATCGGGGATTTTGGGAATGCACCGGATTGAAGAACGCCCAGTTGCCGTCAATGGTGAGGTCGTTGTACGCCCAATGATGTACCTGGCACTGAGTTACGATCATCGTATCGTTGACGGTAAAGAGGCCGTTACATTCTTGGTGCGTGTGAAGGAATGTCTTGAAGACCCACAACGGTTCATTCTCGAATTGTAATTTCATCAAGCGAATTCAGCGAAAAGGTAAAGTTTAATATGGCAGGTTCTTACGATCTTGTTGTCATTGGTACCGGTCCGGGTGGATACGTTTGCGCAATTCGAGCAGCACAGCTTGGCCTCAAGGTTGGCGTTGTCGAGAAGCGCAAAGAACATGGCGGTACCTGCTTGAATGTCGGGTGCATTCCTTCCAAAGCCCTGCTTCATGCCTCTGAGCTTTACGCGGAAGCGGAACATGGTTTTGCGGGTATGGGCATCAATGTGTCGCCGGAACTCGATCTGGAAAAGATGCATGGTTACAAAGCGCAAGGGATAAAGGGCAACGTTGATGGTGTCGCGTTTCTACTAAAGAAAAACAAGATCACCGCTTATCACGGTACGGGTTCTATTACGGCGCCGGGTAAAGTTTTGGTCACTAACGAGGATGGGGAAACGCAATCGTTGGAGGCCAAGTCAATTGTGATTGCAACCGGTTCCGATGTTGCCCGTCTTCCAGGGGTAGAGATTGACGAAAACCAAGTTGTCTCCTCGACCGGAGCGCTTGACCTTCCAAGTGTTCCAAAAAAGTTGCTTGTTGTTGGTGCTGGTGTGATCGGCTTGGAGCTCGGCTCAGTTTGGCGCCGCCTTGGCGCAGAGGTTGAAGTTGTCGAATTCTTGGACCGTATTCTTCCTGGTATGGACGACGAGATCGCAAAGAGCTTTCAGAAAATTCTGCAAAAACAAGGTTTCAAATTCCACCTTGGTCAAAAAGTTACGGCACTTACAAAGAGTGCACAGGGCTGTAGTGTTTCAGTGGAGCCGTCGGCTGGTGGGGCGGCAGAGATAATTGAAGCTGATGTCGTGCTCGTGGCCATTGGCCGGACGCCTTATACCCAAGGCCTTGGTTTGGAGGCGGTTGGCGTCGAACTTGATAAGCGTCACCGAGTGATTGTCGATGAAAACTTTAAGACCAATATCGATGGCATTTATGCCATTGGAGATGTGATTGCAGGTCCAATGCTGGCGCATAAAGCAGAAGAGGATGGCGTTGCGGTTGCTGAACTGTTGGTTGGTAAAGCTGGTCACGTAAACTACGAAACCGTCCCGGGTGTCATCTATACCTACCCGGAAGTCGCCTCGGTTGGTAAATCGGAAGAAGAACTGAAAGAAGTCGGCATCAGTTACAATGTCGGAAAGTTTCCCTTCCTTGCCAATGGTCGCGCAAAGGTGAACCGAACCACCGAAGGTTTCGTGAAGGTTCTCGCTGATGCCACGACAGATCGAATTCTTGGCGTCCACATGATCGGACCGCAGGCGGGCGAATTAATTGCCGAAGCTGTTGTCATCATGGAGTTTGGCGGATCTGCTGAAGATCTTGCACGCACATGCCATGCCCACCCAACATTGTCGGAGGCTGTAAAAGAAGCAGGATTGGCTGTCGATAAGCGTGCCATACATATGTAGGCAATCGTCGCGGTCTTCTGATATTGAGTTGGCGCTTCGTCGTCGCCACACCATGCTCAATGCATAACAACAACAGCGCGCATCGACGAGACGACTTTTGCAGTTGATCCATGCCGATGCAATTTGCAGTTTTTTTATTGATGGTGGCGACAGGTCGGCTCCGACAGGTGGCTTTATTCCATCGCCGTGAGTTTGAAGCCTGCTTGGCGGAGTATGTTGACGAGGCCTGTGTCGCCGGGCAAATGCAGGGCGCCAACAGCAACGAATGTGCTGTTTTTTTCCAGCATCGAAATAATCTTATTGCGCATTCTTAGATTGCGCTTGGTAAGCAACTCGCGTGTGAAGCTTTTGTAGACATCAGGGTTTATGCCGACGCGTCGGGCCAATGCCGCCTGAAATGGTAACGTCGCGGAGATGCGACGTGCAAGATATAGCTGTAGTACAGTTTCTGATAGATCGTTTGTTTGTTTCATATATTTTAAGCTTGCGCGCAGGATTTGCAGTTGATCTTGAAGCGGAACAGCAGCCATTGCCGACAACTGTGATTCAATGGTTTCAAGGCCTACAACTTCAATCCCCAATCGGCGTGCCTCCTGCCCAAGACGCATGTCGACGACAAGCTCGCCCTTTGCAACTTTTTTTCGTTCACAATCTGGAACGGACATGATCATTGTCACGATCCAAGGCTTAAACAGCGGGGCAAGCCCGGTTGGCATGCCCGATTTTTTAAGCGTTTGTGCAACAAAGGCGTATTCTTTTGAATCCAGCAACTTGTCGAGGCGTTTGCCGTCGGTAAACAAAACTGATTTTGCAGATGCGGCGATGGCTTGAGATGTTTTTTCTGGCGTTAAGTCTGCGACCTCGAGAGCTAGGTATTTGCTCATTGCCAAAGCTCCGAGCATTTGATCAGAGAATTGCTGCGCACGTGGATCCGTCAGATGCACAGTGCCAAACAGGTATGAGGTGGGAAGGCCATCCCTTTCGACTTTCCATAGGATGGCCTCGCCGTTCGGTATTTTGTCGGCTGCAGCCATAATCGCGGCGTGTGATTGAGGCGAATTGATCTTTAATTCAGCCAGCAGGTCTTTGCCGCGGCAAGCCTCATCTGTTTTGGCGTGCGCAGCCACCGTCAGAGCCAATGAACACAACAAGAGTGTGGCTCGGCAGATAAGTCGGCAAATACAACGCAAAACGCTCACGGTTTCGTCCCGTTAATTACAATTGATAGGAGAATGCCCGATGCTATTGGCCTCGTCATCTCATTCCGATGAACTTGGCGTAAAAAGTATGAATACAATTGTTTCTATCGGGTGCGATCGATTGAGCGTCTATCAGCGAAATCGTGAATCAATCCCGGGTTTATCGGGTGCGATCGATTGAGCGCCAGCCTTATGTTCAGTTTTAGTTTTACGAATTTTTAACGACGTGGGTGGGCTGCGTCGTAAACTTCCAATAAGCGGTCGCGGTCCACTTCGGTGTAAGCTTGCGTCGTTGACAGGGACGCATGTCCAAGAAGTTCTTGGATTTGGCGCAGGTCTCCACCCGCTGACAACAAGTGCGTTGCAAATGAGTGACGAAGAGCATGCGGTGTCGCAGTGTCAGGAAGGCCAAGTGAAACGCGCATACGCTGCATTGCGAGCTGTATGATGCGGGGTGAAAGCGGCCCGCCTTTGACACCGACAAATAATTGTTCGTCGGGTTCAAGTGGATAGGGACAACTTGCCAAATATTGTTCAACTGCTTTTTGCGTGATTGGGAGAACCGGAACCAACCGCTCTTTGTCTCCCTTACCGATAATGCGCAGGACATCACGACGAGCGATTGGCGCGTCCTTTACCGTAAGGCCTAGCGCTTCTGAAATACGCAAACCCGATCCATAAAGTAGAAGTAAGACAGCGCAGTCGCGATTGGAAACCCAGTCTAGATCCGCAGTTGGCGTATTTCTGGCAACTTCGGTCGCTTTATCAACGGTCAATGGTTTGGGGACCGAGTGTGGCACCTTTGGCAAGGCGACACGTTGAATTGATGTATTGGTCAAAATTTCGCGCGCATCGAGCCAACGGTAAAAGGCCCGCAATGCCGACATGGTTCGCGCCAATGAACGGCTGACACTGCCTTGTTGGCGGCGGCGCGCCATAAAGGTGCGAAATGTTCGCGTATCGAGTTTGCCAAGATCAGTGAGTGTTGGTGGGTGTCCCAGTTTGCCCACAAGAAATTGCAAAAACTGGCGCATGTCACGTGCGTAGGCTTCGCGTGTGGCCGGACTTGTTCCGCGTTCAAGATCGAGATACGTGAACCACTTTTCGATAACGCCATGCAGATCCGTGCCAAGGACCAGAGCGTTCAGCTCATTAGGCACAGACGAAGCATTCTGGTCGGTGATTTCGTTCACGGCATTCTCCGAAAGAGAGATGGAATCAATTGTTTCTACCCTCTCGCTGAATTGCTTAACGAAAGGTTAACACAAGCTGAGCCGCACGGATTGAGACCAAGGGGTATTGATTTTCTCAGGTCCAATTGAAACGTGGGTCCTGAATGGGTTTGGCGCCAAATTGGTACCAAACAGGGTCAAAGAATCTTCTGGCCCGTCTTGGCCCAGTCCGCCAAAAACGCCTCAAGGCCTTTATCCGTGAGTGGATGTTTGACCAATGCTTTCAAGGTGGCGGGCGGAACTGTGGCAACGTCTGCGCCGATTAGTGCTGCGTCTTTCACGTGGTTTACGGTGCGAATGGAAGCGGCCAGGATGTCCGTCGCGAGATCTGGATAATTGTCGTAGATCTGTCTGATCTCACTAATCAGCTGCATGCCGTCGATGCCCTGATCATCCAAACGTCCTATGAACGGAGAAATAAACGTTGCCCCGGCTTTAGCCGCCAAAAGTGCCTGGTTGGCTGAAAAGCACAAAGTGACGTTGACCAAGGTGCCATCACTCGTCAAGGCCTTACATGCTTTTAGTCCGTCCCATGTCAGCGGCACTTTGATGGTGACGTTGTTGGCGATTTTCGCAAGTTCTCGGCCTTCGGCGATCATCTGATCAGCTTCGACGGCTGCCACTTCGGCGGAAACCGGACCTGGTACGATTTCGCAGATTTCAGCGATAACCTCTTTAAAGTCACGTCCTGACTTTGCGATTAGCGAGGGGTTGGTTGTTACGCCGTCTAACAGGCCGGTGTCGGCCAAGTCTCTAATTTCACCGACGTCTGCCGTATCGACGAAGAATTTCATTTGGGTCATCCTTAAACTTGGCCGTAGGTAGGCTTAAATACATCGAATTGGGACTTAAGAGGGCCGCCTTTGTTCGCCCAGCGGCAGATGGATAGCACATTGGCAGGCTAGACCAACAGCGATATGTCCCCAAATGGTATCTATCTTTGCCATTGGTTCGCCTTGAACCGCACCCTAGGCTACGAACACATGACTGAGTCGCATGATTTGGAGCATTTACGGCTATCGCCTTGGACAGCTTGCTTGACATAACGGCACCTGACGCCGACCGAAACTCTGCCCGCGTGCCGGTGCTGATGCCGGTCGCCTTAAGCCAGACGTATGATTATCTGGTGCCCGAGGGCATGGATCTCAGGCCTGGCATGTTCGTGATGGTACCGTTTGGTCCGCAATCGCGCATTGGCGTCGTTTGGGATAAGGAGATCGTACCTCCTGGCAAGAAGGCAAAAAAGTTCGACCCCAAAAAACTGAAATCAATTACATCGTTGATGGATGCACCGCCACTGCCGGGGCTTTCTTTGCGGTTTGCCGAATGGATCTCGAATTATTCGTTGAGTCCGCTCGGCATGGTCGTGCGCATGATGATGAGCGCGCAATCTGTATTTGAGACGCAAAAGCCGCGCTTCGGCGTGAAACTGGTTGAAGGAGCGTCATCACCGCCACGCATGACACCGGCGCGCGGACGTGTTCTAGAAATTGCAGAAGATGGCCAAATTCGCGTGAAGTCTCAGCTGGCGCAGGAAGCTGGATGCAGCAACGGTGTTGTTGATGGTCTTATCGCGACGGGCAATCTGGTCGAGGTTGCTGTGCCGGAGAAAAAATGCCCACGACCTGATCCTGACCATACCGTTGTCGCGTTTTCTCAAATTCAAGAACCAGCCGTCCATGCCATGCGATCAGCCGTTGATGGCGATACGTTCTCAACGACATTATTGGATGGCGTAACGGGCTCGGGTAAAACGGAAGTTTATTTCGAAGCCGTTGCAAGGGCGTTGGCGTTAGGAAAGCAAGCGCTCATTATTCTTCCTGAGATCGCGTTGACATCTCAGTTTATGCGCAGATTTGAAGCCCGCTTTGGGTGTCAGCCAGCGGAATGGCATTCGGCGATGTCGGGTGGGGAACGTGGCCGCATTTGGCGGGCGGTTGCAACGGGTGAAGCACGTTGTGTTGTCGGTGCGCGGTCGGGTTTGTTTCTGCCCTATAAAGATCTGGGTCTAATTGTCGTCGACGAAGAACACGACGCTGGCTTTAAACAAGACGACCGGGTCAACTATCAGGCGCGTGATATGTCTGTGGTTCGGGCCAGTTTGGGCAAGTTCCCCGTAATTCTGGCTTCTGCAACGCCAGCGATTGAAAGCCAAGTCAATGCACGCACGGGACGCTACCGTCATGTTGTTTTGCCAGGACGTTATTCTGGCGCCGAGTTACCCGAAATCAAGGCAATCGATTTGCGATCTGAGCAGCCGGACAAAAGCCGGTGGTTGGCACCGACGCTTGTGGAAGCTGTGAACGAAACTTTGGCCAAGAAGCAGCAATCGTTGTTGTTCTTAAACCGTCGAGGCTATGCACCGTTGACGTTGTGTCGGTCATGTGGACATCGCCTTGAGTGTCCGCAATGTACAGCCTGGCTGGTTGAGCACCGGTTTCGAAATCGATTGAATTGTCACCACTGTGGGTTTTCGTTACCGATTCCAGACAAGTGTCAAAAGTGCGGTGAACCGGATTCCATGGTTGCATGCGGCCCAGGCGTTGAGCGGGTGGCAGAGGAAGTCAAGGAACGTTGGCCGGAGGCACGGTTGGCTTTGTTGTCGTCGGATCTGATACCTGGCCTGACGGAAATGCGCGCGATGATCGAACAAATCGAATCTGGCGAGATAGACATCATTATCGGGACGCAGCTTGTTGCCAAGGGCCACCATTTTCCAAACCTTGCAACTGTCGGAATTGTTGATGGTGATTTAGGCTTGGCGCAAGGTGCCGATCCTCGTGCTGGTGAGCGTACCTTCCAGCTTCTGCATCAGGTGACGGGACGCGCTGGACGTGCCTTTGCAGAAGGACGAGGGTTTGTCCAAACGCATATGCCTGAGCATCCGGTGATGGCGGCGATCATCGCAGGTGATCGTGAAGTTTTTCTGGAGCGTGAAATTCAAGCGCGCCAAGCAGGACTATTACCACCGTACGGTCGGCTTGCGGCTTTGATCGTTTCGGCGCGAGATAAAGATTTGGCGGCACGGCTGGCACGCGAAGTTGCAAACAGCGCACCGCAAGCAGAACGTATTCGTGTATTGGGTCCTGCTGAGGCGCCAATTACAGTCATTCGGGGACGCTATCGATGGCGTTTGTTGGCACGGGCACCTAGAGATGTCGATATTCAAACCTACCTGCGCGAATGGCTTGCCCGCGTGCCGGCGGTCAAAGGTGATGTGCGGCTGACGGTCGATATCGACCCGTATAATTTCCTGTGAAGCCTTTTGGCCATCTGAAGTTTCCTTGCAGCATTAAATGTATGCGCTAGGGCGTATAAAGAAACGGGGCGACTTTCTTGGGTGCTCAAGTGTTGTTTTAGCCGATGTAACCCCAGTTTTTGCAAGTTTGTTTTCTTTAATGCCCAGGAAGGATCTCGGCGGACGTTTAAGGGAACGCCTAAGTCTCGAGCCAAGTTGTACATGCCATGACTAACAATAGACACATCGAGGTCGCCTGGCCTGGACCCTGAATCAAATGGATTTTCGTTTCTGCAACGGACACAGCCCCACAGTGAGTACGTGTTGGAACCACAGTGCGTGCTGGTCTTCAGGGGCGGGATTAGTTTTGGGAGAAATGGGTTAGAGGCTTAAGGGTCTGGGAAGATGTCAGGTGGCAGGTCTTCATCGCGAACCCAGTCGATGGATTTTGGCAATTGCCCTTCCGTTTCCATAAATTCTTTGACGGCTTTAAAAGCGTCAGCAAAAGGAATGAAGAGACCAACTGGAAGTGGGTCATCATGTGTTGATCTGACGTACTCTTTGAGACGTGTCATGTCACCCTTTGAGC
>JBOEGZ010000011.1:0-87677 GCA_050633705.1 Hyphomicrobiaceae bacterium | reverse complement strand
CTGGGGCGGTCGCCTCCTAAATTGTAACGGAGGCGTGCGAAGGTTGGCTCAGATTGGTCGGAAATCAATCGTCGAGTGCAATGGCATAAGCCAGCCTGACTGCGAGACTGACAAGTCGAGCAGAGTCGAAAGACGGCCATAGTGATCCGGTGGTTCTGTGTGGAAGGGCCATCGCTCAACGGATAAAAGGTACGCCGGGGATAACAGGCTGATGATTCCCAAGAGTCCATATCGACGGAATCGTTTGGCACCTCGATGTCGGCTCATCACATCCTGGGGCTGGAGCAGGTCCCAAGGGTACGGCTGTTCGCCGTTTAAAGTGGTACGTGAGCTGGGTTCAGAACGTCGCGAGACAGTTCGGTCCCTATCTGCCGTAGGTGTAGGAAAATTGATAGGATCTGTCCCTAGTACGAGAGGACCGGGATGGACGAACCTCTGGTGGACCTGTTGTGGCGCCAGCCGCATAGCAGGGTAGCTACGTTCGGAAGGGATAACCGCTGAAAGCATCTAAGCGGGAAACCCACCTAAAAACTAGTTTTCCCTTGAGAGCCGTAGTAGACGACTACGTTGATAGGCCGGGTGTGGAAGCGCAGCAATGCGTGTAGCTTACCGGTACTAATAGCTCGATTGGCTTGATCGTTCTCATTACACAATGCTCATTCATCGAATGAGATCATAAATTCCAGAAGTCTTTATACATCTCTGTCGACCTGGTGGTTATGGCGGGGTGGCTGCACCCGATCCCATTCCGAACTCGGCCGTGAAACGCCCCTGCGCCGATGGTACTTCGTCTTAAGACGCGGGAGAGTAGGTCGCTGCCAGGTCTACAGAGCTGTATAAAGTTTTCAATTGCGCGAGTTCGCAATACGAAGTCATTGGACCTCTTCACATAAGTTTAAAAACCGCCCGTGGCTGACGCCGCGGGCGGTTTTTTTGTTTGATGGAACTGATTGGATTGTTTTGATTTGATGTCTAATCTAGTTGAGGAGTTCTAATCTCCACAAACTGGTTGAACTAGTGAAGCAGCCTACCAAGCATGACAACAACCGCGCTTTCCGGAACGCTCAGAATTCTTACGGCCGCCACGGTGGTCGGAACCATCGGTTATGTGGGCTACGTTCACCGTTCGCCTTGGGTCATCCCGTTATTCGCGGTGGTGTTCGTTGTCCTCTATGCATTTGGAAAACTTCCGCAATGGATCGCGTTGTGGGACCGAAAAGGTCTCGGCGGCATTTTGTTTGCTGTGCTGGTGACGTTTCCGGTTCAAATATTTCTCGCCGGACTGTTCTATCTCGTTGGCTTTGGTCTTGGTGCGATGATCGACGACCGACCTGGCGTCGATGGGCTGACAGCTTTTGATATCCAACTTGCTGCGGCGTTGTTTATCGGTGCGTCTGTTGTTTCGGCGATCATCTTTGTTTTAGAGCGCAATGTAGGTGGTGGAGATGACGCGGCCGACGACGATGGCAGTTTGCACCCCGTCGAAATACCTCTTTCGTCCGAGATTCAACTTTTGATGGATGAGGCGGCCGCCCTTAGCGAGCAAACCGTCGCAATGCCAATCCAGATTTTTTCATTGGCGCGGCGCTTTGAGGAGCACAATGACCTTGAAGAAGCGTTGGTGGTTCTGGATGCCGTGCTGTTTGACGATGAAAACGCATTCGTTCGCCGTGTGGCAATGACCGCTGTTCGATTCATCGGCCAAGAAGGACGGGATGCCCAACCGACATCTATTGATGCGCGCATCATTGCGGGAATGAAAGACCCCGCTCCATGGGTGCGATATGATGCGGCATGGGTCGCTGGCGAACTTGAGATCGACCATGATCGGTTCCAGCAGTCTCTCGAACGCATGATCGCCAACGCTGAACACGACACCGCGACCAACGATGAAACGTCGGCAGAATACAATGCCCTTGAACGCGCGCGCAAAAGTCTTGCAGTGATTGAAGCGCGAAAAAATGCCTAACCGTTCCGATTTGAGGCGCCGGGCTTAAAGTACCAACGACCAATCGACGTGGACTTCTATCCTGTCCAAGCTGACTTGCCTCAAGGTTGAAATCAGACCGCATTGAAATTGCTTTATTTTTCGCCATCATTTTGAGTTTTGACCTGCAAATGAACGGCGGACAAACACAGTGTTCGGTTTCGTCTAAGTGAACGCAGTATTTGTTACAGGTGGGTTTCGTATTCAAACCGATGGGTTTGGAGCGTCGAGAAACTCCTGTGCCTTTCAACAACCATGAGCGTCTCGACAAAATGGTTAATTCGAAAATTTTTCAAATTGTAACCTAGGAAACATCTCGCAGTTGTTGCGAGCGATACGACTGGACTTTCAGAACCAGCCAGATGTTGGTGGACAATTTGGGAGAACCAGAAAAATGTATCGTTCGTTTGTTGCCGTCAAGAAAACCGCCATGGCCATGCTTTTGGCTTTTGGTGTTGCCACTTCAATGACCGTGACTCATTCCGTCGCCACGCCTTCCACTGCCGAAGCCGGCGTCGTCAAGAAGGCTAAGAAAGGTCTGAAGCTTCTCGGCAAGGGCGCTAAAAAGTTCGAAAAAAAAATGGCCAAAAAAGGCAAGTTTGGAAAAGCGATCGCGAAGGGCGCCCGTGGTATTCGCAAGGGGACTTCGAAAGCAACGCGTGGAATTTCCAAAGCACAGAAAAAAGCCGGTAAGGCCTTTAACAAGGTTTGCAAACGCAATTGCCGGAAAGTTGTGAAGGCGGGAAACAAAGTCCGCAAAGGTTTGAACAAACTTCAAGACCAAGTCGAGAAAAAGTGTCGGCGGTTCGGACGCAACTCAAAAGCTTGCAGTATCGCACGTGAAGCTTTGGCGCTCGCTTCACCTATCTAAATAAATCCACTGCCAATCCAAAAATCAATATGCCACCGGCCAGGCCAAAGCCGGTGGCAATATTTTGTGCCACACGCGAGCTGGGCTCTTGTAGTTCTGGTGCTTAATGGCGCTCATAGAAATTAAAGGTGTGGCAAAGTTCGTGTTTGCAGAGGTATTCATTGGTTTGCAAGGGCGGGAACGTCCAAGGTGAAAACCTTTCGAGTTCCTTGAGCTCTTCGAGCGCAAATGGTTTGTGTGCAGGGACATCATCCCATCCAATGATGAGAGCGCCGCCGGGGCGCAACACGTTATGAATGCCACCGATGGCGCGATCGGCCACGGCGCGATCATCTAGGCCCCAGCCAATTACTCCAAGCAAAAAGACTAGATCAAGAGATTGTGGTGCGTAATGCTTTGCGACGTCTTCGACCGACGCGGTGATGTGTTTTTTTGCACCATAGCGCGCCTGGCTTGGGTCGATCTCTAGTGTTGAATAATTCTTGTCTGCAAAGACCCGATTGTAATTCCAGGTGTACCAATGGCAGCCGATGAATAGAATGTTGTGAAAGTCGTCACGCTCTCGAATGTAGGGAAAAATCTTTTCGTCTAGAACGATCCGGTCGACATCTTTGAGCTTTGGCCACAAGTCGAAATACAACAACGTATCGCGGACGCAACGCCCAGCAGGCCGGATCAATTGCTTGGCAAAGTTGCGCACACTGGGTGTTGGAGTGTGTGCCAGAGGCGTGCCGGTTAAGTTCATGAACGAAGCTTTGCCTGTGAAAGATGCCTGCGAGGTTGTCTCGCACATTATTTCGGACTTTGTGTTTCGCGGCTGGGATATTCAAATCACAATCGCGTTGGTTGGGTGTCGGTCATAGGTTTTTGTCATATGGTTAATGCCCGGCATCCCTAAATTTCAGCCGATTGCTGACATACCGTGCAATTGCGCACAGGTGTTATTCAGTTGCTATTCAGTTTTCAAGACGAAGCTGAGAAAAAGTGCGTGAGGTTTGCACACAACGCGAAAGCTTGCTGCGTTGCATGTATAGTCTTGGCATTCGCATCACCAATTTAAGCGCGCCTCAAGGATTGAAATATAACTTGGACGATCGGACCTAATCCAATCGCCCGATTTCATTTGTGTCGGCTCAAAATGGCATCGCGTTTTCACGGTAGACTTTTGCAATCTCTGTTAGGACATCTTCGTTAAGCGCGACATCGCTTGCCCCAATGTTGGTTGCCAGTTGGTCCAAATGCGTCGCGCCAATAATGACAGATGCTGTAAATGGGCGTGACAAACAAAACGCCAGCGACATTTGTGAAAGGTCGAGATTGTGAGCTCTTGCAATCTCTGCGTATTGATCAACGACGGCTTGTGAGCGGTCCGAATATCGTTGATGTAAAGTATCGAGGATCGAACGGCGCGAGGCGTCCGGCACTTTGTTGGCGTGGTATTTGCCACTTAACATCCCGGCGGCAAGTGGAGAATAGGCGAGCAAGCCCACATTTTCGTGGTGAGAGAGTTCGGCTAGGTCGGCATCGAAGATGCGACACATCAAACTGTATTCATTTTGAATTGAGACCATGCGGGGTAGATCACGGGTCTCAGAAAGTTTCAAAAACTGGGATGTGCCCCAGCATGTTTCGTTGGAAAGCCCGACGTGGCGAATTTTGCCTTGTTCGACGAAGCTTTGCAGCTTTTCAAGAACGGCATGCAAATTTGATTGAACGTCTGGCGTCTTCGAGCCGGTTGGCTCATATCCCCAATAATTTCGAAAATGATATGAACCACGATTGGGCCAATGCAATTGGTAGAGGTCGACGTAGTCTGTTTGAAGGCGTCGGAGACTGTTCTCGAGTGCATTCTCGAGTGTTTCTGGCGTAATGCCTGCACCATCTCTGATCCATCGATTGCCATTACCAGTAATTTTTGTCGCGACGATCACACGATCTCGCTGACCACTTTTATTGAGCCAGCTTCCCAGGTACCTTTCAGTATCGCCTTGGGTGTCTTCAGATAACGGCGTTGTTGGATAAAGTTCGGCTGTGTCGATAAAATCCACACCGTGTTCGCGCGCGTAGTCAATTTGGTCATGCGCTTCTTGCTCGGTGTTTTGACTGCCCCAAGTCATCGTTCCGAGGCAAATCTCGCTGACTTTAAGATCCGTGCGCCCGAGATTGCGGTACTTCATTCGTTTATTCCTGACTGGTTATTATGTTGAGCGTGCCAAGCAATCAGCTTTTTTAAGTCGATAGTTTTATACCATCAAGAGCGATGCCTCTAAGCGACGTTGTCCACGTTTGTCCGGGTTCGATGATGAAGGCGCGTGTTAGTGTGCCTGTTGATACGATTTCACCAGGTTGCAGTTGTGGACTATTGGGATCATTTTCTAATGTCTGGCACAGATGACGAAGTGCAAAAAGCGGACCGTCCAAGACGTTTTTAGCATGTCCCACGTCAACCGCATTGCCATCGCGCGCCAATGTAATTTCGAAGTTTGCGAGCGTGTTGCTCCATTCTTCTTGGTTTTGTGGTGTGAGGTCAGACCAAGGGGCGAGAAAGAGGTGCCCGTGCAGACCAAATGCTGCCACCGTGTCAGGGGCTTTAAAGATCCATCCAGGAAACAACGATTGTACAATTTCAAAACCATGCGCGACGCGGCTGATGCAAGCCGTGAATTCGATGTCGGGCATGTCAGAATGGGGAGCGGATTTAAGCTCAAATACGATTTCAGGTTCAATGCGTGGCTCGATCAAGCGACTAAGATCGCAAAGCCCATTAGTGGCATTGAGTGTCGTTACAGTCGTGTCGTAGACATCTCCCCAGATGGGGGCGTAAACCCCGTATTCTTCCCAGATTGTTCTGTTTGTGAAACCGATTTTTCGCCCGATTGGTGTTTCGCCACGGGCCATACGGCGCGCACGAACGTCGGCTGCCAATTGATAGGCGCAGGTCAGGTCCAGCCAGTCCATATAACCCGTCAGCGGTTTAATCTGGCGACGGTCGTCCAAAGCTTTGAGGATTGTGTCGACCACAGCCGCAATCTGGTTTGCAGAGGGTGTGGGATTGTCGATCATTTGGACCGTATCGGTTGGGTTGCTTTCGAATGATTTTCCTACGATCACAGAAATTATCTCAGACAACAAGGCAGTGAGGAGACTTAGTCCAAAAAAGGAGCTATTTAGTCGAAGTTTGACAGTTTAAGGCCAAGCCCGCAAACATGGCGGCAATTACATTCTCCGGGGGTGAAGCGAGAGCATATGCGTCAACAAACGATTATTTGTATGAAGTGGGGCGATCGTTACGGTGTGGAATTCGTCAACCGGTTGGCATCGATGATCCGCCGGAATACCAAACGTCCAACGCGTGTGATCTGTTTTACCGATGATGGCCGGGAAGTTGACGAAGGTATTGAGATTCACTCATTACCTGAAATTAATATTCCCGAACGCGTCGCATGGACGCCTTGGCGCAAACTCTCTGTATGGAGATATCCACTCGCCGAACTCGAAGGCGATGTTCTTTTTCTCGATCTTGATCTTGTTATCACCGGGGGCCTGGACGACTTTTTCGACTATGAGCCCGGTAGGTATATTGCAATCGACAATTGGACACAGCCCGGACAAGGTGTTGGCAACACATCGGCGTTTCGTTTTCCAGCCGGTAAATACGCTCGTATCTATGACGATTTCGTCCGTGATCCGGAAGCCATTTTGGCGAAGTGGCGGATCGAGCAGCAATACATTTCTGACACGATACCGGAAATGTTGTTTTGGCCGCCCGAATGGTGTGTAAGCTTTAAGCATTCCTTGTTGCCGCGTTGGCCGATGAACTTTTTCAAGTCCCCTGAGTTGACGCCCGATGCGCGCATCGTCGCGTTTACAGGTAAGCCCGATGCTGACGATGCGGTTGATGGCAACTGGCCCAATCGGTCCTTGCGGCAAAAGATTTACAAGCACGTGCGGCCAACACCGTGGATAGCGGAGCATTGGCGGTGATGGTCGAAAAAGCTCGGGACACTCTGGGTTTGGGCGTATTGTCTTGGCACGGTTACGATACGCTGCGACGAAGTTTGCAAAGCTATCAACGCGAAGACGGTTTTTTGCAGCTCTTTGACGAGCGGGTGATTTTCTTTCCTGAAATAACTGACGAAGGCCGGGAGATTGCGACTCAATTCGGTTTTATGGCGAAAGGCCAATCGCAAAATCTTGGTATCATGGATGGTTTTAAAGGCCTGGCGCGTGCCTTGACGAGTGATATCATTGTGATGGTTGAGAATGATTGTCCGCTTATTGAAAACAAGGTGGAAGCCGAGCGTCAGCTCAACCGAGGGCGGGCGTTAATTGCAACAGGTGAGGTAAAAGTTGTTCGACTACGGAGTCGGAAAGACCCTGGCGAAGCCTTCGATACGGTTGACAAGTACAACCGATTTTACGGACCCGATGATGCGCCATTAATTGAGCAGGTGGGCAAAAAGGTTTTGCGTACGTTGCGACGTGGTAAGGCCAAGCGATTGATAGGCACGTCCGTTTATGTGGAAGCAGAACCCGATACGAAATTTCCAACTTATATTCGCCGCACAGATGACGATTGTTTTCTCTTGCCGACATCAGTGATGACATGGACCAATCAATCCATCATGATTGGTCGGAAATTTTTTCTCGACACAATCATTGCGCGATCTGAAGCGGTAAACGGTCGACGAAAAGTCAATGGGTTTAAAAATTTAGAGATTGAGCTCAACGATCGTTGGTGGCGCACGCGTGGTTGGACGGTTGGCGTGACGCCGGGATTGTTTACGCACCGTCGTCTTGGTGACCGGGGGTATTAACGAAAGTGGTCGTGCGAGCACCTATCAGCGAGCACGTGAATCACTTTCGCAAATTTATTGCTGCCGTGCTCGCAATTTCAGAGCAGACCTATTTCTGGCATTTTGCGCAATAGAACGTCGAGCGTCCGGCTTGGGTGACTTTGCGAACTTTTCCGTTACAGCCATCACGTTGGCAGGGTTCACCATCTTTGCCGTAGACAGAGAATGTGTGTTGAAAGTAGCCAAGAGCGCCATCGGCTTGGCGATAGTCGCGCAGTGAAGATCCGCCGACGGCGATGGCATCGTCAAGCACGTTGCGAATGGCTGGCACCAGCTTTTCAGCGCGTGCTGTCGGCTTGCCGGATTTTGTGGCAAGCGTGGCGGCCTGGCGATTGGGGTTCAGACCTGCCCGAAATAAGGCTTCCGCGACGTAGATATTTCCAAGTCCTGCAACGTTGCGTTGGTCCATCAGAAAGGCTTTGAGATCGACTTTTTTTCCTACAGCGCGTTCGGCAAGGTAATCCGGTGATAATTGGTTTCCTAATGGCTCAACACCGAGGTTGCAAAACAGCTTGTGGTCTTCACGTTCTGTGTTTGGGATAAGCAACATAAATCCAAACCGCCGAGGATCGTTGTAAGTAACGGATGCTCCGCAAGATGTTTCAAAAACGACATGATCGTGTTTTGGGTTCGCACCTGAGGCGTGCACAAACGTGCCGGGTGTGTGTTTGCTGCCAGGAGTTTTGGCACTCTTCGGTGCAGGTTTGATTGTGAAGCGACCGCTCATGCCAAGATGCATGACAAGCGACAGATCATTGGACAGTTCTGCCACGAGATACTTGGCGCGCCGGTTTAACGCTTCAATGCGTTGGCCCTTGAGCGTTTTTGTGAAGTTTTTTGGAAAGGGAAATCGCAAATTTGGTCGGCGCTGGACCACCCGCGAAAGACGAGCCCCTACAAGTACGGGTTCGAGACCTCGGCGAACGGTTTCGACTTCAGGCAGTTCAGGCACGAGATGGCGGGTCCTTTAAGTTTGACCTAAGACGATTTTGATAGCCGCCCTTAGGGGCTTATGCCAGTATTCATTATATTTCGCCGCAATTTGCCGCTGTTTGTGCGTTCGGTGATGACGTTTGAGAGGCGCTGGGGTACTTTTGTTTCCATGACAAACTCAGCGCATGATACATCCACAACATTTGGGTTCCAGACGGTCGCAGAAGAGGAGCGTCAAGGGAAGGTCAATGACGTGTTCGCGACAGTGGCGGAACGCTATGACCTGATGAATGACCTTCTATCTGGCGGTATGCACCGGCTTTGGAAAGGCGATATGATCGCTTGGCTATCTCCGCCACGCAGCAATCGCCCATTTCGCCTGTTGGACGTTGCGGGAGGCACGGGCGATATCGCCATGCGTTATGCCAAAGCGTCTGGAGAAGCAGCGACGGCCACGATTTGTGACATAAGCCCCGAGATGTTGGCGGTTGGGGCGAAGAGGGTCGAGAAAGCGGGATTAAGTCATCGCATCGATCTCGTTGAAGGCAATGGCGAACACGTGCCATTTGATGATGCAAGTTTTGATGCTTACACGATCGCATTTGGCATTCGCAACGTCACACATATCGACAAAGCCTTGGCTGAAGCCTTCCGGGTTTTGAAAGTTGGCGGGCGCTTTATGTGTTTGGAGTTTTCCCAAGTGCAGATGCCGGTGCTAGATCGTATATACGACTTCCATTCTTTCGAAGTCATTCCCCGGCTTGGTCAGCTGACTGCGGGGGCATCACAGCCCTACACCTATTTGGTAGAATCAATCCGCAAGTTTCCCGACCAAGAGACATTTGCAGGCATGATTTCTGACGCTGGATTTGAGCGGGTCACTTACCGCAATTTGACAGGCGGCATTGCTGCAATTCATTCGGGTTGGAAGATATAGGGGCCACCTGGCGTGGGCGTCACAAGTCGTTCAGCACATTGCAAGAGACCGCTTGCGGAGCAGTCAATTTCCCCTTAGGCATCAAACAAGGCCGATTGGTCCCGCGCCAATCCAATTTTCAAGTGAAGGACAACGGCAACGGTGGCAACAGCTCTTGGCAACATCATGCGCTTGTCGCGTGCCGGATGGGTGCTTGCACAACACGGCGTGCGGTTCGTGCCAAAGGGCGTTCCAGTGCCTGCGCCATTGCGCCTGGCATTGGCCGCGACGTGGCCAATTCGCATTCTCACAGCCCCGTTTCGAATTGGTCAGCCAAAATCTGAACGCATCAGCCGAGCAATTGCAAAGCTTGGTCCAAGCTACATTAAGCTCGGTCAGTTCTTGGCAACACGAGCGGATGTGATCGGGCCGGATCTGGCAGGCGATCTGTCGTTGCTACAAGATAAAATGCCGCCGTTTTCCAACACTGTTGCGCGGCGGGCGATTTCCCAAAGTCTTGGCGAAGATGTGGACACAGTCTATGCGAATTTGGGACCGCCTATTGCAGCGGCCTCAATTGCTCAAGTGCACAAGGCTCAGTTAAGCGATGGTGGTGTGACGCGCGATGTTGCCGTTAAGGTGCTTCGCCCCAATGTCGAGAAGCGGTTCAAGAACGACCTGGATAGTTATTATTTTGTTGCTCGCCAGGTGGAACGCTTTCATCCTCCGTCCCGTCGCTTGAAGCCAACGGCCGTTGTTGATCAGTTGCGACGGACCACGGAACTGGAATTGGATTTGCGTCTCGAAGCGGCCGCCATTTCAGAAATGGCTGAGAACATTGCAAATGATGAAGGTTTCGGGGTGCCGACCGTTGACTGGAAGCGCACATCACGGCGTGTTTTGACGCTCGATTGGATTGATGGAATCCCGATCTCCGAAACAGAGAAGCTTCGCGCTGCAGGCTTTGATCTTAAGGCCTTGGGTTTAACTGTTATTCGCTCTTTCCTGCGTCATGCCATGCGTGATGGTTTTTTCCATGCCGATATGCATCAGGGCAACCTGTTCGTTGTTCCAGACGGTAAGGTCGTTGCCGTCGATTTCGGAATTATGGGCCGCTTGACGTATCAAGAACGTCGTTTCTTGGCGGAGATTTTATATGGCCTGATCACCAAGGACTACACACGCGCTGCAGCCATTCACTTTGAAGCTGGATACGTCCCTCCACACCACACTGTTGAAACGTTTGCCCAAGCGATGCGCGCAATTGGTGAGCCGATCCATGGCCGCACAGCTGATGAAATTTCCATGGCTGATCTTCTTGGACAATTGTTTGCCTACACCGACGTCTTCGACATGGAGACGCGACCAGAGCTGATCAATTTGCAAAAGTCGATGGTGATCGTTGAAGGTGTGGCCCGGCGATTGGATCCAGAACTCAATATTTGGATGGCGTCAGAGCCGATTGCCAAGGAATGGCTCGATGACAACCTTGGCGCGGCCGCAATACTGCGTGATGCGGGACAAGGTGCGACGGATTTTGGCCGAATACTTGCCGACGTGCCAGGCGTTGTCGGCGATTTACGCAAAGGCGGCTTGGCCATGGCTACCATGGCACACGAGGGGGTGCGCCTTGATGACGATAGTTTAAAGCGATTGGCAAAAGCGTCTTCACATGGGCAATGGTGGACACGGTCGGCGATGTGGATTGGTGCCATCAGCCTTGCAGCAATAGCTTTGGCGCGGTTCTGGTAGTTATTGGAAGAAAAAAGCTAGAAGAAAACGGCCGCGAAGTTATCGTCGTAAGATCGGGGCTTGGCTAAGCTTTGAGAGCCGATTTAACAGTGTTTCAGGCGATGGCTTTTCGTCATAACGTCGCATCCAATCCCACAAAAAATTTTTTTGCTCTGTAAGCGCGTGCATCAGCATGGCTTGTTTTAGTTCAATCGTGTCAGTTGTTTGGTGCTTATTTTCCAGAGCAGCGCGCAGATTAGTTTGGGCCAATGCCTTGTCGAAAGCCGTCCATTGCAGGCGCAGTTGGCGTGCTTCACGTATGACGCGACGGCGATAAAGTGCGGTTAGAAATGGTTGACCAAATTCCGCATCGATTTTGGCGGCGCTTTCTGCGCTGTTGCGAAAGTAGGCTTCGAGTGCACGTGTTTTGACGTCTGCGGGTGCGTTGACGTCGTACAATTGGCTGTCTGTCGCGGTGGCAATAATATTGCCTTTGAGCTGGTCAACGAGATTGAGAATTTGTGGCTTATCGATACCCCACCGAACGTAACTGACTGACATGATGAGGCCGAAACAAAGGCCAAGGAAAAATTTTAGCATTGTGTCAAACCTCCAAAACAAGCCGGCATCTCGCCAATTATAACGCTGCGGCGATAGGCTTTGAGATGTTTTTTTTAAGAAGCGATGACATGCGGGTCTAGCGGCGTTGAATTCGCAATTGTGTCGCTGCCGCCAGTGTTGAGATCGTAACAACCGCAAAGCCGCCACAGAAGAAGACGATGTTGGCGACCCAATCGGATCGACCGGCGTGAAGTTTGCCTGAACTGACAAGAAATATGAGGCCGACGAGGGTTGCAATAGCTTGCACGATTGCCAGAGTTGTCGTGACTTTTAGGGCGGTGGGCTTACGCAAGACATGATCTTCGGTCGTAATAAGATAGGCGTAACCAGCCAGGGCACCCGCCAGTAGCGTCATGATCGATGCGTATTGCCAGGCGTGATACCAATAAAGATCGGTAAGAAAATAGGACGCAATCATTACGACTGCGCCCCAGAAGAATGTCAGGGCTAAGAGCTGCGCATTCGAACGACTGGCGGCAATGGCAGCAAGCTCGCGCTCGTGGTTGTCGTTGATCGTGCCGGTGAGGTATGGCGCGTTCATCTGCATAGCGATTCCACCCATGCTGCTGGCAAATACCGCCGCGGCAACCAAACCTTTCATGTAATGATAATCTGGCGCGACCCAGTAAATAACAACGGTCGAGATGGCGCATAAAATTGCAATGAGCCAGAGATAAGGTTTGACGGACATACGGTTTGCGAGCCTAGCTATTGGGTCGAGGTTCAAGACGCCGACGCAGAGTCACCGGATTTTCGGCTGTGATACAAAGCATTGGCACTTATGATCGCCAACGCCATGGCGCCGAAAAAGAAGATGTTGTTGGCAGCCCAATCTTCCCAACCTGCACGAATGTTTTGGTAGCGTACCATTTTTCCATCGATGATCAGACCGACCATCGTGATAATCATGCCGACCAATTGCGCAACTGCCATATAGCGCGCGAGCTTGGTGATGGTGTCATCGGCTGTGTCGGAATTTGCATCGCGCATCAGCATGTTTGAAAACACCAAGCACATGGCACCAACGCCTGCAAAAACAAGGAAGAAGGTTAGCCACTCGTGCCAGTGAAGGAAGAACAGATACGTGATCAATAGTCCAACAGCACCCCAGATCCAGACCAATCCCATGTTGCGCGCATTGTAAGCTGAAACAAGCGTTTCGCTTGCTCCGCCTTTGCGTCGTTTGCTCTCGTCGATGATTGCCAGAATTGCAAATATCAAGCCGGCAACACCTGCCGTGATCATGTGAATAATGGGCTGGGTATCCGCGGCCATAAACAGCAATACCGCCAAGCTCACTACAAACGTCACCATCCAGACTGTTATGCGCGTCATGCTGGTCTCCAGTTATTCTTGAAAACATCCCCATCTCTCATTAACCGAGCGCGCGCCAAGTCGCCAGCTTTGGCTGGTCATTGGCACACAACTTTAGGCATCGGATTCAAGATTTAGGCAAAAACGATCAGCATACATATTAGTTTCTTGTCGTGGTATTCTTTTCCAGATCGGGGGCTTGTGACATCAAAACCAGTCAAAAATCTCAGTTTTGCCCGCGACTGATGCGGATATCTCGTTGACCCGCTCCATCGAGGCTCCTATAAAACCAGCAAATTCGCCGCCCGAGACCCAAACGTCTCGGGCGGCAACCCTATTTGTACCTGCGAATTGTACTGTTGGAATAGCTCTGACAGGGCCATGGTCGTGAGACTGTTGGCAGATGCGGTTTGCGGTTGGAACGTCGGAGAAAAGGACGCCTTATGGCTAATACAAAGTCTGCCAAGAAGATGGTGCGTAAGATCGCGCAACGCACAGAGGTCAATAAAGTACGCCGCTCGCGCATGCGTTCTGAGGTTCGCAATGTTGAAGCTGCGATCGAAGCCGGTGATCGTGCCGCTGCGACATCTGCATTGCGCATCGCTGAACCATTGTTGATGCGCACAGCGCAACAAGGTGTTCTGCATAAGAACGCTGCGTCACGTAAGATTTCGCGCCTGTCAGCGCGCATTCGTTCCATCGCGGAATAAATATTTTTTCACGAATCTGCCACAGACAGTTGGTGTGCTAATCACGCCACATAGACTCGTCTGGCAGAGGTAAAAAAAGAACTTCGGTTGGGCTGTTAAATAACTGTCATATAAGGCCTGAATCGAACCGCAGCGGTTCACCGACCGAGAGTTGGACTCGCAGCGAATGAATTTGAAATCAAGATAATAATGCATTCAAACGGCGCTTCTTTTTGAGGCGCCGTTTTTCGTTTTGGACGCGATTCACAGGTTTGAGAATCTGTTGATGAATCAAGCGCGTTACACACAGCTTGTGTGGAAAAGAATGAAGATTTTTCGGCGCCAATTGCGCACTAAATATTTCGTATTGGACATCCAACGTGAGGCTGGGGAGTACTTGCGGACAACGCTGTTAACGGTTAGTTAACAACTGCTCCTAGCGCGTAACTAGCTTTGAGCGGGGTAAGTTTAGTTCTGACGAGCGTGTGGATATCTTGTGGTGCAAACGTCGCTGCAAAATCCTTTCGTCACATTGTAAAAAGTACGGTCTGAATCACTCTGCTCGAGTGAATTCTGACAATGCGTTTTTGTGTTCTATCGGTTGCTGCGTGTTCGCTGGTTTCAGCGGTTAGCTCCGATGGCGTGTCGCGTTATGGGAGGCATTATAGTGGTTTCAAGTGAAGGTTCTGGTGCGGAATCTGTTCCGGATGTGTCTGTAAAAGACACCTGGGAGCAGCTCGAAAGGGTAAAGGATTCTGTTCTGATTGATGTGCGAACTCAGGCCGAATGGGCCTTTGTTGGTGTGCCGGATCTTTCAAAGTTGGACAAGAGAGTTCTGACTATCGAGTGGCAGAGGTTCCCCGATAGTCAGGTGGATGCGCGGTTCGTTGAAAAAACTGAGGATGCCCTCAGTCAACTGGGCGCGACGAAGAAGGATACGGCGTTGTTTTTTATATGCCGGTCTGGTGCAAGAAGCCGCGCAGCGGCGGAGGCAATGGTAGCTGCAGGGTATGTCAGCTGCATAAACGTGGCGGAAGGTTTTGAGGGTCCCCTCAACGCAGACCGACACAGAGGAAGTACGGCAGGCTGGAAAGCTTCTGGACTTCCTTGGGCGCAGGGGTAAGCGCCTGACAGACGACTGAGCGACATCATTTTGAGAAGGGGTTTCGGTTTGTCTTCGGACAGACGCGGGTGACTTGTCTCCACTTGAATGATGTCAAGAGGGCCAAAAAGTAAAAGTTTGGGGATTATAAAGTATGGATACTCTGGGAACGGCTCAAAATACGAGTTCCGGAAAAAACAAAGTCTCGACGGGCAAGCCCAACGAGAGCATTTCAACATTTTCTTCTGTCGATGCGGGTACAAAGAAAAGTGTTGTTGCACGAGGCATGAATAAGGTTACGGGGGAAAAAGTAAGGACACTTTTAAGAGCGCGCCTTGGTGAAGATATTTATTCAAGTTGGTTTAACGCGCTTGAATTTGACAGTTTCCAAGACGGAGTTGTGAAAACATCCGTTCCAGTGAAATTTCTTTGCAGTTGGATTCAGTCCCACTATGCTGACGATCTTCTTGAATGCTGCAAAGCAGAATTCAAGGGTGCGGTTCGCGTCGAAGTTTCGCTGCGCCAGCCTGGCGGCGGCATGAAGAAGAAGCCAACGCAAGACCAAGAAGATACGCAACGCCAAGACAATGAGCGTGCAAGTGCCGCCAATGCCGCTGGTCAAGATCGTGCTGTTCCTGTTCAAGCCTTTTTACCACAAGCAGGGCGCACGCAAGTTGCTGGATTTGAAGGGTCTCCTCTGGATCCACGCTATAACTTTGAAAACTTTGTGGTTGGGGCATCGAACCGCATGGCCCATGCTGGTGCAACGCAAGTTGCTGAAACGGCGCTCGGTGAAAATTCAGGGTTCAACCCGCTTTACATCCACTCATCCGTTGGCCTGGGTAAAACTCACTTGCTGCACGCTATTGCTTGGGAAGTGAAACGCCGCACACCCCATGCCAAAGTGCTGTACCTCACGGCTGAACGTTTTCGTTATCAATTCGTTGAGGCTTTGCGCAGCAACGATCCAATGCGCTTTAAAGAGAAATTTCGTTCGATCGACATTCTTTTGATTGACGATCTTGAATTCCTGCACGGTGATAAAACGGAGCAAGAATTCGATCACATCATCAACTCTTTGTTGGATGGTGGCCGTCAGATCGTTGTGGCATCAGCTAGAGCGCCGCGCCACATAGACCGACTAAACGAGCGGATGCGCTCGCGCTTACAACGTGGCCTTGTTTCTGAAATTGGTTCTCTCGATCAACAATTGCGTCGTCAGGTTCTTGAAAAGCGTTTGGCGGAGAAACGCGCTATTGATCCATCATTTACTCTGGCCCCAGACGTCCTCGATTTGTTGTCGGAAAAATTGACGGAAAATGGTCGCGAGTTGGAAGGTGCAATCACGCGGTTGTTTGCCAACTGGCAGTACATGCACACACCAATCACGATGGATATTTCTGAAACGGTGATCCGCGATTTGGTGCAGGGCATTGAGCCACGCCGTATTAAGATTGAAGATATTTTGCGCATCATCTCGCGTCATTTCGGTGTGTCGAAGGCAGACCTGCTTTCGCAACGTCGTCATCGCTCGGTGGTTCGTCCTCGCCAGATCGGCATGTATTTGGCGAAACAGTTGACGCAACGTTCGCTACCTGAGATTGGCCGTCGTTTCGGTAATCGTGACCACACAACAGTTTTGCATGCGATCCGTAAGATCGATGGTGAGCTGACAAATGATGCACGTTTGCGCGACGAAATCGACGAGCTGAAAAAGCTGCTCAGTCACTAAGGGTGTGATCGTTCGAGCCCCTTACGGCTCGGACGTGAATCACTCCCAACGATAACCGGGTGTGATCGTTCGAGCCCCTTACGGCTCGGACGTGAATCACGCCCACAACAAGTCCTCTGGGCGTTCCGGTCTTGGGTCGGTGTTGCCCAGCTCTAAATCCAGGGTTTGCGCGGCGTTTGTTTAACCGGCTGTGCAAACCAATCCGTCTGCTGAGGGGCCTCTTTAATGGTACTGGCGGATTGGCAGTGGGGTGGAAACGGCGTCTTCGGGCGTCGTTTCCGACTTTTGGCGTAAGAT
This sequence comes from Hyphomicrobiaceae bacterium, assembly GCA_050633705.1. Classification (GTDB taxonomy): domain Bacteria; phylum Pseudomonadota; class Alphaproteobacteria; order Rhizobiales; family Hyphomicrobiaceae; genus JAJFHI01. The sequence continues at coordinate 70,628 of JBOEGZ010000011.1, read as the reverse complement.
TCACCAATTTAATCCACTGGGGCCACGGTTTACGGGCGACAAGAGCGCCAGAACACTTGAAAAAGTAGGCCCAATCAGGTCAATTGACGCCTCAATCGATGTCCTTCCCGCCGAGCTTGTTCGCTGGCGATAGGCGCCGACATTAATCGTGCGGCGTAGTCGTTAAGAATTTACAGGAACGGCCGACGGGGTCATTCACCTCTACGCTGCAAATGGCGAGGATCAATATGAAGCTCGTGATTGAACGAGGCGAACTTCTTCGCGCGCTGGGCCACGTCACCAGCGTCGTTGAACGGCGCACCACTATACCTATTCTGTCCAATGTACTTTTGAGTGCATCGGGCAATGCATTGTCGTTCAAAGCCACTGACCTGGAACGGGAAGTGATCGAGGACGCGACAGCTGATGTTTCAACCAATGGCAGTCTAACAGTGCCAGCTCACATCTTGCATGATATCGCTCGCAAGTTGCCAGATGGTGCGCAAGTGCGCATGGAACGTGATGGTTCTGAAGAACGCTTGACCGTTGTTGCTGGACAGGCCCGCTTCGCATTACAAACATTGCCGGCAGGAGATTTTCCAGATCTCGCGCTCGGTGATGTGACGCAGGAATTTACTATTTCAGCGGGTGATCTGAAGCGGTTAATCGATAAAACACGGTTTGCGATTTCAACTGAAGAAACGCGTTACTATCTCAACGGCATTTATATGCATGCTGCCGAAACGGATGGGCAGAAAATGCTACGGGCTGTGGCAACAGATGGACATCGTCTGGCGCAGGTCGAGTTACCCATACCGGATGGCGCTGATGATATGCCGGGGATCATCATTCCGCGTAAAACAGTTCACGAGCTTCATCGCCTGATTGAATCGAGCGGTTCGGATCTCAAGGTCGGTGTCAGTCCGACGAAGGTCCGTTTCGAGATCGGCACCGTTACGCTGACTTCAAAACTAATCGATGGAACGTTTCCTGATTATGCCCGGGTCATTCCGCAAGATAACAACAAGGAAATGAAAGTCGCCAATGCTGAATTCATTTCTGCTGTTGACCGTGTGTCGACAATCGCAAGTGAACGCGGACGTGCTGTAAAGCTCAACATAACCCCAGACCAGCTTGAGCTGTCGGTCTCAAACCCGGAAGGGGGCAGCGCATCAGAAAAGATCAACGTGTCTTACGATGCTGACAATTTGGAGATTGGATTTAACGCCCGCTACTTGCTTGATATTGCCGGACAGCTTGAAGGTGAAGAGGCGAGATTCATGCTGGCTGATTCTGGATCGCCGACAATGGTGCGGGATTCAGAAGACATGTCAGCACTCTACGTGTTGATGCCAATGCGGGTGTAAGAGATCACGGTTGAGCGGGCCTTCAGATCAACCCTTTGAAATTTTGGGGTTAGGTGTGGGGTGCCTGCCCACCTTGAACTGAGAGCGAAACAATGGCCTCAGATCTTTGGATCGAGCGCATTACGCTGAGCAACTTCCGGAATTACACCACAGCCACTGTGGAGACCGGGCCGGAACCTGTCATTTTGATCGGTGAGAATGGTTCGGGAAAAACCAACCTGCTCGAGGCTGTATCATTATTGGCACCTGGACAGGGCATGCGTCGGGCAGCTTTTGCTGACCTTGCGCGGGCAGATGGAGATGGTCGTTGGGCAATCTCTGCACATGTTCATACGCCAAATGGTCAAGTTGAAATTGGAACTGGCGTTGTGCAACCGCCAAGTGGACGAGAACGCAGTGGCCGTCAGGTACGCATTGATGGTGATAACAAGGGTGGTTCAGGTGTCTTAGCAGACTACATTGAACTGGTTTGGGTCACACCGGCAATGGACGGTCTGTTTACAGGCTCGGCCGGCGACCGGCGGCGTTTTTTTGACCGTTTGGTCTTATGTTTCGATCCAGCGTATCGCACGCGCATCGGCCACTTTGAACGGGCCATGCAAAGTCGCAATAAATTGCTATCCCAGGGCAGTTATCATCCAACGCAACTTGATAGCTTGGAACGCATCATGGCTGAAACCGGCGTTGCAATTGCAGCCGCGCGTGTTGAGGTTTGCACCGCCCTTGCTGGTGTCATTGCCGCTCGCCATTCCCGTGATGAAAGTTCACCGTTTCCCTGGAGTGAACTGACATTAGATGGGACGCTGGAACAAGATATCGCCAATGCAACGGCGGCAGCCGTTGATATTGAAGATCGCTATGCCCAGACATTGCGCTTTATGCGCGATCGCGATGGGGCCGCGGGACGAACGCTTGAAGGCCCGCACCGGACAGATCTGGCAGTTGCTCACGGACCCAAGGGACTGGCGGCTAAATTGTGCTCAACCGGGGAACAAAAGGCACTTCTTTTGGGTTTGGTCCTCGCGCATGCCGAATTGTTGACCGAGCGCCAAGGCGGACGCGCGCCGTTGATGCTACTGGACGAAATAACCGCGCATTTCGATGATCTTCGCCGCTCGGCACTGTTCAAGGAGATCCTACATTTGGGCGCTCAGGCGTGGATGACGGGCACGGATACATTTGGTTTCAAGTCGCTCAAAGGGTCTGCGCGCGCGTTTGTTGTGAGTGATGGACGCATTGCCGCAACAAAGCTTTGAGCCCGTCGCTGAAGCGTTGACTTAATTCATTGATATCGCGAATTTTTTTGCAATGCTCAGGTTGTTGGTTTTTCGCGTTTTTACGGGTGTTTTCAGGTTGTCCATGTTAATGTCAGCAATAGAATTTGTAGGCAATGGAAAGACCCCTGAATGACCGCGAGCAAAGGCGATAACGCAGCCCCGCAAGCTGACTACGGCGCAGACTCAATCAAGATGCTGAAAGGCCTTGAGGCCGTGCGCAAACGTCCCGGAATGTACATCGGTGATACCGACGACGGTTCTGGCTTGCATCACATGATTTACGAGGCTGTCGATAATGCGATCGACGAAGTTTTGGCGGGTCATGCGACGATCTGTGATGTGACGTTGAACCCGGACGGCTCTTGCACGGTTCGCGATGATGGCCGCGGGATTCCGGTCGGCATCAAGGCAGACGACGACCACGATCCAAAGCGCTCGGCGACGGAAATTGTTTTTACCGAGCTGCACGCGGGCGGAAAATTCGACCAAAACTCTTACAAGGTCTCAGGTGGTCTGCACGGAGTGGGTGTTTCGGTTGTTAATGCGCTGTCGAGCTGGCTGAAATGTCGTGTTTGGCGCGATGGCAAAGAGCATGTCATTGAATTTAATGATGGGGTTACCGTTAAGCCGCTGGAAATTGTTGGCGATGCGAACGGTAACACCGGAACGGAAGTTAGCTTCCTGCCAAGCACGAAAACATTCACGATGGTTGAATTCGACTACGATACGCTTGAGCATCGACTGCGCGAACTCGCCTTCCTGAACTCAGGTGCCAAAATCAAGTTAACCGACGCACGTCATGCCGATGTGCGCACCGAAGAACTGATGTATGAAGGCGGAACGGCCGCGTTTGTTGAATACTTGGACCGTGCCAAAAGTTCGACGTTCGAAGAACCGGTGATGATTAAGTCCGAACGCGATGGCATTTCTGTTGAAGTGGCGTTGTGGTGGAATGATAGCTATCACGAGAACGTGCTCTGCTTTACCAACAACATTCCTCAACGGGATGGTGGCACACACTTGGCCGGCTTTCGTGGTGCGCTAACCCGTGTCATCAATAAATATGCTGAAAGCAGCGGGATCGCGAAAAAGGAAAAGGTTTCGCTCACCGGCGACGACGCGCGCGAAGGCTTGACCTGTGTGCTGTCGGTCAAGGTGCCTGATCCGAAGTTCTCCAGCCAAACCAAGGATAAGTTGGTCTCGTCTGAAGTGCGCCCTGTCGTCGAAAGCGTCGTGGGCGATCAATTGGGAACTTGGCTCGAAGAGCACCCCAAAGAAGCTCGCTCCATTGTTATGAAAGTGGTCGAAGCGGCGGCAGCTCGTGAGGCCGCGCGTAAGGCCCGCGATCTGACAAGACGCAAGGGTGCATTGGACATGGCCAACCTGCCAGGCAAACTGGCTGAATGCCAAGACCGCAATGCGGCCAATACAGAAATGTTCATCGTTGAGGGCGACTCAGCGGGTGGGTCTGCAAAGCAAGCGCGCAACCGCGAGTTTCAGGCGGTGTTGCCAATCAGAGGTAAAATTCTAAACGTTGAGCGCGCGCGTTTTGATCGGATGTTGTCGAGCCAGGAAATCGGCACGTTGATTACTGCGTTGGGAACCGGAATTGGTCGGGAAGAGTTTAATATCGAAAAACTCAGATACCATAAGATCATTATCATGACTGATGCTGACGTTGATGGTGCCCACATCCGGACGTTGCTGTTGACGTTCTTTTATCGTCAAATGCCGCAATTGATCGAGGACGGCCACCTCTACATCGCTCAACCGCCGCTGTATAAAGTCAACCGTGGCAAGTCAGAGACCTACCTCAAGGATCAACGCGCGCTCGAAGATTATCTCATCGACGCCGGCCTGGAAGAGGCTGTTTTGCAAATGAGATCGGGCGAAGAGCGTGCTGGTGGCGACCTTCGCGCAGTTGTCGATTTCTCTCGTTCAACCGTGCGATTAATTGAAGAACTCCATTCGCGATATGCCCGATTTGTGGTTGAGCAAGCAGCGATTGGTGGCGCATTTGATGCCAACTTGTTGCATTCAGCCGACCGGGCTAACAGTGTTGCAGCTAACGTCGCTGGGCGTTTGGATGAATTGGCAGAAGAGACTGAAAAAGGCTGGGAAGGTCGTTACGGCAACGACGGTTATTTGTTCAAGCGTGAAGTGCGCGGTGTAACAGAGGCGCATGCGCTTGATAGCGGTCTCATTGGTTCGCTTGATGCGCGTCGCTTACACGAACGCCATGAAACACTGTTGGAATCGTTCAACGTTCCAGCAATTTTGCGTCGTAAAGGCGGAGATTCCGTACCAATTTTCGGTCCGAAAGATTTGTTGGAAGCCGTCTATGAAGCCGGTCGCAAAGGCATTTCCATGCAGCGCTACAAAGGTCTTGGTGAGATGAATGCCGACCAATTGGCTGAGACAACGTTGGAGCGCGATTCCCGCACCCTCCTGCAAGTCAAAATCGACGACCTTGCAGATGCAGACGACATCTTCTCTAAATTAATGGGTGATGTGGTCGAGCCCCGTCGGGAATTTATTCAGGACAATGCTCTGTTGGTGGCGAACTTGGACGTCTAGATTTCGTCGCCGTCGAGGATGTTTCGACTTTGGCAACATGCGCGAAGTGTTGCGCAGTCTCGTTGCAAGGTCTCAATGTATCGTTTTTTTGAGTAGCGGTTTTTTCAACGCCAAGTCGAAAAGCCCTCGCACCGGATGATTGGGATCACCCGGCGCGAGTAGCAATCGTGTCTTACATAACGGCTTCTTTAAGGTCTTTCGCAACGCGGAAAGCAACCTTCTTACTCGCCTTGATTTTGATGGCTTCGCCAGTTGCAGGGTTGCGACCCATGCGTGCTGGACGCTTGCGGACCTGAAGAATGCCAAGGCCGCTGATGCGAATGCGTGCGCCCTTCTTAAGGTGCTTGTGGATCAACGTGACAAAGTCGTCCATGATCTCGTTGGCTTGCTTTTTAGGAATTTCGTGCATTTCAGCCAAGTCTGCCGCCATGTGGCGCATAGTGACTGTTACGACTTTTTTGGCTGCTGTCTTTTTAGCAGCGGTCTTCTTTGCAGTTTTTCTAGCTGCTGGTTTCTTTACAGCTTTCTTTTTCTTAGCGACGGCCATGAAAATTACCCCTGATGTTATTTACTTTCGCAGACACGATCTTGAATTCTGCATCGATGTCTTGCGCATGTGAGTGATGTTGTGCGGAGTTGATTGCAACTTGAAAATAGACAACCCCGTTATTCTGCGCTGCCAAAGTGGCGCGTTTGCAACGATGTATGCAAGTCAAAAATGCTGTTGTCACGGGGTTTTTTGACGCTTTCACGAAATTTACACATCACAAATGCTTTGCAGGCGATGCGATCTGTCGGAGGTGAATTGCCATGAAGTGTGCGCCAGGTGCCTTCGAATCACCTTGTGGAATAGGCACTTCTGGCAATCGGCAGGTAATTTGGGCAAGAATTCAAAGCTCAAACTTTCGCCAATTTAGCGGCAATGTTAGTGTTGGGGCTCTGGCTGTCGAATTGGTGTCATTGGCGCCAAGGCCTCAGATTTGGGCGTAAATTCAGATTTTTATGGGGGGTTGAGTGTTACGGATTTTGATTTCGACCGGAAACATCTTTGTCTCTCTTGTCTTGGGAGCCTTGGCGTTCGGTTTCGTTTTTATAAAGTTTCCCGAAACGATGTCGCACATTCTCGATGGCGCTTCTCGCGTCAAAGGGTGGCTTACCACGGTTGGGACATCAGATTCCTACAACAACTGGATGCGGGTGTTGCTGGAAGAGCGCCAGTTGGTGTTTATGGGCTTTACGATTTTCGTGCGCTTACTTCTGGCGATCATTGGGCATTTTTTCTTGAATATGTTCCGCCGCTCTTCGTGAAGTCGAGCGTGGGTGTCAAGGTGTCGCGTGCCTACCCTGTATGTATCGACCGACTTTAATTCTTTAACTTTCGGTTGATTTACAACCGTCTGGCGGCGTTTTGGGGCACTGTTGCGGCCCCGCGATGGCAAATGGTTAAGTCCTCGTTAACTCTAACCTCTCTATATTCAGGACAAGGATTGCGAGCCTGAACGGTGGTCACGTGCTCGCATGTTGGTGGTATTCGAGCTGGAGTTTGTGGGCGTATGTGGCTGTTCCGTCGTAAACGGAAAGACGTACCGACACCTGTCCCAGTACATGGTGTTTACGGTCAAGAGCTGCCGCCACATGCACGCGACGATGGAGTTCCACCTTTTGCGCCCGCGCCGCCAGTTCATCCCAATTTTGCTGGAGCCGCCGCCAGCAGTGACGCTTATCAAGCAGCCTATGCGCACTTTACTGGCCAAATTCCAAGAACGTCGCAAGAGCAACAAACGACAAACAAGCGCCGTTGGTTTTCGTGGAAATTTCGCCTCTTGGTTGGTGGCCCGTTGTGCTTGGCGGCTGTTGGGTCGCTCGTCTTTGGCGTCGTTCTGATCTACTACACGATGATGTATCCCGATCCACTAAGGCTGCAACACAAAGAGCGCGCGCCGGTTATTCGGATACTCGCGCGTGATGGATCAGTCCTTGCCCAACGTGGGGCAGCGCATGACTACATGCCGCTTATCATGTTGCCACGCCATGTTACCGACGCTGTGATCGCCACTGAAGATCGCCGGTTCTACACACATTGGGGTGTTGATCCCGCTGGATTGCTGCGCGCTGTCTTTGCAAATTTAAGAGCAGGGCGGTTTGTGCAAGGTGGGTCAACCTTGACGCAGCAACTGGCCAAAAACCTGTTTTTAAGCCGCGAGCGGACGTTATCGCGCAAGCTCGAAGAGTTTACCTTGGCGGTATGGTTGGAAGTGCGCTTGAGCAAGCAAGACATTCTCGAACTTTATCTCAACCGCGTCTATTTTGGTGCCGGTGCCTATGGCATTGAGGCAGCCTCACAGCGGTATTTTGATAAATCCGCACGCGCTTTGACGATCGCGGAGGCAGCCGTGATTGCCGGACTTTTAAAAGCCCCATCGCGATATTCTCCGCTCTCAAGTCCGACAGCAGCCCGAAGGCGAGGGCGCAGCGTATTGAGGAAGATGCTTGAGGCCAAGGTCATCAGCAAAACTCAGTACGACAAAGCAATGCAGCGCCCCATGCGCTTTGCCAAGCACAAGCCAAACAATCGGCAAAGCTCGGCGGCTTATGCCGTCGATTATGTATTGGCGAGAATGCCAGCCCTAATTGCTGGCAACCATCGTGAGATTGTCGTTGAAACGACGCTTGATGGTGACATTCAAAAGACAGCGCAAGATGTCGTGGAGACGGTTCTGGCTGGCAAAGCGAAAGCTATGCACGCGAACCAGGCAGCACTTGTTTTGATGGATTCTGATGGCGCAGTGCGCGCGATGGTTGGTGGGCGCTCATATGCCCAAAGTCAATTCAACCGTGCTGTGAAGGCCCGTCGTCAACCGGGCTCGGCGTTTAAGCCTTTCGTATATCTGAGCGCCTTGGAAAGTGGCATGACGCCTGATAGCACGACGTACGATTTGCCAGTCAAGGTCAAAGGTTGGGCACCACGCAATGGTAATGGCACGTATCAAGGTGCGGTTTCACTGCGTTATGCGTTGGCCAAGTCGATCAACACCGTTGCTGTTCGGTTGAACCTCGAACTTGGTGCGTCACGGGTTGCAAAAACGGCGCGGCGTCTAGGTATCCAATCGAAATTACGCCAGGAACCTTCTTTGGCGTTGGGAACGTCAGAAGTCAGCTTGCTCGAATTGACCGGAGCCTATTCTGTCTTTGCCAATGGTGGTTACAAAGTCGAACCGTTCACTATTCGCCGTGTCAGAACAAACTCTGGACGCGTTCTTTATGCGCGTGCGGGTGGCGAACCCGTCTCTGTTGTTGCAGCTCAGTACGTCGGCTCAATGAATGATATGTTGAATGCGGCACTGGTTACCGGCACTGGACGGCGCGCGGGATTGCCAAACCATCCAGCGGCTGGAAAAACAGGGACCAGTCAACAATTTCGCGATGCTTGGTTTGTTGGCTACAGCGCCCATCATACGGCCGGAGTTTGGATTGGCAATGACAACGGTCGGACAATGGACCGGGTTATGGGGGGCAACCTTCCTGCTGAAATCTGGCGCACGGTTATGATGGCGGCTCACAAGGGAAAAGCACCTTTGCCGTTACCTGGAACACTTCGTGCCCCACGCCAAGTGAGCGCGAAAATTCGTCACGCGCCTCAAATATATCGTGCGCCAGCACCGGGAAATCCCGATACCGTGCGCTTGCCTTGGCACGCAAAGCAGATCACGCCTGTAAGTAATGTTCGTAAATTGCACACGCGAACTGCGCGACCAAGGCAAAGGCAAGCTCCAGTAAGGGAAAAGTTGCCCTGGCGGAACGAAGCTCGCCGTCAGGAAAACGTAAAGCACCACGGTGACAAGCCGAGCTCTATCAGCGAAGAATTTGTTGCGCGGGCACTCGCTGGCATTTCGGGGCCTGGTGTCGTGACCGGTTCGCCGGCGCCACAAGCGCGTCGAGCGCCGTCACAGCGGGGTCTTTTCGATCCTCGGTATAGAACTAAAAAAGGCGGCAAAGATAAAGATATCGACGCCATCGCAGCGCAGATCGAGGCATTGGACAAAGAAGCATCGGATGGAGTTCAGATTGCAGGACAGCCGAAACCCGTCGTGCGGCGGCCAGAAGGCATGATGACGCTCGGGCACGACGCCCGCTAATACGTTGTGCAAAGACCAAACGGTAAGGTTTTTGAGAAACCACCAACGGCTCGAAAATTTCTCTGCGAAACAGGTTTTGATTCCGCAATCGCCAGTCAAGTTGTTTTCAAAAACTACAAAAATTGGCGGCAGAACGCGCTGCAGAACTAATCGTTATTCAGGCCATAGCGATGCAAGTCCATCCCGTAGATTTGCAGCCATTGCTTCGCCTCTGGAGTACGCGGCATTGTTTTATGAACCAGTGCCCAGAACTTTTGGCCATGGTTCATTTCGCTGAGATGGGCGACTTCGTGGGCTGCAACGTAGTCCAATACAAACGGTGGAGCGAGTATCAAGCGCCATGAAAACGACAACGAGCCGGTTGACGAACAAGATCCCCACCGACTGGTTTGATCGCGCACTGTGAAGCGCTTTGGGGTTAGATTTAGAAAGCGTGCGTGTTGTTGGATGCATCGGTCGAGATCGCGGCGAACTTCAGAAAACAGCCAATCGTGCAATCGTCGCGGCGCATGTTCGAGCTGTCCACCCACACGTATTTCCGGGTAAAGGTCGGGGCCACGGTCAACGGTGCAGACAGTTCCGTTCGCCAAGCGCTGCCCAATGAAGCTTACGAGATGCGGGATGCCTCTCAACGGAATAATTGCCTTGTCATTGAACGGCACAGGTTCGGGAATATCACCAAGACATTTGCGTACCCAATCAATGTTGCTGTGAACGAATGTGCCAGCTTCACCGATGTCACATCTTGGCGGTAGCGTGACGATAACGGCACGTCGTGTGCGGCTAACGCGCAAAGTTAAGCGACGTGCTTTGGGGTGACGGCGAACTTCAACCGGTGCACCAAGTCCTTTCAGTCGAGGATCAGTGAGTGGTGTCGTTTTTCGTTTTTTATTTTCTTTCAGCGTCATCGATCGCGCCATGCTGCCCTCTCTACTTGCGATCTAAATCTATCGTAAGAATGCATACGCCGCCTTGTCTAAGTCAAAATTGTGGACGCCGCATTCGTTAAGGACACCTTGTCTCACAACTATGGTTTCCATCACGCTCGTTGAACTGCAAATGCAATGTTATCGTTAGCTGCTTCCAAGCATGCCCGTCTCTAGTAAAACAATTTGGTTTGGCAGTCGACGCTCACCCTGTTGCGCTTGCGCCGCATAGATATTGCACCAAGTGGGCGCTATGTTGTTGTGCAAGCAAGCAAGGTTGACACGGAAACATACTTGTTTCGCGATAACTATATCTCCGATAGGACACCAAATTGTTTGCAGACCCGTTACGGCGCGCGCTCAAACCCTGCCATGACGCGCGCGCAAACGTTGTTTCAGCTTGCGGATTTATGCAGCTGCTCCACCACGTTTCGTTTCGATTGTCATTGCCGGTGTGGTTGCTATTTGTGACGATCGCCGGTCATGCGTCATTGTGAATTGTGAAATGCGTGGAGCGATGTCGTCGTGAAACCTTGATCCGTTGAAGACACCATAATGGCCGACGCCGCTGGCTTCATAGTGAACTTTCATTTCCGAGTTGAGATTTTTCGTCATCTCCAGCGCCTGGCGGCATTGTCCAAGTCCGGTAATATCGTCTTTTTCGCCTTCAATTGTCATCAGCGGAACTCGAGTTATGTCCGTTAAATCAATAGGTTGTGTGCGATGTTTCATTTCACCCCTGGCCAATTCGTGGCGAATAAACACACTCTCTATTGTCTGCAGATAATACTCAGCAGTAAGGTCCATGACGGCAAGGTATTCGTCGTAAAAGGATTGATGCTTGCGAGCGGAATCGCCATCACCGCGAATGAGATTTACAAACAGGTCTTGATGGGCATTGAGGTGGCGATCAAGATTCATTGCCATGAAGCCGGTCAATTGCATGAAGCCTGGGTAAACTTTGCGACCGAATCCCTTATGTGGCCAAGGAACCGTGGCAAGGACATTGTCCTCAAACCAGCGTGTGCCACGTGAGATTGCCACGCCATTGACCGCGGTAGGATTGACACGTGTATCAACCGGGCCGCCGGCGAGAATGATGGACTGTGGAATGTATTGGCTTTGTTCTGCTTCCATACGCGCGGTTGCAGCCAATACGGGTACACAAGGTTGACAGACAGCAAATATGTGCGCGTCACCTTTTAGGAACGCCATGATATCAATGATATGATCGATGTAGGTGTCGAGGTCGAAGGTTCCGTGTTCGACTGGCATTTGGCGGGCATCGACCCAATCGGTGATGTAGATTTCGTGATTTGGCAGCAGAGTTTTAACAGTGCCACGAAGAAGAGTTGCAAAGTGACCCGACATTGGCGCCACAATCACAATAGGCGGGTCTTGTTGGGCTCGTTCGGAGGGAATATCGCGCGCAAAATGTAGCAATCGGCAAAACGGTGTTTGCCAAACAACATTTTCGCTAACGGCGATGTTTTGCCCATCGATTGATGTCGTTGTGATGCCAAACTCTGGCTTTGGATAACGACGTGTGGTGCGTTCAAACACTTTACACGCAGCCGATACGTTACGTCCTGCGGTCGTATAGGACCATGGGTTAAACGGATGATCTAAGACGAAACAATACGTATCTACGGCCGCGCGCGCTGGTTTCACAGCAGCATGGCTGAGCTCATACCAATGGTAGAGCATCGACACCCCCAAATTTGTTGCCCCTAAGCCCCGCTCATGACCTAAGACGCATACGGTGTCTTTTATTGTTGCAGCACGAAACGCTCTTTTTGGCGTTTTGCGCTGAAAATCAGAGACTTCATGGTGCATTGATTCGCGGCGGTGCGAAAGAATCGAAGGGGTTTACGTGCGATGCACAACCATCGTATTTGCTGTGGGTGTGTTAATTCGGTTTCGACAAGCCTGAGTATCGAAATTGAAGTTCTGGAATTGAAACTTCGTTTTAAAGGACCAAGCAACCTGTGCCATTGACGGTTGATACAGAAGACCATGGAGCTGAATACTCTCACGACGCCAGCCAGTTGCGATTGCTAACAACGGTGCGATTGCGTTGGATTGCCGTTGTTGGCCAGCTCATTGCCGTTGTGATCGTTGCGTTCTATCTCCAATTTCCAATGCCGATTGGTTGGTGCCTTGGATTGATTGCTGTTTCTGCCTGGCTCAACGTCTTTCTCGCCGTGCGTTATCCCCCGCGCCACAAGTTGACAGCCTCGTTTGCAACAGTCCTGCTCACCTATGACCTGATGCAATTGGCCGGGCTACTTTACTTAACAGGCGGCATCGAGAATCCGTTCATGATGTTGATCATGGCGCCTGTTACGGTTTCTGCGGCGACGTTACGTCTGGCCAACACGGTATTTCTCGGGCTTATCGCGATTGGCGTAACGATCGTGCTGGTTTTTTATTATGAACCACTGCCTTGGGAAGAAGGGCTCTACTTCCAGCTGCCATACGTCTACAAGCAGGGTTTAATTGCAGCTGTGTCTGCAAGTGTCACTTTCTTGGCATTTTATTCGTGGCGTTTGGCCAAAGAACGTCGGCAAATGTCGGCAGCATTGTCAGCAACCGAGCTTATCCTTGCGCGTGAACAACGCCTGCATGCCTTAGATGGCCTGGCTGCTGCTGCCGCACATGAGCTGGGTACACCTCTTTCGACAATTTCAGTAATCGCCAAAGAGCTGGAGCATCAATTTGATAAGGATGATGCCTTCCGTGAAGATGTTCAAGTTCTGCGCGACCAGGCCGAAAGGTGCCGCGAGATCCTTAAAAAGCTTACGAAAAGTCCCGGCGAACAGGATCCAATGCATGCAAGTATTTCAATTCATGAGATTATTGATGAGGCAGCATTGGCCCATCAAGGTTCTGAAGCTTATATTTCAGTGACCGGTAAGCCGCTCGAAGGTGCTAGCGAAACCGGTGCGCTTGAGCCCGTGGGGCAACGCCGACCAGGTGTCATCTTTGGCATTGGCAACATCATCGAGAATGCCGTTGATTTTGCTGATCGTCGTGTTGATGTTGAGGCACAATGGGACGCAGACATTGTATCGGTCACCATCAGTGACGATGGACCCGGCTTTGCGTTGGATCTCATTGACAGTCTTGGAGAACCATACGTTACGTCCCGTCCTGATGGCAGTGTTCGGCGGGCAAGGAGTAAAGGCAATGGTCTCGGGCTCGGTTTCTTTATCGCAAAAACACTGCTTGAGCGCTCTGGTGCGGTCATGACGTTCGACAATCGTCCCGCCCCGCTTCATGGCGCTATTGTTCAAATTGTGTGGCCAAGGGGGGCGTTTGAAGCCGAAGGCGCAATTGACACGATGGCCTGGCGTGCGAAGTCTCCGCGAGACGTGTTGCAATCAGTTTGAGCGTCAGCGAGCTTATACTTTCTGATGAATAATCTGCACTTGCATGAAAGTTTTGATTAAATTCGGATAGCCGTTAGGGCTGTTTTTCTATCGACAGTGACAAAGTGCAGGTCTTTGAGCCACTTAATCTTTAAGTTTGAGAGTATCTATTTGCACCAATCAATACTGGACTGTAAAAGAGGCCAACTCAGGAGGACTATTGGGCAATGACTGAAGACTTGTCATTTCGCCAGGATGAGCTACCGGAAGATCGCTCCCTGGTAATTGTTGACGATGACCGTGCATTTTTGCAGCGTCTTGTACGAGCTATGGAAACACGTGGCTTTGAAGTGCGTGGTGCGCCATCTGTCAGTGAAGGCATCGATCTCATTCGCGAAAAAGCGCCGGCTTTTGCAGTTGTTGATATGCGCCTTGAAGACGGCAATGGTCTGGACGTGATTGCCGAATTGGCGCACGTACGTCCCGATGCACGCGCGATTGTTCTTACTGGCTATGGAAACATCGCCACTGCCGTTACGGCGGTGAAACTCGGTGCGGTTGATTATCTCGCCAAACCTGCTGATGCCGATGACGTGACGGATGCACTTCTTGCACCACCGAATTCAAAAGCGCCACCACCTGAAAATCCCATGTCAGCAGATCGTGTGCGCTGGGAACACATTCAACGCGTATATGAATTGTGCAATCGCAATGTCTCCGAGACCGCGCGGCGTCTCAACATGCACCGGCGCACATTGCAACGCATTCTAGCAAAGCGCGCGCCGCGGTGATTTTAGGTCTTGTTCGGACCAACGAATTCAAGACCAAGCCCGAAAGGCTTGGTCTTTTTTTATTTTATTTTATTTTCCGGGGCGCCAAGCATCAACTCGGGTTGGTAAGTCCGGATCAACGGCCTTCGCCAGTCTCAGGGCTGCGGCGCGGGCGACAGCGAGTGTCAGAGCTTTTCTTCGCGGGGCACCAAGGCGGTGTTCGGGCGCATCTTGTACAATTTCCGCTTGAAATCGGTCGGCCAGAATGAGTCCTGTATTTTCAGGCAAAATATGACTTGGAAACTCTGGCTTTACGGCGAAGAAAAAACGATCGCAATAGTCGCGATATTCTGGCCATTTGTTGTCTGCGCGAAAATCTTCAAGCGATGATTTGATTTCAATGATCCACACCTCGCCCTTATCTGAAAGTGCGATGATGTCTGCGCGGCGATTGTTCGCCAGAGCGTGTTCGCAAATTGGCGCAAAGGCATGGGCGCGCAACATCCGCATCGTGCCACGTTGGATATCAAGAGCGGTCGCCGATTGTCGGCCGTCTTCTGGAAGGTTAAGGTTGCTCATCACGAGAGTCTATCACAGCATGGGCGTTGTGATTATGGAATAGCTCGGATAGTTCTGGGCGTGGAGTAAATTGGGATTATCGCTTCGATTGGCGTGCCAAATGCTCGGCATATTTTTCCAACTTCTTTTCTGAAATTTCAGGCAGCTTAACGCCCTGCAAGCGGGCGCGTTTTACCTGTGCACGAATGTTTCGCATGATCCGCCTTTTCTCGGCTTCGAGATCAAAGGCATCCCCAACCGGTTTCCCCGTGCCAAATGGCGATCCTTCATTGTTCGCCATAATAACGAATTGTCCGGTCGCTTTTACGGAGACCTTCACATGCTTTATGCCGAGGATGGCTGCAAAGTGCATCTTTACGGCATGATCTATCGTGGCCGTAATTTTTCCGGTGTCATTGTCGACTTCGAATTTGTAAGGCGTCTTTGCAAGTCGGTTAGGAAGATTGGCTTTGAAGTGTGCATCGAATATCGAAGGAATATCTTCTGGTTTGGATGACAGATTGCCTGCCGCGATCGCGGCTGCGTCAGATGCTTGTATAAGTTCGGAACGGTCACTGACAACGCGGGCGTAGTCGATTGCACCACCGACAATCGCAAAAAAAGGTAACGCTAGGCCTGCGTAGAGGATCAACACACTGCCTTGTGGATCCTTATGAAAACACTTGAGCAGGTGTAAAAATGAACGTCTACTTGTGTTCGCCATCGGTCACACGCTCTCACGTCAGTGTTTTGAAATGTCGACTATTGTTCGTCGGGTTCGGTGCGAAACTGAAAAATAGGTTTTACATCACCGCGAATGTGAGAATGGTTACTCTGGCGCTAAGTATCTGAATTCCTAATTTATTGCGGTAAAAAAGTTCGTTTTATGCGTCTCAATTCATGACACACCACCCGACTGCGAAGTCTCGAATGACCGGTATTTCGTTATTCCCCGAAACGTATTAAGGTGCGCGCTCGATTTGCGACTGTCAAAGCAAAGTGTTGTTTCAATGCGAAGAAAGCCTGGGTTGACGACAATGGCGGATACAAGAGAGAAAGCTGGGACGGCGAAGGCGGAAGCTGCTGAGGCAGACGAGCCGCGAGGGCGCGGTCGACCGCGTTGTGCCAGTGCACATCGAGCGATCCTCGATGCCGCGGCTGAATTGCTCGAAACACTGGATTACCAAGACATAACGATTGAACGTATTGCCGCTCAGGCCAAAGTTGGAAAGCCAACGATTTATCGTTGGTGGAAAACAAAAGCAGACCTGTTTCTGGAATTTTATCGCGAAGAAAGTCTACGCCGTTTGCCAGAATTTGATCCCACGGATGACGCCATCACCGATCTGGAGGATCATTTGAAGCGATTGTTTCGAATTCACCGCAGCCGACCTGTTGCACAGGGCTTTCGCGCATTGATCGCAGAAGGTCAAATCGATCCGGCGTTTCGGGAGAATTTTAGCGAGAGGCTTTTATCGCTACGCCGCAGTTACCTTTACGATATCATTGCGCACGGTAAAAAAACGGGACAGTTTCACAAAAACGTTGATGGTGACTTGATGGTCGATGTGTTGTTGGGCGCGTTCTGGTATCGCCTGCTGGCCGCCGACCGAAAGCCCTACAACAACGACTATGCAGAAAACATTGTGGCGCTGGTTCGTCCATATTTGCAAACTGGAAAATGAACTGAATTTTCTACGCCAGAAGATTAACCGGTTTCGTTCCCATCAAAAAATTCGGCTGGGTTATTGGTAATGATCTTTGGATCAGGATTGCCGACTATTTTGTCGTCTTTGTTTTCGTAATCGATGTTTGTCAGGATGTGGCGAATTGTTTCAAGTCGTGCGCGGCGTTGGTCATTGGCACGCACGACGGTCCACGGACAGGTTGTCGTGTGAGTAAAGTCAAACATCTCGTTGCGCGCTTCGGTGTAAGCGTCCCACTTCGGTATTGAGGCAAGGTCGTTGGCGGTGAGCTTCCATCGTTTTACTGGATTGTGGCGGCGGTCATGAAAACGCTTAAGCTGCATTTCTTGGCCAATGGTTAGAAAGAATTTGAAGAATTTGATGCCATCATCGACCAAGATTTGCTCAAACCGTGGGGCTGTGCGCAGAAACTTGGCCAACTGCTGTTCGTCGCAGTAACCCATGACACGTTCGACGCCGGCGCGATTGTACCAAGAGCGATCGAACAAAACGATTTCACCTGCGGTCGGAAGGTGGGTGGCATAGCGTTGGAAGTACCATTGACCTTGCTCGGTTTCAGTGGGTTTGGCGAGTGCAACCGTGCGGGCTGCGCGGGGGTTGAGGTACATCATGATACGCTTGATGCAACCGCCTTTTCCAGCCGTATCACGCCCTTCGAACAAGCAAACAATTCGATCGCCGCTGGTATTTACATGTGTTTGCAGCTTTACCAACTCAATCTGCAGCTCAAATAACTCTTTTTCGTAGTCCTTGCGTTTGATCTTTTTGTCGTAAGGAAAGCCGTCGCAAGACAAGGCATTGTCTTCGACCCAAGAGGCCAACTTGGGCGAGTCTATATCGAATTTTTGAGCAAGTTCATTGCCGCTGTCTTGTTCGGTCTTCGCCATAGCTGATGTCCTTGATGTCGAATGCTCTTGCAACATGATCTGCTGCGATGCGTTTTGATTCAAGTCTAGAATTGGTTTTGTGAGTGTTGGAGGATTGGGCGGTGAATGCGCCTCGATCTAAAACGAACATTCAACTGCGGGCACGGTTTGGTCACGACAAAAAAAGAAGACCGGATGTCACCCCCATGACATCCGGTCTTCTCCCCCCGCTGCCGCGCGTGGCGCTGGCAGGTGTCGAATGCTGAACTGAGTGTTGTTCTCGTTCTAGCTTCCGACTTTCTGTTCTTTCTTGGATTCAATCGCTGCTTGTTGAGGTGGTGCGACGATCGTCTGTTGGTTTGCATTGCGACGGCGTGATTGCGGTGGCTGAAATGCGCGGCATGAGTGGTGTTCGCAATAAGGTAGGCCCGGTACCTTTGTTTTACCGCAGAAGTGGAAGTCGTCGGCTTGTGGGTCGCCAATTGGCCAACGGCAGTGGTTTTCTTCCAGAGATTGGATGGATTTGCGCTCGGCTTCTGGAATAACGAGTTCTTCCTTCGGCGCGAACGGTTCTGCTTCCCCGTTGTAAAGCGCCCTCAGGGCAGGATTGCCGGTGTTGGCGAATTTCGCTTTTGTATTGCGCTTTGGTGTGCCGGGCACACGATTGCGCGGGCGATGTGTCTTCAAGCGCGAGGTGGTCGCACGGCCTGACAGACCAAGCCGGTGTACTTTACCAATCACTGCGTTGCGAGTGACGCCTCCAAGACGGCCAGCGATCTGGCTGGCACTTAGGCCTTCGGCCCAAAGCTTCTTGAGAATATCTACACGTTCATCGGTCCACGCCATCGGCTTTGCTCCAGACAGATTAAGTGGCATTCTGCAGGCCCCCGGTAAGGAGAACGCAGTTGCCAAATGGAATGCGGTGGAGGAGGGGCGAACACACGTGTTTTCACACGGTGAAGACCATCATTCACACCGGCACGCTAAACTGACGCTGAACTGAAAAAACGCGGTACTAACTACAAAGCACTTATGGATGGCACATACATCCTAAGTGTCTGACCATACAACGTAATTTAGGGATTGATCTGCGAAACCGCAAGATCTCGTTGTCTGGGGCCTTAGGATTACAACATCTGGAATCAGCTCCACAACCCAGCACTTCATTTCCGACCGGCATTGAGGGGTGCACGTGGCGTAACAGCAACATAAAATCTCACCCTCAGCACATCAAAAATTTGCCGACTTAAGTCCAGCTTTTCGGCACCCTGATGGGGCCAAACACCAGTTAAATCGGCCATTTGATGTGTGCCGAGGCGTTGACAGTCCTCGCCACCAAGCGTATCACCCCTGCTTCGCTTTCGCCGCTGTTTGCGGCGTTTTTCGTTTGTTCATGTTGATAATGAGTGTTTGCAAACTGCGCGCTTTTGCGGGTCCGGTGGGTAAAGTTATCAACGCCAAAATGCAAAACTTAGAAATCAAGACTGGGACGATGTCTGCATCCAACACAATCGTTGGCAACCAAGCTGTAATGGCAACCTATGCACGTCAGGACGTTGCCTTTGAGCGCGGTGAAGGTGCATGGCTGATGACGGCGGATGGTGATCGCTACCTGGATTTTACCTCAGGTATCGCGGTCACGGCATTAGGGCATGCACACCCTCGTCTGGTTGAGGCATTGAAGGAACAGGCTGACAAGCTTTGGCACACCTCAAACCTCTATCGTATTGCGGGCCAGGAGAGGCTCGCAGAGCGGCTCGCTCACGAGACATTCGCCGATCAGGTGTTCTTTTGCAATTCAGGTGCGGAGGCATGCGAGGGGGCGATAAAAACAGCGCGCCGTTACTTTGCTGTCGGTGATCAACCGGAGCGCTGGCGCATTATTACGTTCTCTGGCGCCTTTCACGGGCGCACGCTGGCGACACTGTCGGCGGGCAACAATCCAAAACACCTCGAAGGCTTTGGGCCGCGTGTCGATGGCTTCGACACGGTAGCGTTTGGTGACCATGATGGCGTCAAAGCGGCAATTGGGCCCGAGACAGCCGCAATTATGGTTGAGCCAGTCCTTGGTGAAGGTGGGGCTCGCACTATTCCAGATACCTGCCTGGTTGGCTTAAGAGAGCTTTGCGATGAACATGGGATTTTATTGATTTTCGACGAAGTGCAGACGGGGATCGGCCGCACAGGCAAACTGTTTGCGCATGAATGGTCGGGCGTGACACCCGATATCATGGCGCTTGCCAAAGGACTTGGCAGTGGATTTCCAATGGGTGCATTTGTGGCCACGCAAGAGGCCGCACGCGGCATGACAGCTGGCACGCACGGCTCAACATTTGGCGGCAATCCATTGGCGATGGCGGTTGGGAATGCTGTACTCGATGTTGTGCTTGATCCAGGCTTTATGGAAGCCGTACAGCAAAAGGCTCTGCGATTACGCCAAGGGCTGGCAGAGTTGCAGGATATGTTTCCGGGCCAAATTCTTGATGTGCGTGGGCGTGGCTTGTTATCGGGCGTTAAGTTGGCTGCACCGATTGCCTCATTCACGCAGGCAGCATTGCAAGAAAAACTATTGGTTGTTGGCGCCGGCGACAACGTCATCCGCATATTGCCGCCACTGACGATTGACGAGGCTGATATCGGCGAAGGTCTTCGCCGCTTTGCTGGCGCACTGAGAGCGCTGGATGCAGCGTAAATTACAACTCAGTTAGACACCAAATAACAAATCAAAGGGAGCAGGCTTAGGGCCATGGCTATCCGTAATTTTCTCGATATTAATGCAATTGATGCGAAGTCTTTGCGTCGAATCTTAAATGCCGCACACGCCATGAAGAAGGCTGGCAAGAAGGTCCCTGCACGGTTGCGACCAAAAAACATTTCTGATGCCGTCCTCGTAATGATTTTCGAGAAGCCATCGACACGCACCCGCGTTTCGTTTGATATCGGCATGCGCCAGTTAGGTGGTCAAACGATCAATATGAATCACACGGACCTTCAGCTTGGACGCGGTGAGTCTATTGCCGACACCGCGCGCGTGCTTTCGCGATATGCCGATGCGATTATGATCCGTGCAAACAGTCACGACACACTTCTCGAACTTGCCCAACACTCAAGTATTCCAGTTATTAATGGCCTGACAGATGTCAGTCATCCATGCCAGGTGATGGCTGACTTGCAAACTTTTGAAGAAAACCTCGGTCCAATAAAGGGGCGGACAGTGGCATGGCTTGGCGATGGCAACAATGTTGCCGCGTCTTGGATGCATGCAGCTGAAAGATTTGGTTTTACCTTACGCGTTGGCACTCCGACAGAACTGAAACCGGCTAAAGAGGTCACCGATTGGGTGCGTGCAAATGGCGCCGACGTGACAATCACGAGCGACCCTGTGAAGGCCATCAAAGGTGCCGATTGCGTTGTGACCGATACCTGGGTCTCGATGGGCCAAAAGGGCGTGGCACGGCGCAAGAAATTGTTGAAGCCTTACGCTGTGACAAGCAAAATGATGAAGCGTGCCGACAAAGACGCCATCTTTATGCATTGCTTACCAGCTTATCGTGGTCTTGAGGTTTCGACCGAGGTTATTGACGGGCCGCAATCGGTGATATTTGACGAAGCTGAGAACCGCCTACACGCTCAAAAGGCCGTTCTTGCCTGGTGCTTGGGAGCTTGAATTTTCTATGACGTCGCAATCTGATAATCCAGATCACGGTCAATCGGGCGGTTTGACGACAGCCCGTTTGCCGGGCGGTGAAGATTTACCAGATGACGTTGTCGTCCCGTTTCAAACGGTTGTCTCGCGTATCAATGGGCGCCTTGTACGCCTTGGGGCCGCGGTTGATGAGGTGTTGAGAAACCACGATTATCCAGAACCCGTTAGCATTGCATTGGGGCAGGCCGTGACTTTGTCGGCGATGCTTGGAGCATCGCTGAAGTTTGATGGCAAGCTTGTTTTGCAAACCAGCACAGATGGCGCATTAAATTTGTTGGTCGTCAACTTTGAAACCCCTGGACAGTTGCGTGGGTATGCCCGCTTTGATGCAGCGCGCGTGCAAGAGCTTGTGGCGTCGCCTGAGCCAATCGCGGAAAGCGACCTGATCGGAACCGGTCACCTGGCCATGACAATTGATCCGCGTGGAGAGATGGACCGCTATCAAGGTATTGTCGCTATTGAACAGGATGGATTAATTGGTGCCGCATTAAGCTATTTTCGCCAGTCCGAACAGTTGCCAACGTTTATTCGCCTTGCTGTTGCTCGACATTTTGTTGCCGGTCCAGATGGTCAAGGTGGGCAATGGAGTTGGCGTGCGGGTGGTTTGCAATTACAGCATCTGACAAGTGAAGGCGGCAAACTGATTGAAACCGATGGTCGAGAGAACGACCCTGATTTCGAAGGTGAGCCGGGCGCTGATGTCGAAGAAAACGAAGACTGGCGACGTGTGCGTTTGTTGGCCGAAACGGTTGAGGATCATGAACTGCTTGATCCAAACTTGACACCAGAGCGGTTGATCTATCGGCTGTTTCACGAAGAGGGCGTTCGCGCCTCGCCGCCGCGCCCGATTGAAGCGCACTGTCAGTGCTCGAAACAGCGGTTGCAGAGCTTTCTGTTGTCGTTTGATGACCCAGAACTGATCGAAATGCGCGGCGAAAGCGGCCAGCTAGAGGTTAAGTGCGAATTTTGTACAAAGACGTATGAGTTCGACGTCGAGAACCTGCTAAAAACCAAAGAGAGCTTGCCCAAAACCAAAGGTTAGCTTTAGCGCGGCAGGTCGCTAGGTGTTTGCGGCAGGTTCTTAGGTGTTCAAGGTGTTGTTGGTCGCCCAGTCTGCTAAGCGAACCATGAATGCCTCACAGCGAACAAGTTGTTCAATCGACAACCACTCATTGGCGGTGTGGGCTTGGGCAATGTCGCCTGGTCCGATAACGACCGATGGGCTGTCAGCATCCTGAAACAGCCCAGCTTCTGTTGTGTAAGACACTGCAGACAGGCGGTTCGACCCTGTTAAATGTGAAGCAAGCTCGACAGCCTTTGTGCCAGCGTCTGCTGAAAATGGGGGGACGCTATTGGTGATCGTCAATTTGATATCGGCTTCTGGTGCCGTCTTGCGCATGTCCACCAGGCATTCATTTTCGATAAACGCTTCAAGTCGACCGGTTATGTAATCAACTTTAAGACCTGGAAGTGCGCGAATTTCAAAACCGAAAGTGCAGGATACCGGAACGATGTTGCTCGCAGTGCCACCTTCAATTTCGGTTATTTGCAAGGTTGCGTAAGGAGGATCAAAACGCTCATCCCTTGGCGATGCAATCAATTCTCGTTCGATGTTGCCCAATTCGTTGATGATGCGGCCAGCGTAGTAAATTGCATTGACGCCCAATGGGGCCATACTCGAATGGGCGGCCCGTCCCGTAATATCAACGCGCCAACGTATCGGCCCTTTGTGAGCATTGACGACACCCATGTTGGTCGGTTCGCCGACAAACGTCAGTGCTGGGCGCGTCAATGATTTGCCAAAAGCACCGAGCATGGGGCGGACACCGACGCAGCCGATTTCTTCATCGTAGGAAAATGCAATGTGGATGGGTGTTTTAAGTGGTCGGGATTTAAAATCTGGGACGGCCGCCAGCACACAGGCGAGAAAGCCTTTCATGTCGGTCGTGCCGCGGCCAAACAGTTTGTTGTTCTTTTCGACAACAGTGAAGGGGTCTGTGTCCCAGTTTTGTCCAACGACCGGGACAACGTCGGTATGACCGGAAAGACAAATTCCAGATGTGTTGGTTGGGCCAATGGTTGCAAAGAGGTTGGCCTTGGTGCCCTCGTCATTCAATACCAGGTCTGTTGGTATTTGATACCCCGCGAGATAGTCTTCGACGAAGCGGATCAATGGCAGATTGGTTTTGTGGCTCGTCGTGTCGAATGCAACGAGGCGGGCGAGCAGTTCTTTGGTGGAATATTGAGGCGTTGTCATACCAAAGCTTATCACGTTCGCGGGTTTGTTTGGTGAGAATTAATGCACGTATTACGCATGAATCTTTGCCTCCAGACCGGCCCAAACATTTTTTGAAAATGCGACGGATGGCGCGTTAGTGAAAGCTGGGTGTTTCAAACGGGCAATCGAGCGAAAATGCAGGGATGGCCGCTTCAAACGGTTTGCCGTCTCCGTCAGTCATTTGGTAGCTGCCCACCATGATGCCAGACGGGGTATCCAAGGGGCAGCCGGATGTATAGCTGAAGGATGAGCCCGGTGGAATGAGCGGAGTTTGGCCAACGACACCAGGTCCGCTGACTTCTGCTGTAAGTCCACGACCATCGGTGATGCGCCAGAGGCGAGACTTTAACTGCACAGCTTCGTCGCTTTCATTGCAGATCTCGACGGTGTAGGCCCAGAAAAAGTAGTTGTCGTCGGGTGATGATTCATCTTCGACGAATTCCGGCTTCACGCGGACGCGAATGCCGCGCGTCTCCGTTTCGTAAAGGGCTTCTTCGAGGTTTAAGCTTTCCACGGTCATAATCCTGATTGGACTTAGAGTTCTAATCTACTGCGATGACGCGTCTGGTCAACGCTGGCCTCTTACCATTTTTATGTCCAAGCAAATATGTCACAGAGCGACAATGGCCCCGCAGCGACTTGGTCTGCGGGCTACCTTCCAAATTTCTGCTTGAAAGAGGTGTTAACCTATATTGCAGACAAACTGGATTTAAGGTCAGCAATAAGATCGCCAGGTTCCTCAAGTCCAATCGACATGCGGATCATGCCGTCGGAAATACCAAGTTCTGCGCGATCTTCCGGCTTCAACCTTTGGTGTGTTGTGGTGGCTGGGTGCGTGACGAGGCTTTTGGCGTCACCGAGGTTGTTGGAAATCTTCACAATCGAAAGTGCATTGAGGAAGCGGAAGGCTTCAGCTTGTCCGCCTTTTATCTCAAATGTCACCACTTGGCCGCCGCCGCTCATTTGCTTGGCGACGAGTTCGGCCTGAGGATGATCCTCACGGCCTGGATAAAGAACTTTGCTAATTCCAGACATTTTGCAGAGTTCGTCGGCAATGATTTTTGCGGTCGCACATTGTTGTTTTACGCGAACAGGTAGGGTCTCCAAACCTTTCAACATCACCCAGGCATTGAACGGACTCATAGATGGACCGGTTTGGCGCAAGAATACAGACAGGTGATCATTGATGTAGTCCTGTGAACCCAGCACCGCACCACCCAGGCAACGGCCCTGTCCGTCGATATGTTTTGTCGCGGAGTAGATCACCACATCAGCACCGTGTTTCATTGGGCGTTGCAGAAGTGGTGTGGCAAAAACATTGTCGACCATAACCATAGCACCTGCTTCATGGGCGATGTCGGACACAGCTTTTATGTCGACAAGATCTAAAGTCGGGTTGGCTGGTGTCTCGAAGAAAACGGCTTTGGTATCGGGGCGTATCGCCTGTTTCCAAGCATTAATGTCAGTGCCGTCAATCAGGGTCGATTCAATGCCAAAACGCGGACACAGGTCTTCAACAACATAACGGCATGAACCAAACAACGCGCGTGCTGAAACGATGTGATCGCCGGCATTCAGGTACGATAGAATAGCAGAGGATACCGCGGCCATGCCGGTTGCAGTCGCACGACATGCCTCAGCCCCCTCAATCAACCGAATGCGTTCTTCAAACATCGTGACTGTCGGGTTGCCAAAACGGCTGTATTGGTAGCCAGCAGGTTCTTCATTTTTGAAACGCGCTTCCGCTTGTTCTGCGCTGTTATAGACGAAGCCCTGCGTTAGAAATAACCCTTCAGAGGTTTCACCCCACTGCGAGCGCATGGAACCACCATGAACCAGCTGAGTGGCTGGATGCCACGATTGAGGATCAGAAAGAGGTTTTTTGGGCGACGTCATAAGTGTGTCCTTAGTTTTACTTTTTTGACCAACCGCAAGGGAAGGATAATTTTTCACCAGGACAAAAGCCCAAGGTGTCAACCTGCCTGCCAGTGCTCTCAGGTGTGGAGAAAATATACACGGCCTTTGAGCGGGTTTAATCTGCGGTTGGAGGCAATAACAACCTACAATCAAACCGGCCAAGAGCCTGGCCGATCAAAGAGAGAAATGTGTTTAGAGCCGCCAAATTCAGGGGAAGATCGTCCGACCTGAACAATCGCTAAACCAAGCCCTATGGGCTGTTTGATATTTTAATCGACCAATTCACTATGTGTGGCATCGGGGATTAACGTGCCAGCCCTCTTGGCGTCAAGAGGGCCTTAGTTTAGACGGGGCCATGCAACTGGGCTATATCGGGCTTCAGACCAGCTATTTGTGCCCGATTATTGGTGCGTTGTCGGCAGTTGGGACGGGGAATAAAGGGAGGACCAGCGTTTGAGCTGGTTTGGGCTGAGATTGTGGCAGAGAAATCTAATATGAGCGAAAAGACTGGGGTTTTACCCGCCCAGGATATTTCAGGCTTGATCGATTCTGACGTCATCAAGCTTGCACGTCCGCAGGCAGAGGATCAGTTGCAGCCTGCCAGCCTCGATTTGCGGCTCGGCCCCGTGGCCTTTCGCGTGCGTGCGAGCTTCCTGCCAGGGCCCGGCACTAAGGTTATGCAAAGGCTGCAAGAGCTGAAGTTGCATGAGATCGACTTGAGCGATAGCGCCGTTCTGGAGACCGGTTGTGTTTATGTTGTGCCGCTGATGGAAAGATTGGACCTTCCCGAACAACTATCAGCGTCAACCAATCCCAAAAGCTCAACCGGGCGTTTGGATGTTTTTACGCGCGTGATCGCAGACGAGGTTGCTTCGTTTGATCAAATACCGGCCGGGTATACTGGGCCTCTTTATGCCGAGATCTGTCCGCAAACATTTCCCGTCGTCGTGCGCCAGGGGTCGCGGTTGTCGCAAATTCGTTTCCGTCACGGGAACGCAGACGATGGTGACCAGGCGCTTGCCGAACTTCACGCCCAAGAGGCACTTGTGTCCGAAGCTGATGCGGACATTTCGAATGGTATTGCTTTGTCGGTTGATCTGACAGGAGACTCAAATGGCTTGATTGGCTATCGCGCCAAGCGCCACACAGGTATTGTCGATGTCGATAAACCTGCCAGTTGCGCCATTGCCGATTATTGGGAGCCGATCTACGCGGAAGGTAAATCATCGCTCGTCCTAGATCCCGATCAATTCTACATTTTGGCGTCGAAAGAATCCGTCCACGTGCCACCAAGTCACGCTGCCGAGATGGTGCCATTTAACCCGTTGGTTGGTGAGTTTCGGGTGCACTATGCCGGATTTTTTGATCCCGGTTTTGGTCATGCCGCAGCAGGCGGTAGCGGCAGCCGTGCCGTTCTTGAAGTGCGTTCTCACACCGTGCCATTTATTGTCGAGGATGGGCAAATTGTCGGGCGTTTGGTGTATGAGAAAATGACTGAAGTGCCTGATCTATTGTATGGTCGCGATCTTGGCTCCAACTATCAGGCTCAAGGTTTGAAGCTATCAAAGCACTTTAAATAGGCGTCGCGCCGTTTGGCTTTGACTTCAAAATCCAGTTGTTGTCGTGAAGTTTGTATGCACTATTGATCACATTCATCACTGATGGCTGTTGGGAGTCTTGATAATGTCGGACAATGTACGCGTTATACTTGCTGTGATTGCTGCTGGAATTGCTGGAACAATCGTCAATAGTTTGGCGGTTGTGTTTGCATTTCCTGAAATTGATCTCGTCGCTTTGCTGGCGAAGTACGGGCGTTTCATCGTCGCAATCGCCGTCGCTGCATTGCTTCCCGTGATTTATTCACAGATGAGCGGCTCTAGCGCCGTTGTGACCGCGCTTGCAGCATTGACGATTATTCCGTCTGTCCTTGCCAAGCTCGTGTTCGGCGTCGGTGCATCGTGGATTATGGTTTTATTGTTAAACCTTGTGTTCGCGGTTGTCGCCTGGGCTGTCTACCTGTGGGTTATGGGACGCAACCAATCTGGGTCCTGATCGGTCGGCTCATAGGTAATTGATGCGCCGCGCAGACTGTTCGTTAGGTCTTTGGTACAGTCGCTGCAAAATAGTCTGCGATGAACCGTTGGTAGATCTGGGTTAGCACCTTGAGATCTGCGACCGGGACGTGCTCGTCGATATCGTGAATGCTGGCATTCACTAAGCCAAACTCGATTACAGGACATGCATCTTTGATGAAGCGGGCATCAGAGGTGCCACCACCCGTTGTTGGCGCTGGTTTGCGTCCTGTGACCGCCTCAACTGCGTTTGACAGTGTCTGGGTCAGCGGTCCTGGTTCGGTCAGGAATACGTCTCCAGTGCCCGCAAAGGTAATGTTGTAGCTGATTTCGTTGCCATTATCGGCCTCGGCTTTAACGGCCTTTGCCAGTTGATCATGAACCCACGCCTCAATTGTCGGACGGCGCCAAGTGTCGTTGTAGCGGATATTGAAGGTCGCAGTCGCTGCTGCCGGGATCACGTTTGTCGCGGTGTTGGGTACCGAGAGAATTGTGACTTGTAAATTTGATGGTTCGAAGTTGTCTGTTCCTGTATCAATCGGTGTGCTGGCGAGGTGATCAATAAGTTTGGTGAGTTTTGGCACGGGGTTATCGGCCAATTGCGGGTAGGCAACATGTCCCTGTTTGCCATGAACGACGAGTTGCCCGTTTGCAGAGCCGCGTCGGCCGATTTTCATTTGATCACCGAGCGCATTTGGATTGGAAGGTTCGCCAACCAAACACGCATCGAGCACTTCACCTTTTTCCTTGAGCCAGTCCAGTACTTTTACAGTACCGTTTATGGCGTCGGCTTCCTCATCGCCTGTGATAAGAAAGCTTAGTGATCCACTTGCGGGCTTGCCATCGTTTTCGGCCAAGTGGCGAAGAGTAGCAGCGATAAAACAGGCAACGCCTCCCTTCATGTCAACGGCACCGCGACCGTAGAGAATGTCATCGGTAATTTCGCCGGCGAACGGCGGGTGGGTCCATTGCGCGAGATCCCCCGGTGGCACGACATCTGTGTGACCGGCAAAACAAAGGTTGGGTGCCGTTGTGCCAATGCGGGCGTAGAGGTTGTCGACGTCGTAAGTGCCGCTTTCTGAGAAAACCAAACGGTGGCAAGTGAAACCGGCTCGGGTCAGAATTTCTTCAAGCAGACCAAGCGCGCCATCATCTGCTGGCGCTATGCTCTCACATTGAATGAGGGCACGGGTGAGGGCGACTGGGTCTGTGGCGTCGATGGTCATGCTATTTCGGTTTCGATGGTGCGTGTTTCAGATAGAGGTAGGCGGGGATGGATCAAGATCTAAGCGCTGGGGTCGGGCCCGTATGAGTTTGGCCCGTCGGTCCCTCCGGTAAAACCAAGCCGTAGCAAAAACCAAATTCCTGTTGCACCTAGAAATGTTGCAAGCAGGGTGGTGTAGGAAATGATCTGTTGCTGCATATCGGGCTGCCAGCCTGTAAAAAGTGTGATCGACGACAAAGCGGCGGGGGCGTAAAACAAAAGAGCTTTGAGCCCCGTTTGATCAAGATCGTGCAACCGCTTGGTATTGAGAGCGGCCAACGGGATAAGAAGTGCCAGGGACCAGCCAAGGCCGGCGAGGCCAAGGTTCTTGATGGTCGTCACGGCTTCGCGAAATGGGTCAGCGGATAGAATCGCACCAACGGAAAACGGACTGATTGCAATCAGAACGATCAAGCCAAACCAATAACTGCGACGGCCAATGCGCCCCTTGAAACTGGTGAAGAGTGTGATTGGATTCAACATAGCTTTCCTCAACGTGATCACGTCTGGAAAGCACTAGCATATTTGTCGATGGCGATGCGAGTGCGAAGGTTTATCGCCAGGTCAACCTTCGTTTCCAGCCACGTGGCAACCAGGGTGTGGTGTCCACGTGGCCAAAATTCTGTGCATCAGGGTCCCTTGAAGACGACCTTTAAGCGCTGTCACCTTTTGGGTCTGGTCCGTATTGGTTGGGTCCTTTGGTGCCACGTAAAAACCCAAGGTCGATCAATGACCAAAGACCAATGATTGTCATCAGAACCGCAAAGACCATGAAGATGATCATGTCTGGTGTCAGTTCTGCCGCGGTTGGGTCAGGTGTGCCCAAGAAGTGTGGTAGCAAACTGTAAATGGCATAGATGCCGACTAAGGCAAAACCAATCCAGTATGGTCTGTTGCGGTCGTTAAACCGTTTTACGTAAATTGCCGTGAAGGGTATCAAAAATGCTAATCCAACAAGTGTGTTGGTCCAGTTTGGTTTTGAAAGGTTTGCTAGCGTATCTGGATCCCCGCTGAGCATTGCTGGATTCAAGGCGACGAGCGCGATGATTTGCAGGATGGCGAGGGCGATGATGCCCAGCCAAAATGACAGTCGGGTAATGCGACCTGTGAAGCTGAAAAGCAGACTGAGCGGATTCATTATTGTGTCTCCCCAAAAATAAAATGCACGTCTTGAATAGCTTTGTGCATCTAAAAAAGCGAGACCTTTGATTGGGAATTGGTTTCGTGCGCGTGCGAAACCAATCGACGGAGTTAATTTTTATGGATTTTTTTGCGGTGCACTCACGACCAAGAATTATACTAGAGTTTTACTGGGATGATGAAAAAGGTGTGGGTTTCGGGAGGACGGAAGAGTTTCTCAAGAGATCGCGAAACGACCGTGGTGCACCGAATCGATTGGCTTCATCTTTGCCGCCGGAACAAAAGAGTTCCACCATCAGCCATATTGCCCAAGCAGCAATCGGCAACGCGAGAATGTTAAGGGCCAACAATGCCCACAGATGTTGTCCCTTAAAGAGGATGGGCGTGGCAGAAAAAATCGCGAAAGTAATTGAATAATTTGCAACGAAAACCAACTGTACCCAGCCTGACATATCCAGGTCGTGCAGGCGCTGGGTGTTGGCTGCGATTAGAAGCCAAATGCAGGGAATGCATGCGATTGATGCTGTCAGCCATTGCCCGATTGAGTATTGCGAGACATCAAACCCTAGGAAGTAAAGCGGGATCGTCGGCAGGCATGTGGCAAGACTTGCGACGAGCAAGTAGCTGGCGCGGTTCATGCGTCCACGAATGCCAAATAGGGATTTCAGAATTTTCATGGTGTATCCGTCAGCCGCAAATCTGAAATAGATCGATACGCCATTGTCGCCCAGACAGCTTGAAATTGCGTTTCCAAGCCAGTGTTGAATTCGCTGCAAATCGTTGCAGGCCTCTTACCGCGCGGTTCGCTTTGAAACAGTCGCGGCAGTAAGAGGTGCAAAAGCGTGCAGGCGCCCGAAACAACAGGACGGCGATACGTTAGGCCAGGCTGGGCATCACGATGAATGTAAAAAGTCGTTGGGGCCTGGTCCGTACTGATTTGCACCCTGGGTGCCAGCCAGCAGGCCTTGTTCAATGACCAACCATAAAAAGAACGGTACAAGACTCATAAGCAGGATTCCGACGGCCATATCGTAGGCCGGCAGGTGGGCGGTGAAGTGCAAGGTGGCTGAAATGATCGCGATGCCTATTCCAATCGCATACCCCAACCAATAGGGCCGATTTCGATCATTAAACCGTTTTACGCTGACAGCAGTTGCGGGAATCAACATGGCAAGGCCGAACAATGTTTCAGCCGGTGTTGCGGCTGGAATGGGGTCAATTGAGAGGTTAAAAAAATCTGGATTGATCAAAACTATGAGAACACCGAAATCAATGACGATGAGCAGGAAGCTTGCGACCCACCACGTGCTGCGCGAAATGCGTCCTGTGAAACCAAAGAACACGTGCCACCAATAGTCGAGCGATAAGGTCATGCTAGATCACTTCGTTAGCCGGTGTCGAAAAGACGTTGGCCCGGTCGTGGTTTAATTCGATTCTGAAACGTCGTCGTTTGATGCTTTATTTGAACTGGACGCGCCTGATGGGTCTTGGGGTTTTTCTTGATGGGCTTCAGGGGGTAAGGGCGCGTGGGCCATTCCGGCACCGACGATACTTTGCACCAGCGTGATTTTTTGCCAGATTTTTCCAGACATATGCGTTGTTATTTGGCTCAGATCACTTGCCGTTTCGATGACGACTTCGTCACGCGTACCTTGCGCGTAAAGGGCCGCAATTTTAGCGGCCAGCGAGAGCATTTCGGCGCAATAGTCGAGATATCGTGACAGCTCAAATGGTGTCATGATGCGCTGAGGAGAGGACTTCGTTTGTGTACTCACGAGAGACTCTTTCGCCGGGTCCTTGGTCAGTTGATGCATGTCGATGACATGGATCAGCGAACGCAATTCGTGCAAGTCGTCGAGTGCGCGCTGTCGTTTCCAACGTGCTTCAGCGGTGGCGAGAAAAAAGATGCCAGCCCCCATGGCGATCAGGATGGAAAGGGCAGCGTCAATGCCTTCAAGCACACCAAACAAATTTTCGGTGTTTCGTTTGAATTCTATAATGGTGCCGACATATCCAAGGAGCGCAAGACCCAGAATCAAAACGGTCGCGATTGCACCACGCATAAAGAAGTTTGGTCTGATAAGCGCTGTGACTTCTGCTTCGCTGCCTCGGGCGACGCTCAGAAGTTCGCTACACACCCGAACGAGGCCTGATCCTGGAAAACGCTCGAAAATACGTTGTTCCAGGACCTCAAGCGTGGAAATGATTTTGTCGGCACGAAGGGTCTTAAACAACGGTTCGGAGTAACTCCGGCCCGAAGTTGATTGTTCGGGGTTGGATCGGGCGTGATCATTCATATGTTGATTTCCCCTGTTTAGATCCAGCCCTCCA
This sequence comes from Hyphomicrobiaceae bacterium, assembly GCA_050633705.1. Classification (GTDB taxonomy): domain Bacteria; phylum Pseudomonadota; class Alphaproteobacteria; order Rhizobiales; family Hyphomicrobiaceae; genus JAJFHI01. The sequence goes on along the minus strand of JBOEGZ010000011.1, from coordinate 38,387 downwards.
CGCTAGGCACTCGTATTTTACGATCTTAGCAGTTCGTTGATGGAAGTCTTCGACCGGGTTTTCTCGTCCACACGTTTGACGATGACAGCGCAATAAAGGCCAGGACCAGGCGTGCCGTCTGGCAAGTCTTTACCGGGTAGAGTTCCCGATACGACTACAGAGTAGGGTGGCACGCGCCCCATAAAGATCTCACCTGTGGCGCGGTCGATAACTTTGGTTGATGCACCGATGTAAACACCCATCGATAGAACACTGCCTTCGCCAACAAGGACGCCCTCAGCGACTTCAGCGCGCGCGCCAATAAAACAGTTGTCCTCAATGATAACGGGGCCAGCTTGGAGTGGTTCAAGCACGCCGCCAATGCCTGCACCGCCTGACAAATGCACGTTCTTACCAATTTGTGCACAACTTCCGACGGTGGCCCAGGTGTCGACCATCGTACCACTGTCAACATAAGCGCCAAGGTTGACGAACGATGGCATGAGAACAACGCCGGGCGCGATATGCGCGGAACGGCGCACAATGCAATTTGGCACAGCGCGAAAACCGGCTTTCTTGAATTCAGGAGCACCCCAACCGTCAAATTTTGATGGCACTTTATCCCACCACGAGCCGCCGCCCGAACCGCCAGAGATTGTTGTCATGTCATTTAAACGGAACGACAACAGTACGGCCTTCTTGAGCCACTGGTTAACGATCCACTCGCCGTCACTATTTTTTTCCGCAACGCGCGCTTGACCACTATCGAGAAGGTCGAGTGCGGTATTGACGCTGTCGCGTACCGGCCCTGATGTGGCTGAGGTGACGTTATCGCGATCGTCAAAAGCGGCTTCAATGGTATTTTTCAGGTCGGCGTGCGACATGGATGGGGGTCCTTTATTGTGAATACTTTTGGCGGGACGAGCCCGCAATGTTGCGCGAGTTTGTGACGCGCTCTGGCGGCCAAGTCAATTGGTAGGGGCTTGGATGCGAAGATGAAAGGTGTTTATCGTGCTCAAAGTTGAATGATTTCAATAGACTTAGAAACGATTTGGTGTGGCGGCGATTGATGTCATAACGTCGACACAGGCTATAAATAGGGTGTTCCAGCTTTTTCATGTCACGGGAGTAGACGTCATGGCATTTCTGAAAAAATTATTTTTCTTTATCATTTCATTATTGGTGGTCTTAGGTCTCGTCGGCATGTTGCTGCCAAACGAAATGGTCGTTGAGCGGACCGTTATGATCAACGCCGCGCCTGAGAAAATTTTCCCCTACGTCAATAATTTCCGCAAGTCTCAGGAATGGTCCCCGTGGGCTAAGATTGATCCGCAAGGCACGACCTATAAATACGAAGGGCCTGAGCAAGGCGTTGGCCACAAGGTGACCTGGTCGAGCGAGAACAAAAATGTCGGCAAGGGTGTACAAGAAATTATCGAAAGCGAAGAAAGTGCTCGGGTAAAAACAGCGCTCGATTTCTATGAGCATGGCAAGGCAAACGCGGAATTTAAATTACAACCGTCGGCTTCCGGTACGAGTGTCTCTTGGGCTTTTAATTCGCCTTTGGGTGCAAACCCGGTTGCACGCTGGATGGGTTTGATTTTCAAGCCAATGATCAGCTCGCAATTTGAGCAAGGTTTAGCCAGCATGAAGACATTGATTGAAGCCTTGCCCGATGAGACCCCGAGCGCTGCAAGCGATGCCACGACACCATCCACAACACCTTAATTCAAACCGGTATGGCGCTAGGCAAATCGAAGACCACCTAGATGTTTCTAAGGTGGTGCATCAGGGCCTGCCGGTTTGCTCTAGGGCCGTATTGACGATCGCCTTGGCGGCATCGGAATCCCACTGGGCTGGGCCGGTGAGGCGACCAATCTCACGACCTTTTGCATCGATTAAAAGTGTCGTTGGCATGCCTAAAATTTTCAAAGGTCTGGTTTGTTCGGTCGTGGGATCAACATAGGCTTTAAGGTGCGTGATACCTATTGCCTCGAGAAACTGCTTCACGCCGGGTAGGCCCGACTTGTCAATGGAAAGGGCGACGACCTCGAATTTATCAGACCCGAGGTCTTTTTGCAGTCGATCAAGAGACGGCATTTCGTGCCGGCATGGCGCACACCAGGTAGCCCAGACGTTGAGCAACACAACCTTGCCTCGAAAGCTTTCAAGTTTGAGTGGCTGGCCCTCAGGACCAGTAAAAACGATTTCTGGCAGCGTGGTTGGTGTCTCGAGATATTGGAATTTTTCTAACTTCGCACCCGCCTTTGTGGCCTTGGCGTCAGTGGGCGCGGGATCGGGGCCGAGTTTCACGATCTTGGGTGGTGGGCCATTGTCAGCCCCCTGTTGAGTGACGTATAGGACCGCGTACAAGGCGATTGCGGCCAACGCTATGGCCCAGAGAATTTTTGCGGTCCGGTTCATTTGTTTTCTTCCTTGGTTTTGAGCGGATGTTCGCGTATCGCCTGACTATGTATACCAATATTTTAATGCGCCAAGTCGCTGGAGCACGTGATCGTGAGCAAAGACAAATCAAATAAGATGTGGGGCGGACGATTTTCAATGTCTCCTGCCGAAATCATGGAAGACATCAATGCTTCGATCGATTTCGATATGCGGTTTGCCAGCCAAGATATTCAAGGATCAAAAGCGCATGCCGGAATGTTGGCAGCTCAAGGGATCATTACCAAGAAAGATGCCAAACAAATCATAAAAGGTTTGGATCAAGTCCTGGCAGAGATCGAGGCTGGCAAATTCAAGTATTCGCGTGCGCTTGAAGATATTCACATGAATATTGAAGCGCGCCTGAAGGCAATTGTCGGTGAAGCAGCAGGACGGGTGCACACGGGACGTTCGCGCAACGACCAGGTGGCAACTGATTTTCGCTTGTACGTGCGTGATACGATCGATGGTTTTGATGACGCTTTGTCGCGGTTGCAACTGGCACTTGCCAAACAAGCACAAGCTAACGCAGCAACATTGATGCCAGGCTTTACACATTTACAACCGGCCCAACCGGTGACGTTCGGGCACCACCTCCTAGCTTACGTTGAGATGATATCTCGCGATCGGGGGAGACTTGGCGATGCCCGCAAACGTCTCAATGAATCTCCGCTTGGATCGGCGGCATTGGCTGGCACGTCATTTCCAATCGATCGCAAGGCAACCGCTGACGCACTCGGTTTTGATCGACCAATGGCAAACTCGCTGGACGGGGTATCCGACCGTGATTTTGTCTTGGAAACCTTGAGTGCTGCCACAATTACAGCCGTGCATCTCTCGCGCTTTGCCGAAGAGATCGTCGTTTGGATGACGCCACAGTTCGGTTTTATTTCACTCTCCGATAAGTTCACGACGGGCTCGTCGATCATGCCGCAAAAGCGTAACCCTGATGCGGCTGAATTGACGCGTGCCAAAGTTGGCCGCATTGCTGGCGCCTTCCAAAGCCTGGTGGTGGTGATGAAGGGGCTTCCTCTTGCTTACTCAAAGGATATGCAGGAAGACAAAGAGGTTGCTTTTGATGCCTTCGATAGCTTGAAATTGGCCATCGCGGCGATGACGGGCATGGTCGAAGATCTGAAATCGAACCCTGAGGCGATGGCGGCGGCGGCAGGTGCTGGCTTTTCAACGGCCACAGACTTGGCGGATTGGCTTGTTCGCGAACTTAAAATGCCATTTCGTGAGGCCCATCACGTCACAGGGTGCATTGTGGCGGAGGCGGAGGCAGGTGGTGTTGATTTGGCGGATTTGTCGCTGGAGACGATGCAGAGGCATGAAAAACGCATAACTGACGCGGTTTTTGGTGTGCTGTCTGTGGAAAACTCAGTAAAGAGCAGAACCAGTTATGGGGGAACTGCGCCACAGAACGTCATCAAATCGGCCAGAACTTGGATCAAGCGGTTGGAGAAAGAGCAGTCAGCAGGCTAAAAAGGTTTGGGATGGCCGATTTTGAGTTATGCGGCGGTCCGGTAAGCACTTTGGGCCATTTAACTGGGGCCCCTGTTAAACTGGCCTTGACTGGGGTCATCCGGTCAACGGGACAAGAGACGAGATGCAAGACGCCATAAAAAGAAATATTTGGCTTTTGGCCACGATCTCTACATTGGGGGCTGCTGCAATGCTTGGCGGTTGTGGTGTGCGTGGTTCTCTTGATGCCCCGCCAGCAGCACAGGCTTCGGGAGAGGCGACCTCGCCAGAGGCCGCCGATGCAGGTAAGGACTCTGCTGCGCCACCAAAGAAACATCGCCCGTTTATTCTCGATAGCTTGCTCTAGGCGTTCTCGTCGTCAACTGTCGCAATTCGATGTGAGACGGGTTCGGTTACCGTTTGTGGCGTCGTGTCTGATATCGTTATTTGGGTATTTGTAAGCAATCCACGCGATTTTTCCGTGCTTTGTTCGCTAAAACGTGGTCTCACTCTTTCAAACCCACGATCCTTGCCAAGACGACTGACACAATTCTCATGCATCACTTTTCTTATAAAAACGGTATCCTTCATGCCGAAGACGTTCCCGTGGCTGATATTGCAGCCGAAGTTGGAACACCATTCTATTGCTATTCTACGGCAACGCTGCAACGCCACTATCAGGTGTTGGAAAAAGCGTTTGGCGGGCAGGATGCGCTCATTTGTTATGCGATGAAAGCAAACTCCAACCAAGCGGTGTTGAAAACACTGGCGAAGTTGGGGGCGGGGATGGACGTTGTTTCAGAAGGCGAATTGCGTCGCGCCCTGGCAGCTGGTGTCCCGGCCAACAAAATTATTTTTGCAGGTGTTGGAAAGTCACGTGCTGAGATGGCTTTCGCCCTAAAAGAGGGCATTCTTGGCTTTAATGTTGAGAGCGTGCCGGAGTTGCATGCGTTAAGTGATGTTGCCGATGAGATGGGCCTCAAGGCACCCGTTTCCATTCGCGTCAATCCAGACGTTGATGCCAAAACGCATGAAAAAATTTCAACGGGTAAAAGTGAAAATAAATTTGGCGTGCCCTACGTTGATGCTTTGTCCATTTATGCCCAAGCTGCAGCTCTTCCCGGCATCGATGTCGCCGGCATTCACATGCACATTGGCAGTCAGATTACCGACTTGGCGCCTTATCGCGATGCCTTCCGATTGCTTCACGATCTCGTGGTTGAGTTGCGTGCTGCCGGTCATAACTTGCGCCATCTCGATATCGGTGGCGGTTTGGGTGTGCCTTATGAGGCAGGCAAGGACGTACCTCCACATCCGCAAGACTATGCAGCCGTTGTTGGAGAAGAATTGGGTGCGTTGGGTTTAAAGATCGTTATGGAGCCGGGACGGGTGATCGCTGGTAACGCAGGTATCCTCGTGTCGCGCGTTTTGTATTCAAAAATCGGAGCCGAGCGGACCTTTACAATCGTTGATGCGTCGATGGCAGAATTGCTGCGCCCGACATTGTATGAAGCCTATCAAGAGGTTTTGCCGGAACGAGAGGCATTAAATTCCGAACCGGAGACGTTGCAAGATGTTGTGGGTCCAGTTTGTGAAAGTGGTGACTATCTTGCCAAGTCGCGAATGTTGCCACCGTTCAAAGAGGGCGATCTCCTCGCGGTTATGACCGCTGGGGCCTATGGCGCGGTTATGGCCTCTACGTATAATTCCCGCCTTCTCGTGCCTGAGGTGTTGGTCTCCGGAGACCGATTTGGCGTTGTCAGAGAACGGCCGACCTATGATGATTTGATTTCACAGGATATTGTGCCGGACTGGGTTTAGACCTGATGTGTCTGAAAATCTAGATAAAACAAATGCTTGGAGATCGTTGTTGGAGTCATCAACACTTTGGCGGCTTGCGGATCTGTAACTTTTCGTTGGCCGCTGACGGGGGTAGTCTGTGCTCTTGAGATCAGCAAATGCCAAGGTCCCAGGATGACTGAAAAAAAATCGCAACGGGCGAAACGAGATCCGGTCTTCGAGCGCAAAGTTTTTGCGAGCAAATGGGCGCTGGTGTTTGAGAAGTTCTGGCCGCGCTTTTGGCTTGTTATCGGCATCGGCGTGATCTTTGCGTTTTTGTCCATCTTTGGCGTTTGGTCGATGCTTGGCCTTTGGGCGCACAAGGGTCTGCTCGCGTTTTTAGGATTGAGTGCGCTGGTTTCTCTTTTGTTTGCGCTTCGCGTTCCCTGGCCGTCTCGTGAGCAAGCGATCCGCCGCATCGAGCGAAACTCCAAGATCGCGCATAGGCCCGCATCGTCCTATGAGGACATTGTTTCTGCACCTGGAAAAGATGCTTCGACGGACCACATTTGGAATACGCATCGCAGTCGGATGGCTCAGCTTCTTGCAAAGCTGCGGGTTGGAAACCCTCAACCAGGAACGCATCAACGAGATCCGATGGCGTTACGCTTAGCGGCGATGGTTGGCATTGTCATGTTGGCTGCCTTAGCGGGTGCTGCGTTACCAGAGAGGTTTGCCGCCGCTTGGGACTTTACGGCAAAGAATGAGATTTCAACCGCCCGTCTCGATGCGTGGCTGACACCGCCGTCTTACACACGCAGACCTGCTGTCATGTTGTCGGATGGTTCAGGTGCAAAAGCTCAGTCAAAGCTTGATGGTGGCAAATCGGTTGGTGGCTTGATTGAGATTCCAACCAGCAGCGAATTGGTTGTTCGAGCATCCGGTACCGGGCATGAAGCCTTGCGGGTCGAATTTCTGGCAGATACACCAGAGCCAGAGGTGTTACTGCCCAAAAAACCTGAAAAGAAGAAAGACGGCGTTTCAACAATGCCGGCAACTGTTTCTGACATTCGCCATACGGTCACAAGATCTGGTCGTCTTCGCATTCTTCGAGGAAAAACCGAGCTAGGACAGTGGACGTTATCCGTTGTTCCGGATGCACTGCCAAAAGTATCGTTTTCGAAAAAGCCTGAAAGTACGGCGCGCGGCTCGATGAAGCTGACTTATAAAATTGAAGACGATTACGGTGTGGTTTCAGCTGTCGCGAAATTGCAAAGAAAACCAGAGACAGCAAACGAACAGTCGCAATCGAACAATATAAATCTGGCAACCCCCAAAAATCCTGAATTGCAAAAGGCTGGATTATCTGGGCCACGGGTTCCGCTTGAGCCACCACCGGTTTTGAAACTGCAAATTCCCCGCGTCGGCAGTAAGAAAGCCGAAGCAAAAACGACGTTGGAGCTTGCAGCGCATCCATGGGCCGGAATGAAAGTGATTATGACACTTGAGGCTGAAGATGTGGCCGGTCAGGTTGGGAAAAGTCGCCCATTGGTTATGACCTTGCCTGAGCGTCAGTTTTCAAATCTGCTCGCGCGTGCGGTGATCGAACAACGTCGCAAGCTGATTGAAGATTACCGATACCGCGATGACGTGTTACTTGCGCTTGAAGCACTGACGCTTGAACCCGATGGTTTTATTAAAGATGCACAAGCCTATCTCGGATTGCGCTCTGCCTATTACCGTCTTGAGCGAGATCAAACGCGCGCCGGGCGCAACAGTGTGATCGAACAGTTGTGGCATACGGCATTGCGAATTGAAGACGGTGACTTGTCTGACGCAGAGCGCCGCTTGAAAGAAGCTCAGGATAAGCTGGCCAAACTGTTGAAGGACGGGGCGTCAGAAGAAGAAATTAAAGCGGCCATGGAAGAAATGCGCCAGGCGCTGAACGAATACATGAAGCAGCTTCAAAAGCAGGCACAACAAAACGGTGAACCACCTCCAGACGGTGGGCAGGATCAAGACAACAAGATTGTCACCGAGCAAGACCTCGCTGACATGATGAAGGAACTGGAAGAAGCCGCCAAAAACGGATCGCGGGAAAAAGCCGAGCAAATGTTGAGCGAACTGCGCGATCTTCTTGATCGGATGAAGTCAGGCCAACAAGATCAAGCGACCGCTGAGCAGAACCGCCAGATGCAAAAGCAGATGGAAAAACTCGGCGACATGATGAACGAACAAAAGAAGTTGATGGACGAAACCTTTGAGGAACGTCGCAAGCAACAAGGCCAAAAGCAAAAAGGTGGTCAACAACGTAGCGGCCAGGAAAACAAAGGTCAGCACGGCCAACAACGTGGTCAAGCCACCGGGGAAGCCAAACCCGGTCAGGAAAAACGTTGGGGTGGCAAGCGCGCGCAACGTGGAAATCAGAGAAGGCCAGGGCAACAAGGCCAGCAGGGTCAGCAACAACAGCAAGGGTTTGGCAAGCAGCAGTTGAGCCGACGTCAGAAATCTCTTCAAGATAGCCTCAATCGCATGAAGCAGGATCTGAACGAGCTGGGTATTGGAGACAAGAAAGCTCTTGATAAAGCCGAACGAGCAATGCAACAGGCGCAAGAAGCACTCAAAGAGAACAGGCTTCAGGAAGCGACGCAGCAGCAGGGCCGCGCGCTTGATCAAATGCGCGAGGGAATGCAGGAACTTGCAAAAAATATGATGCAGAATACGCCACAGCGCTATGGCGAACAGCAAAAGCGAGATCCGCTCGGACGCCCGCAAGCCCAGGATGGTCCGAACGAGGGCAGTGGCGTTAAAGTTCCAAGTGAAATTGATCGCCAACGCGCGCGTGAGATTCTTGAAGAGCTTCGCCGTCGCGTCGGAGAAATGAAGCGGCCTCCACAGGAGCTTGAATATATCGAACGCCTGTTGCGTCGCTTCTAGTCTCGAATTGAAATTGTTTGGCGTAAAGCAGCGTTGCGGCTTTATTTGCTTACTCTGACGCCAACACCCGCAATGGCGTTGTGGCTTGTTAAGTCCGTAGAGGCCCAGCCATCGGGTGGTTCTTTTTCACTCCACCACCGTTTTGCTTGACGAAAAAGATCGCCAAACAGACCAATTTCCGTTCCGTCCTGGGCGGACAATGGCACTAGGTATTTGGCAAGTGTGAATTTGTATTCGACAAAGTAAGAGATTTTCGCAAGGCGCAATTCTACACCAATAAGACCTTGGGCCATGGGGCCAGTGTATTGGTATTCGTAACTGCGTTTTGGGTCGCCTTGCACTTGGACTTCACTATGGGGAAGGTTCACGCCTGCACCCAAACCGACATACGGCAAAATATTTTTTGTCAACCGACCAAGGCGCATCATGGCGTTGAGGCTTAGCATGTTGTGTCCGTGACTGAATTCCAGCCGTTCAAATAGAGCCTTAAGTGGTCCGCTCTCGGGCACCGGTTGGCCATTGATTTGCCCCGTTGCTTTCACGTCCTGGGCTAGGCGGGCGATGGTTTTTGAGTGGGTAAAATCGAGCATGCTGCCAAAACGAGAGTTGCCTGGCCACCGCACAACCCGCACTCCGTAATAAATCGGCGATTTAAAAGGTTTGGCGTCCCAAGCAACGTCTTTAACGGTGAAATCGCGCACGCCCTCTTTGTGTGCACGCACGTCTGAGGGATAGGTGAATGGGGCTCCGCCATACCCAGCAATCATCAGATCTTTTGAATAAGAGAGTTCAGAAAGCTTGGCGTCCGAATGCGACGCAGAGGCGTGGGTGGCAGACTTGCTCGCTGACGTATTGCCGTCAACGTCGGTGCCGCTGTGTACGATGTCAGAGATTGGTGCAATACAAACCGCAGCAATGGCAGTCGCTCGGCAGATCTTTTCCCAAACCGATACATTGTGCGCTTTTTGGTATGAAGATGACCAACTCAATTTTGGCGCAAGGGGTTCAACATTTACGGCGTTTGCCAAAGGTTTTCCCATCATGTGTCCCATCCCATCCCGTTGTATTCCTATACGGCCAAACTTAGCCTGTTTGTGCGGCGATGGGGAGCGCGCTTAGTCGCAGTTGGCAGGTGTCTCGTACCTGTCGAAAATGAAGCGGGCAAACGAAGATGAGGCGATCAAAGGACATTGGTCTTAAGTCGAGGTGGGCTCGCAGAAATGAGATATGGACAGCGTAGATTTAATTGGGCTGGTTGCCAATTGATGCTCCAGGAGGTTTGGCCAGTTGCGAAAGCATGCGGTGCACGGCGATAATTTGTGGTGCCTTGCGCGTCAGATAGTCGTTGCTGGTAAAGCCCCACCAGTCCCAACAGCCTTGAGGATTTAACGGGCTTGAGCTGGTTTGTGGAAAGAGTACGACGATGCGGTTGGTATCGGCCCATCGGGCAAACCCGGATTGTTCGATAAAGCGGCCACCAACGCTTTGGCGGTTTTGCGCGCAACCATGGTACGCGATGTGAACGCGGCAGGTTTCGACTTCACATGATTTGGGAATGTAGACGGCACCTGTCACAGCCAGACCGTGATCGCCGAGATCCTTGGTGAAGGGGGTTTGGTCGAAGCGGCGGAATTCGCCTGTCGTCGTGGAGGTTGGGGGTTGCAACGTGCCATAGATATGGCTCAAAAGGGCACCCGCCTGATCGTAATCGCAATCTACGAGGTAGGGCGATTGGGAAACATTGCACGCCCCACCGTGTGTTTCAGTGACAAATGCGTGGCCGGCCTCTTTATCTGTTACGGCGACGATGTTCTCAGCCCCAACGCCGAGGTTGCGATAAAAATCAGCAGCAGAAGCAACGATCGACGGCGCAACCGTGTTGTCAGCGCGGCCAGAAAACAGATAGATTTTATCTGATTTGATATCGCCAATCGAAGCAATTCTCCCTGTCGTTGCTCTTTTGGTCGCCTTTTTGGCCAGTTCCATGGCATCGGGAACGCCCCATGATCGAAGCGTGTCGCGCATGCAACCGTTGACGGCTCTGGACAAATTTAAAAATGCCGTACCTGGGCCTTGAATGACATCAGCGAATGTACTTTCCGCACAGCCATATGGGCCACCGGCGATAATCGCGGCGCCGACCACAAGTTCGCCGTGGGCAAATTGAAATTGCCCCGCCATGTAGGCCCCGGAAGAAATTCCCGAGACCGACGTCTCTTTGATGTTGATGGCGAGAGTGGGAAGCGCACGGTTGTTGACGCGCTCTTTGGGTGTTGGTTCGGAATCGCAGGCTGCCAGCGAGAGTGTAAGAGCTGTCATTACCGTGACAACCGCCACAGAGCGCAATTGCCCAGGGAGCATTGAAGTCATAGTAATTTGCGCGATCTCGAACACAGGCAAAACCTTAAGCGGACGAAGCGAGCGAAATGGGCCCGAGGTGACAAGTCTAAGCCTTAATTTCAACCGCGGCTAGCTTTTGCAGACTATTGCAAGCGAACAGTGACGCGGTCCACATTTCCCTTGGCGTCGATCACAGTCAGCTTGACAAATCCTGCCCCAAGGGGGTGCCAGACGACATGACGTTTGTGTGGGGAGGAGCGAATGGGTGCGCCGTTGACCAGCCAGGTTAATGGCAAATTACCACCCTCGGCCCTAAGCAACAGCGGTTCAGGTGATGATGTTTCAGCGTCGATATCGCTAGCGATTTGCGATCGATCGGGAGGAAAAGAGATCGAAACTGGCGTTTCAAGGTATGGCCCCTTGCGCGAAGCAAACAATCGATCAGCCCGAAACCGTTTTAGAGGTGGCGGTAAATCGCGACCGTCAACCAGCAAGGCCGCTTTGGGCGGGCTGGCAAGAGGCGTTCGTTTGGCCCCAACGCGGGTGAACGCGTCGAACAGAATTGGTGCAGCGGCTGTTCGCCCGAGGAGGCCAGGTGTCGAGCTACCATCTGCACGTCCGACCCAGACAGCGATTGTGTGGCGGCCATCGTAACCAATGGCCAACGCATCACGATACCCGTAGGAGGTTCCGGTTTTATAAGCGATTTGGCCAGGTCGCGTATTTGGCGGTGGTGGCGCATCCTTCAAAATATCGGTGATATAACTCGCTGCTATTGGCGACATCAGCCGGCCGTTTTTATTGTCGTTCGCGATAGCGCCGGTGACAAATCGTTTCGCAACGTCCTCGTAGCGGTAGGTCAAAGGAATGACATGTCCATTGCGTGCCAAACCGGTGTAAATCTTTGCAAGATCAACTAGCCTCATGCCGATGCCACCGAGGCCAACCGCAAGTGATGGTTCAATGCCGGTTGGCAATTCAGCCGCCGTTTCAAATTTTCGCAATCGGGCGACGAGTTTTGCCGGGCCAAGGGCGTGCAAAACTTTTACAGCCGGAATGTTGAGAGACTGGGCGAGGGAATCGCGAATGCTGACAGTGCCATGATACCCCTTGTCGAAGTTTTTCGGCGCATAGTTGCCAAACCGTACGGGGCGATCTTCGATAAATGTTTCCGGATGAATGAGGCCGGCCTCGAATCCCAGGCCATAAATCAGGGGCTTGAGGGTTGAGCCGGGCGAGCGAATTGCGTTGGTCATATCGATCGCGCCAAGACGACCTGCATCCAACAAGCCAGCCGACCCGACAGAGGCTAGAACTTCACCTGTTGTGTTATCAACAGCAACAATTGCTGTCGATATTTTTTGGCCCAGGCGATCTGCATGAAGGCTGGCGAGCTGTTCAAGACTTTGCTGAATGCGCCGATCGATCGTCAGTTTGTGGTGGGCCACATTGGGTCGTTGAGCGATCTCGGCATCAGCAAGGTGGGCTGTGAATTTCGGAAACTGGAGACGCTTTGTTGGTATCGGTTCGGTTTTGGCACGATGAGCTTCTGCTGTAGTTAGAATGCCAGCGCTAACGGCTGTTTCTAAAACATGAGCTCGCGCCCGACGCGCAGCACTCCAATTTCGGTCGGGTCGACGCGCTTCTGGAGATTGCGGTAAAGCAACTAATAATGCGGCTTGGCCAAGTGACAATCGTTTGGGCTCTTTACCAAAATATGCCAGCGATGCCGCCCGTGCACCTTCAATATTTCCGCCAAATGGAGCAATGCGAAGGTAGAGGTCGAGTATTTGGCTCTTCGACATCGTTTTTTCGAGCTGTAAGGCACGCGCTATTTGACGGAGTTTGCCGCCAGCAGTTCGTTCGTGTTTGCGATCAACGAGGCGGGCAACCTGCATGGTGAGCGTTGAGGCGCCCGAAACGAGGCGGCGGTTTGTGATCAACTGTGTTGCCGCGCGGGCAATGGCCCATGGGTCAACGCCACCATGGCTCCAGAAACGCCGGTCTTCGAAGGTCAGAAGAAGTTTGAGGTATTTCTCGTCGACGTCGTCATGTGTAACCGGCAGGCGCCAAAGTCCATCACGTGTCGTGTAGGCTCTGAGCAATCGGCCATTGCGGTCGACGACTGTTTTCGACATTTCCGCAACATTTTCTAGTGGTGGTCGTCCAATCGTGTTTTGAGCTTGATGCAATGCAAATGTAAGCCCTGCAGCGCCGGTCGCTGCCAAGAAGATGCTTATGGCAAGCAGAATTGCCAGCCGCCGAGACCAGATTTTCGTTTTTTTTGTTTTGGGTGCGCTTTGTGTCACGAGTTTTTATGGCTCTTATTGGGAAAGGTCAGCGCGCCGCAGTGTGTCTGCGGCGCGCTCATTTCTATTTCGCTGCAACGGCTGGTTTGATTGTCAGTTGGCCCATGTCGGTTCGTGCGTAACGTTCCGGACGATACATATCTTCAACCGTTGCGGCCGGATGGATGAACGTTCCTGGAGTTACGGCGCGAACGATATAGGCAACCTGCAATACCGTTTCTGGTGCGCTTGCATTATTCCGTCGTCTTGTGTTGTGCAAATCGAACGCAGCAACAAAGCGGTCGTCACGAAACTCGGTATGTTCAGGTTGAACGCCTGTTTTGACCCAGTTGATCGATTTGACATCGCCACTTGAAACGAGGCGTGGGTTCTCGATTTCAAATCCTGCCGGAAGACGATCAACGAGCAGCAAACGTCCACCTGGATTTTTCGTTTTGACCGTGACGACAGCAACAAATCTTTGATTTTGATCAATCGATGTCGTTTTTCTCAAATCAACATTTTTACCATCAAGGGTGTGGAAGTTGCGAGAAATTTCAAAGCCCTTGGCAACGCCGGGTTCGGGGGTTAAAGACGCTCCTAACACTGAAATTACAGCATCAACAGGTGTGTCGCCGGTATTTTTTACGACGACGTTTTCGTCGATCAGCTCGACCGGCGTTAAGGTGCGCATTAGCGAGCCGCCATGGCTTTGACCGTTGATGTCCAAGGCTGTGGCACTGTCTTTGCCAAGGGCATTGGCTGCAAGCAACATCCAGGCTTGCTCCTGTGTCGATGTGTAAGACCGCGCAGCGGCAGCTTTTGCAATCACGTCGACAAGCCGTGGCGCGGCAGCCGTGGCCAAGCCTGTTTCAGCCGTCAGGGCAACCAAAGCTGCTCCGTCGCGCAATCGCGACCCGTAGTCGGACCGTGACAAAACGATGCTTGCGCCATTTTTCTTTTCAACGTCGGAGATGGCGGAAGCAAAGGCTCGGTTGGCCCGGGCCTTGTCGCCCATCATGGCCAATGCAGCACCGATTTGGGCTTTCGCCAGCGGTGTCGAGAAGCGCGACAAACGGGTGTCGGCGTAGTAGCGCAATTCACCCATTGGCGCGCGGCCGTTGCGTGCAAGAACGTAGAGTGCGTAAGCTCTTTGCTCGCCACCTTTTTTGAAATCCTGAGCATAGGAAATGTAGTTGGCCAAGCGGTCGAGCGTTTGGTTGAAGGCCCGTTTCGGCACGCTATAGCCTTGTTCGTTTGCACGCGTCAGGAAGTCTGCCACATAACTGGTCAGCCAAATGTTCGTGTTGCTTGGCCCCCAGGTGCCAAACGCACCTGTTGAATCCTGCATCGAAAAGACATGAGCAATCGACTTTTGTACGCGCTTTTTGATGTCGGCCTTGGCAACTTTACCAACCTGACTGGCAAGTGCGTTGGCATAGACCAGAGGTAGCGCTTTGGAGACCGTTTGTTCGGCGCAGCCATAAGCATAGCGGTCAAGTGCGGTCATCAGACTTGGCACATCAAGGCGCGCGTTGCGGCCAACCGAAAGGTTGATGCTGGTGCGCCCTGCGATAAGGTCGGTTGCGATGTCAGAAGACAGTGTTAGTGATTGACCAGGGTCAAGACTGGAGACAGTTGTGCGTTTGATGTCGTTGGCTGGTGGCTGGACATTGATGGCAATCTTGCGTGTCACATCAACACCCCCAGGCCCCGTCACGCGCATCGCATAGGTGTGTGGGCCAAGACGTTTGGGCGCGATCGTCAGGCGTTGCGTTTTGCGTTCGCCTTTGTCAAGTTCAACATCGCGCTCGATAAGCGTGGCGAGGGTCTGTCGCTCAGCCTGTTCGTTGACGACAAGTCTGTAGGTGTCACTGACGCCTTCAACATTGTGCAGGTCGAGTGTGAAGTCTGCACGGTCGCCCAATGTCAAAATGCGCGGTGCCGATGCGGTTAATGCGATTGCATCGCGAACAATGATGTCTTTTTGAGCGTGTCCGAGTTTATCGCTACTCCAGGCAACCGCTGTAAGGCGTACGGACCCGTTGAAGTTTGGCAGTGCAAACTCAACTTCTGCGGTGCCGTCTGCATTGACTTCAACGAGACCGGAAAAAAGTGCCACAGTCTCATCGATTGGTGGGCTACCCTGCATTTGTAAGCCAGCGCCACCATCTCCACCTGAGCGAAGCGTGCCGCGTATCGCGTGCATTCCGTCAATCAGACGGCCATAAAAGTCGCGAATTTCATGGTTCAGTCGACGCTGACCGTAGAACCATTTCTCAGGTGCCGGGGTTTTATACCCTGTCAGGTTGAGAATACCGACGTCGACAGCTGCAATTGTAACCCGCGCATCTTCGCCTGCCTTAAGCCCCAAGATTTTGACTGGGACCTTGAGGCCGTCTGTGGCACGCACTTTTTCAGCCACATTAAGTGCCACATCAAGCGTTCGTGGTTTTTCATCGAGGCTGAGCCATGTAACGCCGAGAGATCGGCTTGGCATGCGCTTGGCGGTTTCATCCATGGGACGGTAGAGGATGGCCGTAATATAGGCACCGGCACCCCAGTCTGAGCCAACTTGCAGATCTATTTCCTGGAGTCCCGCGGCAACTCTCACCTCTTTGATCATTTTCAGGTCGTCGCCAAGTACACTGACCAGCGCCGTGCCACCACGCTTTGATGCGATGCGCAGTTTTGCAATATCGCCAATGTTGTAGCTTTTCTTATCAAGCGCGACGTCCAAAACCTCTGGGCTATCGGCCTTATCACCACTGACGTACCAACCGGAATTGAACAAAGTGGTCGTTGCTGGTGCATTGATGCCCGGTGCGGTGACTTCGAGTTGATAGCGTCCGTATGATACCGGCATTGCCAATTGTACGGGACCGGATGCCTGGGCATCGATTCTACCGTTGGCAACTTTTCGCGTCATTGACACAGCTTCATACGACCACCGGCCATTTTGATTGTACCATTGCCAGGTCGTATCGAGACGGTAGAGGGTCCAGTCTAATCCTTTTACGTTCGATGGCTTGTCCTTTGCATTAAGGTGAACGAGTTCGAATTTCGCGGCCTCACCCTCGCCAACAGTGCCGCCATCGAAGAGTGGTCTGATCCCAATGCGGCGTTGACCTGTTGCAACAGGCAATGAGATGCGACGTTCAATGGTACGTCCGCCACTCTCACGAAGCCGGATTAGAACATCAGCTCTTAATGGCTTGGCGGTTTTGGGGATCGCTGGAAGTCTTACAGATATACTGGCTTTGCCATTGGCGCCGGTGCGCGGCAAAGTTTGTAGAGATTCGCGAACGGGTGTTACGTATTCATTGGCCAAGCCGAACTGAAAATCTTTGTATCCGTCAAGACCCGAGGCTGGTTTAACGATCACATCGCCTTCGATTGCAAGTCCTGCCGCTGGAGGGCCATAGAGAAAACGGCCGACTGCATCAACAACAACGCCTTCACCGACTTTGATTGCGTCGGCTTGTGGTTTCAATGTCATGTCGAGGCGCTCTGGTACGAAATCTTCGACCAGGAAGGAAATATCCGTCAAAGCGCTGGCTTCGGGATCTGTATGAATGCGTGCTCGCCATGTTCCAGTCATTGCCGTTTTTGCAAGAGCAAGTGTTGTTGAGCGTCCACCCAACCCTTCATCTTCTAAAACCATGCGGCGGAACTCAACGCCGTCTGGACGGGTGACAATCATTGTGACGGGAAGAGAAATGGCATTCGCTTTTGCGTCACGCACGAGTGCGGTGAGATGAACGTCTTCGCCCGGGCGATAGACGCCGCGTTCGGTGTAGAGAAAGCTATCAACTGGGCCTGGAGCTTTGCGCCCCTTAACACCACGGTCAGACAGGTCGAAGGCGCTTGTTGTAAGGTCGAGGAAAGCATATCCGCCGGGATCATTTTGCGCGACAATCATCGCAGGTTGTAGACCACCTTCACCACGTGCAAGCCCGGAGGAGAACTTCACGTATCCGCGCTCGTCGGTTGTTTGGGTGCCTAACACTTCGTTGTTGCGTGCAACAAGGCGAACTTTGGCATTTGCAATTGGCGATGTGGTTGCCAGTGAGCGCACGAAAGTGTGCACTCCGTCGTCGCCGGAGAATGCGGTTAGGCCAAGATCAGAAACAACAAACCACTGACTTGCGAGTTGGTTGTTATTGTTTCCTGCGGCCACGGCGGCGCGTGCCGACATGACATAGACACCCGGTTTTAATGTGCCAATCGCCTCAGACACAGGAAATGCCGTCGTAACATCTTTGTTGAGCTTGGATTTTACATCCATCTGCCCCTTGTAAACGCGTTCTCCGGATCGGTTTTTCAGTGCGTCCAAATTCCATGATGACATTTGCCGTTGCAGGTCGCCGCTTTGCAGTGTTTGTGCAAGGCTGCGGTCGCCAACACGGTAGACCTCGATATCAAGTTTTTGCGTATTGACCGATACGACGGGAATGCCTTGTTGTCCGCGACTTGGCAGCACGTAGTTGCGACCGGTAAAGCGTGCGGATGCTTTGCGGTCTGGCAGATAAACTGAGATCTCAGCCGTTTTGAGAAGCTTTTCACCAATCTTTGCTGGTAGGCCTGCGCGAATTTGCACCTGGTAACGTTGGCCATGGGTCAGGCCATCGACGCACAGTTGTTTGCCTTCAGCGCGCACACTTTGTGGGTCGCGTCCATTAACGGCGATGAACTTGGCATGGTCGGTGGGTGGAGCTGTAAGTGTTTCTGAGAATTGCATACAAATTCGCGGTGGGCTGGCCTCGGCATCAGTTTTGTAATCCACCATGCGAAAACCGTGCGTGCCGCGAAGGCGCTTTAACAGCGAGCGCGTTGTTTGGTCTTCAGCGAGAAATAAACTTGTTTTCAATGCTTCGATGGCCGGGCGCCAATAGGACCGGCGCTCGAGGGCCTGGCCGAGAAACTTCAGAGCCTGGGCTTTGGTCGTGTCATCGCTTGCCATTTGATAACCACGATAGGCCGCCGCACTGGCATTAACCGGTAGGTCGTAACGTTCAGACCCTTTATTTGGGTCGGGTTGGATTAACAGCAAAGCCTCGGCGAGACCAATCCAAGCTGGTGCACTTTTCGGATTTACGACAACAGCGCCGGCAAACTGGCGTGAGGCAAGCCGGGCATCATTTGCAAGATTAACGACGCCTTCGGCGATCAGGTTTTCGGCTTGCTGGCGTTGTGGCTTCCAATTTTTTTTCAGGTAGGCTTCGTATCGTGCAGCATCACCTTCAATTCCACTGTGTTTGAAAATCTTGTGTGCGGGTTCGTCCAACTGCTTGTTCGTTTGGGCGTTGGCAATTCCGATCGAAGCAATAGACACAATGCATGTCAGCAGAGTTAAAACCCGAATAATAAACTGCATTTGAAGATATCCCTGAATCTCCTCGACCAATCAGCCTGAGGATGCTGGTAAAAAAATCTCGTAAGCCATAAAACGTCTCAATCGTGAGAAGTAAAACCCAACATGAGGGAATGACCAGAGCACGACGATAGGCGTGCACTTACTGATTTTTGATGCGATTTGCGGGAACTTTCCGGCAAATTCGTATTTGATTGCGTGTTGGGGGTCGTCCAGTTGCTGTGCTGGTTTGGCGCGGGTTGCTATTGGTCAGGCAGACGACCAAAAGGAAAGACCGGCTCTGGGGGGAACCGGTCTTTCTCAGGCAGAATGGGGATAGGGGATCCCCAGGGTCGTGAACACCAGATTTTGTTGGGGGTACACGCGAGCGGGGACTCGTCGTGCGAGGCTATCTGGTGAACACAAATTTGAATGTCGTTCTGGTCATAAATTATTAGTGGCGTGTGCCAAACAAAGGTTCGTCCCCGTGCGCATCCTCGTTTCGCAGCGCAATCAACATTTTTTCGTCCGCGGTTTCCAGAGCAGCAAGTGGTTTTTGCAACCGCATGTTTTTTGTAGAGATCCAGAGTTTTTCAAATG
Source organism: Hyphomicrobiaceae bacterium (assembly GCA_050633705.1). Classification (GTDB taxonomy): domain Bacteria; phylum Pseudomonadota; class Alphaproteobacteria; order Rhizobiales; family Hyphomicrobiaceae; genus JAJFHI01. The sequence continues at coordinate 19,205 of JBOEGZ010000011.1, read as the reverse complement.
CTGAAGTTGCCCACTTGGCAACATCACTATTGGCGCCGGCATAACACTCGTAAGCGTCAATTTTCAATGGATCGCGACGCATGCTATCGCCGATCCAAGTTCCTTTGCCATTGATGACGAGCTGCTCATGAGCGTCCAGCAATCGATGATCCTTCATGACACGACAACTTCCAGCTTGTGAGAGTATTTCACCGGCTTGGTAAGCGCCTTTTTCGTCAACAATTGTGTCGGTCGAGAAAATCACTTGGATCACATATCCAGCAGCGTTCAATTCTTCGAAACGAGCACTTGCGGCCTGGGCCACGGGACTGTTTTGTGAGCGCGCAACGATCAGGCAAAGTTTCGGTGTGTCAGTGGTCTTGTCGTTACCGGTCTCATTTAAGCTGTCGTTTATAAAACTTGAGAGCTTCGCCTCTTTCTCCTCTTTCTTTATGACCTGCATAGGCGTTGGAGTTTTAAGGCGCATACTGTTTCCTTTTCGTGCATGCCGTCGCTTTAAAATATAGAGCGGCGGGTCTTTGTTTGTTGCACCCCTAGTAAGCAGCAATACTGTTAATCAAGAGTTGCCATCCGACCAGATTCAACACAGTTTTTTTAAATCTTGCTTATTCGGCCGCTGGTGGTGCAAACCTTTCCGAAATCTTACCAACATCAATCGTGTCATCGTCATCGAATAACGTCGGGTCAATTGGTGGCGGCGTTACTGTGGATTTTGCTTCTGTTTGCTGTTTGACGGTATTTGTTTGCGCTGTAATCATCGGTGCGACAGGCGAAAACTCCGGTGGAAGAGGAGGTGGTGCAACTATCTTTTGTTCCGAGCCAAGATTGTTTTCAGTGCCATCCAGGGTATGGAATTGTCCCTCCAGCAACGATGTTGGCAAGGCGGCCAAAGAGGTTGGGACTGTAAACGTTGCCGTCTCGCGCACAAATGTGACATCGGTCTGGTTCTCGTCCGTCTCTGCTAGCGGTGTTGCCGATTCAACAAATTGGGACCCTTCTTCAGTCGCTTGGGTCGCGACGGTCGCTGTTACATCGCCAGCCTCTGGCTGGTGTGCGCTTGGGCGTCCGGCTTGCGGAAAGGTGACGACCTCTCCGAATAAAGGCTCAGTTTCCAAAGCGCTATGCGGGTCGGTTTGGCCCTGTGGAGCCGTTGTTGTTTCACCCACTTCGAAGGCATCAGCGAGTGCTGCACCACCAGGCGTCGCGCGCAATCGGCGGCGACGTCGGCGCGTGACTTCATCGGGATCTTCATCGCGCAATGAAGGGATTGAATCCCGGAATCGACCTTCAGTAATTTCGCGTTGGGCGCGGGCGGCGTATGTCCCATATGCCGTTTTGACTTCCGGTTCGACTTCGACAATTGGAGCACTTTCAAACTCGGTCGCCTCAGCGCGTTCAAAATTTTCGCCCTGAGTTTGGCCCAGGTCTTCTGTCTTATCATCTGCAACGATTTGGTCGGCCTCCGGGAGGCCGCCATCAACAGACAGTGTCGTGTTGATGGCGTCAGATTTGGTGGTGTTGGCAGCCGATTGGGCTTCAGCCAGTTGTTGTAAGCGCTCAATATTGTCGATTTGTGCTTGTTGGGCGTCCTTCGTTTCCATGCGCCGGGCTGCCCCCATTACAGCGCCCAGGATCATCTCAGGCCAAGCGCCATTCTTGAAGGCATAAATCCGAAATGCCGGGCGTTCGCGTTCGCTGTCAAAACGATCGAATAAAGACGCTGGAGGGTAGCACTCGACAAACTTGCTACCTTGCCTGCGCAACTTACGTTCCGCCATTAGAGCTGGCGTAAACCGCCATGGACGAACCAGAACGCCTTGACCTTCAAGTGCGTAACAGAGGTTGGCAAGGGTTTGTGCTTCCTGGAGGAGGTGTTCGCGATTTTCCGCACCGTGCGGCGCGTTTAACGGCACAGCGACATGATACACACCTCCTGAATCAAATATGACCTCTCTGAAGATTGAGAATGTTTCACGCATTTCGTCTTGTTTGTGGATGGCGTTGAAGCGATAGAGAATTGGGAAGACGGGGCCAACTTCTGCCTCCATCATTTTGCGTTTCGTGGCCATGAAACGGTTCATGGGACGTCCCATCGAAACAAGCAAAAGGCACAAGTCAACAAAGATCGCGATGGCCAACGGTACGTAGTCTCGCTTGGCAAGACCGGTAACAGGTTCGGATGAGGCTTTGGTTGTGGCTCTGGCGTTTGTGCGTACGGATTGGACAGCTTTCTTTTGCAAGGTCCGCAAATCTTGCGCGGATGGTGGCAATTCTAGAGTTATTGCGCCAATCAAAGTTGCTGTTAATCGACGAAACGCTTCGATCGTTGCCTCTGAACCTTCGACGGCGGCAATTTTAGGTTTGTTGAGTTCTGGCAATTGATCAATTGCCCGAACCACACCGCGCAGGGCCGCCTGCAGCTGGCTATCAGGGCAAGAGAACGTACCGCCGCGACCGTTCGGGAATACAGTTTTCTCGCTCCGGTCTGCCAGATTGGCGCGGATTTGGCGCAATTGCGGATCGGTCCGGAAGGCATTGAAGCCTGTGACCGTCATGTCCAAACGTCGATTGAGACCACGCAAGAAATCATTGCGTGTGCCAGATTTCGCATCGACCGTTGACTGATCCCGTGTAACGATTTTTTGCAGATCGGTATCAAGAGATGAGATATCTGTTTTGACAGACCCAATTCGTGTGCCGACAAATTCAGATGCAAACTTGAATTGCGAAGCATCAGCGTCGCGCAATTTGCGCCGTGGACCATCTCCGGGTCGGCTATTGGGACAGCTTTTGCCTTTACTACGTTCAAGTTCGGCCTTTTCAACAGACACCGCACTGAGGTTGACGAGTGTTGTATTGAGTTGTTCAAGGCGGGTTGAAGCTGCGTGCAGTGAATTTTGCACTTCAGAGATTGCCGATTCCGCGGAACGCGTCGATTCAGAACGGCTTTCTAGGACTTTCCAATAAAAGCCAAAGCCAAAGCCGACAGAAATCATCGTTAGAAAAATATAGCCAAGGCCGTAGGCAAATTTTGTCGCTGGATTGAGCGGGCTAAACATTTGGTCGAGCAGCCAGATGATCATGGTCATCAACATCGCCACGGAAAAGCCGATGATTGCCTTGGTCAAAAGGGGTAGGTCGCCCATGTTGGCTTGAATTAACTCCAACATGCCGACGTAGGTTGCGACCCACGAAAGTGCTCCAAGACCTGCGACGAGAAAGAACTTTTTCCAATCACGCGGTTCTGGTTCCGGCTCACCCCAATCATGGGCGTCATGATGGATGTCCATACCTGGAAGGATCGGGTCGCCGTCGTTGAATGAATGGGACGTATCACGCGTAGTCGCCATTTGTCGAAGCCCTGTAATGTATATTTATTGCCTATGCCGAGTTGCTTTTTCGGCGCATTGGCAAAAGTTCTAAGGGGCGGGTTTGTCGCGAGTACGGCTTGATCATGGCGCAAAAATGCAACTGGGGATGATGTCGAGGCTTAGAGTTATAATTCTGATGCATTGAATCGGCGCCAGTCTGACCGCTCAGCCAAACAAATCTTGGCACTACGATGGCAGCCTTATTGGCTAAACATATGCAGAGCGCGTTCAGCGAGGCTCATTTCGCGTTTTGCTTGTTTGCGACGCGGTTTTTTAAACGCATCATTTCGAGCAACAGTGTTGCTCGGGCGCCCACGCTGCGCCATCGGTTGCAAATTCGGTCGAGGTTTTGGCTTTGGCAACAAGTCTTTACGCGGGTTTTCTTGTGCGTGGGCCTTGAGGTCTTCAAGCAAGCTTTCGAGCAAGGGGGCGGCAACTTGTGAGGAATGAAGTTTGCGCGCCCAGGGTTCACGCGCAGCTCCTGTGCCAACCAAAACAACGTAAGAATATGTGGCGCCGTTAGCAAACTGTAGCCCACCGGTAATCCATGCATCAACTGTCGCGTCTGGGTCCTCGTTAACCTGAGTTCCGGTTTTGGCAAAGTGAAGCCGCAAATCGTTGCGACGGGACGCACACCATTTTGACAAAGATTTCAAAGTGCCGTGTGAGCGTCCGTTGGCGCGATAGCATAGCGGCGCCTGTAGCAAATGCTTCAACAACCCATGTGATCTGCCAGCAATTACAGATGCTGGAATAATATCGCCAGCTTGGATGATCGGTGCGGCTACAGCGTCGGCTTTGTTTTTGCCCGTATAGTCGTAAGTTCGAACAAGCGAAGGAAGTTTTACAGGACGTGTCCGATGCCCTGTGAGTGCGCCTAAAACAACGGCTGCCATTTGGTGAACCTTGCGGGGCGATCCTGAGATCTGCCCTAACACAGCAGCCGTTGACGGTGGCGTTCCATCGCCATCGCCATCCGTCGGCGGCATGTTAAAACCAAACTTATCGATCAGTGATTTCATCTGCCGTTGACCGACTTGGGCGGTTCGATTGAGTAGCGGCGAATTAAGAGAGCACGCAAACGCGACTTCAGCAGTACGCCCCCGTCGAAGACGACCTGTTCGGCGACATGTTTCTAAACCTTTTGCTGGTGCATTTGTATCGAGATATCGTGTTTTCGCCGTATCGCGTCGCTGGTTTGCAATGCCAACAGCAGCAATGACCTTGCCGGTTGAAGCAATCATCCGTGGATCGCCTTTGGCGTTGTATTTTCCAGTTTTTGAGCTACGTGCTACGGGCGCGCCAAAGTATGGGGCTGTTTCACCAGACTCATAGTAGCGAACAATTTCACCCTCAGCGTTGGCCGCGACGACGACCACACTGGGTTGACGACGAGTGGGATCGAGTTCGCTCGGACTTATGCTTGGATCTAGCCGGATTCCTGTGTCGAGCCGCGCGGAATATTTGCGGTCAACCCTGGCAAGTTTCTTGCGAATTTTTCCAGTGAAAGTTAAGTTTTCAGCAGCATCAAATGTGGTCGTGACGCCGCGCACGTAATCACGCCAGCCAAATCCATAGGTTTGTTTCATCTCTTCGCGAATGCCAAAGCGAGCTGCAGGCATAAGGGCGTTGGCACGAATGATTGGGTTCGCTTTTGCCCGTTCGGCGACGCGCGGTGCGTTTGTGTTTAATGCTTCTTGTAGGCGCGGTTGGACGTGTGGATCTGGCGGCCCACCGGCAAGGTTGACGAGATCAAACACCACCTCACGTTGGACCTTTTCGTTGTCGATTAGGTTTTGCGCGCACGCATTGGCGCGAACTTCTGTGATGTAACGCCAGCGGTCAAGACGCACGGCGTTTAATCGATCGCTACCCTCAAGCAGAATAATTGGTTTGTTAACGGCGGAGGCAAGAACAAACTGCTCTGCGATTGTTAAATCTTTGGCCTGCTTTCCAAACACGATACGACTGGTGACCTCGACGCCATGCAGCGGCTGGCCACCGGTGCGCTGGGCCAACCAAATGTGGTTGGCAGCCCATTGGCGCAACGGTTTGTCGTCACCGTCCTTGGTGAGTTCGCGATAGATCACTGGTGCTAGCCACCATTCACTGAACTTGCGCTTTAGTTTGTCTGCCGCCGATTCATTCAAGTGCGGTGGAGTTTTGTAGATCACCCGCGCAAATTGCATCGGCAGTGTTGAGCCACCAACACCGAAGCTCAAGCGGCGGCGACGCAACGAGCGCTTGACCGTTGAATAAGGAATTTTAAGAACGCCTAAGAGGTCGATGCCGTAAGGGTTTAAGGTCGTGCCAATATGGCGGTCTTCATGATAGACAAGGCAACGCCAGTAATAGTCGGGCACTTCGCGCACGGGGATGGATTTGTGATCCGGGTTGGCGATATGCCCATCGAATTCAATGGGTGTGCTGGTGAAGTTTACGTCGCGTCGGCTGTCGAGGCGAGGGTCGAAGGTTCCGGCAAAGTCGCCTTTTACGTCATAGATAGCTGTTGCCAGCCAGCGCTCTGCATCATAGTGAAGGCTGTCGGCAAGGTAAGACTGTCCAACCATACCTCTCAATGGCGCAACCGCATAAACAAGCGTGAATGCAAACACCACATAGATGCAGGCAAACATTGCGACGTGGCGTAATGGCCCGAGCCGAGGGTTAAACAGCACCCAATCCATGAGAAAGCGAACAACGCGTAGCGGAATGCTGAGCGTCAATTCGATGAGTCGTAAAAGGGTCGTTAGAATATTCATGATGAAACGCGAGAAATGCCTCTTTACGACGTCTCACAATCTTGGCCCGAGGGTTGCTGTGAGTTGTCTTGAGGCGTCTTGGTAGCGGTGTTTTGTGGCGCGTTGTCGTCGCGAAGGTGGCATCTACCAGGGCTAAAGCATGGCGAAATTGGAGCGTTGTCACACAATTGGCGACAACCGGTGATGCGACCGGGGCAGAGATTGTTTACAGGAGATGTGCGTTCGGAGAGGAAAAATGTGTGTTTGGAGAGGAGAACTGCCTCAAACGACGATGCCAAATTCCGTGAATGGAATAAAGGCAACGCTGTCTCCAGGAGAAACCTTTGGCGTATCTTCTGGAATATCGATGAGGCCATCAGCGGCACGCAGACCGGAAATTAAGCCCGAGCCATCACGGGGAAATTTTGCGACCTTCATTGACCCATCGGATGTTTGCACGAAACCACGCAAGAATTCCCGTCGGCCTGTTTTGCGTTTTGGCATATCAAACGCCGCTGGCAACATATAACGGCGTGGGTCTTTCCACTCTGCTCCGGCCAGACGGCTGAGCATCGGCGCGACATACATCAAAAAGCAAACAAACACGGCGACCGGATTGCCCGGCAAGCCCACCATGATCGTATCGTTGATCTGGCCGAAGGTCATCGGTCGGCCAGGTTTTACCGCAAGCTGCCATATGTGACGCTTGCCGATAGCGTCCAGTGCAGAGACCATGTGGTCTTCTTCTCCCCGACTGGCCCCGCCCGAGGTCAAAAGAACGTCATAGTCTTGCGCTGCTGATTTGAGATTGGTTTGCACAACCGCGGCATCATCGGGCCAAATACCAAGATCGCTGACAGAGGCTCCCGTGTTTTTGCTCAAAGCATTCAACATCGGTGCATTGGCGTCATAAACTTCGCCAAGTTGAAGCGGTCGTTCTCCGGCGCGAACAATTTCATCACCGGTTGAAACAATGCCAACCCGGATTGGTTTGTAACAGTCAACTTGGCCGAGACCAATTGATGCCAGCGCGGCGAGATCTTGAGGTCGCAGGCGGTCGCCTGGCGCAAACAATTCGTGGCCCTGTTCAACATCTTCTCCGGCTTGGCGGACATTTGCACCCTGTTTTAGACCCTTTGGAATGCGCACGCATTCATTGCCACCGTGTGAAACGGTCTCAACGTCTTCTTGCATGACGACGGTATTGGTTCCTGACGGCAATACCGCGCCAGTGAATATCCGGGCCGCGTGACCTGGTTTGATGGTGCCCTCTAGGGGATGGCCCGCCGCTGCTCGTCCTTCGAGTGGTAAGACTTGGTCTTCGGTGGCACCGGTTGGGATTTGCTCGAAAGCGTAGCCATCAACAGCGGCATTGGTGTGCAAGGGAACGGGTCTTATCGCAACAGCGGGGCTTGCCAAGATCCGGCCAGCGGCATTGGCAAGGGGAATGGTTTCGGTTGTGGCAATTGGCTTTATACGATCAGCGAGGAGGGCGATTGCGTCGTCGTGGCGCAGCCGATCTGCATCATGTAGGAAACAATCATCAAGAAGTTTTTTTGCCATTCGTCTCGATCTAGGTGTAGGCGCGTGAATGGATAAGAGCGTGCACGACAGAGCGTGAACAATTTCCAATGTAACCTATTCTATAGGCGATGCATTAAATTTGGCTGGTGAAGGGGTGAGTAATCAGCAGGTGAAACCTAGAAAATTACAAAGGCTGTGTTGGGAAGGCTTCTTTTGGAAGGCAGTATCGGCGTTATTTAAAAGGGCGGCGTTGCCCGAATGACCTATCTCTGCTAACGCGCCGAGCGATCACGTTTTCCAGATGCAAGAAAACCAGGTGCTATAAAACCTAGTTTCTCTCAAATATTGATGTGGAGGTATCATAATTGACGATACACGCGTCAATTAATCCAATTTCATCGAAAATACTTAGGCGCTACAAGCTCTCAGATAGCTGTCCCTAAAGACTCTGTAGCAAAACAAAGATACCGACGCCTACTGCTGGTCCGGCTAAAGTCGCCAGAACCATCATCACTACTGACTTAGCAATCATAATTACATACCCCATACATTCACGCATTAATTCCATCAAAGATCTGGCGTACCCAACACCATGACATCAGTTGATGGTTGGCGATCACGGATGCCCGTCACATGATCGTCAGAGTCCAGCTTAGCATCAAAAAAATAAAATTGCTGCGGGAATTTACTTTTGCTAAAAATTGTGATCTCGCCAGCAACTGGCGATATATTGCGTGAATGCAAGTGATGGCATCACAGCTTTCATTTCCACTAACGCTATGAAATATAAAAGTATTATATTTTACATTCCTATTTCAAATGCCGGGGTGCAAGCTTGATTGTCACCCGGCAACTTGGCGCATTTCTGCGAATTTCAGGTGTGCATGCAATTTGGCAACACGGAAATGCCAAGTTTTGCCAACGGGAAATAATTAGCCCTTGTCGAAAAGCGAGGGCTGATTTTCATCCTGATTTTTGGTCTCAAGCGCAAGTTGTTCGATGCGATCGAACGGCACTTGCTCTGCCAAGATCAAAGATCGTTGGGCTTTCATAGAGCGCACCAGCCCTTCTTGCACCAAATGGAATTCACCCACGGTTTGGCTTGGCAGCACTGCGGCTGGGTCGAGACCGCTCTCGCTTTGGAATGCCGCCTTGAGCTTGCGAAGTGCGGTGTCCTCGCGTACGCGTCCGATAAACCAACTTGTGATCTGGTCGCGGCTTTTATAGTCGAGGTCGCCCGGTGATTGCGTGGCCAACATCAAGCCTAGGCCAGCAGAGCGGGCACGCTTTAACAGGCTTTGTAAAGGTTCAGCAGTGGCCGGTTTTGCGTTGGCTGGAATATAGAGGTCAGCCTCGTCAAACATGACAACGGCTTGCAATTCATCGTTCGGGTTACGCTGGCAAAAGCGTAGCGCTTCCGACAGGAATTGGGACACCCAGAACAAAATGTTTTCGTTGTCACCAAGAAAGCCGGTGTAAATTACAGAGAGACGCGTTTTGCCTTCTTTGGCGAATTCGCCAAGTCCCAACAGAGATTCTAAGCTCATTGGCTCACCGCCGCCTTCAAACAACGATGAATTACGGTGGCGCAGACTGTCCAATTGGGCGACGAGGTCACGGCGCAATTTTCCGGACGGGTCCATCCGTTGTGTGAGTTCTGTCAGCTCCTCATCTTCTTCTTCCAGAAGATGGATCAAATCATCAAGAGCAACCTCGGTTGAAAAGCGCGAGCCGAGAATTTTCAGCGCCACCGACAATGTTCCCGATTGCTTTTGGTGGGTGGCAGAGTTTTTCAGATGCAGCATATCCCCAAGTGCCGCCGCTGATAAATTAGCCAACAATTGCTGTTCGTGTTCGGGAAGTTCGCTGATGCCGTTGGGCAGAAGTGTAATTGAAATCGGGCGTCCTGATGAGCGACCTGGCGTATAAACAGCAACATCGATCGCCTCAGCAAGTCGCGCACGGTCTTCGTCGCGATGATCGTCACCATCGTCCAGATTTTGCCGCCATACATCAGGATTGGCATAGCTGCAAAGATCACCCTTACGGTCGATCAGGATGGCAGGAATACCGCTTTCTAGAAACTGCTCGATCAGTGTTAGGGCAAGCGTTGTTTTACCAGATCCCGAACCACCCAAAACAGCGGCATGGCGTTTCATGACGCTCGCGGTCATATGTATCGGGCGTGCTGCTGTTGTAAGCTCTTGGCCTGCGTAAATCGCGCCTTCCGGATCTCCATCATATTCCTCTAACAGGTCAGACAGCAGCGCGTTATCTTCCTCACCGCCATTTTGACTTGCGGCATGGTCGAATAGATCACCTCCAGGTGTTTGCGTGTCGTAGCCCTGGCTTGCTAAAGCATCCCGGAATGTTTCACTGGACGTCGCCATTGCAGTTGGCGCATGGCCATTTGTGTGTCCGTTTGCTCCGTTTTGGCCGCTATCGTGGCGCGGGCGCACAACGCCTGCAGGGCGCGGCAATTCCATACCAAGCAAGTCGAGACGCAAAAGCTGGATGATTGGCATAAGGTTCGACAGCAGTTTGGCTTCTGCAAACCAGTCTTTAAAGCCTGGGTCGAACTTGTGGTGCGTGTGGAATTCACGCACCGTCATCATTTTCTCCCACTCAAGTGCTGGCACGAGAATGGAGCGGCCGCCGCCGTCGCGGAATTTGCGAAACGCTTGAGCTGTCTGGTTCTTACGGTTGGGTGGAAAGTCGCTGGCGCGCAACATGAAGCAGCTCTTGTCATCCATGGACTCAAGCACTTTATCCAATTGGCGTTTCAGGCCACCCCCTTGGGTTGGCCGGTTACACAGAAATACGCGAGATTGTGATTCAAATCCTGTTTTGTGAGTGACCGTAACGTCAAATGCCGGCAGATCCTCGTGAAGTTCCAAGCGCTCAACGCGTAACTCCAGATCTTTTGCCCACTCAAACTGCGTCAACTTTAGGCCATCAGAGATGATGTCGATCATCTCAATGTCGTCTTCGGGGATTTCAGCTTCCGATGCGCTTTGGAAGCGCTCCCACATATCACGAAAATCGACACCAGACCCGACCGACGCGTTGGCGCCTGAACTGTCTGGCGTTGGTGACGTTGAGCCTGTTGCGTTGTCTTCGTCGTCGCCCGACCATCCAAGTGCGGCTGCCAAAGTTGAGATAAATCCAACATTGACTTCAGGGGCCGTGCCTTCACCGACACTGCCACGTTTTAACTGTGCTCGAAGTCTATTTTGGGCGTGCTCAAGCAAGCGTCGTGTTGAAAGACCGCCAAATTCTTCAAAAAACTGCGGGCCAAACAATGCTGTCGGGTCGAGCAGCTCATCGCCGTCCATGTGTCCGTCACGGCAATGCTGTAAGCGTTTCGAAATAATCAAACGCGCTTCTTCAGGTGTGCGGCTTTCGAGCAGGGCAATGGGGCCAGCTTTTTCAATGCGGTCCACATAGGACTGGGTCAGCACATTGCGAACTTCTCCGTAAAAGTCTTCAAGGCAGGCGATAATGACAACGGCGTTGGGTGCACAATTTGCCAGTTGGATCAAATCACGCGCGGCGCGCTGGAACCGGTCTTCTGCATCATCGAAAAAACGCAGATCCTCAACCTGATCGATACAAAACACAAGTGCAGCCTGATCAATCGTCCAAATCACACGTGCCAGAGCTGAAATGATCTCGAACGCGCGGTTTTCACCTTCATTGGGATCAAGAGCTGCAACGGCCGCATGAGCCAACGCTGTTAGTGGGCGGCCTTGAAGGTACTGCCTGACGCGGTGATCAATACTTGGGTCACGGCGCTGGAGGTATAACAGCGCGCGCACCACGTTGATATCGAGGTCTTCGTCGCAAAACTTGGGGCTTGCAACGATTTCGTCGGATAACTGGAGGACAAGCTTTGCCAATCCGGTGCTGTCGAGATCTGCTTCACGCAGTTGCGTTAAAACGTCGTGTGAGATGAGCTCTGCGCCTTCGACCAATTGGGTGGTCAGGCGCGACAAGGCCGTTTCAAGACCGCCGTCTGGATCGTAAGGTTTTTCCAGAGAGTGGATCAGGCGGCGCAGGTAGTAGTCGGCGTAACTGGCGACATCCGGCGTCATCTGTGCGTAGCCGAAATAGGCGTCGCGTTTGCGATGAGCGCCCGTGCGTAAGGCGCGAATGAGGTGGGTTTTGCCAGCACCCGACTGGCCATGGAACAACAAGATGCGCGCCTGTGTTTCACCGCCTCGCCCGGCATTGATTGTTGCCAGAGTGTCGCGGAATTTCGCGCGTGCTTGAGCGTGGACTTCCTCTACGTCAACGGGATCTGCACGCCAAACGTCGTCTTCCCACGTAATGGAATGCTCAAACGCTTCTGACAGATCTTCAGACAACTCGCCGCTCAATTCATTTGGCAGGTTACTTGGCGCTTGGCTCGAACGCTCTGGCGCCAAATGTTCACCAATTGTGACGTCCTGCTGCTCCATTAATTCGTGGTCCCTCGTGCCATCTTCGGGCATTTAACTGGCCTCCTCTGAAACACGAATGAGATGCCAGACAGTATTTTTGTAGGCGACTGCCGAAGCTTCAATTTCGGCAATGTTATTTTTATTCTTCAGATCTGCGTTCGCGAGTACAACATGGCCTGCGCGATGCGCTTCGGCGAGCATGCACTTAAACTCAATTTCGGAAATTCCCCACGACGCATGTGCACTGCGAATCGACTGCCATACATGAGAAATAAACGCCTTCTGATTCCCTGGCCAGCCCTCTGCAAGCTCACGTGCGGCTTGCTGGACACACTGGGCAAAGCGCTGCAGGTCCGGTGGCTCGCACGAATTCTTTGGCGGGGCTTTAATGTTCTTTGTTTTCGGGGCTTTGTTGGTTGTTGCAACAGTGCCAGAAACTTTCACACAGGGCTCTTGTTTTGCAGGCTCGTGTGGTGTCAGTGCCGCGCTGGCAAAGCGTCTTAGAATTGCTGATTGCAGCGAATCGAAATCGGCCTGGCGCGCATCAACAACTTCGGCGGCCAATGCAGCAATTAGTTTTCCGTCGGAAAGAAATTCTCTCGGGCGTTCTGAAAGTTGACCGGCAAGCGCGCGACTGGCCTTGACCGAGAAGTCTTTGCTGGCGCCAAGCCCGGTTTCAATCTTGTTGCCGAATGCGCGACCGAGCGCAACAACGGCTAGGCTTGCACGCAACTGTTGTGCCGTCTGATTGCCTTTCAGCGGTAAATCAAATGCATGCTGGACAATGATCGCGCGCAGTCCGTCTGGTCGCTTCAAGGATTTCAGGCTGGTGATGGAAAGCTCTGACAATCCAAGCGCTTTTGCCACCAAGAAGGTGTCTCGTTGTTCCGACCAGGAGAGCGTTTTGCTGTTTTCAGCCTTGTTGAGAAAACGATTGATGACGCGGTCGCCGTCGTCAGTGGCCGTGTAACGGGTCCGCTTATTGTCGATCAATGCGCCATCCAGCAGGTCGACGAGTTCACTTTCTGCTTGTTTGCGCCATTCGCCAGGCGAAAGTTTGTGGTCGGTCAAACGGCCGATGTCGCGCAGGATCTCAGCTCGCGTGGCACCCCGCTCGGTTGCAATGCGCGCCAGCACCAAGGCTGGCAGCGGTGCTAAGTCGACAAGGCCTGCCTCGACGTCTGCAAGGTTTGATGTGCGGAACAGCGCCGCCATGTCTTTTTCCCTCGGTCGGGCCCTCGCTCCGGTGTTGCCATGGCGTTGCATGGGCCGGCAGTGGGCTTTGTAAAAGGCTTTGGTTGCAACAGCGAATCAAAACCGCTTCTGGCTAAATTGTGAGGAGTTCGATGCCTCGTTCCAAGAGGCAAGTCAGCCCGTCCACTGTTGTCTGCATCTCGGTCTGGCAAGTGGTGTAGGTGCATCGATGGATCCCGTGGGGTCCATCTGCAGCGTTTCGAATTTTTCAAGATTTGGGTCAGGGTTTCGCCCCAGGGTTGCCCAATTGACACCAATTTGTTGAGGGTAAATCAGTCGACTGTTGAGGGATCGTCTGCAATTGGCCGAAAAACATACCTTGCTTGTGAGGTAATGTGGGTAAGGCATTGTAGTAAAATACGAAAATTGCCTTGGTTCTGGTGCGATATTGGCGCTTGATGTTGGCGCGTGTTGACCCCTCCCACAGAAGTTGTGCAGCTTGAACGAGAAAAATTCTTGTTCCAGCGTTTACTATTAACGTCGAGTTAACAGGTTGAAGCGATGCTAGCAGCTCGAACCGCGCGTTTTTTGGCGGGAGTAAAACAAATGTATCGCCTTGCAATATTCTTCGTGTTGGCTGCGCCGTTGGCCGCCTGCAGTCTCAATTCAAATTCCTTGTCATCCGGATATGCAGATTCGCGTCCGACCTCGTCTCTAACGCGGGTCACGCCTGGGTATGGTTTGGGAAGTCCAAATCGCACGCAGAGGCGTGTGGAGAAAAAGGGTGTTGAGGTTGCAGCGCTTGGAAATGACAATGCGCCGAAAGGTTCGTTTGAAAAGGCACCGACCGGTGCGTTATCAGATCGCAACTACACCAACACAACGCTTAATCCTGAAAATGCGCGTAAGTTGATCAACGCCTATCGCAAGTCGAAAGGTTTGCAGCCGTTACAACTCAATGCGACTTTGACCAAAGCTGCCAAAATGCACTCGCGTGATTTGGCCAAGTGGGACCGCATCTCACATTACGGTTCAGATGGTTCAAATCCCTGGGATCGTGTCAAACGCTCCGGTTACAAGCCTCGTTTGGCTGCTGAAAACGTTGGTACAGGTCAGGTCAACTTCGAAGAGGTCATGCGCGGTTGGAAAGCAAGCAACGGTCATAACAAGAATCTGTTGCTTTCAGACGCATCACAGATGGGGATCGCGCTGGTCCAAGACCCGAAAACAGAATTCAAATCATTTTGGACGCTGGTCATCGGAGCACCGATGTAAAGTCCCGAAAGCCAACGTCTGGCCATCTGAGAAAACACGTCATTTAAATTCAAATCCAGTTGAAAAAGTGGAAAAAAGTGTGGCTTGCCAACAAACGGCAGTGTCGTATTTTTATTATGTTATCTGCGCCGTTTCGCAGAGCGAGATGGGCTTTTGGTATTGTTGTAGCAAACCTTCATCGCTTCGCAGCGCGCAGGTCCTGGGAGATGAACAGAGCTACCGGGATTGTTGTAAAATGACCGACAGACAGTGTTCAGTCCGTTCGGTGTGAGCCAACCTCGACGTTTACCCGCGCGCACAGCCCAACAATCAGCTTGCGTTTCGTCGAGACCGACATATTGGTGCGCGCACTCATGCAAGAAAATAATGCGTTGCGTTATCGAAGGGTAGCGCTGCATTTTTTGACGATTAAATACAATCTTTCCAGCCGTTGCATAGGCGAGCACTGGAGATTTGTTAGAGACGATGACTTCGGCAACGCTGCAACTCATGCGATGTCCGCCAATCACAGCTTTGCCAGCTTGGGCCTTCGATGTTGCTACGTGTGGGACTTTAAATCCGGAATATGAGATGTTGCCAATCAAGGCAATTGTGATGATACCAGTCAAAAAAGCTATTCTAACCAACCCAAACACATCAATCACCATGAGCGAAGCTGCTTCTAATTTTGCCGACGATCCAACACTGGCCGCCATCCCGTTACACTATTAAAACCGCCAACGTGCCCCTTTGGCAACCTGGCAGCGTGCAACAAGTGTCTTGATTGATTTGGTTGGGTTGCGTTAAGGCAGGCCTCAGCGCCTTATTGTCGGTAGATTTTTCCAAATTCCCATGTCAATGCCAAGGCGGTGGCGCGCGATGAAGTAATGCATCGTAGCGACAAAGGCGAGTGAGATTGAGGTTGCACTCGCCGCGCCGACTAGCCCGTATTGGGGCACGAGTAAAAAGTTCAATACGATGTTGAGTATGACGGTTAGGACAAGTGCAAATGCCGCCCGCCTTTGTTCACCCAGCATGTTGAGCAAAAAGTCCGCCGGCCCGACCGCAGAGCGGAACATGAAGCCGACAACAAGTATGGCCATGACGGGGAAACCAGAAACGAAGTCCGGTCCAAATAGTGACAACAAGAATGGGCCGAGTATAAGAATTATGATGGCGCTGGCGAGAGATGGCCAAAACGTCCAATTTACGGCGTCTTTAACGAATGCCCTAAGCTTGGCATCATCACCACGAGCGTTGAGAGCAGAGAACCGGTTTGCAACGGCACTGCCGACGGCATAGTGCACAAACAGGATGAGGCTCATGGTTTTGGCGGCGGCAAAGTAGATGCCAACGTCGGTTGGGCTAAGATAACGTGAGACAATCAGAACATCTGTGTTTTGCAGCAGCAAATCGCAGGCGCCAATGATCAAAAGTGGCATGGACATTGTTGTCCAAGACTTGAAATCGTATTGGCGTTGGGCTGCAGGGATTTGTTGTTTTATTTTGTGGTCAATGACAAGAAGCTGTAATGCCGACATGGCGTAGGTTGCGATGATCGCCGCCATTGCCGCTGTTTTGGCGTTTTGCTCCCATCCGTAAAGGCCTGCAATAAACATGACGGCCAAGATCATAATGGGGCGCAATATGTAGGTTGGAACCAATGCCGCCGTCATCCAACCGAGACCTCGTCCAAGGCCGTCTTGAATATAGGTGATGGCATAAAGCGGAATGCAGATGAGGGCTAGGTATGCCGGTATCGCGTAAGCTTGAGACAAGGGCTCAAACAACCAAAGACCAGTCACGCCCACGAGCATCACGACTGTGCCAATTCCAAGCGTTACCAAACGGCTGCATCTCACCAATCCGTATAACAGTCCGTAGGATTTTGTTTCGCGATATTCTGGCGCCAGGCGAATGATCGATAGGTTGAAGCCAGCGTGGCAAAGGCCGCCAAGAACCACGACCCACGTCCAAACAAATACGTAGATGCCGTACTCGAAACCACCCATCCATCGGGCCAATGCGATCTGTGAAAGATAAAGCAGCGCAGCGCTTGCAACACGAACAGCAAATGCAATGAATGCATCACGTTGCGCGCTGGCCCGGTCGTCGGTGCCTTTGGCGATCTGTCGTGTCTTTGCAAATAACTCACTGAGTAGCAAAGCCCGGCCACTGCGTGTGCCGATGTCAATCCCCAGGTCCGTCGTGGAGTTGGCCGCCGCAGTGCTTTGGCAGGTTCCGGTTTGCTCGATTGTTGTGTCTAAATTACTCAAAATCTAGCTCATGCTTAGGGAAACGCATTGATACCAGTTATGTTCGCTTTTTTCGGAAACCATCAGAGCGGGGCACGTTGGTATCGAGAGTATGGTGCACAATGTTTAACGAACAGGCCTTAACGACCTGATTTTCAATCAGAGTTTCTCGTTTATTCGCGATTTTTCGCGTTTTCGAACCAAATCAGCGACGCCAGCCCAAGCCCAGCAACGTCCGGCATCTCCCTCTAAACTGTGGGCACTGGATAGAAAGTCAGCAACACTGGCGGCATGAGAGCCATGACGCCCTTCGAGGGCGGCGGCCATGAATTCGATTTCGTTGGGTGTCGGGGTTGCATCATGTTCAGGATGCACAGGGCAGATCATCGGACTTCCTTGGGTAATTTGGGATCGATTGTAAAAATGCACACTTGGCAACAAGCAAGATGAGCGCCAATCACCTGGTTGAACGGTGTTGCAATGGAATTGGTGGGGTCCAGCGCGGCTTTACCTTTGATTTCACAGGCAATTTGTAAGATTTGCCTAGGCTGAGGGCCACACCGTGATAGGGTAAATATTGTCACAATGGATCAGAGTTTCCACGAGGTAGGCCATGCACTGGGAATTGAAACAGCACGAACGCATCAGTTTGGGATGGCCCAAGCAATGGCTCATGGGTTTGTCGATGAAGAAATTTACCGTCGTGTTGTCGGTGTTTTTCTTGACTGTATTAACCGGTGTTGTGCAGCCGCAATTGGCAAACTCTCAAAATGGCTGGCAGAACGTGGGCGGGTCACACGGTGGAGGTGTTGGTGCACCCAGTGGGACGCAACCTGGCACGGGGCAGTCGGGAGCCAACGATGGTGGTGATCAGGCCGGCGACGGTGAACAGAATGTTCAACCAACTCCACGCCGCCGCTGGATACCGCGGCCGCCAGCAGGCCCAGGTTGTCCCTACCGGGAACGCCAACTTGAATTGATTGTATAGATTGCCACGTCCGCCCAAAATGTAGGTGCGCTTTTTTTCTTCGTGAAAAGCGATCGCTACTTTTTCTTTGTGACTTTCGATCTGATTTTTCGTTTTGCCGCCGTTCGCGCGCGATGGAATTTCTTTTTACGCACTCGTCGCAATTTTCGATTTTTTCGAAGTCGCGCGCGGATCTCACGTCTTTGAGCGGGGGACTTGCAAACCCATGCATTCACTGTGTTTCGAATGCTGTGGACGCGAGCTGCATCGGGCTGGATCGGAAGGTTATCAATCGTCGTTGAGTTAAAAAGTGTTTTCCAACCAAATTTCTGGAATCCGTGCTCAAGAAGGCTCGCAGCGCGCAACCCGCGTTCGCGCCCAGATGGTTCTCCCAACACAACGGCCATAAGTTTCCGCCCATCGCGGGTGGCACTTGCAACGACGTTGTAGCCTGAATCGCAAATGAAGCCTGTCTTCAATCCATCTGCTCCGGCAAATGTTTTCAACAAAGTGTTGTGGCTGCCAAGTGTTCGTTTTCCGATCCTGAATCGCGGCATCGAAAAGAAGTGGGCGTGTTCGGGAAAATCTCGGACAATGGCACGTGAAAGCTTGGCCAAGTCGCGCGCAGTTGTGACCTGGGCCGGATGGGGCAGTCCGTTTGGGTTGGCAAAGTTGGTTCGTGTCATGCCAAGTCGTTTGGCTGTTGCGTTCATGCGATCAGCAAAAGCTGGGACCGATCCACTGATCTTTTGGGCAAACATCACCGAGACATCGTTGGCTGATTTGATGATCAAAGACTTAAGAGCGAGATCAAGACCAAGCTCGGCGCCAATGGGCAATCCGATTTTGCTCGGTTCCATTTTGTGCGCTTCTTTTGTTGTCATCAATTTGGAGTTTGCAGTCAGGCGACCGGCCTTCATCTCTTCGAAGGCAATGTAGGCCGTCATTATTTTTGTAAGCGAGGCAGGGTGCCACTGGTGGTCTGGGTTTTCAGCGTACAGCACTTTGCCAGTGGTCGCCTCAAACAACAGTGCTGGTCCCGCGTTAACGCTAGGAGCGATCGCGAGATGGGCGGCTATTGCCAGTATCGACCAAAGAGCAAAAATATAAGTGCGTATAAATTTTAGCATAGTTGCCGATAACACAATTTCTCTAGCACCGGCAATGTGCTGGTTTGAGATATTGACGGATATGAGGGATTTGCGCCGCAGGTTGGGCATAACTCAGCACGGCATTATTGCTGGTATCTGGGCTGGTAATTGCGGTCGTCAAGGTCGCTTATTGAAACCAGCACGCGCTGCATCAGGATTTGATGGTTTGATTGGTTTTGTTTGAAACCGGCGCAAAGGTGGTGGCGGTGAGAGTTGTAAGCTGGACTCAACAGGAACATCCTAAGTCCTTATGTCCGTGAGCAAAGCGACCCGGCGCGAGCGCTGCGCCATCGCAGGTCAGCGCAT
>JBOEGZ010000010.1:0-28723 GCA_050633705.1 Hyphomicrobiaceae bacterium | reverse complement strand
TATAAGCACTTACCTATCGTCACAGGTATTGAGCAGGACGGCTATGTCGCTATCAAGCGTGGTCTCTCCAAAGGCGACAAATTTGTAATCAAGGGGGGCTTCACACTCAAATCCCAACTCGAAAAAGACGCCTTTGGCGCCGACGACGACTAGCAACAGGAACCGCACATCATGACAGATTTCATGCACCGTATCGCTGGTGGTCGTTTGCTCGCCGGCTTGTTCGCCCTAATCATGACGTTTGGCGGAATCTTCGCTTTTCGTGCTCTGCCTGTCGACGCTTTTCCCGACGTCACTCCGTCTCTGGTACAGATTTTCACTGAAACCGATGGACTTGGTCCGGAAGAGGTTGAGAAGTATGTGACCTACCCTATTGAAGCGTCTATGGCGGGCCTACCAAAAATTGACCATATGCGGTCTGTCTCCAATTTTGGACTGTCCGTGGTCAACATCTATTTTGAAGATGGTACAGACGTGTACTTTGCACGCCAAGTTGCCGGGGAAAGGCTATCTCAGGCGCGAGACGCGATTCCACCAGGCTATGGTGAACCAAAAATGGGACCAATCTCAACAGGTCTCGGCATCATCCTCTATTACAAGCTCGTTGACGATACTGGTGCACGCAGCTTGATTGAAATGCGTGAAATTCAAGACTGGATTGTGAAATACCAGTTGCAAACTGTGACCGGTGTTACCGAAGTTTTGTCACTGGGAGGGTACGAAAAACAATTCCAACTCCTGATCGATCCGGAAGCCATGCAATCATATGACATCCAAATCAACGAAGTTACCGAGGCACTAAAACGTGGCAACCTAACTCTAGGCGCGCAATTCATCGAAATCGGTGCCGAACAATTTACAGTTCGCGGAATCGGTCTTGCCCGTAGCGTCGATGACCTCGCTGCAACTATGATCAAATCTAAGGATGGCAGACAGGTTCGTATGCGCGATGTTGGAGAGGTAGTTATCGGCGGCGGTGTCCGCCAAGGTCTTGCGACATCAAATGGGGAAGGGGAAGTCGTGGCTGGTCTCGTCCTAAAACTCTATGGAGCAAATACTTCAGACGTTATTGCGAGGGTTAAAGATCGTTTCCATGAGATCAGCAAAACCCTGCCGAAAGGCGTTCGCGCAGTTCCCTACTATGATCAGGGGACGCTTGTGAACAAAGCGGCGGCAACGGTAACAAATGCGCTTTGGCAAGGTGCCTTGCTGGTCGCATTGGTTGTTTTCGTGTTTCTTGGTGGTTGGCGACCGTCACTGGTCGTCGTGCTGTCTATTCCGTTTTCAGTAGGTTTTGCATTCACCTCCATGCATGTCCTCGGTATAGGCGCAAATCTGATGTCGCTTGGTGGTGTCGCGATCGCTATCGGTATGATGGTCGATGGCGCAATCGTAATTACAGAAAATATTGATCGCAGCTTCTCAAGCTCACCTGGCGAAAACCGGCGTGATCTCGTCGCTCGGTCAGCGTCTGAAGTAATCGCGCCACTTATTGCTTCTGTTCTTGTGGTGATCATTGTTTTCCTACCGCTGTTTGCGCTTGAAGGTGTAGAGGGTAAAACCTTTCGGCCGCTTGCAGCATCGGCGGCTCTGGCTATGACGGGATCAGTTATTTACGCTGCACTGGTCGTACCGGCTATCGCATTCGGCGTTATGAAACCGGTAAAGCGAAAGGAATATCGTGAAGGTGTTATGATCCGAGGCATTAAGGCCAGTGCGAGCCTTTTCATCAGGTATCGCATGGCCGCAATTGGTCTCGCAGCAGGTCTTCTCATTATGGGCTGGTTTGCGGGTTCGCGACTCGGCTCTGAATTTACACCGGAGTTAGAAGAAGGCGACATTCTGCTGCGTGTCACTATGGCCCCTTCGATCTCCTTGACCGAAGGTAAAGCCACCGTCACACGGATTGAGAAACAACTGCTCGCGACCTTCCCAGAGATCGAAACAATTGTGACCCGTGTTGGACGTGGCGAGGTCGGCGCTGTTACCGATCCGACAAACAGCGCCGAAATTTTCCTTGCCATTAAGGCGAAATCAGAATGGAGGCCTGAATGGAGCCCTGAGGATTTGCGCAATGAGTTGTCGGAGTTTCTTGAGCGATATCCAGGCATTGTCGCCAATGTTGGCCAGCCTATCGCTATGGCGGTGGACGAGTTGTTGACGGGGACACGGGCGGAACTTGCGATTAAAATATTTGGGCCGGATTCAGATGTTCTGATCCAGTCCTCAACTAAACTACAAGAAGTGCTCCGAAAAATCCCCGGAGCTGCCGATGTACAGGCTGAGCAACTGACGGGCGCGCCTGAACTCAAAGTCACCATGGACCGGGATAAACTCGGCCGATATGGTATTGATATTGAATACGCGCTCGAGGCCTTACGAACGTCCGTCGGCGGCGCAGAATCTGGGGCACTCTTCGAAGGTGTCAGGCAATTTCCGATTGTCGTACGTCTAAATGAAGCGTCCCGATCAGAACCTAAGGCTGTCGGGCGGATTTTGCTTAAATCCCAAAGTGGAGCACTCGTTCCCCTGAGCGACGTTGCTAGTATTGAGACAGTCATCGGCCCTAGACAAATTACGCGAGAAGACGGGGAGCGGTTCATTGCCGTTCAGGCCAATGTTCGCGGCCGAGATATCGGCTCGTTTGTGACCGAGGCTCAGGTGCTCGCGAACGAAGGTCTAGATCTCCCGCCGGGGTATAGATTGGTTTGGGGGGGGCAGTTCGAATTACAACAAAAAGCCAATGCCCGCTTCGCCGTTGTTATACCAATTACGCTTGCAATCGTTTTCCTCATCTTGCTTCTGACATATGGTCGGCTCAAATCTGCCGTGCTAATTCTCCTCAACATCCCACTTGCGCTAACGGGCGGAGCGCTAGCGCTTTGGTTGACTGGCCTTCCTGTGTCCGTTCCTGCTACTGTCGGTTTCATCGCGCTCTTTGGCATCGCCCTCGGCAATGGCATGGTGTTGGTCAGCTTCATGGATGACTTTGCTCGTATGGGCAGAAACCTGAATGATCTCGCTATTAACGCTGTCGGATTACGTACGCGTCCGGTTTTGATGACAGCCATGACCACAGCTCTCGGACTCGCACCCCTATTGTTTGCTACAGGTGTAGGTGCTGAAGTTCAACAACCTCTAGCAACCGTCGTTATCGGTGGACTCTTCACGTCAACATTACTGACACTTCTTGTTTTACCAGCTCTACATCGCTGGTTTGCACCAAAGCCTGATGGCCATCGCTCGCTTCTGGAGGCGGAGCATAACGCGATGCCCAGCGTTCCGCTCAATGGATGAGTTGGAACACTATAACCCGTTGTGTAACATGGCAGTCCAAACTAACACGCGCAGTATGATAGTTTCGACACATGCTTGTCGAAAGTCTGAGCCGCGAGTTTCAATCTTTCGACCGTGGTGAGGTAGGGGAAAATCATTGTACCAAGCTCATCCACCATCATGCCAGCCTTGATGGCGACGGCTTCCTGTGAACCGCTCCCCAATCTTGGACCACCGGGCCTGGTAATTTTCCGGCGTGGTTGCTCAGGGCGGGTTGTTGGCCTTTGGCAATTCTCAACAGTTCGATCGGCGTCTCCAAACTCGGTTCTGACGGCGTCAACTCGTGCCTGAGCGGCATACGCTCAAACGCACAAGACATCCGAGAAGAAAGTAATTGTTAGGGGTCCCATCGCTATCACTCCATCCAACGCAACGGTTCAATTGCGCGTTCAGACTTTGATCGTGCTCATTCTCGCAAAACTTTGCGGCGCTCATCAAATTCATCCTTGTCGATCTCACCGCGCGCGTATCGTTCTTTGAGAATATCCAACGGAGATCTCTCGACGGGGCCGAAACCGTGCGGACCATGGCCAGGCCCCATGAGCCAACGCACAATTGAGACGACAACAATGCCTGTGATGACCAGGAACACCATCATCATGATCGGCCCGACAAACCAACCGTACCAACCGTCGTGCATCATCGGCTCGTAGCGTGGTCTGTTGGTTGGTTGCGCCGCCGCCTGCTGCACGAAACTCAGCATGGCGACGCACGCCGGCATGAGACGGACTACTTTAAAGCCTGGTAAATTCAACAATACCACCTCCTCATTTCACAACATTGGACTGCGGAAAACCCGCTCGCATATATGCAACGATCTTCCAGATTTCTTGCTTGGTCAGCACGTCTTTGAATGCGGGCATGCCCGTTTTGAATTCGGCGCCACCATCACTGATCGACCACAACAGATAGCTGTCGACGGCCATTGGCATTTGGATGAGATGTGCCAAGAGTGCCGGCGACGGGTTCAAGCCCTTACCGGCCTCGCCGTCACCCATTCCACGGGCACCGTGGCATGACGCACAATTGTCGGCGTATAACTTCGCGCCGGCGCGCACGACATCCTCGGTTATCGGCAGAGGATTACGTGCATTTCTGTACGCCTCAGGAAGACCCTGATGCATGAACGTCCGGTGCCGGGCCATCCGGCTGCGATGCATCGGGCCCATATGGTCCCGACGCCACATGTCACGCTGCATCCAACCGGGGTTCCACATGTCGCAACACCAAGGCCCGCCGCCTTGTCGGCGGCTGTCTTGGGCCATCGTCAACGGGGCAAGAGCCACGATTGCGATCGTGGCTATGGTCAAACTAATTGTCTGTAACGCGTATGTTTTCTTCATCGCTCACGCCTCACTATTGGAATGCCTATTTAATAAGTAGAAAGGCTGTCATTAGCGTCACGAGCAGCTTACGATCTATAGCCACTATAGATGCAAGAGGATTATTCGATGACGATGGAGCCGAGGGGGTGAGCGACAAATGCTAAAGAGAGTGCCGGTGCGTCCTCGGTGCCTAATCATAAAAATTTGGTGGATTTCGGTCCTTGGCGCGACTCTGAAAAACTCAAACTGAGTATGCGAGGCCAACAGCCCACCTTGAGCAAACACTGGGAAAATTACCAGGCCAAGTGGTCCAACGTTGGGGAGCGGCTCACCCACTGGGAAAATTACCAAGCCCCCTGGTCCAAAGATGGGGAGCGGGTCAAGTCCTCCTGATTGTTACTAGTAGGTGGACCAATTCACTGGGGGAGGATCATGTCCAATCTGCGATGCGCAAAATGTTACAAAATTCACAATTGTGTTCCAAATTTTGCAGGTGCTCAGGACCGTTTCGGGTCAGCTGGTAACCCCAGCCACTAAGCATGACAGTTCTGCTTGAAGGCAACTGCTGACATTCAAACATTCATTGGCCCAAGCGTGGTTTCTAAAATGTTGGCACCTGAACAAGCCTCCGTTTGAGGCGGCGCACACCCTCCATATTCCCCTATTTTCTCCTGCATTCTCGTCTATTGAATGTATATTAATATCAGGAATATTAAACATATAATGGCAATTAAACCATGAAATGTAAGGCAAAACAGGCAAAAGAACTGGCCAAGGCTGTCGCCTATTTGCGCACAAGCTCGGCGACAAACGTCGGCGCAGACAAAGACAGTGAGAAACGCCAAGGCGAAGCCATTTCAAGGTTTGCAAAACACGCGCACTTTGAAGTTGTCGATACGTTTTATGATGAGGCTGTGTCAGGTGCCGACGCCATCGAAACGCGGCCTGGCTTTATGGCGTTGCTTGATCGCATCGAAGGCAACGGCGTCAGAACTGTTATCGTTGAAGACGCATCTCGGTTTGCTCGCGAACTGATGACCCAAGAGCTTGGTATCATGCTTTTGATCAGTCGCAACGTCACCGTGTTCGCTGCCAACAGTGACAAGCTCACGGAAACCGACGATCCAATGAAAAAGGCATTGCGCCAAATCGCTGGCGTCTTTGCAGAGCTGGAAAAGTCGCGCTTGGTGGGAAAGCTGAAATCCGCACGTGATCGCAAAAGCGAAGCGACTGGCAAACGCATTGAAGGGCGCAAGGCCATACACCAAACGCACCCCGATGCCGTGTTGCTGGCAAAGCGTCTGCGACGGGCAAACCCAAAAACAGGTGGGCGCCCGTCTTTGCGCGAAATTTCCAAGGCACTCGAAGATGCCGGTTACACCAACGAGCGCGGTCAGCCGTTTGCGGCAACGTCAGTCAAGAACATGGTTGAAGGACCGCGGCCAATTCAGAAAGGCAACAAGTGATACAACATACTAAGTCTCCTAAAATGGAAACCGCCATCTGTCTCAAATTATATGATGACGGACAGTCAAGAATTCATCACTCCGTTGCATAGGGCTTCGGTGCGTCGCCACCAATTGCATAGATCGTCCACGGGCCGTCCTTTATGCCTGACATACCAGGCGAGCCCTGCGGCATGCCGGGGAGCGTAATACCCTTGATCTTAGGGCGTTCTTTGAGGAGTTTGCGCACGGTCTGCACCGGCACGTGACCGCTCACGATATACCCGTCGATGAAGCCCAGGTGGCAGCCCTGGAAGTCCTCGGGGATGCCCTCGCGTCGGCTCATAGCGGAAAGTTCGTGTGTCGGCTTGACGGTGACGTTGAACCCGTTCTGGCGGAGGTAATCGGCATAGCCTTCGCAGCAGCCACACTGGGGGTTCTTATAGATCATGGCCTCTTGAGCGACACTGGGGCGGTTCACCAATGTAAGAATGCCCAGGATCAGGATTGCTGTTGCAGATATCGCTGAAGTCGGTCTCATTTTTTCTTCCTTTCTGAATAGATATTGGTCAGATCCGTTGCGGTTGTTCCGAAATCCGAATGGCACCCATCATGTCGATGATCAGGTCGACGCGCATCGCGGGGCCGAGAACCACAAATCCGTCACTGGGTTTATGCGGCGCGAACTCCCAAAAGAGGTTAGCGACCGCAATAAAAATCAGATAAGTGCGGATTGCGCGTAACCAGACCATCTTGCCTCACTGATAATATTGGTTACGGAACTATGTGCTTCAGAGGCAATTACTTTCTCCCAGAAAAAAAGAGGAATTTGATCAGCGCAGCGGCTGCAAGAACAAGGACCAGTGCGAATAGAATTTGCACCAGTCCCATACCCCACATCATTGGACCCATAGTGTCATACATTAGGCAGTAACCTCCTCTACATTTAAAACCTTGGTTGTGGCCTCCGGCAATCGAAACCCTTTGACCAACGCATAGACCGCGGGGATCACGACAAGTGTCAACACCGTGGACGACACCATGCCGCCAATCATCGGAACCGCAATGCGCTGCATGACCTCCGAGCCCGTGCCGTGGCTCCACAAGATGGGCAGGAGTCCGGCCATAATGGCAATCACCGTCATCATCTTCGGGCGAACCCGCTCGACAGCCCCTTCCATGATCGCATCATAGAGATCGGCTCGCGTGAGCACCTTGCCGGATGCAAGTGCCACATTACGGTGCGCCTCCAATGCGTGATCGAGGTAAATCAACATGATGACGCCGGTTTCAGTGGCGACACCGGCGAGAGCAATAAATCCGACCGCGACGGCAACCGATAGATTGAATCCAAGATACCAGACAAACCAAAGCCCACCGACCAATGCAAAGGGCATGGACAGCATCACGATAAGTGTTTCCGTCAATCGTCGGAAATTCAGGTAGAGAAGCAAGAAGATAATGCCGAGCGTCAACGGTATGACGATGGCGAGACGCTCTTTGGCGCGCTCGTAGTATTCGAACTGACCACTCCAGACCGCGTAATAGCCAGGCGGAAATTCTACACTGGCCGCAACCGCCTTCTTGGCATCCGCCACGTATGTGCCGAGATCACGGTCCCGCGCCTCCACAAATATATATGCAGCAAGTTGCGCGTTTTCGGTGCGGATCATCCCGGGACCGCGCACGAGATCAACCTTGGCAACCGAGCCGAGCGGAATTGACGCGCCATTAGACATAGGCACCAGCACTTCTTTGGCAATGGCTTGCGGATCGGAACGCACATCGCGCGGGTAACGCAGGCTCACCGAATAGCGTTCGCGGCCTTCCACGGCTGTCGTGATCGTCTCGGCGCCGATGGCTGTTGAGATTACATCCTGGACATCGCCCACCATGAGTCCATAACGGGCCAATTCATCACGATCGGGTGTGATTTCCATGTAGTAGCCGCCGATAATGCGCTCGGCAAATGCGCTCGATGTGCCGGGTACGGTCTTGATGACGCCTTCGATCTCGCGCGAGAGGCGCTCAATAACCATTAAATCGCGACCGATCACCTTGACGCCGATGGGTGTGCGAATGCCTGTCGCCAGCATATCAATCCGCGCTTTAATCGGCATCGTCCAGGCATTGGATACGCCGGGAAATTGCAACGCCTTGTCCATCTCATTGATGAGCTTGTCGACATTCATGCCCTCACGCCATTCTGATTCCGGCTTGAGGTTTATGATGGTTTCAAACATTTCGGTTGGGGCCGGATCAGTTGCCGTGGCCGCGCGTCCGGCCTTGCCGAAAACCGACTCCACCTCGGGAAACGTCTTTATGATCTTGTTCTGGGTTTGCAGAAGCTCAGACGCTTTGGTGATCGAAAGGCCGGGCAGCGTCGTTGGCATGTAAAATAATGTGCCTTCGTTGAGATTCGGCATGAATTCTGAGCCGAGTTTTTGTGCCGGATAGATCGTTGCGCCAAGGGCCACCACCGCGAGCACAATCGTGAGTGTCTTAGCCTTGAGAACGCCTGAAATCACTGGACGGTAAATCCAGATCAAAAAGCGATTGAGCGGGTTCTTGCGCTCGGGAATAATGCGCCCGCGCACAAAAAGCACCATCAATGCCGGGACGAGCGTTATGGAGAGAAAGGCGGCGGCTGCCATAGCAAATGTTTTGGTGAAGGCGAGCGGTTTAAAAAGGCGGCCTTCCTGGGCCTCAAGTGTAAAGATCGGAAGAAACGAAACCGTGATGATGAGGAGCGAGAAGAAGAGTGCCGGACCGACTTCACTAGCAGCTTCAATCAATATGTCTGTGCGCGACTTGCCAGGAGGTGCCCGTTCCAAATGTTTGTGGGCATTCTCGATCATGACAATGGCCGCGTCGATCATGGCGCCGATGGCAATTGCAATGCCGCCCAGGCTCATAATGTTAGAGGAAATCCCAAGCAGATACATGAATATGTAGGCGATCAGAATACCAAGCGGCAATGTTATGATCGCGACCAACGCACTGCGGGCATGGAGCAAAAATATGATGCAGACAAGCGCCACAATGACGCTTTCTTCGATCAGCGTCGTTTTTAATGTGGCAATGGCCCGGTTTATCAGCTCGGAGCGATCGTATACCGGCACAATCTCGGTGCCTTCGGGCAGGGCTGGTTTAATCTCCTCCAGTTGCTTTTTCACATTGCCAATGACATCGAGCGCATTTTCACCGTAGCGTTGCACGGCAATCCCCGAAACAACCTCTCCCTCACCGTTTAATTCGGCGACACCGCGCCGTTCATCGGGGGCCACTTCCACACGTGCCACATCGCGGATCAGGACAGGCGCGCCGTCCTTTGATTTCAACACAATCTTCTCAATGTCTTCGGGGCCGCGAAAATACCCACGCCCGCGCACCATAAATTCGGTTTCCGCCAACTCGACCACACGGCCACCGACGTCCATGTTGGATCGTCGAATTGCGGTTCGGACTTTTGAAAGCGGAATGCCAAGACTCTTCAAACGTTGTGGATCAACCACCACGACATATTGACGGACAAAGCCGCCAACACTTGCCACTTCGGCAACGCCTTCGGCCTCAGCCACAGCAAAGCGCACCTGCCAGTCCTGCGTCGTACGTAATTCCGCCAGATTGCGCTTATCGGCCTTGACAACGTATTGGTAGACCCAGCCAACGCCCGTGGCATCTGGGCCAAGGGTGGGTGAGACACCGCTTGGCAAATCCCCCTGCACCGACGCGAGATATTCGAGCACCCGTGACCTGGCCCAATAAATATCGGTACCGTCTTCGAAAATGATGTAGACGAAGGACACACCGAAAAAAGAAAATCCGCGCACCACCCGCGCTTTGGGTACGCTCAATAGTGCAGTGGTCAACGGATAAGTGACCTGATCTTCAATAACCTGCGGTGCCTGTCCCGGATATTCGGTGAAGACAATGACCTGGGTATCCGAAAGATCCGGAATGGCGTCCAAAGGGACCTGGCTCACGGCGTAGATGCCGGCACCCGCGAGAAACAAAGCGCCAAGGAGAACAAGAACCAGATTGCGGGCCGACCAGTTGATGACAGATGCAATCATGGCCGCGATACCGTTCTTGGAATTGACGCCGTATCCGCGGGTTCTGCGGCTGCATTGGTTCCAGAAGACTTGTCCATCGGTGTTTCCGCGGGTACCTTCTTGTTTTTCATACTGCTCTTGGGGGCATCCGCATTACTCGAGTTTTCAGACGGATTGAACGTAGAGAGTGCTGCTTTGAGATTGCTTTCGGCATCAATCAGGAAGTTCGCAGCAACAACCACATCTTCGCCAGTTTCGATGCCCTTGCGTATTTCGGTGTAGCCCTCCCCCCGCAGGCCGAGTTCCACCTCGCGCGGCTCGAATTTGCCTTCACCGCGGGCCACGATAACGACCTGACGATCGCCTCTGTTAATCACAGCGGAATTGGGTACGGCGACACGGGGTTCATCTCCGGCACCGACGTCGATCTCCACGCTGGCAAACATCTCGTGTTTGATGCGATGTTTAGGATTGTCGAGTTCAATACGCACCTTGCCCGTGCGTGTTTCCATCTGAAGTTCATGCAGGATAAAGTTCACCGTGCCGCCGAAGACCTCGCCGGGAAAGGCTTTAAAGCGGACTTTGGCGGGTTGTCCGATGTTTACGAGGCCGATGTCCTGTTCGGCGACATCCGCAATCATCCAGATTTTCTCAAGACCGGCAAGCATGTAGAGTTCTTCACCCATGCGCACCATCTGGCCTTCGACAACGTTTTTCTTCATCACGTAGCCGCTTACCGGTGCGGGCCAGTCAAAGGTCATGATCGGCTCACCCGATTTCCTGAGCTGTTTTATCACTGCCTCGGGAAACTCGAAATTCTTGAGCTTCTGTTTCGCCCCTTTGAGAGCGGAGGCTCGGTTACGCCCGCTTGGCTCCGAAAGCGCAATCCGGAAGTCGACCTGGGCATTGACCATTTGCGGGCTGTAAATACGGAAAAGTGGCTGGCCCTTGTTGATATGTGCGCCCGTCTCCTCAACGTACAGTTTTTCTATGAAGGCATCCGCGCGTAGTGTCACCGAATGCATGGTTGTTTCGTCAGTCGCAGCTACGGCAGGTGCCTTAACAGGTCGTGACAGGCGCCGTTCCTCAGCCCGTTCAGTCCTCACGCCAGAGCGTTGTACGCGATCAAGACTGACGGTGACCGTAGAGCCATCATCGTCTTCGCCTTCGTAAACCGCGATGTAGTCCATGCCCATCCAGTCTTTTTTAGGCACAGGCGAGGTGTCGGGTAGGCCCATCGGATTTCGGTAATAAAGGATCTTTTTTTCACTGCCTGTCTCCGCTGTCTTTGACGCGGCAGGCTGTTGTCCAGGCAACAACGGTTCTTCACGATCGAAGACCGGTTTGAACGCCCGACCGTTTTTTGTCTTGATTGCACTGGCCGCATACGCCGGCTTCCCGTCCGGGTTCCGATAATAAAGGACAGGCTGATTTTCTTTGGCCACGCCGCCTTTTGACGAAGGAGAGACTTGTTGCGCCCGTATGTCAGACATCGCGCCGCCGGGCCAGGTGCCGTGTCCGACGCGATAACCAGCTGCCCCGGCAAAAACCAAAAGCACCACCACACCACTGATCCAAATGAAACGTCTCATGGTGATACCTTCACTCTTTGACCTTAAAGGTGACGGTGCCTTGCACAGTTTCAGCTTCGCCCTGCACCTTTGCCATCAGCTTGAGCGCCCAACGTCCGGCCATGGTGAAATCAGCGCGAAAACGATAGACCCCCGGTTCGGACTCCTCGGCGGGTTCTACCGTTGTCGTCATGGCTTCCATTTTATCTGGCGACATATCGAGCCGCGTGCGAAAGATAATCGCGTTTTCAACTGGCTTGCCGGTTGGCACATGGATCAAGCGAACGGCGATGTCACTGCCGGCACCATTGCGCACTTCTTGAGCTACGGGTTCAAAGCGGTAGTCATCGGCGGCGGCATAAGCTACGCCGGTCAGTGTGGCAACACTGCAAACAGTGAGTGCTGCAAGTTTCAGAAATTTTGTCATATCTCGATCTCATAATTGGTTTGCTTATGCGGCCGCGTTGCTGCCGCGCATACGCAGAGTCACTGGCAACACCCAAAGGGTGAGCCATTTGTGCTCTCGATTTAGTGATTGAGATCAGACGATGGGGATGGGTGAGGGAGGATCAGTCGCGAATTCGTTGTACGTATTGCGCACTGTTTCGAATGCTGGGTTCGAAGCGGCCCAAGCCCAAGCCGCCGCCACTGGTAACGTTCCAACCACCACTGCAGATGCGCACTTGGCCGAACATGACAGCATCGCATCCATGCAATCATCCGGACAGCAGGGCATGTCGCCGTCCTGATGTTCCATCGGGCAAGGGTTGGCAAAGGCTTGTTCTGTCGCTGCCGCAATGCCAACCGTTGAACCAAGGGCAAGCCCCAGGATCATTAGAAAGACAGCGATCATTCTCAACGGCGACATTCACTTACCTTGGTTAAGTTACTCTAACACTATGTAGGGCGACTGTAGTATTTGTCAACTTACTTTCAGTTAAAGCCCATATACACAACCCTGTGATTTTGCAGCGGTTTTTTAACCACGCACGGCTGAGTTCGACACCCGTGTCCATGCTGTCTGTAAAGTTACGTACGGCCCTGAGGCTGAGTTTTTTGCGCGCTTGAACATTGGACCGGAGGACATGGCACAGTGCCATAGCTGCAAAAGACACAGCAGTCTCCTGGCTTCGGGCGGAGTTCCTTGCCGCAGCCCGTGCAGGAATAAAAGCCGACACACGCATCGGCTGGCATCGTATCAGTTGCTTTATGCCCACAAGACGGACAACAGATTTCAGATTTTGTTTGCACGTTCATGGGAAGACACCTAGCCCAAATTCCAACCCAACAGACGCAGCCACCAGGCTGGCGGCAAGCCACAGGACTGCTTTGACCCAAAACGTGCCGACGACAATCCGCCGAGCGAGAGAACTTTCGGTCTGAACCCCACAACCTGTGACCAGCTTGCGGTATACCAACCAAAAGCCGGCTCCCAGGAAAAGAACAGCAGCGACCAGAAAATAGGGTTGGTAGGGAGCCAATGCCGTGAGATATCCGATCCACGCTCCACTTACGCCGACCGAAACAAGGGCAAGCGGAAGCAGGCAACATGTGGATGCGCCAATCGCACTTACGACCCCTCCGGCAGCAACGAGTTGCTCTTTCATGGTGACATCGCCTTACTAACCAAGTGGCTGGCCAAGGCCGGCAGCTCGCAAGACTTCCATGTCAACACCGCGATTGCAGCAACAGTTCGCCAGTTTGCCATCGATGGCGACGGCGGGCACGCCATTAATTCCAAGCTCTTTTGCGCGGGTTTGGGCCTGCGCCGTTGACATGTCCAGAACTTCGATATCGCACGAGGGGCAAGCTGCCTCTTTGACCTGTTTGATGGCATCCTGACAAATTGGGCAGCTTGCGCTGAAGATTTCTATCTTGCGGCTCTTATTGGTCATGTGTTTCTCCTTTCTTGACTGAACCAAGATGTAGTTCGCCGGTATTGATGGCACTCAGAATTGTGCAACGTGCTGCCGGTCCTTTTCCAGGACATGCTGCGATCAGACGATCGAGCGCTGTCTTAATCTGGCCGAGGTTGTCGATTTTGGCTTGCACATCGCGCCGTTTCCGTTCGGCTCTGGCGCGGACATCAACACATTGCGAATTGCCTCCGGACTCTAATTCCAGAAGCTCCAAAATTTCCGCGAGCGAAAAACCTAAGAGCTGCGCGCTTCGGATGAATTGAATGCGTTGCACGGAGTCGTTGGGATAATGACGATAGCCACCGGAATTCGGTTTTGGCGGCTGTTCAATCAAACCCTTTTGCTCGTAGAACCGGATTGTCTCTACGCCTACGCCAGATTGTTTCGCAACTTCTCCAATATGCATCTCAATGCCTCCGACCCGGATAAACCTACGGGCCGTACCATACTACAGAGTCAAGAAGGTTATTCTTTGGGGCTCTTCGGCCGCTTGGGGTCATTCGCGTCGTTCTAGCTGCAAAACGATCTCTTACGCTCTGCCATCAACATCAGACAAAACCCTTTGGAGTATATTCATCCTACTACATACCAGGCAATTGGTGAGCGAGAATACGGCGCTATACAGCAGTTAGAATGCAAGGGGGACAAAATTCTTGAAATTGAATTGTCGTTCGTGACCTGCCGCCTATTAGGCACTTTGTATTTATTTTACCCCCATGAGAAAAATCGACATCGTTCCGTTCACCGGCAAGCACAAAGATGCCGTCATCGAACTGTCGATCGATGCTTGGACACTTGTTTTTGCATTAACTGAGAATGATGTGCCGCATTGCGGCTGCCAAGTAGGCAAGGCCTTTCGCTGGGCTTTTTGGCTCAATATCAATTGCCTTTTGAAACAAGGCGGAAGGTGTGTGGCGTAATCTTATTAGCGATGCCAGCTAATACGGCAGTCTTGACAATCGTCATTTATATTGCACGCGGAGTGAGGCGGCAGTAATTTTTTATTTTCCAGGCTAGGTTGATGAATAGGGGATCGTGGGCGACCGTTCGAAATTTGAGATAGGGCCTTAACATCCGCCCACCAGTGCCGGTAACTTTACATCTAAGTGGCCCAGACTGAAGGGGTTTGAATAGAGAAATGATGCGTTTTGTGATGGCTCTTGTGTTGGTCGCGCTTTTCTCTCGTGGTGAGGTACAAGCTGAAAACATGCTTTTTGATGGGACGTTGAATGTGAATGTCGCAAACTTAGAGAGCATCAAACAAACATAGTAGAATACGAAGCAGACGAAACAGCAAAAGCGCAAGCTGAGTGTGATGATAAAGGCAAAGTGGCTGTCAAAGCGCGGTTGGAAAAAGTATTACAGGGAGAGCTGATAATAACAATCGCAAAGTATAGGTTTAATCAAGATCTTGAGCGGTATGGTGAGGTGCGCAAGGAAATAGGGGTAAGGCTCGATGAGCAGGTGATCCCAATTAGTACCGAGGCATTAGTGACGCGTGGATTAGACGGTAATGGACTGGTTCATATAGGTGGCATATATACTGGGCGTGCCTTTGTGTTTTTGGTGAAATTCAAGGCCATCTCATTTAATAACGAAAATAGTACGCTCGTGTGTCCATAGTAGTGCGGAGATTATGTGTGTGGAGAAATCAAATTGATGCGTTAGGGCTTTGCAGAGGGATATACCAAGCGTCGCACAATAAATGATTTGCGACATTACACTAAAGATACGGCTCTATTGAGCCGTTTTTGATTTAGGACACGGTTTGTTTATTGATCCCAAGATGTTTTTCTATAGCTGCTACTCGGTGTAGCAAGTCGTCAATTTCTTTAGCATAGCCACTCATGTCATCAATTTGTCCGGCTAGATGGTCCAGCTGTGATCGGATAGTGCGCAGTTCGGCCTCTAAGGTGTTTAAGTGTTTGTCTACACCATCAAAGCGCTGATCAAGAGCATCGAAGCGTTGTTCGATGTGCTTAAATCCTTGTGTGACTGCTAGGGTTAGTTCGGCAATCGGATCATCTTTTGTAGGTGCTTCTGAACTATTTTTGCTCATAGAGGTATAGTATAGCACAGTGACTCCCCTACCCTGGTAGGCTCGCATTATATTTATAAAGCGAAGTGACAAGGGGCAGCACAATAAAAGTTTACGACCTGACAATAAAAAACGGCTCTGTTGGGCCGTTTAATTGCAGCCCTTTCGTATAAACCTAGTTTTTCAGCTTCTCAGCATCAATTCGAGATGAGAGTTTCTTGATTTCAGTCATCACTTCGTCAAGTGTTTCCTTGATCCTCAATACGTGTCGCTCAGGGGGTGCTTTCCCGTTGAGTGGCTCATAAAGCACCGGTTTCCCTTCCCACTCTTCAACTACTTTTGGGTTTTCTTGAAAGAACAGCACCGTGTCATACGCACAGGCCACGTGTGCCTCCGCTGTCATCCCAGTCCATTCATCTCCCTCGTCCATCTCAGCGTACCATTCCACCGCTTGCGCATATTCTTCTGGCGTTCCACCATCACGCAGCTGTCGATCAGCCTCCACCAAATATTCTTTCGCCCGCTTCAAAAGGCGGTAGTAGTCTCCAGGGCCGCGTATAAAATCGCCGCCAACTAACTCACCACCATCAGTCATGATAAAACCTCCTCAGATGCTGACGTTTGAAATAACTCCCCTACCCTGGTCCGGTGCGGAGTGCTAATTGTAAGGTCAATGCGGCAACAATTTTTTCACGTAAACGTGACGCTGTTCTTGTTGCACACTTTGCACATGCTAACCGGCGGTCAAATGAAGCCGTTGACGACAAAGAAGCCATAACTAAGTTAGCTGGGCTGATGAACACTCAGCATTATTAGCCCAATAATAAAAATAAATATGGGTTTAGACATGTACGCGTCTCGGAGGCTCCACGTTAAGCAGTGGGAGCATCATAGACCAGAGGAACGATATAAGGTTCAAATTGAATACGGCGGTAAGCCAGTAGAAGGTATTCAAGCTGACCGTATATCTGATGTTGAAGAGGAAGTAATGTATTGGCGAAAGGCAAACCACATTCACGGTTGGTTCGTGGATAATGTGCAGGCTGGTGAAGATAAATGTCGACCGTATTACGTCCATTATGATCAAATCGCTCGTCTAGGTGAAGTGTGCGAGAAGGTAATAAAAGCCTCGAAACTCGTTAAAGGGAAGGTCTGGAACGGCAGGCGTTACGACGAAGATCACCCGAAAGGGATTGACCAATGGCAACCTGGCAAGGTGATCGATAATCCAAGCGTGGCCAAAAAGCTTCTCCCGACGCGTAGCGGGTGTTTCTTCGGCTCTCTTCAATATGACGAGCAATATCTAAACGACGTGATCGAAACAAGAGACTGGGCCAAACGCATGTTGACTGATGAAGAGTCTGGGGTGCCTGGAGATATTTACTACTCTTCCAGTTGGTAACTGGCTACTCGTAGCCTTTGCTAGCTGATGCTGTATCAATCATAACTCTATCGATCTTTGGTTCGATAAAGCCACGGTTCAGCGTGATTCCTAAAGAGCGTACTGACTAGCCCCTTGTCTTTTGGCAAGGGGCTTTTCTTAGAGCGGTGTATCGCTACAGTTTTTAATTTAAAGGGCGCTAATTAAATACAGCACACTAAGCAACATGATTGCTTGTAACACTATGGTCAGCGTTATCCGGTGGGTCAGACGCTGTATAGATGCTATGAAAGTATCTTCGTTCAAAAGATACGAGTAGCGTTAGTTTAAGAGCTGTAACAACGCGACGGTCAGAGCAACCTGACCAAAAGCAATGCCGAAGATGTATCGGTAGAGGTCAGCACGTAGTGCTTGCAAATCACCCTTAGTCGCCAGCTCAGCCATATCAAACTCATTAACGGCTTCAGCAAAACCTTCGGCCTGCTCTTTTTGAGTAACCTTTGTCTTGAAGGAAATTTATGAGGTTGTGTGTGTCTCTAACTAGACTTTGCATACACAAAAATCATACCGCAGATTTGAGAAACAGCAAGGTCATCGATCTTGTCCGAAAGCGATGCGTTGCCAGCTATGATTGGGTTGATTTGCTGCGGCATTGTTCAATTGGCAAGAGGCCGATGAAAAGCACCGGCCTCTTTTAAATTCGATGGTGTTTAAATCCATACACCACCGTTACGTACCAGCCCAGCAGTGCAGAGTTCTTGAGACACAATGTCTACCGGATTATCAGTTACTGCACCAGTCAAGAACGCGTACATAACTTCAACGAGACGGATGAATGGATAAACTTCGTCCGTTGGGCAAAGAGTATCTTTTTGCGGCCAACTAACAGCAATCATGTACAGTGAATGAAATGCCACATCTGCTTTGTTGAGCATGTTGTCTTGCTTGCAGGCAAATCGTTTCAATGTATCAATAGCGCTGTCTATTTCATCACATATCTCACACAACGTATTTCTATCCGAGAGATGAGGTCCGTTGGATTTTAGGCGTAATGCATTAGAGGCGCGTACCAACTCAACAATATATTCTAATAACAAGTGTTCATGCACGCCGCTTATGTGAGCGACGACGCGACCTTCCGCTGTTATTGGCATTTTGATTTTCCTTCGAAATTACTTCCGGTGTCAGTCTAATATAGTGATGACAATTCGCGACTTCCGAAGGCAGAAACTTGTGTTGTGATGGTAGAAGAAAGATTTAAAAAAACCATAAGGTCGTGTGGTTCGCTAATGCTCATTCAAATCTACACATCCCAATGGATTATAGGTAGCTCACTTCCCTGTTGCGATATCTGAGACGCGGTAATCGTGCCATGTGGTAGTAAGGAAAATTCTTGAGCTGAAATATAAACCGGTATGAAGGCAAGAACATCGCTCTGATTAGTGGTGGGCATAATTTTACAAAGGTTGGTTGTTCGTAAGTCAGGGATCATGTTTGGTCGGAAGTGTTGAGTATTAAAGTAGGTGCCTAGTGGGACAGGTTGAATTATATCAAAGTTCAGTTGTGGCAGTGAAGTTTAGAGAGTTCACTTCCCTACTTTTCGAAGTAGCGGTTTTTATTAGCGAGAGATTTTTTGTGTTGATTTTAATAGGAGTTGGGGCTGGTGTGTTCAGGCATCGCTTTATAAAGTTTGTTGAGTGTCTTCTTCATCAACAAGTTGATAGTCTTTATCATCGTCAGTCGAGGGTGTTTTGGGCGTGTTTGAAAGTTCAAGGTAGGCATCAGCGTAGTTCTTGCTGGTGGCGATCATCAATTGCTGGTGCATGTCCGCGAGACCTTTACTGTGTTGGCGCTGGATCTCTTCAGTTGTTTTTACCTGCGTTTCCCATTTTTCCTGATACTCATTTACTTGCTGTTCGAGACGCCTGACGTAGGGATGATCAAATAATTCGTCATAGTTTTTACTCAGCGGAACTTGAGCTTTCGGTTCCGGGGTCTGCTCAGGATCTGAAGCTGTGGTCTCGTGAGGAACAGAAGGTTCTGGTTGATCTGAGGGGGTTTCGTCGTTGGTTCCTTTTGGAAGTTCGTTGGCTAGACGTTCAGCAAAATTTTCGAGTGAGGTTGTGCTAACTAGGTGTTGCTGACTTTTGTCGTGCCAGTAGCAAATCAATTGACCTTGTCGGCGTTCGCCGGTGCAGTATCGTTGAACAGATCGTGGTTTGATGTCGTCAAAACCCTTCTCACGCAAGTAGTCAGTTGCCTGTAAGATGGTCATTGTTTCTTCCCCCTCAGGGATGACTGGTCGCTGTTGGACGCCACGCCCGGTCGCGTCCTCCCCCATCAATTCTTCTTCTACAATGACGCCCGGTCGTGTCCGGACGGGTAGTGTTGGAGCGCTGGAATCATGATGGTCGCTGTCGGGTTGGTTCCCGGTCGCGTCCGGGTTACTAACCTGGTCACGTCCGGTCACGTCCGGGTTGGTACTGTGGTCGTGACCGGTCGCAGACGGTTTTATTGATGGAGATGGTTGAAAAGAGGTTGGTCGTGACCGGCCAGAAAAAGATGTTGGTCGTGGGTTTGTGGGGGAGTTGTTTTCTGTTTTCTGTTCAGTGTCCCAAAGCGATAAGTCGTTCATGCTTCAATTTTAGCAAGGACAAGCCAGGAGGTTGTTTCGGTTGTCCCCATGAGTATTGAGTGGGTAATTGGCATATAGACCCCCCAAGCTTGTTGCTGAGATAATGGTTATGTCACCAGAGGGGTGGGGGATGTGGAGGTAGAACGCCATGGCACATCCAAAATATGTTTGGCTTCAAGAAGCTGGTGTATGTCAGCAAAAAAGAACATTGAGGTATCAGCAGACCCAGCTACATTGGTTAGCACTTTGATCATAGTGTTGATGCGCTGTTGGGATGTTGTAACAATCAGAAATCGTAAATTACCGATACCGTAACGGCTGGTGTGCAAGCCGGCGTGGTAACCAGCTAAGTAGGTTTCAAACTTACGAACTACAGAAGAGTTTTTGTGATTGCTACGATAGACAGGCATCGTGCCGCGATCAGCTTCACAAAAATAGAAGTAGCGTTTTCGCTGATCAGCAAAGTCAATACCGAAGACAAAATCCGGAACGGTTATTGAGGGCCGTAGGGTATTGTCTGGCAGTCGAATACGGGCAGGCCAGCGCCAAGGTTTTGAATCATGACGCGTAGCGTTTGGAGCGTGGCGAAGAATATCTGCATCAGACAATATTGATGTAGAAGGTTCATGCTGGGGGAGGCGATAAACAGCATCACAAATATCGGC
This sequence comes from Hyphomicrobiaceae bacterium, assembly GCA_050633705.1. Taxonomy (GTDB): domain Bacteria; phylum Pseudomonadota; class Alphaproteobacteria; order Rhizobiales; family Hyphomicrobiaceae; genus JAJFHI01. The sequence continues at coordinate 8,353 of JBOEGZ010000010.1, read as the reverse complement.
AACACGAAGTGTGTGATGAATGTGTTGGCGACGGACAGATCGGTTTTTGTGTGTCCAATTTGATTTAGGTGCAACGAAACCATCAACTTCACTCAAGAGTTGGGCACCGCGATCACCAAGTGCATATATAAGGTGTGTTTTACCATGTTGGATGTGGTCATCTCGCTGAGCCAACGGTCGGTCAAGAAACCCTAAGTCATAAAGTTTGCGCAAACGTTCTCTGAGTTTTTTAGGAGGACGGTGAGATAGGTGACGGAAGATATCACTGGAACGCCGAAATCGGTGCTGAGCGACATAACGCGTGATAGCAATATCGTCTTTGGTAATACGCGCCGGAAGCGGATTGGTTCGTTTGAATCTAGGTCGCCGTTTCGACATCGGCATTATCGGCATAAGGAAGCTCCAAGTTAGTATTCGTCACCGTCGTTATTAGGGGCGTTACGCGAAGCTGATCGTGACGTTGTTAAAGGGGCGCGACGCGGTGCGCCAATCAGATTACGGTTACGGGTAAGTAAGCGCTGGTAGGCAGCGGGAGACATTTTTGGTTCACGTTCAGCCTGCAAAAACGGCACAGAAATCCGCGTCGCGGTTGGCGTAAGGTTGCGAACGAAAAGCGACCACTCAGTTTCAGTTGTGGTTTTACGTACTGCTTTGAGGAACTCTGGCGTCGTATTCATTTCCTTGGCGAGTAGGGTAGCGTCAGCATCATTCAAAGACCCAACGTAACGCAGGGCTGGGATAGCGAGAGCGGTTGCTTTCAAACCTTTGTCAGCGAACTGCGACATGTGCTGCGCATATAGATGTAGGGCAGTGGAATACTTGCGCCCCTGAATTAAAAGCTGATCAATGTTGGCGTCCAAGTATTCACTACTTTCATCGATATGTACCAGGGCTAAGCGACGTTGGTGTTGTGGAATAAAGGAACGGGCGAAAGCTGCCTGCATGATGAGAGCTACAAAATATCTCCCCAGGATGCTCGACCATTCAGCCTTAAGCGCACCCTTGGCGGTATTTATGAGAACCACTTTTCCGTCATTAAGTGCCGCCCGCATATCAAACTTGTTCTGCGGGTGGGCAAACATACGTTCAAAGGCAGGGTTGCTTAAAACATGGTAGATGCGTTGTCCGATGTGCTTGCGTGTTTCGGTGTATGGTGAGCGTTGTTTGTATAAATCATCGATAAAGGTCTGCGCAGTTGGCGGCAGGCGTTCGATGTAATGGAGGTAAGGAGAGGGGTCATCAAGGAGATCGGCAAGCGTATGGATTGTGGCGTCAGGGATTTCGATCAGTAGTTGAGAAAGATAACGGAACACTACGGACATGCGCGGTGTTAAGTCTGATCCCAGTAGACCGCCGGCAATGAAGGTGAAAAGTTCAATCAGACCGGCGAGAAATTCTTCACGCTGGTGAGTGTTAAGTTGATTAAGATAGCGGCGATCAACATGAAATAGATTTAGGGCAGGGGGATTGACGTCAGTCGGGTCAATAATAATTAAACGATTATCAACATCGGGATCAAAACGTTTTAACCGAGATAAAGTGTTTATGGCATCGGCCTGGCTATCAATAACGACAATGCTAGGTCGCGCGGGGTCATCAAGGTCACGCAGAATAAGAGACTGCATGAGTTGCGTTTTACCGTGACCAATCGAGGCGGTGATGACTGAGTGTTCCGTCCTGAGATGATTGGGGATAGGGATTTCAATTGTCGTCTTTAACAACATGAGCAATGGCGTGTTGTTAAAGAAGGTGTCAATTAGATCATGGGGCGCAAGTTTAACATCGCTCGGCCAGGTAATTCGGTGCGGATGTTTTTGCGCCTCTTCCATTGAGATGCGAGACACATGTAAAAGGTTGGCAACGATGGACTCAGCCAGTTGGTTGCCAAGGTTGGCAGGTGAAGCAGTATGTGGGGCAAGTTTTGAAAAAGTGCGAACAATAGCATCAACAAGTTGGGTCAAGTCATCAAGCAAAGTATAGAGCGGAACAGAGATCGAAAGAGTACTTGGGGCGTGATCATGGTGGGGGATAGCGGCACTGATTTTAGATAGGACGCTGGTAAGGGTATTCTCAAATATCAGGCCGCCCGCGCCGTCGTTTGCAAGTGCTTCCAAGCGATCACGTAATTGAGAACGCAGCGCAAAACTGGTGACGGGATTATCTGATCCAGCATCGTTTACAAGTTGATAGTGCCTGGCGCATTCATTGCGAATAATTTGAGAAGCGGCATTGGAAAAGGCGAGACGAATAGACGTTGGCAAAGGTCTCGCACCGAGGGCGGCGTACACAACTTTGTTTGTCAATAATTGTTGGTTGTGTGGCTTGGCGAGTTTTGCCTGTGCAACGACTGTCTTAAGTTGTGTAATCAGATCTTTGGTGTGTTCAGCATTACGGTCAGGAACAGTTTTACTCTCAAACAATCCGGGGCTACGCGGGCGACGGTATGACGAAGAAATCAGTTTAGCCATTTGGAGTTTCCCTCCATCGATGGTGATCAGCCCAATATGCTGGCGGTGTCGTTGTTAATTCTTCATTGGTCTCTGGGATAAGGATTTGTTCGCGGCCGATAGTAAAGGCGAGTGCATTCTGCACATCACGATCAAGTTCATCGAAGTTGGTGGTGATTGCTGTTTCAAGGTCGAGTAATTCATAGAGATCGGCACACAGTACCCGTGTTCCAGAAATGGCATCATTGACCGTGATGCGGTAGCCGAAGTTTGCCCGCATCATATGAAAGAGGGCGGATACAATATCGGCAATGAGCCTGGGTGTGTCGGATGAGCTGATGCAGGATCGGTTATCACTGCGTTGGAATGCAGTTGTGGCGCGATCTTGGTTTGTTACGATTTCAGGTACAGCGTAAAGCGTGGTTTTACCAAGGTGATGGTCTTTAATAAGGCAACGTTCCTCGACGGTCGTCGCAATCGTGACATCAAGAATATAGACAATGGGATGACCAAAAGAAGTGCGATGTGAGCGTTGAAAAATAAGTTTCATTGGTTAGCTCATTTCTTTTTTTTAGATGTGACCGGCGTCATCATCCGTTGAATTGTGTTGTTGGAAAAAACAAACAGCGAGATAACAACCCGGACGATACGAATGATGCCTTTGAACATGCGACGCTTCCTTATCTGGGGGAGGCATAAGCAATCGTGATGGTGTTAATTGTTGATCATCTCTTGGGCTTTGCCTTGTTTGATTTTGTAATCTACGTAAGATTGGGCGCTACATTTCATTTGGCGGGTGACACGCATGCCGTGGCGACGTAGTGCAGCATATGCCCATTTCTGCGCTTCGATTTCTTCGACGTGATGTGGTTTGGTTCCGTTGTGCTGCAAAGCTATATGCGCGCACTCATGGACGAGGACGTAGAGCTGAATGCGTGATCCTGGTTGCTGGGCAACTACCGTTGCAGTCTTTAGGCAGGCATAGCCGGAAAGATCGTGGGGGATGACGTGGTTCTTGATACCAGCTTCGGCTTTGATCTTGACGGCTATGTCGAGGAAGCGTGCGATAATGCTGTCATTGTCGTTTTTTATTTGCTGTCTCGCTTCGCGGTGGCTGTCTGATGAAGGCATGTCTTTGGTCATTGTTTGGGCCTTTCTTTAAAAAAGAGGGAACAAGCTGTTAGAGACGATGACTATTTCTTCTTCTTTTTCTTATTACCGAAATCGTTTGCGATCTCGCCGGGAATTTGACTGCATTCTTTGGCGAATTTCTTGCCGGTGTCGCCACATTCACGCAGGGCTTGTGTAATAGAACCAAACCAGTCTTTGGCTTCACGCTTCAGGAACTTTTCGGCCGGCATCACTTTGCCGTTCTTGTCGAGGATGTACTTGGGTTTCATGATCTTGTCCTTGTTACTGGTTGGTAAATGGAAACAGCGGCGCCAGGCGTCGCGCCAAGTGCGAAAAGCATAGTTGGGGTCAGGCAGCGATTAGGTCATCGCGTTTGCAAATTGGACAATCAGGCCGGACTGATATGGTTGTTGTTTGATCGGGAATTGAACCATCAAGAAAAACCACTCGTCGGTTCCAATGACGGGGGCGGGAACCCAAGATGGTATCGGTGGCGTAAAGAACGTGTCCAGCGGCGACGGTCAGTACGTCGATGCTGCCAGGTAAACCACAAGGGTAACTGGTATCGTCTAAGAACTGAGGGAAAGAGCAGGCCCAGCAGGCGGCATCAGGTTCTTGAACAAAGACATAAAGAGCTGAAGCATCGCGGGCAACAGCGGAGTGAATGACCGGGATGGCGTGTTTGTGGGCAAATTCGCTGACGGCGCGACGACTGGGGTTATTGTCAACGCCAGCAATTATTAGGTCGTAAGTGTGACCAAGCAAGTCACCGGTAAAGTGTTCTTGAAACCGGACTGGATGCGCTTTTATTGTGATAGGAAAAATCGCAGATCGTTTGAGGTGTTTGCCGGTAGAATGAACTTTGTATTTACCAATGTCGTCGCAGGTAAAGAGCTGACGTGGCAAATTTGAAAGCTCAACGACGTCATCGTCAAACAGATGGATTTCCCCGATGCCTTTACGCATTAGACCGTGGGCAACCGGCGTACCAAGACCACCGAGACCGATGACGGCAATCCGTGCGTCCTGGTGACGGGGCAGGGAAAACCCTTCAACTTTTCCTTGAGCGAAATTAGCTTCAAGGGCACGGCGGGTGGAGAGTGGATTAGCATGATAACGTTTAGTTCTGCGGAACAACATGATGCACCTCCGGCAACGAGATTTTGAGGATTTTTTCGCGTGGGTTATCTTCGACGACTTCAACGCCACCACCGTAAACGGTGAGCGAAAATGGTTTGGCCGTGGAGAAAATCCGAACCCAACCATCCAAAGAGAAAATGCCGCCCAAGGTGTCGGGCATCCCAAATTTCACCAAGCGGTTTTGGTGATTAATGTCGGTCTGAGAAGGTTGGGTAGAGTTCTTGCCATGTAGAATATGGGAATGGAACATGCCCCATAGTTGGTGCTGGTCGTTACTAACCAGGTGGTCGATTTGCCTTGCCGTGGCGGCGGGGTCAGCCTGCACATAAGCAGGGGATTGTTGCGATGTTTGCACCTTGTGCATAGAGGACAAAATAACGGTGCCGTTGTTGGCAACCGGGCCAGAAACCAGTGCCATTCGTTCGCGTTTTTTTGAATCGCTGGTTAGATAAGTACAAGCTTCTCGCAAGAAGATACTACTAACAAGAAAATCAAGCTCGGTTGAACATGCAGTATTAGAGTTGGCCGACAGGCAGGGTTTCAGTTTGCGGATGGCATCGGTGATGTGATGAGTGTACGCAAATGTTTGTGCGATTTCATCAAGGATGCCGTTCGGCGTACTGGAGACAGACCTGGAAAGGGTGGCAAGTCGCGACTGAACCTTGCTGGTTAACTGTTGGGTACAGGCTTCTATGTCCTTGAAAGAATCTGTAGATCCGAGTTGTTTCGAACGAAAGGGATTACGCATACCAGTATCCTTTGGCTATTTTTTTAGGGCTTCGGTGAGCATGCGTTCGACGTAGAGGATGACAGCGGAAACGTCACCATCGACGGGATTGTCATGCAAATGGATATTGAACCAACCGTTTTTGCGTTTTGAAAAACACTGCCACTTGCTATGGTTCTGAATTTGAGCGGGTGGCTTTTTAATCATTACATCGAAGACGTCACCGTGCTTTTCGATTTTGCCATCCCACGTTCCAAACGACGTGGAGTAACTTCCGCGCCATTTGTTGCCCGACTGTTTCCAGCCGCGTTGTTGGAAAAGGGGTGTGGTGTCACGGCGCACATGACGGACACCATTACGAACGACCTTCGGTGACGGAGAGTTGTGGCGAACCACACCCTTTACAGGGCGTGGTTGCGATTGTGCTGGTTGGGAAAACAAGAAGCTGAAGAAGCCCATTACGCAATCTCCAGACCGGCATCAACGAGGGCCGAACAAGCAAGCATGTCTCCATTATTGCTGATACGCGCGTACAGGTTGTCGGAAGCCTGGAAGATGGCTTCGGGTTTATTGGGATCAGACAGGTGAAAGCCTGCCCCGAGCCCGAGGGTTTGGAGAACGTCGGCAACGGTGGTGCCGGGTTCAATGGAAAGAGTTTCGGCGGCGCGGTTGCTACCGATAAATTTAATGCCGATGGATTTCGTGGCTTGGTCTGTCATTTGATGTCCTTTTTGCTTGTTGTGTTTTTGTAGGTGTTTGGTTTCATCTGGAAAGTCTGCGAGCGAATCACCGAATTATTTGTGAGAATTGTTGGTGGTTTGCGCGTTGCATGTGAGTGGAATATTCCACTGGAGTTTGAGCCTGACGCCCTGTTTGCCTTGAGGTTGTTCGGCGTGAGGGAGGTCAAATTTTTCCTCAAAGAACTCGGCCAGTGTTTCATCCCACTCAAAAAAGAAAAAAATGGACTGTTCGATACCGTCAAAAGAAATCGGGATGTCGGGCGCGATTGGATCTTCTTTCTGCTGTTCAGAACACGCAGAGGTAGCGGGGGCACCACCGATGGATTTCGTGGCTTGGTCTGTCATGTTTGCGATCCTTCTGTTTTGTAAGCATTAAACGTCACAGTGATACATAATTTTTGTAAGCATCAATGCTTACAATAAGTAAGCACACAGTCACGCCACGTTGTCAATGGCTAAGACGTGCAACACGTCATTTTTTGATAAAAGGTTGAAGTGTGCTACTTTATCTTTAAGTTTCAGCCACTTAAGTCATTTTACCGGCCAGAGCTTGCAGGGTTGCACCGGTTTCGGAAACGGGATCGGAAATCGGTGCCAACCTTGGAAGTGAGGAGGATTTGGCTTGAAATTTCCACTGCAAGGGACGCAGGGAAACGTCCTAAAGACGCTTGCTGAACATTCAGAATTAAACGGAGCGGGATTGTTAAGCGTGTTGGAAACGATACCACGTGGTTCGATCTATACAGTACTCAATCGGCTCGAAAAGGACGGCTGGGTGTCGTCACGTTATCAAAAAGTACCGGGTCTACAGACAAGGCCATTGCGTTTCTTCAAGCTCACCAAGATGGGCAAGGAGATCGTACGGATGGATGCACAGTTAGCAACAGACGTAAAAACGAAAGGGCACCTTAGTTAGGTGCCCTTTTTTCGTGTTATTCGCTGTCATCAAGGTGTTGGTTGGAGTGTCGGTATAATCCAATTATTTGTAGTGGCCATACCATCGCGTTCTTAAACACAATGCCGATCATGTTCAGGATTTCGCAGAAAAATTCGAAGTGGTAGCGCACTTTAAGTTGGCGCTGTTGCACAGGGTTATCTTTATTCTTCCAATATTCCTCACGATAATCACCTGTTAAAGCTTTAAGAGCATGAGCACCGGCTTGACCGGCAATAATGTAACCGATGGTAGCGTCCCAGGTGGGAGCTGTACCAACGAGCAGGGCGCATACGTAGCGCTCATAAATGATCGACAAGCGAAAGATGTATAGCGTTAGTACTAACATCAATACATTTGCAAAGAGGAAATCAACCAACCTTACAGACGACCATGACGGTCGAACCAAGTCTGGAATAAACCAGTAGAGCGCACACAGATATTGGAGCAACGACACGTAGATTGTTAACGTGGCAATAACTGCGGCCAGTACGAGTGGCAAGACGAATATCAATGTAACGGGGATTGCCAAAAAAGGAGCGACATTCTTTCGATTTCGGTAAGCCCACCTAGCGAGTGTCGGGCAACGCCATGATAGCAGAAAAGCCACGAGAGTGAAAAGAAGCCCTAGTCCTAAACAGTCACTTGCGTGATGGTTGTTGCGGGTGCTGAATACGTATTGGCGGCGAAGAGAGTAAAGGGTAATAAGATGGTACCAGGAAAAGCTTCTTGAAGCAGGAAGTCGACGAAAAACAAACGGGCCTTGGGCACCAAAACCGGTGTTGAGACGGCGGGAAACTAAATTCATTTCGTTCTCCCAGCAAACACAGGGGCAGGCGAAAGCATAGCAATATCCTGTTGGTGCGCCAGCTTAAGAGCCCGCCTGCCAAGTGGCGTAATTTTGTAGAAGCGCCGTGTTCGGGTCTGTTCTTGTGGAATTTTCTCCTCCCGCGAAGTAAGCCACTTATCTTCCTCTAAGCGTGCAAGTGTAGTGTAGATCGAGCCACGTGGAAGGCTCGGATCAAGCTTGAGCAGATGTGCGCCGGTCAGCTCTCCATGTAGGGCAACAGATTCAAGAAGCTTGAGGCGCGTACCTTTGATAAGAGGCAAGGGGGTGAGCTCCCGTTGTTTCGGTTGAGGGTATTGGATCAATGCTTACATTTTTTATTCAACATAGAATTATTCGGCGTGGTTGTCCATCCTGCAAATGTTACACGCGCACGAAGGATCGTCA
>JBOEGZ010000009.1:0-95940 GCA_050633705.1 Hyphomicrobiaceae bacterium | reverse complement strand
CCGATCCGTTGGAAGCATTGTTGTCGGAACGTGCGAGCTGGGGCACGGGGCCAGAGTCAACGGTTGTTGAAGCCCCGCTTGCTGCAGGTGCCGTATCGCCTTTGCCAGCATCCGGCGGTCGTGTCGAGCAAGCTGGTCCAGGCCCCAATACAATTGTGCATGATGCCGTGATCACGCCAGCACCAGATTTGACCCCGGTCCCACAAGATCAGATCAACTCCGCGATGGAGGCTTTGTTAAAAGAGCGCGCCAGTTGGGGAACAGAACCGTCGGAAAGAGCAGCGAAACCAGCCGATCCGTTGGAAGCATTGTTTGCTGAGCGTGCAAGTTGGGGGACAGGCCCTGAGCCAACGGTTGTTGAAGCGCCCCTTGCCGCAGGCAGCGTCACGCCTTTGCCAGCATCCGGTGGTCGTGTCGAGCAAGCTGGTCCAGGCCCCAATACAATTGTTCATGATGCCGTGATCACACCAGCACCAGATTTGACCCCGGTTCCACAAGATCAGATCAATTCCGCGATGGTGGCATTGTTGCAGGAACGCGCCAGTTGGGGGACTGCGCCAGGTGCCGTGGCAGCGAAACCAATCGATCCGTTGGAAGCATTGTTTGCTGAGCGTGCCAGTTGGGGGACGGGCCCTGAGCCAACGGTTGTTGAAGCCCCGCTTGCTGCAGGTGCCGTATCGCCTTTGCCAGCATCCGGTGGTCGTGTCGAGCAAGCTGGTCCAGGCCCCAATACAATTGTTCATGAGGCCGTGATCACGCCAGCACCAGTACTAAGCCCAGTGCCCCAGGATCAGATCAACTCCGCGATGGTGGCACTCCTGCAAGAGCGTGCGAGTTGGGGGGTAGCGCCAAGCGCGGTGGCCGCCGGTTCTTGTCAGACGGATCTGCGTAAGATTGCCAGAAGCGGCGTTATTCGCTTTTCTTCTGGTAGCGCAAAACTATCAGGCACCAGCAACGCGACGCTTGATAAGATTGCTGCAAAGGCAAAGCAGTGTCGTGGACTTTCGATCCAGGTTGAAGGTCACACCGATTCGACAGGATCGGCCATGGCGAACAAGCGCATTTCGCAAGCGCGCGCTGAATCCGTGGTTGAATATCTGAAAAAAGCCGGCGTCGATGCAGGCCAACTTAATGCCGTTGGGTTCGGCTCATCCAAGCCGGTTGCTTCAAACAAAACCAAAGCATCGCGTCGCAAGAACCGCCGTATCGACTTTTCAGTCGGTACGAGGAGCTAGGCAAAAAGCACGCGCCCCGTGTTTTCACCAATCTCAAGAACTCTTGGGAAGGGTGGTGCTTTTCGTCGTGTTGGTTTGGCAAACGATCGATACGGACAATAAAAAGCCCGGCCTTTCATTGCAGGCCGGGCTCAATCATTTCTATCCGTTAGTGACAAGTCACGCTTGTTCTGATTACTCAGACTTAGCTTCGCTTTCACCTTCGCCATCTTCGGCTGGGACTTCGGCTGCTGCTTGTTCTGCAATTACGGCCTGTGCTTTTGCGGGCCAATTTTCTTTTTCAATACGACCGGCAAGCTGCAATGTTTCATCGACATTTGCGATATCTTCGTCAGAGAAGTTTGCAATCTGTTCCAGCTTCACGCAGTTGATCTGCTTGAGACGTTTTGCGAGATTTTCGTCGATGACATCAATAACGGTCAGATCTTCGGCCTCTCCGCGTTGCTTTTTGAAGCCCTTCCAAGCTGAATTCAAACGACGGGCGCGGGCATCTGTACGCTCAGCGATGCGGGCCGAACGACCACGACGGCCTCTAAGATAGTAAAGCTTGGCGCGACGAACTTTACCGCGACGTACGACAGTGATGTCAGTGATAAATGGCGAATAGATTGGGAACACACGTTCCACACCTTCGCCGTAGGAAATTTTGCGAACTGTGAAGTTTTCGTTGATTCCGGAGCCTGAGCGGGCAATGACCACACCTTCATAAGCCTGGTTCCGGACGTTCTTACCTTCACCGAATTTCACCATAACCTGAACGGTATCGCCAGGTTGGAATTCCGGAATTGCGCGCTGGGCGACAATATTTTCCATCTGCTCGCGCTCGAGCTCTTTGATGATGTTCATTTTTATTTGTCCTTGATGACATCATGGCAGAGGAGCGGTGTCGCCAATATTGACGGACAGTTCCCGCTCATGCGGCCCATTTTGGGAGAAAACCCGGGTCGGGCACTGAATTCAGACCGCGCGTATAGCCGAATTAGGCCGGGCTGTCGAGAGGGGTTTTAACGTTCTTGGTCGGGACGGTTGTTGTTAACAAATTGGTCGGATTGGGGCCTCAAAACCAAATCTGAATTCTGACCTGGCTGGTTGATTTGGCAATTGAGGTCTAAGATCTGTCCGGCTCGGGATAAAAACAATAATTGGAGTAGGGAATGCGCCACCACATCTTGGCAGTTTTGCTTGTTGCGATGACTTTTTCTGCGGCTGGAACCCAGACAGGACGGGCTGAAACGTCGCAGACTGGGACCGCACAACCTGCTGAAAAAGTCACCTCGAAACCCATAGCGATTTATAGCCAAGGTGTTCGCTTGGCCGGAGATATTTGGACTCCGCCCGGGGCAACGGTCGACCAAAAACGGCCTGCAATTTTGATGATGCACGGGTTTGGCGGCAAAAAGGATGAGCTCAACCGTCTCTATGCATCTAAATTTGCCGCCCAGGGATACTACGTCCTAACGTTCGATTATCGCGGTTTCGGCGAGAGTGATGGAGATTTGTTGCCAACTGGTGAAATGCCAAAAGGGCGCGATAAAGAGTTCGAAGTTAAAGTGCGTGAAGTGCGTAACGTCGTGAACGCTATCAACCAGTATCAAGACATCGAGGCTGCGCTCTCTTACCTCAAAGGCGAGCCAGGTGTTGATGCAGACATGTTGGCAGTTTGGGGCACAAGCTTGGGGGGCGGATTGGCGCTGAAAACGGCGGTTGCCTATCCTGAAATCAAGGTCCTGATTGCGCAGGTTGCCGCCTTTGACATGATGCCGTTTTATACCGGCAACCCTAAGACCAGCCCGGCCCATCCTGATAACATTGACACCTGGCGTACTGCGATCGCGAGAGGTGCTGCACCATTTTTGCCAGGTGAAAAATTGTACATAAAGTTTTCAGAGCATCACCAGGGCTATGCCCATTCTGTTGTGAACTTTTTCCATGAGCCATTGAAAAACGTCGAAAAATTGAGAGCTGCGACGTTGATCATTGATGTTGAAAACGAAGAGCTTTTCGATGTGAAGCAGCAAGGTGTGTTGCTCTTCGATCGTATTAAAGATCGAACGAAAGCGCGCTATGAAATGTTGCCAGCGGTCTCACACTTTAAGGTCTACGAGAACCCCGAAACTGTTGCTGCGGTTTTGGCGTTGCAGGTGGCTTGGTTGAAAGAGCATCTGCCGGTGAAATAAAAATTCAAACCGCCAGAAAAAAAGCTGATGGTGCTTTCGCACCATCAGCCGTATTGACGATATCAAATCGAATTCACTTGAAGCCAGTTTTTATGGCCCCCGATGCTCATGTACCCTGTGCTTAAGTCCCCTGTGGAGATGTGTTGTCGGGCGTGGGGGCACGATGGTTCCGGTCTGTCATGAACTGCTCGAATTCGGCTTTGTCTTTTGCCTTGCGCAGACTGTCGAGAAAGTCGGAAAACTCCTTCTGCTCATCTTCAAGCCGTCGCAGCGTCTCCTCACGATATTCATCGAACGCGGTGTTGCCGCTCGAACCCGCGCGATAAGACTTTCCGCCTTGCCAACAATTTGCGCTCCATGCGCGGCCTCTCTTGCCTTTACAACCCATTCGTCCGCTCCATATTAAATATGCCAACAATGCCAGGCCAATTGGCCAGAACAGCACAAATCCAAGGACCATCAGCGCGATCCAGCCGCCCTTGCCAAATTGATCGACGCTGGCAACCCAATTATCCAAAGTTGCTGTATTCATTACGTCCTCTCAATGTAAATGTTATTTACATTAACATATATGGCAAGTAATACGCTTGTTTCAAGACTGTTCGCGCAAATTTTTGCAGGTTTTCGATCCGGTGGCAGATCGGGTGTCGTTTGCAGTGCCGTCAGATGGTCACGTGTCATCGCTGGGGATGACGCCGAGGCCGCGCAGATAAACCAGCACGCCAGATTCCAATACATCTTCGGCGGTCATTGGCACACGACCCCGACCGAAATTGCCTTCAGCAAACAGAGTGGCGACTCCATGTGTGAGCGCCCAAATGTGTAAGCTCATCAAATCGACGGGTGGAAGTTGGCCTTTAGGCGCGCGTGCAAGAAGGGCTGCTGAGCAAGACCGCAAGTTGTCGAAGGCTCTCGAGCGCGCCGTACGAAGGCCGGCGACGTCCTCAAGGCCGAGACCTGGTTCAAACATGGCCTTATAAGCTGCTGGGTCACGTCGAGCGAACGATAGATAAGCCTGACCGACACGCGTAAACGCTGTGACCGCGTCAGGACGACCATTTTCCCAGGCGGTGTCCAAAGCGTTGGTAAAGTCTTCGAACCCAATGACCGCAAGCGTGCCGAGAAGCTCGCCGCGATCTTTGAAATGGCGATAAGGAGCTGCCGGACTGACCCCGGCAAGCCTTGCTGCCTCAGCAAGTGTAAAACCATCAGGCCCCTTTTCAACAATCAATCGCCGCGCTGCGTCTAACAAAGCCTGGCGCAAGTTGCCGTGATGGTAACCCGACCGCTTATTTTCATCATTGCTCATAATCACGCTTCTACGCGATTTTCCGCAACGGTGCAGCAGGAGACTGAGTTCGCGATTTATGGGCAGCGTATCAGAACGTATTTGCCATATTCATTGATCGTCGTGAGGGTGGTGTCTTTGACGACGATGGTAAATTTTTCCGTTTGCTCGTCGCCTTCGACGGAACAGGCCGCGGTGATATTCCACTTATTGGCGTCCTGATTGATCGTCTTAAATTTGCAATGGGCCTCGTGTTGGTCGTAACCGTCCTTTGAGTAAACAATCGGTGCGCCCTGGACTTCCTGGGATATGGCACATTGAGCGATATCTTTGCCCCACGTTCCAACGAACGCTGGATCAGCAGCCTGGATGGGGGAAGCGGCAATGATAACTGCGATGCATGTCAGTAGGGCGAGGCTTGCGCGTTTCATGTCGAAAAATCCTGTCGAATATTGGAGCAATCTTGAAGTTTGGAAATCGGCATCACGACAAAGAGTTGGCCGATTGTGGTTACGCTTGTCGAAGGCAATCTATTCGTCGTGTTTCTTAATCAAATCTGGCCGCCTTTGTTTTGTTAGCGCGCGCGCTTTACCATCTCGCCAACTTTCAATTTTTGCATGATCGCCTGAGAGCAGCACATCTGGGATGTCGCGGCCCTCCCAACTGCGCGGCCGCGTGTAATGGGGATGCTCGAGCAAGCCGGTTTCAAAGCTTTCAAGATTGAGGCTTTCGCTGGCGCCGACAACACCTGGCAAAAGCCGCACGACAGCGTCCAGCAAAACCATCGCTGCAAGTTCACCACCCGATAAAATGTAATCTCCAATCGAAACTTCTTCGAGTTGGCGAGCATCAATGACGCGTTGGTCGATACCTTCAAAACGTCCAGCAACAAGCAACACACCCGGACCATCGGCCAGTTCGTGGGCTAGATTTTGGTCAAGCGGTCGCCCGCGCGGCGAAAGGTAAATACGTCGGGCTTTAGGGTTGGTTTGAAGTGCTGCATCAATTGCCGGTCCAAGGACATCAGCACGGATGACCATGCCAGCACCGCCCCCGGCTGGCGTGTCGTCGACATTTTGGTGACGGCCAATGCCAAACGCGCGAAGTGGTGTTGTCTCAAGCGACCAGATCTTGTCTTCAAGTGCTTGGCCCGCCAAAGAGTGGCCCAAGGGCCCAGGAAACATTTCCGGAAACAGCGTCACAACGCAGGCTCGCCATGTCGCTTCAACCTTCGCCTTTTCGTCTTGTGTATCAGACACCTTCGACAACCGTCATATCTAGTTGCCCTGCGTTTTTGCGTAACAATTTCGCTTCGGCATATTCTGGTGAATTCGCATAGCCCAATGCGTTCTCGTAGCTTGGAAACTCTAGAACGACATTACGCGTTGTGCCATTTTCACCCTCGACAATCTTACATTGACCACCACGGATAATTGGCGTGCCACCAAATTTTTCGAGAATGGCTTTGGTTTTTGCGACGTACTGACCCCAGGCATCTGGGTCTGTGACCGTTGCGTGCGCAATGATGTATCCTTTGGGCATTCTGGTCTCCGTTTGATCTTAAAAGTGTTTAGGTGTGTGCCTTGGCCATTTCAGCCTGAAATGTACGTGCGGCGGAGGCTGGGTCTTCTGCCCGACTGATGGGACGGCCGACAACGAGATGGCTCGCACCCGCTGAGATGGCACGTTCCGGTGTGATAATGCGGGCTTGATCATCGCTTGCAGCGCCGGCCAATCTGATACCCGGGGTGACGACCAGCATATCAGGGCCAACAATGTCACGAACGGCATTCGCTTCTTGTCCTGAGGCAACGATTCCGTCCATTCCAGCATCGCGAGCAAGTTGGGCCCGGTGCAAGACCAATTCTTGCGGGTCCATCCGCGAGCCTTGCTCTTTCAAGTCGTGATCGTCGAGGCTTGTTAGAACCGTGACAGCCAGAAGTTTCAAATTCGAATTGCCGCGGCCTTTGACGGCGGCATCCATTGTCTTGCGGTCGGTTCCGTGGATGGTCAACATGTCAAAGCCAAACCCGGCAACATTGGCGACAGCCTTCTCGACGGTATTGGCGATATCAAGAAGTTTCATGTCGAGAAATACGTTTTTGCCCTGCTGCTTTAGAGTTTGGGCATAATGCAGGCCGCCGGCAAACAACAACTCCAAGCCGACTTTGTAGAACTGTACATCCTCGCCAAGCGTCTCCACCAATGAATGTGCCTCGTCAGTCGTTGGAAAATCGAGTGCGACGATGAGGCTGTCTATCGGGTTGTGTGACATTGATTGAGACTTTTGATGATTTCCAAGGATAGACGATATTTCGATCTACCCGTGCACCAGCTTGGCCGCGCGTGCAAGTTTTTGGATCAATAATTTGAGCCGCTCTTGTGCGGCCTTGTCGATCAAGTGGCCATCTTCGCTAAACGCAGTCCCAGCTTTTGGCAGCAAGAACTGATCGGGAAGAACCAACGCCCCAAGTCCCATTTCTAGGGTATGGCGAACGGTGGTCAGACCTCTGATGCCGCCTGTTCCCCCAGGTGACGCCGCACCAAGCGCAAATACCCGCGTTGCGAATACTGCTTTGGGATCGTCATCGTCTTTGCGGGCGCGAGAAACCCAATCCAGTGCGTTTTTTAACAACGGCGAAATCGAGGCATTGTATTCAGGAGCGGCAATGAAAACGCCGTCGTGAACGGATAAAACATTCTTCATTTTATAGGCGTTGTCTGGAACGCCTTCGGCAGATTCCAGATCACCATCGTATAACGGCATTGGGTAGTCTGCGAGATCAAGAAACGTGGCGCTGATACCGTTTGCATCGGCAATTCTGTCGCCAAGTCTGGCCAATTTTTTGTTGAACGAACCTTCGCGCGCAGAGCCGGCGAAAAATAGTAATTTAGCTTCCGTCGACATTGAGATCAGCGTATCCCTAGTTTGAATTGGCCTGCAGTTTTTGATCGCCTAAATTTGTTCGGTGCCACGACAATTGTACCTGCCGGGAGGTTTTGCCCGATAGGCTATTTCAGCGTTGTGATGTATTCAACAACAGCTTTTCGCAACTCTGGTTGTTCGATACCGACGTGGCGCTTGCGAATATCCGGAGTTTTGAAAGTCGTGCCGGCAAGCCAATCATTCAAGGCTTCAGCTGTCCAGTTGAAGTTGAGGTCTTTGATCTTCTTCGTGTAGGCAAAACCTTCATAGCTTCCAGCTTTGCGCCCGATTAAGCCGACGAGAGGTGGTGCAAATCGTTTCGTTCCCGCTTCAATGGCATGACAGTTTGAGCAGCGTTGGCGTATTGTGGATTTCGCCATTTCGGGCGTAACTTCGAGCTTTGTTGGTTGGTTTGGTGCGTGTTGACTAAGGGCTGGATTGGCTATCACGAGGAGATGAGCCGTGGTGATTATCACAGCCACGAGCGTTGTAGCCGTTAGAGGGTTCATCTGAGATTTGAGTTGCTTCATGACGTTATCTAGCCCTTGCTGTGCGCTCGCACCTCTCTTGTTCTTCATGCACTTGATACGTCAGTTGCTTGCGTTAGGATCAGCGGATGATCGGTTGCAGTGTTACAAAGGCTGGTGCTCTTAAGCCTTTCCGTCGAAGAATTCCTTGACCCTGTCAAAAAAACCATGGCTTTCAGGTGAGGTGTCGTTGGCACTTTCCGTCTCAAATTCTTCAAGCAATTCGCGTTGACGACGTGAAAGGTTTTTCGGCGTTTCAACCTCGACCTGAATGTACATGTCTCCGTTCACTTTTGAGCGAAGGACAGGCATGCCTTTGCCTTTCAAGCGGAATTGTTTGCCAGCTTCGGTTCCTTCTGGAACTTTAACCCGGGTCATTGAACCTTCAACCGTTGGCACTTCAATTTCGCCACCAAGGGCTGCTGTTGTCATGGCAATTGGAACGCGACAGAAGATGTCGGCACCATCGCGCTGGAAAAATGTGTGCGGCTGAATCGATAAGAAAATGTAGAGATCGCCCGCTGGGCCACCGCGCAACCCGGCTTCGCCTTCGCCAGCGAGGCGAATGCGGGTACCATCTTCCACACCTGCTGGAATATTGACCGACAAGGTCCGCTCTTTTGTGACCCGGCCGGCACCAGAGCATTTTTCGCACGGGTCATCGATGACTTGACCACGGCCGTGGCAATTTGGACAAGTCCGTTCGATTGTGAAGAAGCCTTGGCTGGCGCGAACCTTACCTATGCCGCCACATGTGCCGCATGAAGACGGTTTGGTACCGGCCTTGGCGCCTGATCCAGCGCATTCGTCACAACCAACACTCGTTGGCACAACGATTTGCGCTGTCTTGCCTTCAAATGCTTCAGCCAGTGTGATGTCCATGTTGTAGCGCAGATCTGCGCCACGCTCGCGACCGCCGGAATTGTTTCCCCCTCCGCCGCCGCGTCGACCACCCATGAACTCACCGAACAGATCATCGAATATGTCCGACATCGAGCTGGCAAACTCGGGTCCAAAGCCACCTGGGCCGCCTTGTCCACCTTCGAATGCGGCATGACCATACTGATCGTAAGCGGCACGTCGTTGTGGGTCTTTCAGGGCCTCGTAAGCTTCGTTTAGCTCTTTAAAGCGTTGCTCAGCCTCAGTGTCTCCCGGGTTTCGGTCGGGATGGCATTCTTTTGCAGATTTGCGAAAGGCGGCTTTGAGGTCTTGCTCGCTGGCCCCTCGCTCAACGCCAAGAATTTCATAGTAGTCACGCTTTGCCATGGGCCCGATACCAGGTCCTCTTTTTTTGTGAACGCGATGTCCACCCCAATGGAATTAGCAGGGATTTTCATCACATCACTTGAATATCAAAGGCCCCCGCTCTCTAAACTTATATGTCAGAGTATGAAAGCGAGGGCCAATTTTCTTCAATTCTTTTCAAGTTCGAACGACAAACAGCTTGCAATTAGGCCGACTTATCGTCTTTCACTTCTTCGAAGTCAGCATCGACAACGTCATCAGAGTCGTCGGCTGCCGCCGCAGCTGCTGCTGCGTCTTTTTCAGCAGCCTCAGTCTCGGCTTGGTCGCCATAAAGCGCTTCACCGATTTTCATTGCAGCAGTCGTCACAGCCGTGATGCCCGCTTTAATAGCCTCTGCGTCGTCTCCCTCGGTGGCTTTTTTCAGCTCTTCAATTGAGGCTTCGACTTCTTTTTTATCGTCTGCGGAGACCTTGTCACCAGCTTCTTCAAGCGACTTTTTGGTGGAGTCGATTATGGCTTCCGCTTGGTTCTTGGTCTCAATTATTTCACGCTTCTTCTTGTCTTCGGCAGCATGAGTCTCGGCATCTTTCACCATCTGCTCGATTTCGGAATCGGTCAGACCACCAGACGATTGAATGCGAACCGATTGCTCTTTGCCGGTTGCCTTGTCTTTGGCTGACACATGAACAATGCCGTTGGCGTCGATGTCGAAGGTCACTTCGACTTGAGGTACGCCGCGCGGTGCTGGTGGGATGCCAACCAAGTCGAACTGATGCAGCAGCTTGTTGTCAGCCGCCATTTCACGCTCACCCTGGCTCACGCGGATTGTCACCGCACTCTGGCCATCTTCCGCCGTCGAGAACGTCTGACTTTTCTTCGTTGGGATTGTCGTGTTGCGATCGATGAGACGTGTAAACACGCCACCAAGTGTTTCAATGCCAAGTGAAAGAGGTGTTACGTCGAGCAACAAAACATCTTTCACATCGCCCTGTAGCACACCTGCTTGAATCGCAGCGCCGATTGCAACGACTTCGTCTGGGTTGACGCCTTCATGAGGCTCTTTGCCAAACACTTCACTGACGACTTCTTTCACCTTCGGCATGCGGGTCATACCGCCTACCAAGACGATTTCGTCAATTTCAGCAGCTTTCAGGCCAGCGTCTTCAAGAGCCTTTTCGCATGGTCCTTTTGTCCGCTTGATGAGCTTGGATACCAGGCTCTCCAGCTTGGCGCGGGTCAGCTTCATGGTCAGGTGTTTTGGACCGGTTTGGTCTGCGGTAATGAACGGCAGGTTGATCTCTGTCTGAGAAGAAGATGACAACTCGATTTTGGCTTTCTCTGCCGCTTCCTTCAATCGCTGCAGCGCAAGTTTGTCGTCGCGCAGGTTGATCGAGTTTTCTTTTTTGAATTCATCGGCAAGGTACTGAACCAGTTCCATATCGAAGTCTTCACCACCAAGGAATGTGTCGCCATTGGTGGACTTCACAGTGAACACACCATCGTCGATCTCAAGAATGGAGATATCAAAGGTGCCGCCGCCAAGGTCGTATACAGCGATCGTTTGAACTTTATCTTTTTTGTCGAGGCCATAAGACAGCGCCGCCGCCGTTGGCTCGTTAACGATGCGCAGCACTTCAAGTCCGGCAATCTTACCGGCATCTTTTGTCGCCTGGCGCTGAGCGTCGTTAAAGTAAGCTGGAACGGTGATAACGGCTTGAGTGACTTCTTCACCTAGCTTTGCTTCAGCTGTTTCTTTCATTTTCTGCAGAATGAATGCTGAGATTTGCTGTGGTGAGTATTCTTGTCCGTTGGCTTCAACCCAAGCGTCACCATTTGGACCTTTGACAATCTTGTAAGGGACGAGGCCTTTGTCCTTTTCAACCATCGGATCTTCAAAGCGACGTCCGATCAGACGTTTGATCGCGAAGAATGTGTTTGTGGGGTTTGTGACGGCCTGGCGTTTTGCCGGAAGACCGACCAACTTTTCACTGTCGTCTGAAAAAGCAACGATCGATGGTGTCGTGTTCGCGCCTTCAGCATTTTCAAGTACGCGAGGCTTACCCGCCTCCATCACGGCCACGCAGGAGTTCGTGGTTCCGAGGTCAATGCCGATTACCTTTGCCATTGTGCAGAATTCCTTGTGTTTGTGGCGAACTGTCTTGACTGGCCCAACTCGGTGGCACCCAGTCCAAAAAGCGTTCTTCCGCGAAAGTGATTACTTTCCAGAAGGCTTCAAGCCGCAGTTCCCTAGAGTTTTTAAAGCTTGTGAAGGGTATATAGGCAGCGATGGCTCCGGTGCAACGGCTGGTAACGCGTCAAGTTGACGAATTTCGACGCAGTTGGTCAAAAATTTTGCCGATCACCAGTTTGATGTGCCAGCCCTGATTGGTCGCAGTGTTGGTTCTGGGTAACTGCAACTTAGTGGAAACACAATGTTTTGTGAGGGTTTTCAACATTTTCCGGGCTTTTTTCAGGCAGATGAGCAAAGTGCTCTGGTGTCAGATATTGCCTGTGTTCTGGACCAAGCGCCCCTATTCAAACCCGTAATGCCAAGAACTGGAAAGCCATTTTCCGTTGAGATGAGCAATGCGGGGTGTCTTGGTTGGGTTTCAGATATCAATGGCTATCGCTATCAGCCAACACACCCCGTCACCGGCTCGCCCTGGGCCCCGATACCTCGCAGGATGCTAGATCTGTGGAATGAGCTGGTCGATTGGCCGGATCTGCCAGAAGCTTGTCTGATCAACGTCTATCGCGATGGAGCTAAAATGGGCAGCCATCGCGATAGCGACGAAGACGCTAAGGATGCTCCTGTGATTTCTGTTTCGCTCGGCGACACAGCTCGGTTTCATGTTGGCGGGCCGCGTCGGGCCAATCCAAAACAGCGCGTGAATTTGCAGTCGGGTGATGTCGTGGTTTTGGCTGGCGCGGCGCGTCAAGTCTACCACGGGATTGATAAGGTCATGGCCGGGACATCCGACATATTGGATGATCTGTTTCTAGGTGGTGGGCGGATCAACTTGACCCTGCGGCGGGTGACGATTTGAGGGTTTTAAGCTTCCAGCCAAGCATTGATACGTTGCACGGTGGCTTTCGCTGACGCTTCACTTGTCCCTTTGTGAACCCGCATGCTCCATGGTTTGCCGTCTTTGATGCCGTTGACGAAGACTTGCCAAGATTTGCTATCGATGCGTTTGTGCCGGATTTGCAAGGCTGATTGGGCCTGGGCTTTTGAGTTGGTGTCGAGGGCATGAACATGGGCAATGGCACCAAGCGGAAACCAAGGAATTATTGCCTGGGCGTGTCGCACAATGCGCCCCTTCGTGCGGTCCAGTGTGACGCGTTCGGTGCGACCGATAAACAGAATAGATATGAGGCTAAAAAGGATGGCTGCCAGCATCACATAAGTCTGTTCGAGTGAAAGCTGATCGCCACTGGTTGCAAACAGGACAATCAAGACAAGTGCGAACACCCCTGCAACGATTGCGCCGCCAAAAGAGCTTTGTTCAAACACCAAGAAATCCCGCGTTTCAGAAACAAGTTTCATGAAGTTGGTCAAGATCCCTGGTTTTTGTCGGATTTAAACCCCACCACCCATGGCGGTTATGCCGCCGTGCCTGGGCCGCCCTGATCGTTATCGTTGCTTGGCTCGCTTGTCGGCCCTGGAGTATCTGCCGCACCTGGTGCCTCTGATTGGGCATTAGGATTGGCGTTGTCTTGCCCTGGCATCTTGAGCGTTGGTCGTTTGGGTTCGGAGGGTTCAGGGTCCGGCTTGGGCATTTTCGGTCCGCCGCGCGAGACAACCACCATTGATGGACGAAGGACCTGCTCAGCGATCTCGTATCCTGCTTGAAAGACTTGCAAAATCGTGCCGGCCGGTTTGCTCGGATCTTCTTGCTCCATCATGGCTTGGTGTTTGTGCGGGTTAAACGGTTGCCCAGCCGCGTCAATCTGTTGAATGCCATGCTTTCCTAAGGCCGAAAGGAAAGCGCGCTCCGTCATGTCGAAGCCTTCAATAAGGCCTTTGACCGTCGCGTTACCCTCGACGTCTTCAGGTTTTACTGATTCCTTGGCACGATTGAAATTATCGGCCACTTCAACAATGTCCTTGGCAAACTTGCGGACGGCATACTTGGCCATATCCTGCAATTCTTTCTCGTGGCGACGATGGATATTCTGCACTTCTGCATTCATGCGCGCCAGTTGATCTTTCAAGTCTGCCACTTCGGATTCAAGACGTGCAGCATCTGCTTCGGCAACATTCAATGTGTCGGAAACCGCCTCGTCATCGAGTTCGTCGACGCCGTAGTCTTCAGCTTCTGGATCGTCGAAACCAAGCGCATCTTCTGGCCGATCGTCATGGCCTCTCATTCCTGGGCCCCCTGCGCCACCAGGCGGCAATGTATTGGGATCGTGGTTCGGCTTTTTGTCGTCGCTCATCAATAAATTTCCATTTTGGCAGGTATCAGGCTCAATTAAGATGGTGGGCTGCCCATCTCAAGTGCTTTGCCATAGTGTAGCAGTTGGAGGCCTAATTGGTTATCAGGGTCTCGCGGTGCAAATCAAGTCAGTAACTTGCTTATCAGCCGAGCCGTATAGTCGACCATAGGAATAATCCGCGCATAGTTCAGCCGGGTTGGCCCGATTACGCCCACAACGCCCACAGTCTTGCGGGTGTCGTCGTTAAATGGGGCGACGATCAGCGATGAACCCGATAGCGAGAATAACTTGTTCTCCGAGCCGATAAAAATTCGCACGCCCTCGGCTTGATCGGCTAAGCCGAGGATTTGCACCAATTCGTTCTTGGATTCAATGTCGTCAAACAGCAACCGAATCCGGTCCAGCTCATCGGTGGCATGAACGTCTTTCAAAAGGTTCGATTGGCCTCTGACGATCAGACTTTTTCGATCACCAAGATCGCCAGACCATTCTGCCAGGCCTGCCTTGATGACCTTTTGCGTCAGTCCATCGAGTTCGGCACGTGCGACCTGCAATTGCGTTTCTAAATGCTTGCTGGCTTGCGCCATTGTCATGCCACAGACGTTGGCATTGAGATAATTTGTTGCCTCGACAAGGGCCGATGCCGGTAAACCTTTCGGTAGGTCGATCACTCGGTTTTCTACGTTTTGGTCCTCGCCAACGAGTATCGCCAGGGCCTTGCCCGGTTCGAGCTGTACGAATTCAATGTGTTTTAAGGCGGTGCTTTGCTTTTCTGTCAGTACAACACCGGCGCAATGCGATAATCCAGAAATGAGTTCACTGGCTTCATTGAGAACGTGCTCAACCGAGCTTTGTCCACCGCCACCGATTTGTGCTTCGATTTTTCTTCGCTCTTCGTTCGCCAGGTCTCCGACTTCCAATAAGCCATCGACGAATAATCTGAGCCCGCTTTGTGTTGGCATTCGCCCGGCCGAAGTATGTGGGGCATAGATCAAGCCGAGTTGTTCAAGGTCGGACATGACGTTGCGGATTGAGGCGGGCGAAAGGCTAATTGGCAGGGCTCGAGACAAGTTTCGTGAGCCAACGGGATCACCCGTTGATAGATAGCTTTCAACGATTTCGCGTAGGACTGTCTGGGAGCGTGTGTCGAGAGACGCCAAGCCGGAAATTTTATCGGATTTGCTCATTTAAGGTGTACGTATTGCTCTGTCAGTCGTGAGGTGATCAATATCTAGGGATTGTGCTGAACATGGTCAATTGTCTGACATTGTCGACATTGCCAGCTTTCCGAACTAGTGTCCCGCCAAATTCAACCGATTAAAGAAAGAAACAGATTATCTTATGCGCCCATCTAACCGCCAACCTGATGAACTTCGCCGTGTCTCAATTGAACGCGCTGTCTCGATGCACGCTGAAGGATCATGCCTGATTAAATTCGGCAATACCCATGTTTTATGCACCGCCAGCTTGGAAGAGCGCGTGCCACCGTGGATGAAAGGTAAAGGTTCAGGCTGGGTAACCGCGGAATACTCGATGTTGCCGCGCTCAACCCACGACCGCATGCGCCGTGAAGTGACAAAAGGCGGTCCGTCAGGTCGCACACAGGAAATCCAGCGCCTCATCGGTCGTTCGCTTCGCGCTGTGGTCGATATGAAAAAACTTGGTGAGCGCCAGATCACCGTCGATTGTGATGTGATCCAGGCCGATGGTGGTACACGCACGGCGTCAATTACCGGCGCCTGGGTTGCGTTGTACGATTGCATCCAGTGGATGGTCGTGCGCGACATGGTGAAAGCCGATACGTTAGCCGATCAAGTTGCCGCGGTTTCATGTGGGCTTTACAAAGGAACGCCGGTTCTCGATCTCGATTATGACGAAGACAGCAATGCTGACGCTGATTCAAACTTTGTTATGACCGGTTCAGGTGGCATTTGCGAAGTGCAAGGTACAGCAGAGACGACGCCGTTCAGCCAAGAAAACTTTGACGAACTGATGAAGTTAGCTCGCAAGGGAATTGGCGAGTTGGTTGAGCTTCAAAAGTTAACGGTCAGCTAAGGGGTGACGCCGTGAGCGAGATCACACCACCGAAAGGAATTCTCGAAACTATCCTGTACACCAGCGCTCTCGACGCGGCTGAAACGTTTTACAGCGATATTCTTGGTCTTCCGCTCGCTTCAAAAATGGACGGGCGCCAGATTTTCTACCGGTGTGGTGATCAAATGCTGCTGATCTTTAACCCCAAGACCACAAGCCAACCGGCACCGAATGCGAAAATTCCTGTGCCGCCGCATGGCGCCGAAGGACCAGGACATATTTGTTTTCGCGCCAGCGCAAATGAAATTGAAAAGTGGCGCCATCGTCTGAATGAATATGGTGTTGAAATCGAAATGGATTTTGAGTGGCCGGGCGGTGGTCGTTCGATTTACTTCCGCGAT
This sequence comes from Hyphomicrobiaceae bacterium, assembly GCA_050633705.1. GTDB lineage: Bacteria > Pseudomonadota > Alphaproteobacteria > Rhizobiales > Hyphomicrobiaceae > JAJFHI01. The sequence continues at coordinate 79,667 of JBOEGZ010000009.1, read as the reverse complement.
CCCGCTGGCAATTGCTTGGAATTTGCTGAGCCACGAATTTGGGAACTGTCTTAAATGCTGAAACTCTCTGCAGGTACGAAATTGGTCGTCGCCTCGCACAACCCTGGCAAGGTTTGGGAGATCAACGAACTGATTGCCCCATACGGGCTCGATGCGGTGTCGGCTGGCGATCTTGGGTTAGAGGAGCCGGAAGAAACCGAATCGACATTTGAAGGCAACGCCAAACTCAAGGCAATATTTGCGGCAACGGCCTCAGGCATGCCGGCTTTGGCTGATGATTCTGGGCTTGAAGTTGAAGCGTTGGGCGGCGCGCCTGGTATCTATTCAGCCCGTTGGGCAGGAGCGGACAAAGACTTCGATGTTGCGATGGAGAAAGTGGCCAATGAACTGGCGTCGCAAAACGCTTGGGCGACGCTTGGACCTCGAGCGAACTTCATTTCTGTATTGTGTCTGGCATGGCCCAATGGAAAAACCTCTGTCTACGAGGGCCGGGTAGATGGTGTTTTGGTTTGGCCTAAGCGGGGAACAAATGGCTTTGGCTATGATCCGATGTTCTTGGCGGATGGCGAAACGCTGACATTTGGCGAAATGAAACCCGCTGACAAATATGCCATGTCTCACCGCACGCGCGCATTTGCGAAATTCAAACACGTGGAACTTGACGGTCATAAAACTTCAACAGAGACGGCCTGATGGTGCAGCAGCGTGCAACCGAATTCGACGGCGACACAGCGGTGACCGACGATATTGGTTTTGGTGTTTATATTCATTGGCCATTTTGCGCTCAGAAGTGCCCGTATTGTGATTTCAACAGCCATGTTCGCCACGGTGGCGTTGATCAGGCCGATTATCTCAACGCTTACAAACAAGAACTACGTACGGTTCGCGATTGGGTTGGCGCACGCACCGTCTCCAGCATTTTTTTTGGTGGTGGAACACCGTCGTTAATGCAGCCGCAAACCGTTGCGGCAGTGATTGACGAGATCGCTGACCTTTGGGATTTGCAATCCGGCGCAGAGATTACACTTGAGGCTAACCCAAATAGCGTCGAAGCAAAACGGTTCAAAGGATTTTATACGGCGGGCGTCAATCGCGTTTCGATCGGTGTGCAATCGTTGCGCGATGAGGAATTAAAACGTCTTGGCCGATTGCATTCCGTTGCTGAAGCGAGAACAGCGATCGATATTGCGGGTGCTACGTTCGATCGTTTTTCGTTTGACCTTATCTACGCACGGCCCAATCAAACACCCGCGGAATGGAAATCAGAGCTTGGCGAAGCCCTGTCGATGGGGACCAGCCACTTATCTCTTTACCAGCTAACAATTGAACCTGACACGCCATTTGCAGCTCTGCATGCTGCTGGAAAATTGATTGTCCCTGGTGACGATGATGCGGTGGCATTGTATGATGTTACGCAAGAGATGACGGCGGCTGCCGGTCTTCCAGCCTACGAGACGTCGAACCACGCTGCACCGGGGCAAGAAAGCCAACACAACCTGCTTTATTGGCGGTATGGCTGCTATGCTGGCATTGGGCCGGGCGCGCATGGTCGCTTGCCAGTTAAAGTCGGTGAGAAACAAACTGATACTGTTCGCATTGCGACCAGCACCCAGAAAATGCCAGAGACCTGGGCCAAATCTGTTAAGGAGAAAGGTCACGGGTTTACCGAGCAAGACCCCATTTTAGTAGCCGAGGCGGCGGATGAGATGTTGCTTATGGGATTGCGCTTGAAAGAGGGTTTGAACCTCGAACGTATGCAAATGGTCTCAGGGTTCTTGCCAACACTTGAAGAAATTTCTGCACTAAAGTCGCTTGGGTTGCTGGCGCAGAACGATCCCCACATCATCCATGCGACCGAGAAAGGCGCAATTGTATTGGATGAACTCGTGCGTCGACTGTCCCAGAGTATCGTTCGGGTATAGAGTTGCTTGAGCGGAGACGGTTTGGTTACCGGAGTGGGCAAAAAATGAAAGCGTTCGGGTTTAAGGTATTTCCCTGTTGCGGCTGTTTTTGCTTACCAGCCGACGAGGCCCGTCGCATGCGAAAAACTCTGCGCCTTGTACGTCAAGTACGCCAGGCAGGTTTGATTTAAAGTATGCCTTCGGCATATCAATTGCGAAGTTCGAGGACCGCTGGTTGAACACATGTCTGTGATGACCTGACGTCGAGTGGGGTGACAAACGCAACTTGACGCCCGCTTGGCTGGCATTTCACAGCGGAAATTCTGGTTGAAGTTTGCAATTGTTGGAGGTGCAATGTTGGCCGGTGGATTGATGACTTGAGTGTTGAAGGCGAATTTGTTTGTACTGCCACCAAGCCCTAAAAACCGTTGTATCTTAATGTTAATGCTTTTGGCCGAGCATGCTCTCTAGCAATTGGGATCGTGGCTGTTTGCTCTTCAAGACCCGGCATCAACGCCAATCAAGATTGCTCGCCAGATCTCGTTGAAATGGGAGAAAAATTTGGCGTTATCGTTTGTTTATCATGATGTCGAATTTCTTCTCGTCGAGCGCCTAACAATGCGAAAAGCTTTATTTTATAAGTCCTAGACTGAAAGAGGGATCGCTCTTGTGCTGATGGGTTTTAGCACGGGGCCTTGAAGTTATGAAAATTCTTCTCAGTGCATTCGCATGTGGGCCCAACTCCGGGTCTGAGCCTGGCGTTGGTTGGAACTGGGCCATCAATGGTGCGCGGCTTGGTCATCAGGTTCATGTGATCACGACCAGTGAATATCGCAACGAGATTGAAGAGTTGATTGCGTCAGGCACGTTGCCAGAGGGGCTAACCTTCGACATGTTTATGCCACGCTGGATCGAACGAATCTGCAACTTCGGTCTGAAGGCCGGCTTTGAAAACATTACTTGGAATCTGACTCACCTTCTTTGGCAATTTGCGCTATTGCGATTTGTTCGAGAAAACAAAAGCGAATCTGATTTTGACGTCGTCCATCACATTACACTTGGCGGCTGCCGCCAGCCGACGCTTCTTTATAAATCGGGTATGCCTCTTGTCGTAGGACCAGTTGGCGGTGGTGAGCGAACGCCGATTACGTTGCGTCGAAGTTTTCCGTGGTCGGGCCAGGCTTACGATCTGCTACGTGATGCGATTAACTTAGTAGCGGCTGTCGATCCGATCACGCGACAGTCGTGCGCGCAGTCCATTGCCTACTACGCACGTACAAAAGATACGGTTGAATTCTTGCCAATGAAGCTTCGCGATAAAGCGCGTATCTGTCTTGAGCTTGGAATTTACGATAATTCAAAAAGCAATCCGCCCATCACGCGTAATCGTTCGCCAAATGAACCGGTTCGCATTCTCTATGCTGGTCTTCTGACTTACCGAAAGGGTATGGAATTGGGTTTGCGCGCATTTGCCGATGTTTGTCGTCGTGACCGCAATGTTCATTTGACTATGGTTGGCAGAGGTCCTCAGGCGCAACGATGGCAGCAGTTGGCAACACAGCTGGGTATTGCAGATCGCGTGACGTGGCTTGGCTGGGTTGATTTTAGCGATATGCCAAAGGTCTATCGCGAGCATGATTTTTTCTTGTTTCCAAGTTTACGCGATTCTGGTGGAACGGTTGTTGTTGAAGCATTGTCGAACGGTTTGCCTGTGGTTTGTTTGGCGCTGGGTGGGCCAAACGAAATCGTGAAATCATATTGCGGCCGATCAGTTTCGGTTGAAAATGGCGATGAGCAAGATGTTGTAAACCGGCTTGCGAACGTGATTGACGAGATCGCTTCTGACGATGAGTTGCTCGGAGAGCTGTCGCAAGGGGCGTTGAAAAGGGCGGGTGATTTTAGCTGGCCAAAAGTGGTCGGCCGTCTCTATGGCGAGGTGGAAAAAGATCTTGCGAAACTTGCCGAATCGAAAACTGGTTGATCTGGCCATAGACACTCTTTCAACAAACGGCTATCCACCCACAGATGATAAGAAAACTCTATGATTGGACGATGAGCCTGGCGGCTCACCGGTATGCACCAGCGGGCTTGTTCGGGGTGGCGTTTATCGAAAGTTCGTTCTTTCCCATTCCGCCGCTCATCATGTTGATTCCAATGGTGCTCGAAAATAAGAGCAAAGCTTGGTTCTATGCTTTGATTTGCACCATCGGATCTGTGCTTGGTGGGTTATTTGGGTATTTCGTTGGCGCCGTCTTATTCGATATTCTCGGTAAGCCGATCCTCGATTTGTACGGCTATGCTGCCAAGTTCGATACCTTTGCGGCCAAGTATAATGACTACGGTGCTTGGGCCGTATTATTCGCGGGTATTACTCCCTTTCCTTATAAGGTCATTACAATTGCGAGCGGCGCAACGGGGTTAAGTCTCGCGGTGTTCACGGCGGCCAGTATCGTCGCACGTGCAATCCAATTCTTTGTGGTCGCAGGATTGTTATATTGGTTCGGACCTCCAATTCGGGAGTTTATTGAAAGGCGCCTTGGCCTCGTATTCACGGTGTTTATGGTTTTGCTAATCGGCGGTTTTGTCTCTGTTAAGTACTTGGTGTAAGCCTAAGCGTGACCTTTGGAGCCCGTTTTTATGACGACACTGATGTCCGAGCCATTGAAACAAAATCCTGTCGGCTATCGTATGGGAGCATTGGTGCTCCTTATTGCTTTGGGGACAATTGTTTTAGCTCTCTTGTTTGAGCATCTCGGTGGCTTCATTCCCTGCCCTCTTTGTCTGCAACAACGTTATGCTTATTACGCAGCAATTCCAGCGGCCTTCGTTGGTTTGATTTTGCTGTCGAGCGGCAAAGGTCGATGGGCTGCGTTATTTTTCTTCCTCATTGCCCTCGCCTTCTTGGCAAATGCTGGTTTGGGTGTTTATCAAGCCGGCGCCGAGTGGAAATTTTGGCCAGGTCCAGCGACATGCAGCGGCAACCTAGGACTTACGCTTGATGCCGGGAATTTAATTGAAGAATTAGAAAAGACCCGCGTCGTACGTTGTGACGAAGCCGCGTGGCGTTTTGCCGGGCTGTCGTTTGCTGGATGGAACGTATTGATTTCATTATTTCTTTTCGGTGCGTCGATAAGTGCCGCAGCTTCGTCCAGCCGCCAGTCTTAGGATCTAATTCCCTTTTCCACAACTTGAATAAACCCTCTCGGAACCCGAGATTCGGGGCTTGAACGGCTGTTTCACAAGTTGTCCAATAAATAAACTCCGCGGAGACAAAATCGCGCCTTTTCGTTGCCCAAATGTAACGGTTAATTGTCCTTGTTCGCGGAACACAAAGCGAACATTCGATGCGTTGAGGTTGTGAGTTGTTGGTTCAAGTATTGCGTAAGTCTCATCCGTTTTTTTCTCCTCGTTTGATTGGCCTTTCGGGCAAATCGCGTTCTCGAGAAGGAAAAAAAGTCACCTCCGTATCGGCTGTTCCAGTCTCTCGTTTTGTTCCGCGCAAGAGTTCAGTACCGCGTATCGACAGTAAATCAGTAGTGTTTGCGTTGGGTGAAGGCCCGAAGAATACACTTCACGGTGTGTTCCAAAACCTTAGACGAGCTGCTCGAACAAATTTGTTTGAGCGTATGGGAGAGCGGCTCGTCACCTCTCCTGCGCCGTGTCGTGCAGGCAAGAGTTCAGTATCGCGTATTTCAGTAAAGCGTTCTTCAGTACCGCGTTTTTATCAGTAGTTGCGTTGAGACATTGCGTCACGAGTATCTATGTTTGGCGTTTCGAGTATTGCGTTCTTGTTGTTGCGTTTCGTTGACCAACGGTTTCGTACAGATCAGTAAAGCGTCTTTCAGTTCTGCGTTCCTCAGTATTGCGTTGTCAGTAAATGCGTTCGTTGAGTTTGTGGCGACCGGAATTTTTGTGAAAAGCATCGCCGGAATGCCAGAGTGTTAGAGTGAGGTATGCGTATGAAAAAGTATCAATCCCACGAGGATTCAGAAGAGAACACATGGCGCTCTTTGGATGATTGCGTGGGCAATATTTTGAGTAAAGTCCGCGTTCATGGACAAGACTACAGCGGACCATCTGAGTTGCGTTCAGCATCCGTTGGCCCAAAGCGGCAAGTGGCTTCAAATCATCGAGCTTTGAAGACAGCCGCCTAGATGAAGTTTTAAGGGTATTGGCCACGTTTTTTAGTTGGAGCATGCTCCAATGTAAAAACGATGGTGCCCGACCTAAGAGGCAGAACACATTCGAATGGGCACCCCCATGCCCATTCGCAAAGTTGGCAAGCATGTATGGTGTGCGTCAAATGTCCTTGTGGCATCGCATTTCATGGTTTTGCGTAGCGGTGTTTTCACACTGTGTATGCTTGCCTCACAAGTTTCCGGCGCGAAGTTGGTTTTTTGGCCGATCATTGAAAACCGCACAGCGTCAAGCTTTTGACAAACTAAACGGTATTCTAGATTCGAGTTTGTAATTGCGTCGAACAAATTCACATGGAGGCAACACCATGACCCCGACACACGTTAATCCTGTCCAGTGGCAACAAGCACTAGGTTATGCGCGACAGTCGTGCGCGCATGTGTTTCGCGATGGTGGTACACCAGAAGATGCATTGCGCGCATTCGGCTTGACGATGCCAAAAGATGAAGATCATTCCGATTGGAGTGGTGTGGTTGAGCATATCGCTGATGCGATCTGCGCAAACCCCGCACCGATCGACAAGGCTGCTTAAAGGCCGCGAAGCGGTGTAGAAATTTTTAGGAGACCTTGAAATGCGACGCCATTGCACCCATTTCGATGGTCAAGCTTTTTGATCTGTCTCCCCTGCACAGACGATTATAAAAGTTTCAGAGCCCCGGTCCATTAATTTGGGCCGGGGTTCGTTGGCTTTCGGAAATTGAAAGATTTTGGAGCAGGCGTTGCGGCTCAAAATATCTCTGCAGAAGTTGGTAATAGTTCACTACGGCTGCAATCGTGATTACGGTTCGAGTTCGCTGTCCCAATAAAGATAATCCATCCAACTTTCATGCAAATAATTTGGCGGGAATGCCCGACCATTGCGATGAAGTTCAAATACAGTCGGGCGATAGGGTGCCTGGGCTGGAAACATGCCGACTTCTTTCGGCATTTTATTCGCCTTTGCCAAATTGCACGGGGAACAGGCGGTAACGACGTTGTCCCAACGCGTTAGGCCACCAAGCGAACGCGGGATCAGGTGGTCGAACGTCAGGTCTTCGCGGCTATTGCAATATTGGCAGGAAAAACGATCGCGTAAAAACACATTAAAGCGCGTAAATGCCGGATAAAGAGCCGGCTTTACGTATGACTTAAGCGATACGACGCTTGGCAGCTTCATTTCGAAATTTGGACTGTGGGCCGCTTGATCGTATTCCGAAACGATATTGACGCGTTCCAAAAAGACAGCCTTGACCGCATCCTGCCAGCTCCAGAGCGAAAGTGGATAGTAGCTCAGGGGCCGGAAGTCGGCGTTAAGAACGAGGGCCGGGTACGAGTCCAGCACGGATGTTGCGTGCACGTTCACGATGGGTCGTCCTGTCGTTGCGATGTCGAATCGGACAAACCTCCGATTTTGACGCCGCGATACTAGCTGCGCATGTCAACTCTGTGAAGCTTCACGAGAAATAGACAACAGACTTTGTAAATTTTGCCGTTGTGAGTTGGTCACGGCGTCTCGCTTTGCCTTGTTTTGCAAGGTTTTTCGTTGCAATCAAATCTGGTGATAAGCGCTCGCTATTTCAATGATGTTGCGGTGTTTTTTTGATTTTCATAGTAGGCCCACAGCAATCGAGCAGCGATTCCTTGCCAGGGAGACCACCGCTTGGCAAGGGCTGCAAGTTCATCTGGCTTCGGGCGCTCGGGCAATTCAAATATGTTTTCTACCGCGATTTGCAAGGCGAGATCGCCAGGTGCAAAGGCGTCCCGATACCCCAGGCAAAACAACAGATAAATATCGACACTCCAGGGCCCGATACCCGAGACCTGCAACAACAACTCACGTAGTTGGTGTTCTGGCATCTTGTGGTGATTAGAGCCAAGGTTAAGGTCTCCCGAGGTCACGGCGTTCGCCAATGCCCGCAAACTGCGAATTTTTGGGCGCGACAATCCAAGTGCTGCCAAACCCTTGTCATCAACCCTTAAAAGTTGGCGGGGCGTCATTGGTGTTATGCCTGCTTCAACACGCGACCAAATCGCTTTGGCGCTTGCTGTAGAAAGCTGTTGGCCGACGATGATGCGCGCTAGTCCTGGAAATCCACGACGGCTTCGACGCAGGGGCGGGTTGCCAACGGTGTCATGAACATGGCGAATGTATTGGCATTTCCGGCGCAACGCACTAACACCTTGTTCAATGTCGGCGCGCGTTCGAATTAGACCTGTCGTTTGTTTGTCTGGTGACATAATCTAGTGACCATTGTTGAAATCAAAACTCTAATTACCATCACACGGACGCCGACCCCAGTGAAGCAAGTTCACAATACTGTATCTTTGCCGCCTAAAACTGACGCAAGCACTGGACGTTGCCAAACCGACACCAATTCGGTGTTTCGCTTTGCACCAAGTCCCAATGGTTTGCTGCATTTGGGTCATGCCTATTCGGCACTGGTAAACGCCAAAATGGCCAAAGCCAGCGGTGGAAAATTTCTACTGCGGATTGAAGATATTGATGTGGGTCGTGCGCGACAGGAATTTGTTGATGCAATTTTTGAAGACCTGGATTGGCTTGGTCTGAGTTGGGAAAATGAAGTCGTACGCCAATCGGATCGGTTTGTGCATTATCAAGAGGCAGCGGCCAGGCTTGACAAGCTTGGTGTCACATACCCTTGCTTTTTAACGCGTCAGGAATTGGCGACGATCGCCCGCCAGACCAACAATGAAAAAGATGAGTTTGGCGCGCCGCTCTATTTGCGTGCGTCACGTGGCTTGTCTGGCGATGACGTGGACCAGTTAAAGCGCGATGGGAAACCGTTTGCGCTTCGTCTTAACATGGCGAAGTGCCTTGATCTCGTTGCACAGAAAAACGCAAAGTCAAAATTGACGTTCTCGGCTTGGGATGGAGAGGATGGCTGCAACGCAATAACTGCAAGTCCGGGGCAATGGGGCGATGAAGTTATTGTGCGCAAAGATGTGCCGGCCAGCTATCATTTGGCTGTGGTCGTCGATGATGCGATGCAAGGGATCTCCCACGTTGTGCGCGGTCAGGACTTGTATGCCTCGACGGGCCTGCATCGGATGCTTCAGGTCTTATTAGACCTGCCCGAGCCGGTTTATCACCACCACAAGCTGATTGTTGATGAGAATCTTCGTAAGTTGTCAAAAAGCGAGGGCGATCTTTCTCTGCGCGCATTGCGTGAAGCCGGAGTGGACCGGAATGAGATCTGCCAGCACCTCGAGGATTTCCTAGCTTCAAGAAATATGTCCTTATTCTCATGGCGTTAAAGAAAAATGCTTTCAAGCGCCAAATAAAGGCTTAACTTGCGGTCTTGGCTGTTGACGAAGACGAAATCTATGAGCGGGCTGGACACGTGAGAAAGAAGACGCCAATTCACAACGACTTTGACCGTTCGTCACATTCTACTACGGCGCTTGCAAACCGAGCGCGCCACACGCCACGCGATAGCCATCCGCCATTGGCAAAAGCGCCCAATCAAAACCAAATTGACCGACAAAAATTGGTTATGCTGCCTTCGATCGCGGTCTCGTCCACTCGAGAAGGCCTTTATAGTCGTGAGGACATGGCGACTGTTGGATTTATGGTGCTATCTGTCGCGGTCGTGTTTACAGCAGTTCTGGGTACAGTTTATGCGCGCGAAGCAATCATTCAGCGTGCGACATTGCCGCTGATAGACGTGTCTGCGCAGACAAGTGACACGTTGCCGGCCATTCGGTCGGGATCACCGGGTGCTGTGATTTCTGAGCGTGGACCAACGTCTGGTGTGATTGTGAGATCAATCGCGCCACCTCAATCGACTGTGGGGAATGCGGTTCAAACGCAAACAATCACCACGAATTCTAAATCCTTTGCAATTGCAGCGGCTGATGTCAGCAATGACCGGTTGGATCTCAAACCGGCGCGCTCTGTTGACCAACTCAATTCAGTTATCGCCAAGAATTCATATGCCAAAGTCCAGACTCATCGCGAGATCGCACAGATATCAGGAATAAAAGTTTCCGAAATTGAGTCTGCATCTTTGCCTCGCGTACGGGTTGGCGCATTGCAGGTCGTTCGTGAGATGTCGCCGATGATCAAATCGCAGCCCAATCAGCCGGTAACTTTGCCAACGTGGGAATTAGAAGATAAGCCAAAGGTCTGCTGGGCGAATACGACCGGGTTGGCCAGAGCTGAAGTTGTCGGTTACAGCGACGGCGTCGCCAGCGCGGCTGAAACCAATATGGCGTCGGCGGTCGGGGCTAATCCTATCCCTCAGAGCATGAGCAATGAGGAATTTGGCGTACGCCTTGCCGAAGCGGCAGCAAAGCAGCTCAAGCGGTTTGTAATCTACAACGAGGTCTATTTACCCATTTCCTATCCGATGGGAGATGTTCCGTCGTTATTTGGTGTTTGCACTGACGTCGTCGTCCGCGCTTATCGAGATCTGGGGATCGACCTGCAGGCTTTGGTGCACAAGGCAAGGGTTGGTAGCGGAGATCGAAGCATCGACCACCGTCGCACCCAGACTTTACGTCGCTTTTTTTCCAAGAAGGCGCAGTCTTTGCCGATCACGGATTTCGCCGAAGATTATTTGCCGGGTGATATCGTGACCTATCACCGACCGCAAAATAGTGGGTCGCAGTATCACATTGCTATTGTCGCCAATGCCATCGCGCCTTCCGGCCGTCCAATGATCATTCACAATCGCGGATGGGGGCCGCAAATTGAAGATGGGTTATTCGTTGATCGAATAACGGGTCACTATAGGTATCGTGCCGAGCCGAACATAAGCCCGCCTGCACCCCTTGCACCGAAGTTTGCGCCTCCCCCCGTTCGTCGAGATGCAAACCTTGGACTGAGATCCGAAATTTCTGGGCCATCCCGCCAATAAATAAGAATTGGATACGATTATTAAACCGCGCCAGATATGGCAGGGCTTTGCATCAATCTTCTAGAATTGGATAAATCGGGAATAAAAGCGAAATTCAAAAAAATTATTTTTACGAGAAACTTGTTTCTTCAGGTGAATGCTTGTGGCATGTTTTAAGGACTTTTAATCGAATAAAATCACCCGCAACGATAACTTAAAATATTGAAAATATTGAATAAATAATTATATTCTGTTTGGTCGTTGAATGGTGAGAATGCGAAATTAATAAAAAGAAGATTTTCTTTTTTAATCGATCGTGTTCTTCAATCATATTGAAATTGAATATTTTTCAATTGTGATATTGTTAAAATGCGCAAATCACAGCATTCTAGAAATTCAATTTCATTTCCAATGGGCAAAAGCTTCCTGCAATGGACTGGCTCTCGAACATCACAGTAGATACAACCATAGTTTTTGGCGTGATCGTTTTGGCTGCGGTGTTGACGTACCGCCAACGTAAGCCGACCGCGAGTAGCACACTGGCCCTGCGCAAAAAGCTGAAAACTGCGACGTCGGCCTTGCCGAAGAAAAATGCTACGCGGGAAATCAAGCAAACGCGTCTGTATTCAAGGCTGCGGTCGCTATTGCAGTGGCGGCCGACTTTTACCCTGAATGTGATGAAGAAATTGGCGCTAGCACCAGTTTCAGCGACCGTTGCCGAGGTTCCGGCTAACGGCAGTCTTGAACCTCTCAGTCGGGCAAAACAGTGGGACTGCGTTACGGGCGTTGTAACTCGAGCAATTGATGGCGCCTCTTCTGTCGAGCGTTGGCAGCAGGCTGCCGAAGATCAGCTTGATGCTGCGACTTATGCGATCAACGGCCTTCTTGATGAGCTCTTGCCGGTTATGCCACAATCCTTTGGCCAGTCGCGGCAATTTGCGCCAATTTCAGCTGCGGCGTCCAGGCCTGCAATCAAGCCTTCTCATCACGTCGCAGATAACGAAAATCGTCCGACGGCGGCCATGCTTGCGCTTGCTGCTTATGGTTCGGTGGCAGCTTAATTTCTCACCTATTCGCTCATATTCTTTCGTTGAAAAGGCTGGTGCTCGACCAGCCGTAAATTTTTGCTATACGTCCTTTGTTTTGGCACGATTGCAAGCTGGTCGTGTATGATGACAACTCGTTTTGCATTTTATCCAATCTGGTCAATCTGGCGCGACAAACTCAAACGATCCAGATACGCGCTCACATCGTCTATCGAGAAATAATGCCTTCAACTCGTGGCCACACCGACGACAGCTCTAGGGTGCACAATCGAGATGCATTGCTTGGGGCTGTGCGTAACCGTATGGAAGCCGAATTGAAGGCGTCAGCGGCACACCAGGGCGGTGGTCTTTACATTGTTGCGACTCCGATTGGAAACCTTTCAGATATTACTCTGCGCGCGCTTGCCATCTTGGCCACGTCCGAGATTATCTTCGCTGAAGACACCCGTCACAGTGCTCACTTGTTGCAACATTTTCAGATCAACACGCATCTAAAGAGCAGTCATGACCACAATGAAGATCGCCGCATCGATGAAATTCTCGATCGCCTCAGTAAGGGCCAGCGTGTTGCAATCATATCCGACGCAGGCACGCCGCTGATCAGTGATCCTGGCTACAAGATTGTGCGCGCCGCAGCGACTGCTGGTCATAATGTCTATTCCGTGCCTGGTTCATCGGCGGTACTGGCTGCGTTGACAAGTTCCGGTCTACCAACAGATACGTTTTTGTTCGCCGGTTTTTTGCCAGCTAAGCAAGCGGCGCGTCGCCGACGCCTAGAAGGTTTGGCGCAAGTTCCAGCAACTCTGGTGTTTTATGAAGCGCCCTCACGTATCGCGGCGTCATGCCAAGATATGGCGCAAATACTCGGATATGAAAGGTTCGCGGTGGTGGCGCGCGAGTTGACGAAGCGATATGAAGAAATTCGGCGTGGACCCTTAGTGACACTCGCTGGTGATATCTCTGATGCGAGTTTGAAGGGCGAAATGGTCGTTGTGGTTTCACCACCTCCAGAAGTGACGATTACAGATGACGAGATTATCGCAGAACTTTCAAAGAGGTTGCCAGACCAGAGCTTAAAAGATGTAGCACGAGCGATTTCCGATCAGCATCAGGTTTCGCGCTCAAAGGTTTACGAATTGGGCCTTGCCCTTAAACGCCAACAACAATCTTCATGAACGAAAATGGTCAACAGCAAGTCCTGGAACAGGCCGCTCGAACCGCTGAGCGTCAACGCCGTTATCGATATGGCGCCTGGTCTGAATTTCTCGCAGCCACGTTTTTGCGCCTCAAAGGATATCGGATATTGGCTCGGCGTTTTCGCACAAACTGCGGGGAAATCGATTTGGTTGCTCGGCGTGGCTATCGTCTCGCGTTTATTGAAGTCAAGCTCAGGCGGTCATTTGCCGAGGCAGAAATATCGATTTCCGACAAGCAACGCCAACGCATTCGAAAAGCGGCTGACATCTGGCTGGCGCGTCATCCCCCGACATTGGAAACAGATATCTGCTTTGATGTGTTTTTTGTCGCCCCTTGGCACTGGCCACGCCATCTTGAAAATGGTCTATGATCTCACCAACCAATTCTTAATACGGAGCAGCCCACCTATGGCTCTGAAAATCGCCTGCCAAATGGATCCCGTCGAGCATCTCGATATCGCCGGTGATTCGACTTTTGCTATTCTGATCGAAGCGCAAAACCGCGGCCATGATATTTTTTACTATACGCCAAACAACTTGGCGTTGATTGACAACGGTGTACACGCACGCGGAGCCACGCTTGAAGTTGCCGATGTCGAAGGGGATCATTTCAAGATCTCTAATGCCCGGGTCCAAGACCTCAGCGAGGTTGACGTTGTCCTGCTGCGCCAGGATCCACCATTTGACATGTCTTACATTACGACGACGCATCTGCTGGAACGCATTCACCCCAAAACGCTCGTCGTCAATGATCCTGGCGAAGTTCGTAATGCGCCAGAAAAAATAATGGTGCTCGATTTTCCAGACTTGATGCCACCGACGATTGTGACGCGGCAACTGCAAGATGTTATTGAATTCCGAGACACCTACAAAGATATCATCGTCAAGCCATTGTACGGCAATGGCGGTGCGCACATTTTTCGTCTTGGCCCTGACGATGCCAATATCTCTTCGTTGATCGAAATGTTCCAACAGATGTTTCCAGAACCATTCATGGTGCAGCAATATCGCGATGAGGTTCGTGCCGGAGACAAACGCATAATTCTGGTTGATGGCGAAGTGGCAGGTGCCATCAATCGTGTTCCGGCAGAAGGTGAAACGCGCTCCAATATGCACGTTGGAGGGCGCCCGGAAAAAGTTGAACTGACAGACCGAGATCTCGAAATCTGTCAAAGATTAAAGCCCGAGTTAAAACGCCGTGGGCTTTTATTCACCGGTATCGATGTCATTGGTGATTATTTGACAGAGATCAACGTTACATCGCCAACCGGAATTCGCCAGGTTAAGGCCTTCGGCGGCAATGACATCGCGGCAATGATCTGGGATGCGATTGAAAAGAAGGTTCGATAGGCACCGCGAATTATCTGACCACTATTCCTCTTTTTCTTGGAAGCGGTAAGCATCATGCACATCGTAATCGATGCTGTGCTTGCTCTTGAGCTGCTCGATAAAGCGCAATGTTCTGGCAGTGTGCGGACTGGCTACCCACTGACCTTGTTTGCTTGGTTCGGTCTCGAATGAGTGCAGGAGTGTTTCTTCGAGCACCTCGGCGACCGACATCTTTTTATGAATGGCAAGATCTTCAAGCAGAGCCCCAAGACGTTTTTCAATCCGAGTATGGAACGCACTGCGTTCGATTGGTATTGGGTCACCTGCACGAACGTCGGCCGCACCAAATCTAAGATGATAGCCGTTTGGGTCTCGTAGATTGAATTCGCGCATGTGCCAGGGTTGGTCGGTTGGTTTGTCGAGCATCTTCACGTCATTGCTGTGCATCCACTCGTAGGCTTCATCAACATCTTCAACTTGGAAATAAATCCAGTTTTGATCTGGATTTGGTGTGCCGGGAAAGAAGTGAACTGTGGCTTGGCCAAGCTGTACACCACCATGCGTTGGTGGGTCGCCGTAAAAGAAACGTACATCAAAGCCCAGCTTTTGAACGTACCAGTCCACCGTTTCTTTCATGTCACCCACGGCAAGAGTTGGGAAAATACCAACGCAATCAATGTCAGGTTTCTCAGTCATCTTGATATCCAGTTGTTAGAATGGGTGTTGGGGCGTCTGTGTTAATTTGCGAAAATCCATTCTATAGGTTGCATATCTGGTGATGAAAGATGCGCTTGTAGGCGTTTTTTTGGAATTTGGGAAAAATGCCCTACTGTAATTTCTACAACCGGTGTTTGAGGGTACGACATGACAGAGGCTGAATTATTGCAGCTGAGTTTTCAGACCAATGCCGCGATGATGGACGTATTCTCTATGTTTTTTGGCATCGTCTCGGCCTATCTCGCAGGCTTGTATTTCTTTCTTCATGCCTCACCCCAACCGATCAAAATTCTGGCATTTGGTCTGCTAACAGTTGCTTTTCTTTTTCTTGGCCAAACGATGGCGGGCATTGAAATGCGTGCGCAAGGAATAATCTCGGCGTGGGGTTCGCTCGAAAATCCAGTTACTGGAATCGAAGGCTTAAGTCAGCTTGTCATGCCGTTGCCGATAAAAATGATCATGCACGATCAAAGCCTGGCGACAGCCTCCTACGATGGATTTACGGCGGGCTCGATCACTGGCTGGGTCGTCGCCCTGTTAGTATATGTCGCCTTAGCCTATTTGACGTTTATCTACCGCTGGCCAATTGCCAAGGGATGATGTTTGGCCAAGCAGACATGGCTCGTAAATCCTGTATTGACCAGATCGCCATTAAATGACTTTCAAAGCCTGAGGCCGACGAAACCCCGAACGGCTTTGCTCGATCAACAGAAAGGGTGATCTTTCTGTGTATTCAATGCCATCCCGAGGTCAAGAAACATGATGAGTGCGGGTATCTGCGAACACTATTTGCTTGCTGCATTAGGCCCGTCGCGGATGACAGACATTGCGTGTCCGAAAATACCGATCCCCCATCCAAGTAGAGGCCAAAAAAACCAAACGGATTGAGGGCCGGTCATAACGTCGATCACAATGAGCATCGTATTGACGGCCAAATAAACAATCAGGTGTCTGCGAAATCCTAAATCGCGCCAAAGCGTTTCCATCGAAAAACTCCTTTGATTTACGAAGTTTGAATTCATTGGTGCATGGTGGATCGTTTTCTTCGCATGCGTCTCTATTGATACCAGAGGGCGCGAACTTCGCTTTGACATAAATCAATTGGAAAATGCGCCGCTGCGACTTATTTCTTTGAGCCAATCCATAAGCCGTTGCTTACGTATGCCTTTATTGGCCGGGACGTTTGTCTTCGTTGCGCTAGCAGCACGTCTTGTGCAGGGCAGAGAATTTAAACTCAGAAGAAGCCACAGGACGGGACCTCCAACTTTTGCTAACAAGAAGTGTGCATATGAACGCATGTGAACGTCGCATTTACGAGGCGCCCTATGACGAAGACGAAAGTATCTTGTGTTGGTTTGACTGTTCTCGGTCTCGCCTACTTGTTGCTCTGGCCTGTTCCCATCGATCCAGTTGCCTGGTCAGCGCAAAAGAACGAAGGATACGTTGGTCAATTCAAAGAAAATAAGCGGCTTCAAGCATTGAAATTTCTCGATCTAAGGGGAGAAAGCGGCCCCGAAGATGCAGCCGTTGGAGCGGATGGTTTAATTTATGTGCCGACACATTCCGGGAAGATATTGAAAGTCAATATAGAGACGGGAAGCGTAACGAGTTTCTCTGATCCTGGCGGGCGTGTTCTTGGTATTGAGTTTTCGGATGTTGGCGAACTCTACGCAGCAGATGCCTATCGCGGTCTGCTCAAAATTGGTTCCGATGGGAAGGTGACAGTGTTGGCCAACGCGACGTCAGATGGCTCTCCTATTCGCTATGCAAACGACCTTGATATTGACCGTGACGGAACAGTTTATTTTTCCGATTCTTCAACGAAATTCGGAGCTAAGGCGAGCGGTGGAACATTGCCGGCTTCACTTCTCGATTTAATTGAGCACGGGCTCCACGGTCGCATACTAAAGTACGATCCGCGTTCAAAAAAAACCACGATACTTATGGAAGGACTTAGTTTTGCGAATGGCGTGGCGCTTAGCAAAGATGGTTCTTATTTGCTCGTTGCCGAAACTGGAACGTATCGTGTGCTGAAGCACTGGGTGACGGGTTCCAAGGCAGGACAGACAGACATACTGATAGAAAACCTTCCAGGATTTCCCGACAACATAAATGACAATCCCGATGGAACATTTTGGATTGGCCTTGTAAGTCCACGTTCTGGTGTGGTTGATTTCCTGTCTTCGAGACCTGTCATTCGAAAAATCATCATGCGTTTGCCTGCTGCTGTTCGCCCAAAACCGCAACGTTATGGGTTTGCAATGCGTTTTGATGGAGATGGCAACGTGCTTGACGTTCTGCAGGGCCCCAAAGGAAGTTACGCGATGGTGACAGGTGGAATTGATGTCGGTGAAAAAAGAGTTCTCATAACAAGCTTGACAGAGAAGCGACTTGGCTATCTTGAAAAGCCATAACAAATGATATGACGACGAATACAGACACCAACATGACTTCTGGAAACTCAATCAATTTAATCGTGCACACACAATGACCTTGCAAGCAGATCAAAACCTTTTTACTCAAATTCGTGAGCGGATAACAAACCCGAATGCTGTATTGATTCATTCGCGAGATGGGCAAGTTGTAACGTATTCGAACATGCTTGACCGTTCTGCCCAATTTGCAAATGCACTTGCAAAACTCGGCGTTGTTAAAGGTGACCGCGTTGCGGCGCAGGTTGAAAAAAGCGTCGAGGCGATTTGGCTGTACCTAGCCTGCCTTCGCGTCGGTGCAGTCTTTCTGCCATTGAACACCTCCTACACCGATACCGAACTAAACTACTTTGTTTCTGACGCCGAGCCGCGGGTTTTTGTATGCCAGCAGGACCGGTATGAAGCCATTGAGGCATTGGCGAGAGCCAACGGTGTTGGTCATGTCGAAACACTTAACGACGACCAGACAGGCAGCCTTTTCGATAAAGCAGATGCGTGTTCCAAAACCCACACAGATGTTGTCTGCGATGGAGAGGAATTAGCCGCCATACTTTACACGTCTGGAACGACTGGGCGGCCTAAAGGGGCAATGCTGACACACGAAAATTTGTCATCAAACTCGAAGACGCTTGTTTCTACATGGAAGTTTTCCTCCAGCGATGTTTTGCTTCATGCGCTTCCTATTTTTCACACACACGGCTTGTTTGTTGCAACGAATGTTACGTTGTTGTCGGGAGCTTCGATGCACTTCCATCCAGGGTTTGACTTGTCAGCGATCGTCGCGGCCTTGCCTCAGGTTACAGTGATGATGGGGGTGCCGACTTTCTATATCCGGCTTTTGTCGAGCGATGAGTTGACCAGAGAGCTGGTTGAAAATATGCGTCTGTTTGTATCCGGTTCGGCACCACTGTCGTCTGATACGCATCGACAATTCGAGCAGCGTACCGGCCACACGATTTTGGAACGCTATGGTATGACTGAGACGAATATGAACACGTCAAACCCTTACGATGGAGAACGTCGCGCTGGTACAGTTGGTTTCGCATTGCAAGGCGTTGAAATTCGCGTCGCGGATCCGGAAACTGGAGGACAGTTAGCCGATGGAGAAATCGGAAGTATCGAAATTCGAGGATCAAATGTGTTCAAGGGGTACTGGCGCAAACCAGAAAAAACCGCCGCTGAATTTCGCGATGATGGTTTCTTTATTTCAGGTGATTTGGGGTTCATTGATGAAAAAGGATATCTCAATATTTCAGGCCGAGGCAAAGATCTGATTATCTCCGGAGGGTTTAACGTCTATCCAGCGGAAGTTGAAAATGCGATCGATGGTATTGCTGGGATTAATGAAAGTGCTGTCATTGGCGTACCGCATCCAGATTTCGGTGAAGGCGTAACGGCTGTTGTGGCCACATCGATTGAAAATACGCCAGATGCCAAAGATATAAAGGCGGTACTTACCAACGAACTGGCTGGGTATAAGTTGCCAAAGCAAATCTTCTACGTCGAGGCATTGCCGCGAAACAAAATGGGTAAAGTTCAGAAAAACGTGCTGCGTGAACGTTACAAAGCGACCTACAACAAATAGCCACCCACTGATAATCGCGACAATTCTATTCGCTTCAGAAATTCCGGTTGCAGTAAGGCCCAAGTGCAGTTCTTCGTGTTTGGCATATCCTTTTTTGATTTTTCATTTCCGCGCCCAGTCGGTCTTGTGACAGCGCAAGGCCGTCGGTCATGCACTGACGAGCTCAGTTCTTTTGCCAAGATCTTCGCAAGAAATCGACAGCGTCGCCAATCAAAACGAAATTTTGTTCAAGGTAGCCTTTGCTAGACCGGTCGACTACCAATCTTTGTGAGCGTCCAGAGCGACAGAACCCTGCGTCAGGTCTTCGAATTTTGGTGTTGGATTGCCACCGCCACCACTAACGTTTGATTTTTTTGCAGCTTTGGCTTGTTCTTTTTCACTCATTTGAAGCCAAGCTTCGCGAAGCGCACCTGAATTTGTGTCATGTTCGATCGTTTTGTGAGCGTCACCGATTTTGAAGGTATCGACGGCTTTGTCGAGATCCTTGATACTGTTTTGAATTGTGAGCAGAGCGACTGTGTTCTGTTCGACAAGCTCGGCGTTTTGTTGTGTCATCTCATCCATATTAGAAACGGCGGTCGCAACTTGGTCGATACCAAGGACCTGTTGTTGGTTGGCTGCGGCAATGTCAGAAATCAAGCTGGTCGCTTTTTCGACCGACGCAACAATATCTTTTAACGAGTCACCCGTTTCTCTAACAAGGTCAACACCT
The DNA here is from genome assembly GCA_050633705.1 of Hyphomicrobiaceae bacterium. Lineage (GTDB taxonomy): Bacteria > Pseudomonadota > Alphaproteobacteria > Rhizobiales > Hyphomicrobiaceae > JAJFHI01. The sequence continues at coordinate 59,714 of JBOEGZ010000009.1, read as the reverse complement.
TGTTGGACGCTTGATTTTGAATCATCAATTAATTCTCTAATGTCTTTCAGGGCGTGAGATGACCGTTGAGACAGAGACCGGACTTCATTTGCAACGACCGCAAAACCTTTGCCTGCATCACCAGCGCGAGCGGCTTCAACCCCGGCATTCAATGCAAGGATATTGGTTTGGAATGCGATCTCTTCGATCAGACCGACGATTTTGGCCATTTCTCCTGATGAATTTTCAATTTTTTCCATCGCTTTGACAGCTTTGACCGTTACTTCCCCACCGGCAACGGCGAGATCACGCGCCGCGTTCGATGTATTGCTGGCGTCAATCGCACTAGAAGCGGTCTGGCGGACAGTAGCTGCCATCTCGTCCATCGAGGCGGAAGTTTCCTCAAGCGCGGTTGCCTGCGATTGCGTATGCTTGGACAGTTCGTCATGCGCGGAAAGAATTTCCGTTGCACTTCGGCGAAGGTGATTTGTACGGAAGGCGATTTTTGAAATCGTATTCTGCATGCGATCAGCGGCCGTGTTGAATGATTTGCGTAAGCCTTCATATTCTTCAATAAACTCAACTGTAATACGACCAACCAGATCGCCAGCAGATATTTTCGCAAATGCTTTCGTGTATGCGTCCATGAAAAACTCGTGCGCTTCACTATAGTATTTGTCGTCGGCTTCTTTCTGTTCGCGCAACTTATTGGCTTCATTGCGTGCGATTTCAGATTGTTCTGCGAGCTGTTCTTTAGACTTGATGATATTGTGCAATTTGTAGAATTGTTTTTTTGCTTTCTTTGCTTTGCCAGTTGCTTTTACGTCGGCAAACTTTTCATCGAAATCTCGATCAATCAAAGATGATACTGCACTATTGTAGAAATTTTCTTTTTCGACAATTTTCTTACGCAATTCGTCGACTTCAAGACCTGCATTCTTGGCTTTGATTGTCATCTGGTCTTTTGTTCTCGCGAGACCGATTAACTCTTCAAGAGGTTTTGCTAAAGTCGCGTGGTCTTCACTGGCTTTGATATCACTCAGATCCACATCGAAATCGCCATTGATCAATGATAAGGCAGCATCTTTGTACTTCTGGAGCCATTGTGATGCGAGCCTTCGAGAATGAAACCACAGGCCTGCGAGAAGAGCTGTACCAAGCAGCGCCACCGTTAGTGAAAGCTCAATGAGCATTTGCCAGGAATTTGCATTTTTCTGCAAAAGTTCCATGTTCTTCAACAGTGTGCCATTGAATTCTGCCAGTCGTTTCTGAATGTCTTTAGACGTGTCTGCAATCGTCTGGAATTGACTTGCATCGACGCCACCGTTGGCATGAGCAAAGGGCCGTATTGATTGAATATAATGATCAATTTTTGCATCAAGTTCTGACAGATTTGTCTTTGCGTCCTGCGGCTGACCAAATCTTTTCGCGTCTAATACTTTGACAGCCTGAATTGTTTCGAGTTCTTGAAAGCTGCTTAAAAAATGACCACTGAAATCTGTCGAGTTAAGCCGATGGCCCATTTCGGAAACAATGAACTGTGTATTCTGAACGTTGCGAAGGACAGCACTATTGTGTCTGTGTAAATTTGCGGAGATATTTAGAGTGCTAAGATCTGCTCGCAAATAACTCAGCGCCATTGCTCCTGAGAGAATGCTCGTTATTACCAGGCAGACCGCGAATATGGCCAAGACGCGAGTATGTTTTTTACTGATTTCGAAATACAAACTTTTCATAATATTTCCCATTAATATTTTGTTTTGAAGAAATAATTGCCCTTCTGCTCGTCAGTATTTTGTATTCAGTAATTAAAATGCATCTTGGTTAAGTCAAAGATAATGGAAAAGTGTTATTTAGTTTGAAAAATAATACTTTAGAATGATATTAAGCTTTTGTAATAACGATTGAAAATAGACGATGCAGGCTTTTGGATGGGGGCCGATATCTATATCACTTGGTCATTTCTTTTTTTCAGAAATAAATCTGATTACATATAAAAAAAGCAATTTGAACGTTTTATTTCTCTTGAAATAAAGCAATTTGCATTTCCGAAATTGAAGATAAAAAAACATATCTGTTGTGACGGGGGCGACTGAGCCGTCGATTTGATTGCGGGCGGCAGTAACATTCCGACGCCATGCAAGATGTCGCGCATTCTCAACAAAAAAACACGTCGTGGGGTTTATGCATAGCTACACATAAAAACTCGATCGCAATGCCAATCCGCTCATTTCAGTTGGGGACGGGAGGATGATTTGAGCTGCAGCACATTGGAAAAATTGATGTCAATTTCCGTTCTATAGAAGCGACTTTTGCAGAAGAAATATTTTTTTGTTCCCATTTTGTTCTTGACCTTCAGTCGGCGATGCAACTAGTCTAGCGCGTGACCGGAATAATTGGGTTGCTGGGAAGGTGGGGCTATGTACGGTCAAATCTCAACTGTTGCGTTTGTCGGCGTTGAGGCGAAGGCCGTCGATGTCCAGGTGCGCATCACGCCGGGCCAACCTGCATTTGCAATTGTTGGTTTGCCAGACAAGGCGGTTGCAGAAAGTCGTGAGCGTGTACGCAACGCCTTGCACGCAGTTGGACTGGGCCTCCCCTACAAACATTTAACGGTAAATTTGGCCCCGGCTGATCTGCCGAAAGAGGGCAGCCACTTCGATCTACCAATTGCGCTTGCGTTAATGGTCGCGATGGAAGCTATTGCACCTGATGCCGTGCGTGGTTTTGCTGCCATCGGCGAGTTGGCGCTTGACGGTACAATTCGAGGTGTTCCAGGTGGGTTACCAGCGGCCATTGGCGCAAATGCGATGGGCAAGGGGCTTATATGCCCAAAACAGTGTGGTCCAGAAGCGGTCTGGGCCGGCGACGAGGTTGAAGTTTTGGCCGCGCCGCACTTGCTGTCTCTAGTCAATCACTTCAAAGGCACGCAATTGTTGGGGCGTCCCAAACCTAACATTGTTGAGAAAAGTGATTATGGCTTGGACCTGCGCGACATCAAAGGCCAGGAAAGCGCCAAGCGCGTTTTAGAAATTGCAGCTGCTGGTGGTCATAACCTTTTGATGATGGGTCCACCAGGTTCAGGCAAATCGATGTTGGCGTCGCGTCTGCCAACAATATTACCGCCGCTCAGTCCGGAAGAAATGCTCGACGTTTCTATGGTACACAGTCTGGCTGGCGAATTGCTGGGTGGCCAACTGGTGCGCGAACGCCCATTCCGCAATCCGCATCATTCGGCCAGCATGGCAGCATTGGTTGGCGGAGGATCTCGGCCACAGCCTGGTGAAGCCAGTCTTGCTCATCTCGGAGTTTTATTCCTTGATGAACTTCCTGAATTTACACCACAGGTATTGGACTCACTCAGACAACCTTTGGAGTCGGGTGAGACCGTTATTGCCCGAGCAAATCACCGCGTCATCTATCCTTCACGTTTCCAATTGGTCGCAGCAATGAACCCGTGTCGTTGTGGTGGTTCGGGCCCCGGGCATTCGTGCAAACGCGGTCACCGCTGTTCTAGCGATTATCAAGCGCGCATATCTGGGCCATTTCGAGATCGGATCGATCTACAAATCGAAGTCCCAGCGGTGTCGGCAGTCGACTTGGTATTGCCCGCTGCAAAAGAGGGGAGTGCAGAGGTTCGCGATCGAGTGACAGCCGCAAGAGAGCGTCAACGGGCGAGGTTTATGGCCGCTGGAGCAAAGGGCGTTTACACAAACAGCGCGTGTTCTGGAAAACTGCTTGAAGAAACAGCGATGCCAGATGACGACGGCGTTGATTTGTTGCGCCTGGCTTCTGAAAAAATGCAGTTGTCGGCACGAGGGTTTCATCGTGTCTTACGGGTCGCTCGTACACTTGCTGACTTGGATTGCGTGGATCAGGTTACGCGCGCACACATTGCGGAGTCCTTGAGCTATCGCGGCGAGGCTTCGGCGACGCGCGATGCTGCTTAGTCGCCGTCGTTTGCGATTTCGGAAATAGACATTTCGAAATGTTTTCGACCGCTGCTTATTGTGTCAATCATATTGCATATCTAAGCAACGGTCGAATAATGCATGCCCAAACTAGCCGATAGCTGGAAGGCCTTTTTGCATACATGCAGCTTCGACAGTGTTGCGTAGCAGACAAGCAATCGTCATGGGTCCGACACCGCCTGGAACCGGTGTAATCGCACTGGCAAATTTTGCCGCCTCATCGTAGGCGACATCTCCGACGAGGCGCGTTTTGCCATCGTCTTTTGGGATGCGGTTGATGCCAACGTCAATGACAACAGCACCTGGTTTGATCCAGTCGCCCTTAACGAATTCAGGGATTCCGACGGCGGCTACAACCAGGTCGGCTTGTTTCACAACGCCTGGAAGATCGCGTGTACGTGAATGGGCAATTGTAATCGTGCAATTTTCGCGCAACAGAAGTTGTGCCATCGGTTTGCCAACGATGTTGGAGCGCCCAACAACAACCGCGTTCATGCCAGACAGTTCTGGGACGGCGGCTTTTGCAAGAATAATGCAACCGGTTGGTGTGCAAGGTGCCAGAGCGCGCTCTCCAATCCAAAGCTTGCCGACGTTCGTTGGATGGAATCCGTCCACGTCTTTCGCCGGGTCGATGGCATTGAGAACCTTCTCGGCATTCACGTGGTCTGGCAATGGCAATTGAACCAGTATTCCGTTGACGCTGTCGTCATTGTTCAGTTTCTCGACGAGTGCGAGAAGGTCAGTTTCGCTGGTGCTATCAGGCAGCTTGTGCTCGAAAGACGCCATCCCGACTTCTTCGGTTTGGCGACCTTTGTTGCGGACGTAGACTTGGCTTGCAGGGTCTTCGCCAACGAGCACCACGGCGAGACCGGGCATAAGACCGTGTTTGGATTTCAGCTCTGCGACCTGGTTTGCAACTTCGGCACGGACATCTGCGGCAACAGCTTTGCCGTCAATTATTTTCGCGGTCATCGGTAAAACTCCTTTTTATTGCGTTTCTTATTATTGAATTCTACGTCTGTGTTCGACGCGTTGAATTGGATGTCGTGCCTGATTGAGATTAAAGAAATAGAGGCATCAGCCAGCCGCTGATAACAACATTTTGCAGAAACAGACAGCCAAGTAGAACGATGATTGGGGAGATATCAATACCTCCCAGATCCGGCAACATTCTTCGAATGGGTGCATAGACCGGCTCTGTTAAGGCATACAGAGACTTTTGCAGTGAATAAACGAAGTTGTTTCCGTTGTTTATTATGCCGAAAGCGATGAGCCAACTCATAATTACGGAAGCGAAAATGACGTAAATGTAGAGCCCGATGATGTAGTCACGGATAAATGCGAGAAGAGGCAACATGGCGCGTAAGTGTTCCTGCTAACAAGTGAGCCAGTAGTTATTCGTTTGTCTACGTTACTACAGGTTGAGCTGCGCCCGGGCAAGAGTAAGACAATCTGGAGTTATGAAATCGTCTTCTGCCCATCACGATGGCGCCTATTTTTAGTTGTTATTTTGCGGAGCATTCGGGAAAAATAGCTGCTGGTCGCTGACCTTAAATGCCGCAATTTCAGCTTGCCCGTCCGCTCCTGTCAGCCAATCAATGAAAGCCTGACCAGCTTTGGCTTTGACGTTTTTGTGCTTGGATGGATTTACGAGAATAATACCGTATTGATTAAACAGGCGCTGATCGCCTTCGACGACAATCTTATGCTCGGCTTTGTTTTTGAAGGCGATCCAAGTTGCTCGATCGGTCAGCGCATAAGCACCAAGTCCAATGCTTGTGTTCAACGTTGCGCCCATCCCAGAACCTGTGGCGCGGTACCATTGACCGCTGAACTTGGAGACGTCGATGTTGGCAGACTTCCACAAACGCAATTCAGCTTTATGCGTGCCGGAATTGTCGCCGCGCGATGCAAACCCTGTTTTGGCCGCAGCAAGTTTTTTCAACGCAGCTATAATATCAGACATTCCTGCGAGCTTTGCTGGATCGGATTTGGGGCCAACGAGAACAAAGTCGTTGTACATGACGTCGGTACGTCGCACACCGTGACCGTCTGCAACGAATTTTTCTTCTGCTTCTTTCGCGTGGACCAACAGTACGTCGCCATCGCCATTCATCGCATTTTTAATTGCCTGTCCTGTGCCAACAGCAACAACGCGAACTTCGATACCACTTATTTCTTTAAATTTAGGAAGTAGCGCTTTTAGCAGCCCAGAGTTATCCGTCGAGGTCGTCGATTGAAGAATGATAAAGCCAGCGTCGTCGACAGAAAAAGATTTGCCAGAGTAGAGCGTCAGGCAAGTTGCGGTCGCAAGCAGGCAAATGGTGCCAAGAATTGCCATTCGAAATTTTGTTGTCGTCGTCACGTTGGGCATGGTCGTTCTTTATTATTTTTATCTGAGTTAGGAAAATTTAGATGGATTAAATGACAATCTCGCCGGCCAGGAAAGCCTGCGCGGGTGTGGTTTTGGGACGCGGGAAAAAATCTTCGGCTTTGGTGTGTTCCATCAATTTTCCGCCATGTAAAAACAAGATGTCGTCGCCAAGGCGCTTTGCTTGGCCAAGGTCGTGCGTAACCATGATGATTTTTGTGCCTGCGCAGTGCGCTGTTTCGATCAGGTCCTCAATTGCCTTCGTCGCTGAGGGGTCGAGACTGGCGCAAGGTTCATCTAGGAAAAGAACTTCAGGTTGGGTCGCAAGAGCCCGGGCGATGGCGAGGCGTTGCTGTTCACCCCCTGAAAGTCGTCGAGCAGGCGTTTTGGCGTGTTGGGTGAGCCCTGCTTGACGCAGTAAATTGTTGGTGCGTTCGTCACGTTCGGCCGTGGTGAGGTCTTCAAGGACGAAGCGAATATTGGCTTCGGCGGAACGGCGCAGCAGGACAGGTTTTTGAAAAACCAAGGCGAATTTATCGCCGAACGCGTCGTCTGTCGCACAGCCAGACCAGGAAAGAGTACCCAACGTTGGCGTAAGCAGTCCATTTAGGAGGCGTAACAATAGACTTTTACCCGCGCCGTTAGGACCGAGAATGACCGTCTTTGTATCGCCCGTCAGTTTGAAGCTGATACTGTCGAGCAGCGTTTTTCCATCTGCCCTTAGACCAATGCCACTCGCTTCAAGAGGAAATAACGCGCCTGTTGTTGATCGCGTGGACTTATTTTTCTTTTTCTTGTCGTTTGTGCGCTTAAGCATAGGCCGACCGCCTTGCTGTACGGTTGAGGGAGAGTAAGGCGACATTTACAAGAATTGAAATCGTAATCAGGACCAGTCCGAGCGCGAGAGCCAGAGCGAGATTTCCTTTCGACGTTTCAAGTGCAATCGTCGTTGTCATAACACGCGTGACATGCTCAATGTTTCCACCGACAATCATTACGGCGCCAACTTCAGCGATGGCACGACCGAAGCCAGCAAGTGTCGCTGTGAGCAGGCCATAACGTCCATCCCAAATAAGAGCCATAATTCGTTTTCGCTTCGTCAGGCGGAGCGAGCGAAACAACTCGTCGTATTCGGCATTGAGATCTGAGAGCAATTGACGAGACAGTGCTGCAATCAGGGGCATGACGAGAATTGATTGCGCGATGATCATAGCTGTCGGTGTGTAGAGTAGGCCCAGCACGCCAAATGGACCAGAGCGTGACAACATCATGTAGACCAGCAGTCCAACAACGACTGGGGGCAGGCCCATGAATGCGTTGACGAGCGCGATCAGTGTGCCGCGACCAGGAAACTTGAGCGTACTGAGCGCTGCGCCAAACGGGATGCCGAACAATGCGCCAAAAAACACCGCCGATAACGAGACAACGAGCGATAAGGCAATGATGGCGTAAAGTGTTGCATCAAGCGATACCACGAGCTGGAATGCTAGAAAGAAAACGGATGTTGTATCGTTCATAGGCTTTCAGTCGCGGATCAAGACAATAAATTACGGCCAATCTACCTTGATGTTGGGTTGTGAGCCAGGGCTTTGGTCGTGGCCATAAATCAAATAGTTTTTAGCGTTATCACCGTCACGCAGGCGTTAAGCTATCAGGCGTACTCGCATTCCCATGAACCGCGCCTGGCGCTGAAACGTCAGTTAATGCTGGGCCTTCATGCGGATTTGCCGAGAATGTCAAGCCGTTGTCGCGCGCAAAGTGGATCATGGCGCGTTCTGACAAAGCCGTAATGGTAAACAGTGGATTGACCCCGAGGGAGCGCGGTACGATTGATCCGTCGATGACGTACAATCCTTCGTGGACCTCAGTTGAGGCCTCCTTTTTCGATGTATCAAAGACCTGGCTCTTATGATTGACGACACCATCGTTGCAAGTCGTTCCCATGGCACAACCGCCCAACGGATGAGCCGTCGCGGGTTGGTGGCCCATCATGGTTCCAGCAAGTGGGTTTTTAACGTAACTGCCACCAGCTGTTTCGACGAGTTCTTTGAGTTTTGCATCCATACGCGCGTATACCGGTTCGTCCTTAGCATTTGGCCAGGACAGCGACAGCCGGTCTTTTTCTAGCGAAAACTCGCCGCTGGCGCTATCATGCGATACGGCGAAGAATGTCTGCAGTTTTGCGAACGGTCCTTTGTAGACACCATTGATGAGGCTTTTTAAAGCACCAAGAATGCGCCCATTGGGTACAAACATGACGGGTAAGATCGGTGCCAACGCAGAAGGCATTACGCCCTCTTGAATATTCATCTCGTTATCAAGGCTGTCTGGATCACGAACCTCGACCTGACCTGAAACGGAAGCACCAACATCAAACTCGTCGATTTTTTTCGGATGTCCGAGCCCGACGGCATTGACGTCATCACGAACGCCATAGCCAAACGCGATAATGTCACCGTTCGCTGAAAAACGTTTACCCAAGCGATCTGACAGTGCCAGGCCGTTTTCCTTAGAGCGTAAAAGAATTTCCGTTGAACCTAACGTACCCGCTGCGAGAATAACAGTGGTAGCGACCACACGATGCGTGTTGGATTCGATATCGGGGTCTTCTCCTGTTTCGACGATATCGACTTGCCAGCGTCCGTCAGGCGTTTTTGAGATTGTGCGCACGGTTGCATGGCTGAAAACTTCGCCACCGTGGGCAATAGCGTCGGGGAGGTAGGTGAGAGCGACAGTATTTTTAGCTCCAACATTGCAGCCGCCGCAGCAGTCGCCACACAATGTGCAGCCAGGTTGTGCCACACCGCCTGAGCTGACACTGTCATCGAAACTGACGACAACACGCGGAGGTGTCATTTTTTCGCCGACCTGTTTGGCAGCTTTGGCCAACGTTTTATATTTTGTCATCTCCTCGGCGCGAGAATGAATGTTTGGGCGGAGCCATTTCTCTGCACGCGTGAACCCTTCGCCAAGCAGACCGTCTTGGCGAAGTTGGCCAGGCCAAGCTTCATCTGCAAAAACGCGTTCGTCTGGCGTTAAGGCAACCCCGGCATTCACAAGTGAGCCGCCTCCAACACCGCAGCCAACGAGGACGTGCATATCGTCACCAACGCGCACATCAAACAATGCCGCCCGCGACCCGGAACGCAAAAGCTTGCCGGTAATCTGCATCTCGTTTTTGAGGTCTGGAAAGCGGCCTGGAAACTCTCCGGTTAAAAACTCGCGACCACGTTCGAGAACGGCGACCTTTTTACCTGCCCGCGACAAACGCGAAGCCGAAACGCCACCGCCATAGCCGGAGCCAACAATGACAACGTCGTAGTCGTCAGATATTTCGCTCAATGGTCTGGCAAGTCGCACCATGTGCGGAGGTCTCCTATTCACGAAAATTGGGGTTATGAGCTTCTGCAAATTCTATGACAACAGTTGATTTTCTGCACGAGACCAGAGGGCGGACTGTTTTGTCAAATCGCATTCGGCGATATTGTGAACCGGCGCGTGCAAGCAGTGCCAAACTGAGCCATTGAACTCGGTGTCCTCAGGTTTAAAAGTTAATTTCTATGTGATGCATGCGGTGGTTCGTTTGCATTCCATTCCTTAAGTGATCCACACCAAGCTCCCTCCAACAAGGCCTGCGCCGGCGGCTGACATCAAAATCTTCTGGTTTGGCTTCAATCCCCGTGACGGGGCCACGCGTGCCAAGGTAAACGGAATTGTTGCAGCTGAAGAATTTCCGAATTCACCAACGGTCGACCACACGACGTCATCTGGGATTTCAAGTTTGTTGGCAATCGCATTGATGATGCGCGAGTTGGCTTGGTGGGGGACGAAATGGTCGATGTCAGAAGCGGTCAGGTTTGCCTGCGCAATGGCGCTCAGGGCGGACTGGCTCATCATGTCAATGGCTTTGATGAAGACGGTTCTGCCATCGCGCATGGTCATGCGGGTGTCTTCCAGCGCAAGGTCCGGTGAAAAAGGCTCAGCACTTCCACCGCTGGGGATCTGGATAAGCTCATAGGCGGAGCCTTCACTTGCGAGCGAGGAACCAACCAGTCCAGCATTGTTGCGCTCTGTCGGTGATACGATCACGGCGCCGGCTGCGTCTGCGAATAAAACTGCACTGGCATATTCTTTGGGATTGATGCGCCGAGATAATATGTTGGCTGCAACGATCAAAACTGATTTGGAATGCACACGTGCGAAGCTATCTGCAAGGGTCAGCGCATAGAGAAATCCTGCACACGCCCCAGCCATATCGATGGCGCCGGTATTCCCCAAACCAAGTTTTTCAGCAAGAAGTGGCGCCGATGGCGGCAGCAAATGATCAGGTGTGCTGGTTGCAAGCAACGTCAGAGCGATGTCAGCCTTAGCGATGCTGGAATTGTCGAGCGCCATTTTCCCTGCGCGGGTGGCAAGGTCAGTCAGTTTTTCTCCCTCTGATGCCCATCGGCGTTCGCAGATCCCTGTGCGCCGTTCAATCCAGCCGGACTCGAGATTAAGTTGGGCTTCGATTTCACGATTTGTGACAACGCGGTCTGGGGCGGCAAAGCCAAAGCCGTTAAATTCTGTGCCAGCGCGCATTAGCATTCGTTCCCGATCATTTCGAGCGCCTCATCGATTACTTCATAGACCCGTTTTAATTCTCTGGTCGTCGTACAGTATGGAGGCATCAGGTAAAGAGTGTTGCCAAGCGGGCGAATGAGCACACCGTTAGAGATTGCAAACGCCATGATTTTTGGCCCGATTTCTGACATGTAACCAGAATTCCCTGTAACGATATCAACGGCGGTGAGCGTGGCGCATTGGCGTGCGTTTTCGACCATCGGGTTTTGCGCCAATCGTGACAGATGATCACTTTGTTGCGCACTTAGGTTTGAGATCCGATTGAGGACGGGTTCGTTATCCCAAATGTCGAGGTTTGCATTGGCAGCAGCGCAGCAAATGGGATTGGCTGTGTATGAACTTGAATGAAAAAAGGTCTTCTTTCGGTCGGTTGAATAGTGTGCATCAAAGATGCGATCGCTGGCAAGCGTAACGGCGAGAGGTATTATTCCACCAGTTATACCTTTTGCCGAACACAAGATGTCAGGCGAAATATTTGCTTGTTCAATCGCAAACATCGTGCCGGTGCGACCCCAGCCAGTCATGACTTCATCAGCGATCAACAACACATCATAGGCGTCAAGTACGCGCTTCATTTCCGTGATGACACTGGCGGGGTACATTAACATTCCACCAGCACCGAGAACCAAAGGTTCGATGATGAGCCCAGCGACGCCACCCTGGCGGCAAATGTTTTCGAGGGCGTCAATGGTTGCTTGCTCGTGGCCGGCTGCGGGAAATGGAATACGCTCAACGTCGAACAACAAGGGTTCATACGGGGTGTTAAAGACGCCGCGCGCGCCGGCCGACATCGCTGCAACCGTATCGCCGTGATAGGCATGTTCAAAGGCAACAAGCTTTGGGCGCGTTTGCCCAAGATTGTGCCAGAAGCCCAAGGCCATCTTCACCGCAACTTCAACGGCTGTTGAACCACTGTCGGCAAAGAAAGCGCGAGAAAGTCCTTTAGGAGCGATTGTAACAAGCCGGTGCGCCAACTGCTCACCAGGTTCATGTGTGAAGCCTGCGAAAATGACTTGGTCTAGTTTTTCTGTTTGGGCTTTGACGGCTTCAACGATTTTAGGGTGACGGTGCCCATGTGTGACGACCCACCAGGAGCTGATTGCATCGTAAATGCGTTGACCTTCTTTTGTCTCAAGCCAAGCGCCTTCGCTCCGCGAAATATTTAGCGGTGGCTTGGCGGTCGCATGTTGGGTAAAGGGGTGCCAGACGGCTGAATTGTTCTCGCCCGAGGTCATGCTAGCGCTCCTTGAGGCGGGGCGAAAATTTGTGCGACGTCAAAATTTGCATCGAAGGCTTGTCTAAGCGTGGTGGCATTCAGTGGTGTACACACGGGCAGGCGTCCAAGGTGTGTGGTTTCGCCAAACGAAACAATGGCCTCTTCAGCGCCAGGGTCGCAGTCGCCAATAAACGCCACACCGACCAACGGAACATTGCACGCTTGCAAAGCAAACACAGACAAAAGCGTATGATTGATCGTTCCCAAGGTCGTGCGGGCACACAAAACGACAGGAATTTTCCAACGCGCGAGCAATTCAATCTGCAGTGCGTCCTGGGTCATTGGAACCATCAACCCACCTGCCAATTCAATGACGAGGTGATTTGAAGAAAACGAAACTGGTGGGTTCAGTTTTGCGGTATCTATTTTGACCTGGTCGATCTCGGCGGCGCGATGCGGTGAGCATGGCGTTATAAGACGATAAGCTTCGGGAAGAATTCGGCTTGGAGGAAGGCCTGCGAGAGTTGAGACAGTTTCTGAATCTGTTTGGCCTATACCAGCTTGCACAGGCTTCCAATAAGAACCCTCACTTGCAGCTGTGAGCGCTGCTGCGAAAACCGTTTTTCCGACGTCGGTATCCGTTCCAGCAATAACAACAGCATTTTTGGTGACAGCAGAATTGTTCATGCCGCAGTCTCCACCAGCTTATCTTTAAGGTTTGCGATGAGACGATCGACGTCGCCGGTTGTTGCGTTGAGCGTTAGTGTGAGGCGCAAGCGTGCTGTGCCTTCTGGAACTGTGGGTGGACGTACGGCACGCACATCAAAACCTTTTTGCTGTAAAGATTGAGCAAGCTTCAGCGCACGGGCATCGGTACCAACAATGATGGGTTGTATCGGGCTATGCGTTATTTTTATGTCATTGAGCGTTGTGAGTTGCTTGGCGGTATGCACAATAAGTTCGTGAAGCTTTTCGCGGCGGCCTTGATCCATTTTTGTCAGCATTAAAGAGGCGCGGACAATGGCGGCCATCAATGGTGATGGGGCGGTGGCGTAAATGAATGGGCGTGAGCGGTTGATCATAAAGTCTAAGAGAACTTTCGGACCAGTGACGAGCGCACCCATGGCACCAAGTGCTTTTCCGCACGTGTGCAAAAAAACGATATTTTCGCGCCCCTCGAGATGGGCTCCAAGCCCGCGTCCATCGGGACCATAAATACCGGTAGCGTGCGCCTCATCCAAGAGCAGCATGGCATTGTAGCGGTCTGCTAGGGACACCAATTCGTCTAGCGGCGCCTGATCGCCGTCCATCGAGTAAATTGTTTCAATTGCGATCCAGATACAACCTGTCGCGTTGGCTGACTGCCATTTTTTGATGGCGTGTTCGATGGCACTTACGTCGTTATGTGGTACCTCAACGGATTGCGCGCGGCTGGCGGCGATGCCATCGCGGGCACTGGCGTGAATAAGGGCATCGTAGATGATAAGATCACCGCGTTGGGGCAACGTTGCTAGAAGCGTGCTGTTTGCTGCAAACCCGCTGCTAAAATAGAGCGCAGCTTCGCTACCAAAAAAGCGCGCGGCTTCTTCTTCAAGGGCTTCGTGTTCACGAGTGTTTCCCCGCAACAATCTCGAGCCGCCCGAACCGACAGCGACACCGCGCGATAATGCATGTTGGGCTGCAGCGATGAGCTCAGGCGAATTGGCAAGGCCAAGATAATCGTTTGAAGCAAAGTCGATGCCGTGACGTGGGGCCAAAGATCTTAATCGGTTTCGCCGCTCTAGCGCTTGCAAGGCACGGGCATGCGCACCAGCTCCGAAAGTATGCTGGACGTTGTTGTCTTTCTCGTCCTTGTCATGGTTGCTCATCAGACGTTGACTACACTCTCAACTCGTGGGCTAGTGCTCATCATGACCATCAGACGTGGCATCGTCTGTTTTTACGCTAACCAACGGCTCTAGGCCTAAGCGGTCGAATAATACTGCATCGGCGTCTTCTTCCGGATTGTCAGCTGTCAAAAGCGTGTCACCAACAAAGATTGAATTGGCACCGGCAAAGAAACACATGGCCTGCATTTCATCGGACATTTCGGTGCGGCCGGCTGACAAACGTACAAACGATTTTGGCATCATGATGCGCGCCGTGGCGATGGTGCGGACAAAAGAGATACTGTCGAGTTTTTCGACTTTGCCCAATGGCGTGCCTTCAATCGGGATCAACATGTTAATTGGAACGCTACCTGGATGTTCAGGCAGGTTGGCCAACGTAACAAGCATGTCGACGCGATCATCTTGCGTTTCGCCCATGCCAATAATTCCACCGGAGCAGACGTTGATTCCTGCACCACGCACACGCTCTAACGTTTCGATACGTTCTTCGAAACTGCGTGTTGTAATGATTTCTTTGTAGTATCGCGAGGATGTATCGATGTTGTGATTGTAATAGTCGAGGCCCGCGTCTTTGAGCTTTGCGACATCATCCTCAGATAGCATTCCCAGTGTCATGCATGTTTCCATGCCCAGTGCTTTGACGCCTTTGACCATGGCGATCACGGAGTCCATGTCGCGATCTTTGGGGCGTGTCCAGGCCGCGCCCATGCAGTATCGATCAGCACCATTGTCGCGTGCTTTTCGAGCTTCGCCGATGACACGTTCAACTTCCATCATTTTCGAAGCTTTAAGGCCGGTGTTGTAGCGCGAGGATTGACTGCAGTAGGCGCAGTCTTCTGCGCAGCCGCCGGTCTTGATGCTTAGAAGTTTGCTTTTTTGAACCTTGTTTGGATCGAAGTGCTGGCGGTGCACGGTTGCAGCCTGAAACAGCAGCTCATTAAACGGTTGATCGTAAAGGCTCTTGGCATCGCTCAGCGTCCAATCGTGGCGCAATCCATCGCCGCTGGAATTAGACGTTGAAACAGATTGAGACGGTGTCGTTGGGTTATTATCTCGCTCTTTGGCAGGCGACAGCATGGGCGGTTCTCCTGTCATGCGGCTGGCAATCGTCTGTGGTCTTACCAATAAGAAGTGCGGGCTTCGCATGCAATGTCAAATTTCCGTGTCGGACCGGTGCCTGACACGGGCTTGCAGGAGTGTTTGCACCGAGGCGGGCTTGGCTGCAAGGGCTGGTTACAGGTTAGAGACAGGCTGCGGCGTGATGACCGACATTATTTGGCTGGAGCCTTAACGTTCAGATGGCGATTTTGCCGCCACCTTTGCCGATTGTGCCCATGACTGAAGGCGTGGCGGCGTGTTTTCGCCAAATTGGGGACCGGGTGTGAGAGGGACTTCGGGAACGAGGCGTGGAGAATGCGGACGGTGTTTTATTGCAAATTGCTGTTGGTTGCACACAACGCAGGGCTCTCAACCTTCATTCAAAAGTCCGGTCATGATTGAGGGCTGGAATTTGGCGACGAACATCGGTCACTCGGCCAACATCAATATCGGCAACAACCACGCCTTGGCTTGTCCCACCATCGGTTAGAATCTCACCCCATGGCGATACGACTAAGCTGTGTCCAAAGGTTTGGCGGCCGCAGTCGTGGTCGCCGGTCTGTCCGGCTGCGAACACAAAACACCCGGTTTCGATTGCGCGGGCCTTGAGCAGTGTATGCCAATGGGCTTCACCGGTTGTGCGGGTGAAAGCTGCTGGCACGGCAAGAAATTGGGCACCGGCATGTGCCAAGGCGCGATGTAGGTAAGCAAAACGCAAGTCGTAGCATATTGTTAATCCAAGCCGTCCCCACGGCAGGTCGACGGATACGGCATTGACGCCGGGTTCGAAGTTGCGGCTTTCATCATAGCGTTCTTCATTGGGTAGAATAACATCAAACATGTGTATTTTATCGTAGCGCGCGGCAATGTTACCATCTGGCGCGATGACGAATGAGCGGTTTGCGAGCTTGGTGTCGGAGACCTTTATGCCGATCGAACCAATATGCAACCAGACGGATAATTCGGCTGCGAGTGAGCGGAAGGCATCAAGAGAAGTGTTGCTCTCTTCGGGCTGGCTTACAGCCAACATCGCTTTTGGATCCGTTTCCATTAGCGTCGTGACTTCTGGTGTCTGAATGTATTGCGCACCCTCATTGGCAGCTTGGCGAATGAGTTTTGTGGCGAGCAAGGTGTTTTCATCAGGATTGCGCGTGGCGCACAGCTGAACGAGGCCGACACGGAATTTAGCTGCTGCGTTTGCCAATGAAGTTTGCGTCATGATGACGTCTCGATACCTGCGTCAGTGAGCATTGAGTCGAGTTTGCCAGATTCCTCTAGCACATATAGCTCATCACATCCGCCAACGTGAATGTCGCCAATCCAAATTTGTGGGACAGTTCGCCTGCCGCCGGATTTCTTAATCATCTCGGCGCGTTTTTGCCGATCGCCGCTGACATCAATCTCGTTATATGCAACCCCTTTGGCCTTCAACAACCGCTTAGCACTTCGGCAGTAAGAACAAAGCATTGTCGTGTAGATTATGATTTTCTGCATGCGTTTAGAATCTCGGACTTTCGTAATCTGATATATTGAGTCGCTACTATACCGCAGCTTGGCGGGCAAGCTAAACACAGACATGTCAGTTGGCAAACGCTATCGGCGAGGCGAGCAAGTTTCACCAATCAAGCGCACTATTCTACTGGTCTGCAATTCCATTAGTGGCGCGGACTAGTGTTCGGCGACCTCAGAAGTTGTAACTCGGGCCAGAGATAAGACATCGACACGAGCGGCGCCGGAATTCACCATAACCTGGGCACAAGATTCGACGGTCGCGCCAGTGGTTACCACATCGTCGATCAAAACGATGTTTTTGTTCGCTATAAATTTGCGTCGCTTTCTTGGAACTTGAAACGCACCGCGGACGTTGCGTTGGCGCTGGGCCAAGGTTAATCCAACTTGTTGTTTTGTCGGCCGTGTACGCGATAGTGTGAAAGGATCTGTGGGAATGCCAGTCAGGCGGCTGACTTCGTTGGCAAGTATCATGGATTGGTTGAAACGGCGGTGTAACAGACGTGAGCGGTAGAGTGGAACGGGTACAATTAGGTTTGCGTTTGTAAGGAGCTCTCGTCCGGCCGTTGTTAGCCAACGGCCAAACAAGCGGCGAGCGTCTTGTTGGTCTCGGTACTTGAAATCGTGAATCAGGTGCCGCATCTGGCCATCATAATGTGCGACGAAGCGCGCTTTGTTGTAGACGGGCGGGTGGCGTGCGGCCGCTGCTGAAACCATTTCTCCACCCGTGTCATATGGCATAGGGAGGCCAAGACGATCGCAAACGGGTGGGCCGATGAACGTAATTGAGCGCCAACAGCTTGAACACAGTGTGTGATGTGCTGTCATTGGCTGTTTGCAGCCAAGGCAGACCGGTGGAATAACAAGATCACCAAACCCCTTTATGCCACGTTGCAACACTTTGGCAGGGGCCGACAGCCAACTTTGCCAAGATGATCGCGATGTTGCTTGGTGTCCGTCGCCATGAGAGGCGATATGTTCGGCTTGTTTCGACGTCATTGAGAGAAGATTGCCATTGCCCGATGTGCTAGGTCCCAATTGTTGCCGCCGCACTTGGAAATTTCCAGGGACTTACGTTCTTTTCCAGTTTATCGCGGAAGGATATAACAAATTGTCTGAATTACCTAAGGTCTTATCGGTGTCATGACCGCCAACCCCGAAATTTTCGACCGTGCGTTGCTAACCAAACGTCTTCAACGCGCCGCGCCCAAGGCGCATGCGCATGATTTTTTGTTGCACAGGGTCGCAGACGATTTTGCAGAACGGTTGTCGGTGGTGCAACGCAAGTTCCCATTCGCGCTTAATCTCGGCGCTTATCATGGCGTTGTGAGTCGGGAATTGGCCAAAGCCGAAACTGTCGGCGAAATCATCGATTTTGAGCACGCAGAAGCTTTGTTGCGTGCGTGTCCGGGACCGCGAATACGTGGTGATATGGAACTCTTGCCGTTTTCGGGAGGGACGCTGGATTTGGTCGTCTCTGGTCTGGCGCTGCAACTTGTGAATGACCTGCCTGGCGTCCTCATTCAAATCGTACGGGCGCTCAAACCGGATGGATTGTTTCTCGGAGCGATGCTGGGCGGCGCCACGTTACATGAATTGCGAACCGCTTGGGCCATTGCTGAAGAAGAGGTTTTGGGAGGTGCTTCACCACGGGTGGTGCCGTTTGCGGATCTCAGAGATCTTGGCAGCTTGTTGCAGCGAGCTGGTTTTGCACTGCCAGTGGTTGATGGCGATGTCGTGCACGTGCGCTACAGTTCATCACTGGCATTAATGCGTGAAATTAAAGCAATGGGGGCAAGCAACATGATGTTGGCGCGTCACCGCAAACCCGTGACGAAAACGTTATTGGCTAGGGCAGCACAGGTTTATGACGAGCAGTTTGGGGAACCGGATGGCCGCGTTACTGCAACATTTGAGATCCTATATGTTACCGCGTGGGCGCCTCACGAAAGTCAACAAAAACCATTGCAGCCGGGATCAGCAAAAATGCGCTTAGCCGAGGCGCTGGGTGTTGAAGAAAAACCAGCGGGCGAGAAGGCTGGGCGTTAACCCAACAAATCGCGCAGCATCGGGATCAGTGGGGTATCGGCTGGTGGCATCGGGTATGTATTAAGTCGGCTGGCGCGCGACCAGGCAAGTTCCTGCCCCTCCTGTGCTTCAATTTCCCCGTCCCAATTTCGACATAGGTAGAGCGGCATCAGCAAGTGAAAGGTGTCGTAGGTGTGGCTTGCAAACGTGAACGGTGCAAGGCAGGTCTCGCAAACATCGATCGCTAACTCTTCTTGCAATTCCCGGCGTAATGCGTGCTCTGGTGTTTCGTCTGGATCGACTTTGCCACCGGGAAACTCCCACATCCCTGCCAGTGACTTTCCTGCAGGACGTTTTGCAATCAGGACGCGATTATCGACGTCGACAAGAGCAGCTGCGACAACGAGAAGAAGAGACTTGGTCATGGCGAACTCATACATTTTCGGAAGAGAATTTGGGGTACTCTTCAGTCCTAGACTCAAAGAGAGTATTGCATATTGCCTGAAGGCTTATCGTTTTTTCAAAACGTATAAGCTTTCTTGAAGGGCGGAGAGACCTCTTTCGCGCAAGTTCTTATTGTCATCCATTCCATCGCGCGATGTAACATGCGCGATATCAAAATTCGTCTCAAACAATTGTTGAATGGCTTGATCAGTAACGCTGAATGGCGGGCCGGTTATTTCCGTTGGGTCGTAAGACAAGGAAATGAGAAATATTGGAGCTTTCGATGGAAGGTGTTCGCCAAGAAGGTCGGCATATTTTTCCTGCAACTGGGGAGGAAAAGCGACCAGGCTGGCCCGGTCATAAACGCCATCAATTCTTTGCCAGACGTGCGAGGGCAGATCGAAAATATCACCACACCAAATTTCAAAAGCGCCATAAGTTGAGATGGTAAAAGGGCCGTCATTGCGAAGGTCTGGCGATAGGTTGTGTTCGGCGAAAAAGTCGGCGACAGCTATTGGGCTAAGTTCAACGCCGACGACTTTATACCCCTGTTCGGCGAGCCAAATCATATCGCGAGCTTTACCACACAACGGGACGAAAACCGTTGCGCCACTGCCAAGCTTTAGGCTCGGCCAGTTTTGTTTCAGGTAGGCATGTATTGCGTCGCGATGAAAGCCGATGTCACCTTTGTTCCAACGCCGAAGCCAGAAATCTTGTTCCATTGTTGCCAAGTTCCAAAAAGATTATGTGCGGTAGTCGGCGTTGATGCTGACGTAATCGTGGGTCAGGTCACAAGTCCAAATGGTCGCCTGCCCCTCGCCCACACCAACATCGACATTGATTTCGATCTCAGCGTTTTTCATGTAAGTGGCGGCAGCATCTTCCGCGTAATTCTCGGCGACCTCACCATTTTCCGCCACCAAATGCGGGCCAATCATGATTCTAAGTTGATCCCGGTTAGCAGCCTCTCCAGATTTGCCAACAGCCATGACAATGCGGCCCCAATTGGGATCTTCCGCCGCGAGTGCAGTTTTTACGAGTGGAGAATTGGCAATTGCAAGGCCAATTGTTTTTGCAGCGGCGGCGTTTTCAGCGCCACTGATATTTAGGGTAACAAATTTTGTCAGGCCTTCACCATCTTTAACAATGGCCAGTGCCAAGTCTTGCATCACTTCAGCCAAAAACTTCGAAAAGATTGCGGCCCGAGGGTCTGCAAGCTCAGTGATAGGGAGGACACCGTGATCGCCAGCTTTACCAGTTGCAAACACGAGTAAGGTATCACTGGTGGAGGTATCGCCATCGACGCTGATGCAGTTGAATGTTGTTTTTACGTGTTCGTCGACAAGAGCTTGCAAGACAGGCTGCGCAATCGGAACGTCGGTGAAGATATAAGACAACATCGTTGCCATATCAGGCGCGATCATGCCGGCGCCTTTGGCAATACCGGCGAGCCGACAGGTGTAACCCCGAAAAGGTACAGACCGTTGCGCGACTTTTGCATAGGTGTCCGTCGTCATGATCGCGTGGGCTGCATCCGTCATGTTGCCGGGCTGTGCCGCACACGCCATGTCGACCAACAAATGCACGAACTTGGTCGCATCCATGGCTTCGCCGATGACGCCTGTCGATGATAAGAATATGTTTTCCGGATTGCATCCGCAGGCCTTGGCCGCGGCTTGAGCCGTGATCGTGGTTGCTTCAACCCCGCGCTTGCCGGTAAATGCATTGGCATTGCCAGAGTTGACAACCAAGCCACATGCTGCGCCGTGTTTGAGTTGTTCAACACACCACTCTACTGGCGCTGAGCGTGTCTTTGACTGTGTCACAACGCCGGCTGCGACCGTTCCAGTTGAGAACATCGCCAGCATTAGGTCCGTGCGATCCTTGTATCGAATGCCGGCCTGAGCCGTTGCAAACCGTACGCCTTCTACAGATTCAGGGCTGATAATTTTTTCGGGGGCAAAAGGCGAAACGTGCGGATCTGACATGCGAGGCGGTCCGGTTGTTGTTGGATCATTGCGATAGATAGTACTGGAAACAGATCAGGCCGCTTGAAGCAAGCGGCCCGAAGTGTTCTTAGAGATCTTTTATCGCCTTTAAAAAGCGCAAGCCACTTATTTCGGCGCTTCGCCGGCCTTCGCTTTGGCCGCGGCTTCTGCTGCGTTCTTTTCAATTTGTTGTTTGATCAATTGTTCTTTGAGCTTCTCACGCTCTTGGCGCGCTTTTATTTCCGTCAAAACGACCAAATCGTAATAGTCGACTTTTGCTTTTTTGCGCAGGTCTTCCGTCAGAGCTTGTTGGCGTTGGTAGACGAGCGAATTTTTTATCTGCTCTTTGACCTCTTCAAACGTTGGCAGTGGTTTGGTTCGGCGATCTTCCAGTTTGATGAGGTGCCAGCCAAACTTACTTTTAACGGGTTCTGATACTTCGCCCTTTTTCAATGAGAAAGCCGTTTTCTCGAATTCTGGAACCATCTGGCCGCGCGAAAAATAACCAAGCATTCCGCCATTGTCTTTTGAACCAGGGTCAAAGCTATTTTCGGTTGCGATCTTTGCAAAGTCGCCACCGTCAGCAATTTTTTTTGCCAGCTCTTTGGCTTTTTCTTCTGTTTTGACAAGGATGTGACGTGCCTGCACTTCTTCCTCAGGCTTCACCTTCTTTATCTGATCGTCATAAAATGTCTTGGCAGCAGAATCGCTGACTGAAGTTTTAAGTTTCTTTTCAAAGAAACTTTCGCGCAGGGCCCGACGACGCCAGTAAGCAAGACGGCCTTCGAAGTCCTTACCATTTTCAAGTTTCGCTTTTTCGGCTTCATCCGCCATCAATTGGTTTTCGACCAGGAATTCCGTCAGAGCATAACGCTTGGTTGCTGGCGGTAGCTGTCCCAGATCTCGACCAATTTCCTTTTCCGCCATGGCAAGATCAGCTTCGGTGATCGATTTGCCATTGACGGTTGCGATGATGACTTTGCTCGGGTCAGTTTCCTGTTTTTTATCCGCAGCTTTGGTAGTTTGAGGGGCTGGAGTCGCCTTGTCCTCAGCCAGTGCAAATGGTGCAGATACTGTCAGGCAAGCAATGGCGACAGCTGCAGGTGCAAAAACTGTTGAGCGGAGAGTAATTTTCACAATCTCGTTTCCTTGGGTTGTGACAAACGCAATACGTTTCGGGGTTGGGTTGGCCTTGCATCACCACACTAAGCAGTGGGATGTGGCCCAATGAGGTCACGTGTCAGACAAAACCCCAGTAAAATCAGGGCTTATCATTAAACGACCGCCATGTCGGGTGCCAAGTTAACATTTTGAGAGATTTGCATTATGTCGCGTTAGCCTTAAGCGATTGCCGAGATGTCGCAATTGAGAACCGATTTTCGGTCTTCGTTCCGTTGACAAGTTAGGGCACCGGTCCTTATCTCTCCACAACGACGCGCCTGGTATCTGGCTGCGCCGCCTGGTCTTGCGCGTAATTTCATCACCTCAGATGATCCGCAGCCTGACACTAGACAGGGGCTGCTTGATTGGCAGGACATAAAAATAGGCCCGTGCGCCAACGCCGGGTCAGACGTGGTGTGGGAATTTTCCCGCAAAATGAGCGGTTTAAGGAACGAGATATAATGCTATCGATCGGCGGTATTGCAGCCAAAATTTTCGGATCCTCAAACGACCGCAAAGTGAGACCCTACCGTGCCCGTGTCGAAGCGATTAACGCTCTTGAGGATGAGTTGGCAAAGCTCTCTGACGAGCAGTTGCGAGCGCGAACGGATGAGTTTCGTCGGCAAGTTGAAGAAGGCGCGAAACTTGATGACCTTCTTGTGCCAGCATTTGCAACCGTGCGTGAAGCAGCAAAGCGTACTCTTGGTCAACGCCATTTCGATGTCCAGTTGATCGGCGGCATGGTCTTACACTCGGGCAAGATTGCCGAAATGAAAACGGGTGAAGGCAAGACGTTGGTTGCAACGTTGCCGGTGTATCTAAATGCACTCGCCAGTAATGGTGTTCACGTGGTGACTGTGAACGATTATCTCGCCAAGCGCGACTCGGAATGGATGGGTCAGGTTTATAAATTCCTAGGCCTCTCGGTCGGTGTTGTCGAAAACGATATGGACGATGAAGAACGCAAAAAGGCCTATGCGTGTGATGTGACGTATGCCACCAATAACGAACTTGGCTTCGACTATCTACGCGACAACATGAAAATGGACAATGAGGAGATGGTCCAGCGCGATCATGTCTTTGCAATCGTCGATGAAGTCGATTCCATTCTCATTGATGAAGCGCGTACACCACTGATCATCTCTGGGCCTGTCGAAGACAAAGCCGACCTTTATAACTCCATTGACGGATTTATGAAGCACCTTGAAGACTCAGATTTCGAGCTAGATGAAAAACAAAAGCAGGTGGCGCTAACGGAAACCGGCAACGAAAAATTTGAAAAATTGTTGATTGAAGCCGGTCATTTGAAAGGCTCGATGTATGACAGTGAGAACGTCACGGTTGTGCACCATGTCAACCAAGCGTTGAAAGCTCATAAGTTGTTCCTGCGCGATCGCGATTACATCGTCAAAGGCGGTGAAGTCATGATCATCGACGAATTTACAGGCCGAATGATGCCCGGGCGGCGTTTCTCCGAAGGTCTGCACCAGGCGCTGGAAGCCAAAGAGCACGTTGAAATTCAACCAGAGAACCAAACGCTCGCGTCGATTACGTTTCAGAACTATTTCCGCCTGTACGACAAACTGAGCGGCATGACAGGTACGGCTCTGACAGAGGAAAGCGAGTTCCTAGATATTTACGGGCTCGAGGTTATTGAAGTTCCGACGAACCGCGAAATCGGACGTATGGATGATGACGATGAGGTGTATCGAACGCAGACTGAAAAGCTTGCAGCGATCGTGACAACAATCGCTGAGAGTTATCGAAAAGGACAACCGATTCTTGTCGGCACCGTTTCGATTGAAAAATCTGAGCAATTGGCGGAACTGCTAAAAGACAAAAAATACATCGATGGTCTTGGTAAAAAAATGTTGGAACAGTCGGCGGCGCTTAAAGACGACCGTAAAGAAGGGTCCAGCCCAACCGAACTTGAAGATTATCTCAAAGACATGGGCGCTTATCTTCGCGACCTTGCAAAGAATGCCAAAGGCAATGAAGCACCAATTCCACATAATGTGTTGAACGCCCGCTACCACGAACAAGAAGCAAGTATCGTTGCCCAGGCCGGTGTCCCAGGCGCCATTACCATTGCAACAAACATGGCTGGGCGCGGTACCGACATTCAGTTGGGGGGAAGTGTCGATTCCCGGCTGCGTGATTGGATTGTCGAAAGGAACGAGGCTGGTAAGACGCCATCTGAAAATGATATCGCGGTAAAACGCGAAGAGTTCGAAGCCGATGTTGCTGACAAGAAAAAACAAGCGCTTGAAGCCGGTGGATTGTTTGTTCTGGCAACCGAACGCCACGAGAGCCGTCGAATTGACAATCAGTTGCGTGGCCGGTCTGGACGCCAAGGTGACCCAGGACGCTCGAAATTCTATCTCGCTCTTGACGACGATCTTATGCGCATCTTTGGTTCCGAGAAGATGGATGGCATGTTGAAATCGCTCGGCATGCAAGAAGGCGAAGCCATTACACATCGTTGGATGAATAAGTCGCTTGAAATGGCGCAGCGTAAAGTCGAAGCGCGCAACTTTGATATTCGCAAACAGATCCTCAAATACGATGACGTGATGAACGATCAGCGCAAGGTGATGTTTGAACAACGCCTGGATATTATGGCTGAGGAAGATGTTTCCGAAACTGTGAAAGATATGCGCTACCAGGTCATTGAAGAATTGGTCGCGCGTCATATTCCTGAAAAAGCTTACGCTGAACAGTGGAATATCAGCGACCTCAAAGAACAATATGAGAATGTGTTCGGCGTAGAGGTTCCCCTTCAGGATTGGGCGAACGAAGAAGGTATCGCTGATGAAGAGATTCGCGAGCGCTTGGAAAACGCCGCTGACGCCAAAGCTGCCCTAAAAGAAAACGAATTTGAAGAAGGCACGTTCCGCGAAGTTGAAAAGATGGTGTTGTTGCACACGCTTGATCATCTATGGCGCGAACATCTCATAACACTTGAACACTTGCGCCAGGTCATTGGTTTTCGGGCATACGGTCAGCGTGATCCGCTGAACGAGTACAAAACGGAATCATTTGTTCTGTTCGAAAGCATGCTCGTGCGGTTGCGCGAACTTGTGACCGCGCAGTTAATGAACATCGAACAATCAGACGACCAGCCTGAGTTGCAGCATGTTGAACTTCCGGAAATGGAAGCCCATCATATCGACGCGACCACTGGGTTGGACGAAATGGAAATGATCGATGCCGCGCTTTCAAATGAAGGCCGGGCAATGGAGCAAGACTCTGTCAGGCGGGCACCGAGACAAACACGTCGCGGCGCTGGTCCACTCGACCCGAACGACCCGTCAACCTGGGGAAGGGTGCCGCGCAATAAGCCGTGTCCTTGTGGGTCCGGAAAAAAATACAAACACTGTCATGGCAAGCGTGATTAAGTTGACGCTTCAGTTGAAGATGTTGCGCTGAATTGGATATCGAGGTCGCGCACCGCGTGTTCGAAGGCCTTAAGCGAAAACACGCCCATGCATGGTCGTGCACCTGCATCGAAACGTTTGCCGCCTGCCAGTTGTTCAATAAAAATTTGTGCCGCAAGTGTTGGAATGTTGGGTCCGTCGCCGCTGTAGGCAGCAAGTGTCCAATTCACGCCATGAGGATTGCCATCGTGGTCGAGGCCTCGGAGCACGACGGTCATGCCGCCAGCATCGCTTCCAAGCCAGGACAGAGCTTGTTTTACCTTTAACAGCGGTGAGGCCAGCCCGGCGAGAGACGTCACCAGGCCCGCACGTACGAGCCATGACAGGGTCCACAGCCCGATATGGAAAAGACCAACTTCGAGACCGGCTTTGACTTCGACGGTTTCTAGGTCTGGGTTGGCTTGGGGAAATAAGTCAAGGTCTGGAACATCGACATAGCCCATCCATCTCTTGCCAAGACCCGGCATGTCTTCTCGTGCCAGACCCTGCCAGCCAAACTCATTGACGGTGCGTCCGTGACGGCGCGTTTTAATCGGATGTCCAACGTAGCCAAGAATAGACGCCGTTGTTGCAATGCCAGGATGAAAGTGATTGCCTGGTGAAATTGCGACCTTAATGGTCTTGAGGTGTGCGAATTGAGACCGGTAATGTTGCACGACAGCTGCCGACAATGCTGGAACAGTACTAGCGCCACTGAGGACGCAAACGCCTTTGGCAGTTGCTTCTTGATCGAGCGCTCCAATCCCGGTGACGAATTCACGTGCGTCGGCCAAGTCGATGATGTGACAGCCATCACGGATCGCGACCTTCGCTAGTGTATAGTCTTGGGCTTGAAAAGGGCCGGACGCGTTGACAACAACGTCTGCTCCGAGCTGTCGGAATGCGTTCGGGGCAGAATGCTCGGCATCGATTTCAGCCGCGGTTATTTTTGCTTTCCGGATTGGGAAAAGTGTTGGGTTGTTGAATTCTGTTGCGAGCGTTTCAGCCTTTGAGATGTGGCGGCCTGCAATGACGATCTCGAGGGCAGGGTTTTTGCAAAGGCGTGTGACGAGGCGTCGGCCGAAGGCACCGTAGCCGCCAACAATCACAATCTTCATGGGCTTAGAATCTCTAATTCAGCGACGTTTTCTGTTCGCATTGCGTAGTGCCTGGCGGGCGTTCCTGCGTTCTCGTGCACGTTGCCTGGCCGCCCATATCTTGCGTTTCAGCGCCATGTGTTTGCGGCAACTTGCTCTGGCCGGATTGCACTTAAAGCGCAGGCGGTATGTTGCGCGGCGATTGTTTCGAGCTTTGACGTACAGGCGTCGCTTTACGCGGGGCTTGAGTTTTCCTGCGACCAACGCCTTTTGTAGCTTTGGTGCCAGTACGGCCTTCAGCAGCGTCTTGTTTTCCGGGCTTAGCAACTGCCACTGGCTTGGTTGGAGGGCAATACGTTCTAATAGATCCGAGATCTGTTCGACGGCGGCGACCTTCGCGCCGCACACGGCTAAAGGGCGCGCGACGCCTCCCTCCCCGGAGGCATCGTGGACGGTATATCGTCCGCGGCAAACACTGATGCGCGGCGGTAGACGCGTTTGCTCAAACGCATCGTAGCCGCTCTTTAGGTCTTGCCAAAAATCGTACCAGGCACTGGCTTTGTGCTTGGCCATATTCGCGTCTGTCATGCGGAATGGAAAGACGTGGACTGGCACATGGCGCTGGCCTTTCCTGATGGCAGTTGACGTTAGTTTGTAGATCTCTTCCATCACCGCATTGGTCATGGCAAAGCAGCCGACCGAAGAGCATCCGCCATGAATAAGGATGTAGGACCCTGTGCGCGCCTGCGATTGATCAAAGACGTTGGGATAGCCAAGGTTGAGCGAGCGTGGCCAACGGCCGATCATGTGCAGGCGTTGGCGCGTGATGGTGTAAAACCCTTCCGGTGTTTGTTTGTCACCTTCATGGATTTTCGGTCCGATCGTGCCCGACCAATTGCAAACCGGATAGGTTGCAAACAGAACGAAACGGTCGCCTTTCTTCATCCAAAGCTCAAGAATGGATTCTGATTTGAAAACGCGAATGAGGCTTGCGGCACCGCGTTTCAGCCCTTTTGCTGCGAGGCGTTTTTGCAGCTCGCTGATCTTTGGCGTGTTCGGTAACGGTAGGCGCCCTTCGCTTGCAAGTTTTTGGCGTTCGATGCGATGGGGAGCAACGTCCTTCAACTCAATTGAAATCGCATGCGCCGACGTTCCCCCAGTCGCAACAGTGACGAGAGCGATCAAAAGCCGGGCGACAACACCGTTGCGGGTGATGACAGATTTCAGCTTTGAAACGTGCATATGCGGCAAAGGTTCCCTCTCTTGCACGACAGCAATAGCCAGGGTGTCGGGATTTTTTAAGCGAGACCTAATCTGCTGAAGTCAAATCTCGTCTGCGATCGGATCGCGTCAAAAACTCTTCCGAAGCCAGCTTTCCGTGTTTGCTCAGCAACTTAACAGAAGCCAAACGCCAGACCAGCCCTTCTCCTGGACTTTTTTGTGCAGGGTTTGTTGAATTCTCATTGATGTGGTGTGTGTGCCGCCATTCGCCTTCAGGATATTGCAAAGGCTATCAAAATTGATATTTATCAACAGGTTATCGCCCTGTTTGGGTGACCTGAGGGCAGGAATTTCTAACGGACGCACTGCCATTGCTGCCGGCTTGGCCGGGTTTGAAGCGGTATCGTCCCCGACAAACGCTTGGACGCGGTGGAATACCGGTTGCTTCGAATAGATCATGACCGACTTTTAAATCGGCCCAGAATTCGTGGTGTTGGTGATCCTTGCGATTTCTAAGCGCCTCATCGGTCAGTCGAAATGGAAAGGATTGCACCTGAAAGGATTTCTGGCCGTTGTCGAATGCTGCGTTGATCAGTCTCCAAAGCTCATCGATGACAGGATCTGTCATGGCGTAGCAACCGATCGACTGACAGCCTCCATGAACCATCAGGAATGAACCTGTGCGACCGTGCGTGCGATCAAACGAATTTGGATAGCCGAGATTGAACGAGCGGTGCCAGCGACTGTTTGGATTGAGCTGCTTTTTCGCGACTGTGTAAATGCCTTCTGGAGATTGGCGGTCCCCTTCTTTGTATTTTGGACCAAGCCGACCGGAATATCCGCAGATTGGATAGTTCTCAAAAAGATAAAAACGATCGCCGCGTTTCAGCCAGACTTCAAGCTCAAAAGAGCGTTTGAATATGCGCAAAAAAATAGGCGCACCGTACTTGAACCTTCTTGCTGCCAAGCGACCTTTAAGGTTGGTGAGATCGGGTGTGTGCGGTAGGGCATTGCCGGTTCGATAGGTATACCATCGTTTCAAACGTTCCGCGCTTATGGCGCGGTCATCCAGGTCGCCGACGATCGTGGGGATTGGTGTAAGGTACAAAACGGTTGCGGTCATTGCGATCGCAAACCCGAGAAAAATAACAACCGCCAGGCGCCGTATGAAACGTCGCTTATTATTTTTTTTATGAACCATTGAACCGCCAACACCATCCATCTCGAATCTTAAACCAAATCAGCCGACCGAACATGGCTAGATAATGATCACAGGACCGAACAGCAGTGTTTGGCGTTTCGGCGCCGTTGGGTTGGGTGCAGACATACTAGGTTTGCCGGAAAAAATTTGGCATTGAGGCAGCGTTATGCCCAGCCAACTTTTTCGAGCCGTGTGGGTGAAAAAAGGTGAGATTGGCTATAGCGAGAAATAACCTTGAGGTTGATTTTTCTTTCAAGGTCGATTTTATCGCAGGGCCGTTGGTGTCGCTATTGGCGTCGATGGTGTTGGTACAGGTCCACCCAGTGCGAAACCGCCTTCAGGACGGCGTGGTGTTTGATTTTTTGCAAACACGCGCACCTTGCGACCGGGGACGACAATGCGTTCGGATGCAATCTGTTCTTCGCTTGGGCGAGGAACGAACGGCTCAATCATAGGGCGTTCGAAATTCGGGCAGCGATCTTGAGCGTGAATTCTGCGATTAACCGGGAGGTGAACGTTGACAACGT
Organism: Hyphomicrobiaceae bacterium; assembly: GCA_050633705.1. Classification (GTDB taxonomy): domain Bacteria; phylum Pseudomonadota; class Alphaproteobacteria; order Rhizobiales; family Hyphomicrobiaceae; genus JAJFHI01. The sequence goes on along the minus strand of JBOEGZ010000009.1, from coordinate 29,975 downwards.
AGCGCCGCTCACAAATTGCAACGGTTGGTGGAATACGATGTATTTCGAAATGATCGTAGCCCTGCTTCATCGTGTTCCAGAACCGAATCCATTTATTTTTTTTGTGCCGTTCCATGTTGGCTTGCGTCATCCGGAAGGGGAAGGCGTGGACATGGATCTTTTCTTGTCCGCCTTTAAATGCTTCCCGCGCGAGGCCGTAAATCTCTTCGACTAAGGCGTCTGTCATCGCATAACACCCGGCAGATTCGCACTTGCCATGCACCATCAAAAAATCACCCGTGCGGTTGTGAGCTTTGTCGTATGCGTTCGGGTAGCCAAGATTAAATGCGACGTGAAATTTTGAATTCGGGTTCATTTGGTGGGCGGCAACTTGATAGAAGCCCTCCGGCGCTTGCTTATCTCCTTGGCGCTGCTTGGGACCAAGTTGGCCTGACCAATTGCAAATTGGATAAGTCTTGTAGTGATAGTAGCGACCGTCATCGCGCGCTTTCCAAACTTCAAGCTCAGATTCTTCCTTGAAGATGCGCACAAAGACGGGGGAGATTGATGCCATGCCCTTATGGCCCAATAGGCGCATCGCTTCTTTGGACAGGGGTTGTTGGGCAGGGGCGAGTTCCGTCGCGTTGCTGCAACCTGCAACCGAGAGCGCGCCAGCCAAAAGCAGGCCCATCATCAAACCGCTGATCAAACCTGTGATATTGCGAAAGACAATCCGGCAGGTCTCAATAAGAGCCTTCAAGCGGTCAAGCAAACCAAACACAGATGTTGCGGCGGACCGCCCGGAAATTTTAACACTCATACGCAGTGCCCCTGTAAGCGCGCACGGTGGACGTTATCTAACGGTTAGGATTAACAAAATCTTAATTAACCGCCCTGGTCCCCAATTTCTGAAACGAAGGAGTTTCGTTGTCAAATCACAGATGACTGTAAAATTGCGGCAAGGAAATGACCGCAATTATGCACAACACATTGAAAAGATTTGTGTTTTGATAGATTTGAATACAACGAACCGGTCATGATGGATGCCGGTAACTCACTGGAATGTGGAGGGATATTTGGTTCAGGACGCGATTTCGCGACCGATTTGAAGAAATCTGTCGTGTCGTTGGCGGCGAATTTCGTCCGGCGTCTTGTCTTGAAATTTGGCAAGCGCCTTTTCCATTGCATCTCCGGTTGCGGTGATGATCTGGTTACTGTTTCGGTGGGCACCACCAATTGGTTCCGGCACGATTTCATCAATGACATCAAGCTCAGCCAAATCTTGAGCTGTAATTTTCATTGCCGTGGCGGCTTCTTCTTTCTTTTCTGAATCGCGCCAGATAATTGAAGCTGCGCCTTCCGGTGAAATGACACTGTAAATTGAGTGTTCTAACATGATGATGTGGTTGGCCGTTGCAATGGCAATAGCGCCGCCTGATCCACCTTCGCCAATAATCACTGAGATGATCGGCACTTTAAGGGCGAGGCAGCAATCTGTCGAACGCGCGATGGCTTCCGCCTGGCCTCGTTCTTCCGCCCCAATTCCTGGATAAGCACCTGCTGTGTCGACCAATGTGAGAACCGGCAGACCAAATTTGTCGGCCAGTTCCATCAAGCGAACGGCCTTGCGATAGCCTTCCGGCATCGCCATTCCGAAGTTATGGCGAATGCGGCTCTCAGTATCAGAGCCTTTTTCGTGCGCGATCACCATCACAGAGCGGCCACGGAATGTGCCCATTCCACCAATGATCGCTTCGTCTTCGGAATAATAGCGGTCGCCGGCCAAAGGTGTGAAGTCTTCGATCAACGCGTTGATATAATCGAGTGAGTGGGGACGATCGTTATGACGCGCAACCTCGGTCTTTTGCCAAGGCGTAAGATTTTTGTACGTTTCAGCCAGGGCTTTTGCAGCCTCCGCTTCAAGCTTCTTAATCTCTTCAGCTATTGCTTCTGAGGTTTCGCTGTCCGTCAGTTCTTTCAATTCCAAAACCTTGTTCTCAAGTTCTAGAATTGGGGTCTCAAATTTCAAATATGTACGGACGGGAGTTTTTTGGTTCACGAAAACCTCTTGATAATTCGGTTAGACGATCAGGTCAGGAGCCCTGATATCGCGGTATTCGGCCGACTAGATGCAACCTGGACAAAGCCTGTCAAGTATAACCCAGCAACTGTGCCAAACGGGCGCACAGCAATATCATTAAAATTCAACAAGTTAAAGCTTATCAGGGTTTGCGAGAGGATGGTGATCATGGACCAATTTCTTAAGCCGCTCCTGTAGAACGTGGGTGTAGATCTCNNCAGAAGCTGCTGCACGGCTCTTAGGTCAGCGCCGCGATCAAGCATGTGGCTGGCAAATGCATGTCGCAACACGTGGGGACTGACGTCACTGGCTGCAAGCCCAGCCTCGACAGCCAATTCTTTGAGATCTTGGGCGAAGCGTTGGCGGGTTAGGTGTCCCGTCGCACTCTTTGTTGGAAACAGCCATTTGGTTCTGACCATTGGGCTCAGGCCAGGGTCGTCATCCTCACCAATCGATAAATAGGCGTCAATTGCTTCTAGTGCGGATGTGTTGAGCGGAACCAAGCGCTCGCGACCGCCTTTGCCCTTGATGGTTAAAACCCGCCGGTCCCCCTTCAGCACATCTCCCGGCAAAGACACCAATTCAGAAACACGCATTCCCGTCGCATAAAGCAGTTCCAGCAAACACATCATGCGCAAAGCGCGCAGTCGTTCGCGACCGGTTGTGCCATCTACGCGTTTATGGGCTGCGTCAATCAAGAGATCGACGTCGGCAATGGAAAGGGTCTTGGGTAGGCGCCGCGATTGTTTCGGTCCAGCAAGGCTAACAGTTGGATCTTCCTCAATAAGCCCTTCTAAAGCGAGGAAGCGATAGAGTTGGCGTAATGCGGACAAACGCCTGGCAAGCGATGTTGCAGCAAGTCCGTCTTCACGACAGGCGTTGAGATAGGCGCGCAGATCATCTGGCGTGGCATCAAGCATTTCGATATCGCGTGTGGCGAAATATCGGGCCGCATCCGCCAGATCGCGCCCATAGGCGGCAAGCGTATTCGCTGCCACACCGCGTTCTGCGCTGAGCATTTCGAGAAACATATCGATGTTTGTCGAATCACTTGAATTCATGTCTTTGAATTAGCGCTTTTGGCCGCGCGTTGCACGGCTCATTGTCGTGATTGATAGGGCCAGTCGGGCAAAAGCGCTTCAACACCCAATTGCCGGGCTTGTTCGACGAGGCCCACCCTTTTCAGGGCCCGAACGGTATCGCCAAGGCTGATCATATGGGCGTTGCGTGGTCCACCGGGACCGATCGCCTTCATGGCCAATAAGACAACTTTCCCAACTTCGCCTTGTTTTGCAGCGTCACCAAGTTGCGACAAAACACCAGTTGGTGGCAGGTATCCCCCGGTGGGTTGCGACGCTTGGCTTGCTGCGTCCCACAGTGGGATTGGAACTTGATAAGACAGGGCGTCTAAGACTGTCACAAGTTTATGCAACAATTCGGGTTTGAACGCGCCACGTAAAGCCATGCTTTCCAAGGCAGCCATGCTGCCTCCGAACTTTTCTGGTTCAGCATAGCTGCGAATGCCAGCACCGATCGGCATGCTGCCACCTCCTGCAATATCGATGAGACCAAACCAATTTGCACTGTCATTGCGACGGCCGGTTTCTGTTGGCGTGTCGGCCCACAAGCGGGCGTTCTTTGGGGCGTGGGCAGTGAGAGCTAGAAGAATGGCAGCGTCAGAGAAGTGTGTGTTGGCCGGACCAGGTTCCATTGCGACGAGAACATCGAATGCAAGGCGAAGGCAAGAATCGTAGAACGGGCTTTGAGCGGCAGCTTTTAAATACGAACTTACGAACTTTATTTTTTCATTACCGTCGCGTGCGACTTGGGCTGCGGTATAACTTTTGGCGCGTTGAATGGCATCTTGTTGTTCGCGCGTTTTGGCTTCACCTATTGCTGTGGTATCGCGGTAGATCTTTGCGACAGTTTCGGGGCGGACAGCGTTGATGTCGAACGCCGCTTCGGCAGCGAGAAGGCGGTGTATCGGGTCTGCCTTCGCATCGTTGGCAATTGCAATAAGTACAGGTGGCTTGAGTTTTGTGACATCGATCGATTTTGGCCGAGCATCTGCAGCTTGCAGAATTCGGTAATCGATAAGTGTTAGTCGGCCGACAGTTGTATTCAAAGTCGGCTTTGTTGCAGCAGCGATCGCGCGCAACGTCGACAATCCTTCTGAGTCTGGCAGTCCAGCTTCGCTCGCCAATTCGGCAGCAAGCCCAGCAGCAGCTGTATTGCCGTTGGCGGCGGCACAATAACCTGTAATTAAAATTGCATCGCCTTTCAGCGCATCGGGCAAAGAACTGGCGGAGCCCGAAAGTTTCTGTGCTGCACGACAAGCCAATTCGTCATTGCCAAGCCCAAGATCGGCGCTTGCCTCAAACAACGTGAGAACAGATTGGGCAACACCATTTCGAGATTGTGGACGGTTCTTCAACCAGTCAGAGAGCGTCCTTAAAAGTCCGGCACGATAGAGGGCGCGTGCTCTGACGGCAGCGAAAGCATCACTTGACCGACCAGTTGGAGGGGGCGAATTGGCCGTCATCGTCTTGCGCCAGAGGCTATGGAGTGCTGGTGAGCGTGGTGGTGGTTTGATTTCGTTCAAAAGCGTTTCGACTGTATCGACATCGAGCCCTTGCCAAATGTTTCCCGTGAAACCACCTGTGCTGAATTCCCCGTTTTGATCATATCTGGCAGTTGGAGACGTATCAGGCTCGTCGCCCTCACCAATTGGGGCAAGTTCATCACGTTCGACCAAATCGCGGTTTGAACCAGTGTCAACTTCTGACCGCTGGCTCTCGCTCGGCGGGCGCCTGCTTGTCTCATCAGCCGGTGGCTGCCAAGCATCATCTCGACGTGGGGCGTTGGTGCTTTGTTGAGCCAAAATTAGGGGTCGTGATGTGGCTTGGCCAGCGCTTGGAAGGGTATTGACGGATTGGATCGCCGAGGTTGTTTGGGGCGCGACTGTCCCACATAAAACGGCGCAGATTGGGAACGAGAACAACCTGATCAACGAGCTTACCTGCTATTCCTTGCGAATTTTTACACCGGAGATGGAATGCTCCACGCTCTGGGGTTCTGGTTCAAAATAGCTTGCCAGTATGTAAAGACCGCCAAAGACAAAGCCCCCAAGGACACCGACCGTGAATAGAAAGCGAAAGAGACTTGGCATATTGGTGTCATTCTCCTGTTATCATATTCAAATTCATACCGGGCGGTATTATGGCGAGAGCAATATCCGATCAAGTGATCGAATTACGTGTTCTACCGTAATGATTCTAGAACATCTTTAACCCGTCTGTGAATTGACCCAGCAAATCTGACAGATCGGATGATGCTCTAGCGCCGACTTATCGACTGAAAATCAACAAACGTTGTATCATGGTGGTGGCGAATAAATTTGCAGATCTGCCTGTGCCTGAGTAACCAATTGTGGCCCATACTGCAAATATTCGCCGAGACATTCGATTTCCGGTTAAGACCTGTATAATTGGAGGCGTTGAATTGGCTCTTGTTGTGCCAAAAATAAGCTTAGGACGTCGATCTCGTTGTCTGATAAGACCGGCTTTAAATCGAAGCTATCCATTGAAGAAAGCATAATGACCAAAAAATCGGCACGTTCTGACTGCTCAGATCTATTAAAGGCCCTAGACGGCCGCGTGATCGTGATGGTCGGAATGATGGGCTGTGGAAAGTCTGCTGTCGGTCGCCGCCTTGCCGCCCGTCTGGGATTGCCGTTTGTCGATGCTGACGACGAAATTCAGAAAGCGGCCGGAATGAAGATTTCTGAAATTTTCGCCGATCAGGGTGAAGAATTTTTCCGTGATCGAGAACGGCTGGTGATTGACCGCCTGCTGTCGCAAGGACGCCAAGTTCTGGCAACAGGAGGTGGTGCATTTATGAATGAAAAAACACGCGCGCGGGTGCGCGAAGTTGGCATATCCGTTTGGTTAAAGGCAGACTTCGACATCCTAATGCGTCGGGTTGGACGCCGGGGTGACAAGCGTCCACTTTTACAGGGCGGCAATCGTGAGAAAATCATGCGTGATCTTCTCGAAGAACGCAGCCCGATTTACGCTAAAGCTGATATTGCAGTCGAAAGCCGCGACGGACCACATGACGAAGTTGTTGGCGAAATAATCCAGCAATTAAAGTCAAAACTGACAAATATGTCGAAGATCAGTTAATGTTAGGGGCGGATTGTATGTTTGTCGCAAGACCTGAGTTTGGCGCTGGGGGTTAAGATCAACCTCTGACGGGACGAAGCTCTAAACAGTCGCCAAGTTTTCGAGGCCGCTTAACTAAAAAAGAGATCAGATGCCAACTGTAGTTCATTCACATGCCGCTCAACCCATCGAGGCACGGGCGGTTCACGTTGCGCTTGGAGATCGCGCGTACGATGTGTTGATCGGTCCGAGGCTTTTGGAGCAGACGGGTCGATTGATTGCGACGCGACTTGGCAAGGGGCGTTGTGGTGTTGTTACAGATGAAAACGTTGCTAAGCACCATTTGGCGACCGTTGAGGCTGCGTTAAAAACTGAAGCGCGTCATAAGGGTTCCATAGTGCTGCCCGCCGGCGAGGCCAGCAAAAGCTTTTCTCAGCTCGCGCCATTGTGTGAACAATTGCTGGCGATGGGACTTGAGCGCGGCGACTTTGTCGTGGCGCTCGGTGGTGGCGTGATGGGAGACCTGGCAGGATTTGCCGCGAGCATCTTGCGACGTGGGGTGCGCCTGGTTCAGATTCCAACGTCACTGTTGGCGCAAGTCGACAGCTCCGTCGGTGGAAAGACAGGTATCAATACACCTCAGGGTAAGAACCTTATCGGAACGTTTCATCAGCCAAGCCTTGTGCTTGCAGATACCGATGTGTTGCAGACCTTAACAGATCGCCATATGCGTGCTGGCTACGCAGAAGTCGCAAAATACGGTCTATTGGGGGACGCTGATTTTTTTACTTGGCTTGAAGATCACCACGCGGGCGTTTTTGGCAATGACTTGGCGGCGTTGACAAAAGCTATTGAAACCAGCGTGGCGGCCAAAGCCGACATCGTCGTGCGAGATGAAAAAGAAGCCGGTGATCGCGCGTTGTTAAACCTTGGTCACACATTTGGACATGCATTGGAGGCGTGGACGGGGTATTCTGACCGCTTACTACACGGTGAAGGTGTCTCTATTGGCATGTGTCTCGCACTGCAATTTTCCGAAAACTTGGGCTATGCGCCGGCTGGCACAGCCGAAAGAGCTGAGGCTCATTTAAAGGCTGTTGGCTTGCCAACACGGATCAGTGACATTCCTGGCGATGACGAAGCCGACGTTGAGATGTTGGTTGATATTATGGGCCAGGACAAAAAAGTACGTGATGGTGAGCTAACGTTTGTTCTTGCACGCGCCATTGGTGATACCTTTGTTGCAAAGGACGTCGACCGAAACGCTGTGTGCAAATTTTTGAGCCAGGTTTTGGCAAGCAGAGCCTGAGTTGCTGAAGCTGGACGGCCTTTGAGCGAGCTTTTGTATGTCCCAATTATTATTCTAAATTCTCAGTTTTTCTATCTTATGAAGTGAAGCTAAAACCGCAATGTCGATAGAAATCGTTCTTACACTTATAGCCGTAATCGTGTTGTTGGCGGTTTCAGGCTTTTTTTCTGGCTCTGAAACAGCACTGACGGCTGTGTCGCGGGCACGTATGCACGCGATGGAGCAAGAGGGCAGCAAACGAGCCGGACTCGTGAACCGGCTTTTGGCGACCCCTGAAAGAATTATTGGTACGGTGTTATTGGGAAACAACCTCGTCAACATTCTTGCCTCATCTTTGACGACTAGTTTGCTTATTGGGTTATTTGGCGACGTCGGTGTCGCTTACGCCACGATCATTTTGACAATGCTTGTTGTGATCTTTGCCGAGGTCCTGCCAAAGACATACGCAATGGCTTACCCAGATCGAATGTCTCTGGCTGTTGCGCCAATCATGAAGTGGTTGATCGTGATCTTGAGACCGGTCACCGCTGCAACGGAGATGATTGTCAGTCGTATTTTAAGCGCGACGCCGGGTACGCAAGATGATGATGCCAATATCCTGGCCGCTCATAACGAAATTCGCGGTACGATTGCCCTGCAGACGATCGAGGGTGGTGTCGCGCGTCATGATGCCGAAATGCTTGGTGGCGTGCTCGATCTTGGTGATTTGCAAGTTCTCGATATCATGGTTCACCGCACCAAGATGGAGACAGTTGATGCTGATCAGCCTCCGCAAGAAATCGTCGATGCGGTCTTGAGGTCGCAATATACGCGCCTACCGGTTTGGAAAGATGAACCGGAAAACATCATTGGCGTCTTGCACACACGCAACGTTCTTTTGGCATTGGGCGCGTGCAATTGGGAGGTGGCAAAACTCGATGTCAGCGAGATTATGTCTGACCCTTGGTTTGTTCCCGATACCACCAGCTTGAAAGAATTACTCAATCAATTCTTGAAGCAGAAGTCGCACATGGCACTGGTCGTGGATGAGTACGGTGAAGTGCAAGGTTTGATTTCACTGGAAGATATTCTTGAAGAAATCGTCGGCCAGATTGCCGATGAACATGACACAATTGATGCGGCTATTCGTGTGCAGGCCGATGGGACGGTGAACGTTGATGGGACCCTGCCGGTTCGAGATCTCAACCGTCACATGAATTGGTCGTTGCCCGATGATGAAGCAACCACCGTTGCAGGCTTGGTGATACATGAGGCTGAGACAATCCCGGAGCCAGGGCAGGCATTTACGTTTTACGGCTATCGGTTCGAGATCTTGAGAAAAAACCGCAACAAGATTACTGCATTGCGAATTTCGCCTGAAAGACCTGAAAGAGACGAGCAGACGAATGTTGTCAGCTAGACACACAAACGCAGGTGTGGCGTTAGTTGATGTCTTCGCCGGGTGCAAACGTTTGCAGGGCGCAGGCATGGATACGTCCAGAAAGTTCTTCTGCCAACACTTGGTTGACCATGCGGTGGCGTGCAACCCGGTTTTTGTTGATAAACTTGTCGGATACGATCAAAATACGGAAATGGCTCTCGCCGGTCCCGGGGGACGATCGGTGTCCAGCGTGCAATTCGCTTTCGTTGGCGATGTCAAGACGTGTTGGCTCCAATTCCATCATCAATTTTTGTCGCATTTCGTTTTCGATAGACATCGTTATTTACCTAATTCTTAGCGAAAGATGTTATAGTCCAACGTTGGCCGCTGCACGAGTGCATGGTCTGTCGTTATAGGGTATTGCTCAATGGGCACTCTCGACAGGCGACCTCTCTGTTGTGGCTTGAATGATTAAAAGCGAGCAACCATAGTTTAGGCAATGAAACTCGAATCTAAATATTTCGACTCGATCCGCGTCTCAAAAAAGCGCAAGCGGCCAGCCCGTGCGCAACCTGATCCAGAGGATATCCCCCAAACTGGTTGTCAATGGAAGGGGTGTGAAAAACAAGCCAAGCATCGTGCACCCATGGGCCGCGGGCGCGACGGCGAGTTTTTTTACTTCTGCGCTGACCATGTGCGTCAGTACAACGCGTCTTATAACTATTTCGATGGGATGTCGGATTCACAGATCCAGGATTTCCAACGGGACGCCCGTACAGGTCACCGTCCAACCTGGAAAGTTGGCTCGAATGAGAGCGGTGAAAAGAAGAAAACGTCTGAAAAATCAGAGGTAAATAGCAGTTTTGCCGCTTACCGAGCGGCTAAGGCAAAGGCCGCTCGAACAAAAGGCAAGGCGCGTCGGCGTAAACTTCGTCCACTCGAGAAGAAGTCTTTCGATGCAATGGGCTTGCCTGAAACGGCGAGTAAGGACGATGTAAAAGCGCGCTACAAACAACTTGTGAAAGAGCACCACCCCGACGCCAACGGTGGCGATAAGGGGTCTGAAGACAAGTTGCGCGAAATCATCCAAGCCTATAATTACCTAAAAACCGCCGGAATGGTTTAATTTCGCGACCGGCTCGTTTTTAATGGTCTTTGGGAAGTCAAGGGGCTTTCGAGGGGCAAGATCGCTGATTGATGCGAACGCGGATCTCAGCAATAACGCTAATTCGTCGACGGGCTCAGGTGCAACGCTTGAACCTCATCAATCCAGCATCTCGACTGACCAATCAACGACTGAGTGAATACATAATGCCTGCTGAACGCAAAATGGCTGCCGGGTCTGCCCCACATTTAATGCCTGATACAGAAGTGTCTGTTCGCGACGTGTTTGGGATCGATAGCGATCTTGTCGTTCCGGCCTACACCAATTCTGAGGAGCATGTGCCAGATGTCGATCCAGATTACCTTTTCAACAAAGATGTAACCCTGGCAATCCTTGCAGGATTCAAACACAATCGCCGCGTCATGGTGCAAGGCTACCATGGGACCGGTAAATCAACTCATATCGAGCAGGTTGCGGCCCGCCTCAACTGGCCCTGCATCCGTATCAACCTCGATAGTCATGTCAGCCGCATTGATTTGGTTGGTAAAGATGCCATTGTTTTAAAAGATGGCAAACAGGTCACGGAATTTCGCGAAGGAATATTGCCGTACTGTCTACAGTCCAATACGGCTTTGGTGTTCGATGAATATGATGCGGGTCGTCCCGACGTGATGTTTGTCATCCAGCGTATTCTTGAAGTTTCGGGCAAATTGACTTTGCTCGATCAAACGAAAGTTATTCGTCCACACCCAGCGTTTCGATTGTTTGCAACGACAAACACCATTGGTTTGGGTGATACGTCTGGTCTTTATCACGGCACCCAGCAGATCAACCAAGGCCAGATGGACCGGTGGTCGATTGTGACGACGCTGAATTATCTGCCGCACGATGATGAAGCAAATATCATCTTGTCTAAAGTTAAGTCGTTCAACAAGAACGAAGCCAAACGCAAGATGGTCTCCAACATGGTCAACGTTGCCGACTTGACGCGCAATGCTTTCATGAACGGAGATATCTCGACGGTCATGAGCCCACGGACTGTCATGACCTGGGCTGAAAACACGGAAATATTTGGTGACGTTGGTTTTGCCTTCCGTGTCACGTTCCTCAACAAATGTGATGAGTTGGAACGCCCCGTCGTGGCGGAGTTTTATCAACGCTCTTTCGGTGATGATTTGCCAGAGAGTACTGCGAATGTCGCGCTGTTTTAGTCACGAGCGCACGCGTGTTATGAGGCGACTGGTCGGCTAGTGAGGCCCGATGTCTGAAAACAGAAAAAAAGGTGAGCCAGCTGCCGAACCCCTAAAGCGTGCAGTGAGAGCCTGCGTGCGGGCAATGTCGGCCGATGGCGAGACCGTCGTGACTTTCGGTTCCGGTGTGCCCCACATTCACGGGAAAAGTATTCACCTGCCAGAACCATCGCGTCGCCCGGTTGCTCGTGAGATCGCCGCCATCCGTGGTTGGGGAGACAGTCTTTCATTGAAGGCTGCATGTCATGATGAAAAACTGCATAGAAAACTCAGTCCCAGTGAAGGCCATGCACGCGAAGTGTTTGAGGCGGTGGAGTGCGCGCGCGTCGAGGCACTTGGTTGCCAGAAGATGGATGGCGTTGCACAAAACATAGAAGCGAAACTCGAGGAACAATATTCGCACGGTCGCTATGAGACGGTTCAAGATCGCGAAAATGCTCCACTTGATGAAGCACTCGCCTTGCTCGTTCGTGAGCGCCTGACGGGAGCTAAGCCTCCGGCGAAGTGCAAAGGGTTGGTTGAGGCATGGCGCCCTTGGTTGGAAGAGCGTGCCGCACCCGTTCTCGATGAACTCGACGACGTTGTTGGAGATCAAGAAGCGTTTGGCCGCGTTTTACGTAATTTGCTGAACGTACTTGATCTTAGCCCAGAGCAGACAGACGACGATCTTGATGGTGAGAATGACGAGAACACCGAGATCGATCCGGAGGGGGGCGATCAAGAAAGCGACGAAAGTCCTGATGACAGTGAGGGTGAAGGCGACGATCAATCCGAAAATCAACAGACGGAAACAGAAGGCAATCCTGAAGAACAAGAAGCTTATGCGCAAGAATCGTCACCGGAGGATTATGAATCCGAGCTGATGGGCGAGGGTGAGAACGAGGCTCCGGAGGATTCCTGGCAACCTAATTCGTCCGTCCTCGATGACCCGAAAGGGCATGGTTACAACGTTTTTACGCGCGCGTTTGATGAAGAGGTTCTGGCAGACGATTTATCGACGCCGGAAGAACTGGAAAGATTGCGGGGGTTTCTCGATAAAGAACTGCGAAATTTATCTGCAGTCGTCTCCCGCTTGGCCAATAAGTTACAACGCCGCTTGATGGCGCAGCAAAACCGCGGTTGGGATTTCGATCTGGAAGAGGGTGCACTTGACGTCTCTCGCCTGACGCGGATCGTGATCGACCCCATGGCACCGCTATCGTTTAAGCGGGAACGAGAAACCGACTTCCGCGATACCGTCGTGACGTTGTTGATCGACAACTCAGGATCGATGCGTGGGCGGCCGATCATGGTGGCAGCCTGCTGTGCTGATATTCTCGCGCGAACGTTGGAGCGGTGCGGTGTGAAGGTCGAAATTCTCGGCTTTACAACGCAGGCCTGGAAGGGTGGCAAGTCGCGAGAATCTTGGTTGAGTGCCGCAAAACCGGAAAAGCCCGGTCGCCTAAATGACTTGCGCCACATCATCTATAAAACAGCCGATGCGCCGATACGCCGGTCCCGGCGGTCGTTGGCGTTGATGATGCGTGAAGGTCTTTTGAAAGAGAATATCGATGGCGAGGCTCTGACGTGGGCACATTCGCGGCTGTTAGCGCGGCCCGAGCAACGCCGCATTTTGATGATGATTTCTGACGGTGCTCCAGTTGACGAGTCGACGCTGTCTGCAAATGCCGGAATCTACCTGGAGAACCATCTGCGCCAAGTGATTGCTGAAATTGAGGACAATTCACCGATCGAATTGATTGCAATTGGAATTGGTCACGATGTAACGCGCTATTACAAGCGCGCGGTTACGATTACCGATCCGACTGAACTTGCAGGCGCCATGACGGAGAAGTTGGTTGAGATGTTTGAAGAAAAGGCTGATCGCCAGTCCCAGGGCAAAGGTCGTAATGCAAAACACAAATCCCGACAACGCGCGTCCGTCTAAGTATATGCCAAGCAAGTTAATGGTCGTTGGGACAAGAGTTGGCGCGTTCTTGATGGTTGGTATGTTGACGGCGATTGGTGTTGGAGATGCGCTGGCCAAGCCCAATCCTCGCAAACTCAAACCTCAATCCATCAAAATTGAGTATTCGCCACTGGTTGGTTTCGACAAAGTGCGCAGCGACGTTACTCATTTTGGAGAGCTTGAGTGGATCGGCGGCGGTGTTCTGACCTCGAAGTCGAAATACTTTGGCGGCTGGTCAGGGCTGACGATATCGAATGGCGGCCAATCGTTTGTTGCAATTTCGGACGCGGGATTGTGGCTCACCGCCAAGCTTAATTACCGCGATGGGCGTCCGGATGCTGTGACATCGGCACGTATTGGTCCACTTAAGGCGTTAAATGGCAAATCCCTGCGTCGCAACCGTTATCGTGATGCAGAAGCGGTGACCTTGGCATCGGGAACTTTGCAGCGCGGTCAGTTGATGATTGCTTTTGAACAGTTGCATCGTATCGGCATCTTTCCAATCGGTCCAAAAGGTGTTTTGGCGCCGAAACGGTATGTGAAACTGCCGAAAAAGATTCGCAACAGTGTTCGTGGCATGAAAGGTTTTGAAGCCATCACAAAGTTGAAAGGCCGCCACCGTGGTGCATTGTTGGCGATTGCAGAGCGGCTGCCCGATCGCAACGGAAATCTTCGCGGTTGGCTATGGCATTCTGGCAAACCACGTTCGTTCAAGCTGAAGAATATCGATGGTTACGACATCACGGATGTTGCAGCTCTTGAGGACGGTGGTGTTATTCTTTTGGAGCGCCGGTTTCGTTGGCTTGAAGGTTTGAAGGTGCGTCTACGATATGTTTCTGCAAAGGCGTTGCGGCCAGATACTCTTATTGCTGGCAAAGTCCTCATGGCTGCCAATCTCACCAAAGAGATCGATAATTTAGAAGGTCTTGCAGTTCATAAGGGACCAAATGGCGGAACAATTCTGACGTTGTTGTCGGATGATAATTTTAATTCGCTTTTACAACGGACGCTTTTGCTGCAGTTTCTTTGGCAGCGCCCGTCCGACAAGGCAGTTCGCAACTAACGTGCATGTGTTGTGTGATAAAAGAAAAAACGCGCTGGTCGAACTTGACCAACGCGTTTTAATTCTGTGGAACTGAAAACCAAATTAAGCGGCAGCGGCTTCACTGTCTTTTTGTGCTTTGGCTTTCTTGATGTCACGTTTGATTTTCAAGCAACGATCTGAAAGTTCGTAATCGCCAGCTTTCAAAAGGTAAGCGTCAAGGCCGCCACGATGTTCAACAGTTTTCAGTGCATGGGCCGAAACACGCAGGCGGAAGCTGCGATCAAGGATTTCGCTGATCAGTGTGACGTTACACAAATTTGGGCGGAATTTACGCTTGGACTTGTTTTCAGCGTGGCTTCGGTTTTGCCCGGACAGAGGCAGCTTGCCAGAGAGCTCACATTGACGTGTCATAATTCTTGCTCCTACTGCGCTGCCGGTCTCAGGCGCGCGGTCGATCGATCTCAATTATTCAATTTGGAAATTGAACGGCGATAAGTCGAAAATCCATATCGCAACAGAGCCCAGGCTATACCGGAGCTGGGACCTTGGCGTCAAGGTGATCTCCGCTCCAATTCGGCCTTTTTGACGGTCTCGATGTCACGGGGCAGCGTTGCAGCCTCAATCTCTTAGCCAAGATCGCCTGATTTCTCTCCCACCAGGCTCAAAGCGGAGGTGGTGTGGGGCTTCCAAGTGGCCCTTTTCATTCTCGCCAAGAGCTTGGGACCGGCACTCATAAGTGTGCCCAATCGCGTCGGCTGAGCCAAAATCTGCCGCATCTTTGAGATTTGTTAACCCTGCAAAGGCATCCTGACAAACATAGTTTAGTCCAAAACCTGCCATGTCGGTCGGTTTGAGTATCCCAAGTTTGTTGGGAAGAGAGTTGCGTAATGAAATATCAGACCACCGCCCTTGCGGAGCGTTTTGGGTCAACATTATTTGGCCTCGTCGTTGCCTGTGGTATCGCAGCAGCACCCCACGACACCGCAACGGCGGCGCCAGTAACCAGCTGGCCAGACAGCGTTACGGCGAATTATCAAATCACATTCAATGGGTTCGATATCGGTTCGTTCCGCTTTAAGGCGGATGTTGCTCCTGAAGGCTATCGCCTCACCGGGCATGCCGACATCTCGGCCCTGCTTGGTATTATTGAGTGGCGCGGACTGACAAAGTCCGCTGGCCGGGTTCACGGTAACAAACCACAACCGTCAGACTATAGCTTCAATTTCAGAAGCAAAGAGAAAGCTGGCACTGTCAAAATGGGTTTTGGCAAGCATGAAGTGACAAGCTTTTCGATGCGCCCGCTGATGCCGCCAAAACCCGGTGAAGTCCCATTAGAGCGCAAACATCTCAAGAAGGTCGTTGATCCGCTGACAGCCGTGATGGCCATGACCAGAGCCCCTGGGCGCAACCCATGTGCAATGACAATTCCGGTGTTTGATGGCAAGCAGCGGTTTAATCTGGCGCTCGCTTATAAGGGGCAGGAACAATTGCCAGCAATTCGCGGTGCCAAAGCTCAAGTGGGGTTCGTATGTCAAGTTCGCTATCAACCGATAGCTGGTTACGTACCTGATAGCGCAACGATTGCGATGGCCAACGAACGTGATATCGAGATTGTTTTGCGCCCTGTACGTGACGCCAACCTCATGGTCCCGCATGAAATTCGCATTCCAACCATTGCTGGGACAGCACGATTGACTTCGAAAAGTCTGCACGTGCGTGGAAACGATAGTGGGCAATTGATTTCAGCAAAACGCTGATCCTTAAATTCCTAGTATTGGCCAGCTTCATCCCAGGCTAAATTGGCCAGGCTGATTTGGGCGACCGTCAGCAAAATGAGAAATTTATGGCTGGGTGAGGTTGACAACACCTCACCCAGCCATTTTTGTGCATGCGTTTTAATGCAACTGATTTAAAACGTGTTGATACAAATTAATTCTCAGCCAAAGCCTTGATCTCGCCGGTCGCCTCTGCGATGCCAGAAGTATTAAATATTACGCAAAAAGACCCGGAGCGTGGTTTGGTTGAGTTTGCGCGAGGATTGCAAATCTACATGCTCCAGGACGTTCAGGAGATGAACAAGTATGGTGAGCGACCTCGAAACTCGCATTCGTCACGTCACAGCGGTTCTTGGGCCCACGAATACCGGAAAAACCCATCTCGCAATTGAACGGATGGTCGGTCATCAAAGTGGCATGATTGGCTTGCCACTGCGATTGTTGGCGCGCGAGGTGTACGATAAAATCTGTAAGCGTGTTGGTGTCGGCAACGTTGCATTGATCACGGGTGAAGAAAAAATAAAGCCCGAGCGTGCCCGTTACTGGGTTTCCACCGTTGAAGCAATGCCGCGCGATATCGATGTGGATTTTCTTGCCATTGATGAAGTCCAACTTGCCTCAGATCCCGATCGTGGTCACGTCTTCACAGATCGCTTATTGAACGCGCGGGGGCAATCGGAAACATTATTGCTTGGTTCACAAACCATGCGTGGTGCGATTTCCGAATTGATCCCAGGTGCGAATTTTATCACGCGGCCACGGCTGTCTAAGTTGACTTATTCAGGCGAGAAGAAGATTACGCGTTTGCCTACGCGCTCTGCCATTGTCGCATTTTCAGCAAGTGAAGTTTATGCCATTGCTGAATTGGTTCGCCGACAGCGAGGCGGCGCAGCCGTTGTGCTTGGTGCTTTGTCGCCGCGCACCCGCAACGCACAAGTCGAACTTTATCAATCTGGTGACGTTGACTTCTTAATCGCAACAGATGCTGTTGGGATGGGTTTGAACCTAGATGTCGATCACGTGGCCTTTTCCGCAAAGAGCAAATTCGATGGTCAAAACCATCGTGGCCTAACGCCGTCTGAACTTGGCCAAATTGCTGGTCGTGCGGGTCGCCATCTCAACGATGGTACGTTCGGTGTCACCGGGCGCGCGGACGCATTTGACCCTGAGCTTATTGAGCAACTTGAAACCCACACTTTCGAAGAGTGTCGGCTGCTGCAATGGCGCAATAGAAAACTTGATTTCACGACGCTTGGGCATTTGCAAGAGAGCTTGAAGCAAATGCCGGACGAACCGCGCTTGGTCCGCGCGCGCAGTGCAGATGATGTCATTGCCTTGGAATCGGTGTGCCGGGACCCGGAAGTCACCGATAAAGCGATTGCTCCTGCTGCGGTCGCAAAATTGTGGGATGTTTGCCAAATTCCTGATTATCGCAAGATTTCTGCCCAGGCCCACGCCGAGCTCGTTGGCAAAGTGTATAAGTATTTACTTGGGCCAAACGAGCGAATTCCAGAAGATTGGTTTTCTCAGCAGGTTGCGTTTGCAGACCGTACAGATGGTGATATCGACACCTTGGCCACGCGGTTGGCACACATTCGCACATGGACGTTTGTGTCAAACCGTGCTGATTGGCTTGAAGATCCCGGACACTGGCAACAGCGAACGCGGGAAATTGAGGATACGTTGTCAGACGCGATGCATGAGCGTTTGACGCAGCGTTTTGTAGACAAGCGAACGAGTGCTTTGATGAAGGGTATGCGAGACAAAGACGAGCTAACGGCTGAAATTGCCGATGATGGTGCGATTCAAGTTGAAGAACACTTTGTCGGCCGTATTCGCGGTTTTCGCTATACCCCTGATGCGGAAGGTGAGGGCATTCATGGTCGCGCTGCCCGCAATGCTGCAGCACAAGTCTTAGTGGGCGAAATTTCGATGAGATGTCGTCGCGTTTCGGCGGCCAAAACAAAAGACATTGTGCTGCGTCGCGATGGCCATGTCATGTGGCGCGACGAAGAAATTGGCCGTGTCGAAGCTGGTGATGATTTGTTGACACCGCTCGTTCGCGTTCTTTCTGATGAGCATATGTCGTCTCCAGACAAGGAGCGCGTGCAAACCCGCCTCGACAGCTGGATCAAAGAAATTATCGCAGAGCGTCTAAAGCCATTGGTTGAGTTGAGCCAAGCTGAAGATGTCGAAGGGTTGGCGCGCGGAATTGCATTTCAACTCAAAGAAAACCTTGGCGTTTTAAAACGCGATTCTGTTGCCAACGATATCAAGGCACTGGATCAAACTGCGCGCGCACAGTTGCGCAAGTATGGCGTTCGTTTCGGCGCATTCAATGTTTATTTTCCGCTATTGTTGAAGCCCGCTGCAGCTGAATTGTCTGCAACGTTGTGGGCGCTGAAGCAGGCCAGCGGCGAACCGGGATTTGATTTTAACGCGTTACCTGAATTGCCGCGTGCCGGACTAACGTCCGTTGCCGCGCCAGAAAACGTCAATGAAGATTACTATCGTGCTTTTGGGTATCATTTGTGTGGGCCGCGTGCCGTGCGATTGGATATCTTGGAACGTCTGGCGGATCTGATCCGGCCTTTGTTGGCCTGGCGTCGCGATAAGGCGGTTCAGGCAGCAGAGCCACCATTGGGTGCAACCGGCGAGGGTGCATTCAAAGTCACGCCTGACATGATGTCCATACTTGGCTGCTCGCCGGAAGAGTTGGGGCACGTCCTCAAGACATTGGGATTTCATGCCGAACGGCGCAAAGTTAAATCGCCCGATGATAAAACCAGCACAGGTGTTAAAACTGAAGCAGAAGTGCCCTCAGGACCACACGCCATCCCTTCCACGGACAAGATCGAAACAGAGACACAAGTTTCACAGACCAGGACCGAGGACGGCCCTCAGTCACCAGAATCTCAATCGCAAGAAGGTGGTGCTGCAAGTCCTGTTGCGATATCTGACGAAGCCCAGCTATCTGAGCCAAACACAGCAGCGGAGACAACACAGGCTTCCTGTGATGACGTCGACAAAGACAAATCGGCACCGCCTGAAGAGCAATACGAGGAAATTTGGCGACCGAAGCGGCGCAATCGTGGCGGGCACAATCGCCGTCCGAATTCACGTGTTCGTAAATCTGGTGAGGGTTCTGACAAAACGGTTGAAGCTGGTGGTGATCGCGATGGGGCTGCGAACGGCAAGCAAATACACCGTGGCAAGAAGAGTGCCGGTGCTGGTGCAAAATCAGCTTCGGACGGGCAGGGTGCACGCGGTCGTCGGCGTCAAAGTGCAGATAACAAAGGTAAAAAGTCTTGGCGTGATGACAAGCGCGCTGAGGCAGGCGGTGGTGGCCGTGGTCCGAAGGTGCATCAATCAGGTCCAGACAAAAAAGGTCGAAAGGGCCCCGATCCCGATTCGCCTTTTGCAGCGCTGGGTGCGTTGAAAGAAAGTCTTGGTAAGAAAAAAGAAGGGCAGAGTTCTTGAGACATGCGTGCGTTGCCTGAAAAGTTGGAGCCAGGAGATAACAGCAGTAGCCAGCAAACGCAGCGGCTTGATAAGTGGTTGTGGTTTGCGCGGGTAGCGAAGACACGAACGCTTGCATCGGCCTTGGTGGCGGCCGGAAAAATTCGCGTCAACAAAGCAAAAGCAACCAAACCCAGCCAGCTCATACGTGCAGGTGATGTTATAACAGCGACCGTTGCCCGTCGGGTCCGAATTCTGCGCGTTTGCCAACTTGGAGTTCGGCGCGGACCAGCGACAGAAGCGCTCACGCTCTATGAAGATTTGACACCAGCTCCAGTTCCGCCCATGTCAAAGGGGAGAGGTCGCGCTAACGTATCGATTGTTGATCGCCCACCCGTCACAGCGGCAGCATTGCGAGAGCCAGGAAGCGGACGGCCAACGAAACGAGAGCGACGTCTTACCGACCGGTTGCGCAAATCAATTAACGATCAGTGAGCGTTTCACGAGCCAAATAGGCCGGACCCGTATAAGGCCTGCCTCAATGTTTGGGAACAAGAGGAATCGGATAAGTCTCACCTCAGGAACTCGACTGAGCAATAAAACGGCAGTGTCGTTTGATTGCTGTTTGAAGCTAACGGAGCCGAAAAGAACCGATGACATACATCGTCGATGAGAAATGCATTAAATGTAAGCACACGGATTGTGTTGAGGTTTGCCCTGTCGATTGTTTCTACGAGGGTGAAAACATGTTGGTCATCCATCCGGATGAATGCATCGATTGTGGTGTGTGTGAACCAGAATGTCCGGTCGATGCCATCAAGCCTGATACCGAGCCAGGCATTGAGCAATGGCTTGAGCTAAATCGTGAGTATGCCGATAAATGGCCAAATATCACAGCCATGAAGCCCGCTCCTGCAGATGCTGAAAAGTTCAAGAATGAAGATGATAAGTACAAAAAGTACTTTTCACCAGAGCCTGGCGAAGGTGATTGATCGGATCACCACGTTATGACGGCGATATGGTTGACATTGTTCAATTGAGACGAGATTTTTGGTCTCTTTCGGCACAAAATTCGGCGTGAACGCCCGCTTGAATTAAAAAATTATAAGAAAAAATGTTGACTTTTCAGTATCTACAAGGCGAGACGAAACCCTTGCTTTAGGGGGTTATTGAACGGTGAATTCCACACGGTAGACCCTTTCGCGTTTACCGATTGAATGGTGTTAACTGTTCAGGCCCTTCATAAAGGGTGAAAAATGTGTTATGCATGTCACTCAGTGGTGAGAATGGGTATATTATCTGAGCTTGATCGAATGAGACAGATAAAACGTTGGCATAACAATAGCCTGTGTAAAGGCATCGTCAACTTTTAGGCAGTCGATACAACCACTCGTAGAGACACGTTGAGGGTCGAGTTCTCCTAGAAATCGAGCCAATACGGGGTATGCAGCGCTTGTGCTAACGCTTTTTGACGTTAACACGCAGCGTTTTTTTTGCGGCCAGCGATTTGCAGGACGCAGACATTTACCCCACATCACAACGTGAAGTGTGTGCGTAAATACGAAGGTGATAGACGCGAATGGCGCAAAGCAAAAAAACGCAACCCGCAAAGCGGACGGTAAAGACAAAAGCGGCAGCAAGCAAGGCTGCTGCAACGAAATCTTCTGCCAAATCTAAAGCAAAGGCAAGCAAGCCAGCGGCGGCTAAGCAAACAGTTGCTAAGAAAAAAGCTCCTGCGAAAGCAGCGGTAGCGAAAAAGCCTGCGACCAAGAAAGTGGCTGCTAAGAAGCCTGCAGCAAAGAAGGTGGCAGTGAAAACAAAGGCTAAAACGACAACTGCCAAAAAGCCAGTTGCAAAGGCAGCGGCGAAGAAGCCTGTGGCAAAGAAAGCGGCTACCAAAAAAGCTGCAGCCAAAAAGCCTGCCGCAAAGTCGACCAAGGCGAGCAAGAAGCCAGCGCTTACGACGAGAGATATTATCGCAGCAGCAGCAGCGAAACAGCGGTCTGCTGCTTCAGCTAAGCGTGCGGTTCCAGCGTCTGTCGGCAAGGCAGGATCTGGATCTAAAATTACAGCTGCCGTTGGTGGCGGGAAATCAAAGGCAGCAACAGCAGCAAAGGCCAAAGCAACCGTGATTGAAGCGCCAAAGGATCAGCCACCTCCAGGCCCAAGAAAGCCTGTTAGTCAGAGGCATGGATTTAAAATCAACGAGAGCATCGTTTATCCATCACACGGTGTTGGCCGGATCATTGGTATCGAAGAGCAAGAGATTGCTGGCATCTCACTTGAGTTGTTTGTGATTCACTTCGACAAGGAAAAACTTACGTTGCGGGTGCCAACTGGCAAGCTCGAAAGCGTTGGTATGCGCAAACTTGCAGAAGAAGCTCTCGTGACCAGATCGTTGGGTGTTCTTAAAGGTCGCGCACGCGTCAAGCGCACGATGTGGAGCCGACGCGCTCAGGAATATATTGCCAAGATCAACTCTGGTGATTTGATTTCAATCGCTGAAGTTGTCCGCGATCTCTATCGTTCGGAAGCTCAGCCTGAGCAATCTTATTCCGAACGCCAGTTGTACGAAGATGCCCTGGATCGTATGGCGCGGGAAGTGGCAGCAGTTGAGAATATTGATGATCGCGGAGCCGTTCAACGCATCATCGAAATCTTGTCGAAAAGTGCAAAAACGCGCACAGCAAATGAAGAGGCAGCTGCCGCTGCCGCAAAAGACGAAGAAAGCGATGATACCGATGGTGGGGCTGGAGCCAGTAAGGCAGCTTAATCCTTAAGTCCCGCCCGTCTGGGTTATCAATAAAAAAGAACCGTCTGATTGCTGTTGCAGTCGGGCGGTTTTTTTAATTTAAGAATTTGATCTGAGAGATATCGTGAAGTTGGATCGCCGGGCCATTTCGGTTTTCCAGCCATCCTCGGACAATGATCGATTTTCCAACAATCTCGTTGGAGAAAATTGCGGCGCCCTCTTTGCCGATATTGTTTCTTGGAATGTAGATCGTGAAATCGGTTCGCCAACTGGGTGTTGGCGTATCCGCGTTGGCGCCTGGAGGCTTATTCTTTGCAGGTTTTTTCACATCTCCGGATGGCCCAGGTGCAAAATTTAAGTAAGTATATCTTTTTCGTTTTGTCACACCCGTGATCGTGCCTGACACGAGCTGGTAGGTGGCAAGATAGCGATTGAGTTCGTTGGTATTGGCCGCCGAGCGAACCCCATATGCAGCGTTGGCCCAAAGCCCAATTCGTGCTGCTTGCGCCACGGTTTCGAATTTTTGCAATTGAGAGAGGCAGGCAAGGTTGCCGGGATGTCCATAAGCGCGGGCGTGACCGCGCTTTATCATCTCAGCTTGAAGCCAAATATTCTCGTTTTGATTTTCGGAGTTCGTAATTATATCGACTTGCGCCAATCTGCGGCCATAGCGATCGTGACGTTGTCCATCAAGATCGTACAACCGGATCGACTTTCCGGTGGTCAGGGTCTTTAGCGCGGCGATTGCATCTTGTTCTGGCTGCCACGTTCCGACAGCCGTATTACCATCCCAGGCGCGGGGCGAAAGTGCGCCAACCAAACGGACCTGACTGCCATCATCAAGTGACAGTGTTTCTCCGTCAACAACGCCTGTCACGCCACGCAACGCACCAGCGTGGCCTTTGCAGGCGATTGCCGTTGGTTCAGAGGCCAATTCGGTGGGAATGATGACACTTGTGATAGAAAAAAACAGCAATGCTGGAAAAAGGAGAGCTGCAAATCTCGCCATTAAATACGGTGCGCCAGGGTTATGGGTCGGCCAACAGGAAATCATCAAACTCAAATGGTCATCGACAGAAGGTGTTAAATCTTCGCCTCAATAATCTTTGCGTGCAAGGGTGGCAGAGTTGGAAAAGTGTTCTTTGAGAGAAAAACAGCGCGAGGACCAGGCCCCCCGCTGTCGTTTTTTATTCCAGTCGCTTTGCAACTAGGCGACGAAAGAAAAATCAGCTTCATCAAGCGTGCCAAGTTGAGTGTTGCGTAAAGTGACGCTGTTGTCTTGATCAAGTGAGATGACCACATCTGATCCAATTTGTGATGCAGCGGCCATAAGGTCCACGTAGTCGGCGAACAAGGTGTTTGAGAATTCCAGCACGTCGTTTACTGAAGCCGTGTCTTGGAAATCAGTGATTTCGTCGTGGCCGAAGTTTGCGGCAAAGACAAACCGATCGTCTCCATTTCCACCAGTGAGGACGTCATTACCGGTACCACCATTGAGAAAGTCGTCTTGGCGCCCACCGTCCAGAGTATCGTCTCCATCGCCTCCGTTAAGTGTGTCATAACCCGAACCCCCATCGAGGTGGTCGGAACCGGCATCGCCGTTGAGCACGTCTGACCCATTTCCACCTGAAAGGTTGTCGTCGTCGTTTCCGCCGTTGAGTTCATCGTTGCCGTTGTCGCCGTTTAAGATATCCAGACCAATTCCACCATTGAGAATATCGGCTCCAAAGCCACCATTGAGCGTATCGTTTCCGGCATCACCATTCAGTGTGTCGTGACGGTTTCCGCCGGCAAGAGTGTCGTCCCCGTCGCCGCCATTGAGCACATCATCGCCAGATCCGCCGTCCAGATTGTCAGCTCCGGCATCGCCGTTGAGAAGATCCGCACCATTTCCGCCCGAAAGTATGTCGTCGTTATCTCCGCCATTGAGCGTATCGTTTCCGTTGTCACCGTTTAAGATATCCAGACCAATTCCACCGTTGAGAATATCGGCTCCAAAGCCACCATTGAGCGTATCGTTTCCGGCATCACCATTCAGTGTGTCGGCTTGATTTCCACCGGCAAGGGTGTCGTTGCCGTCGCCGCCATTGAGCACATCATCGCCAGATCCGCCGTCCAGATTGTCAGCTCCGGCATCGCCGTTGAGAAGATCCGCACCGTTACCGCCCGAGAGTATGTCGTCGTTATCTCCGCCATTGAGCGTATCGTTTCCGTTGTCACCGTTTAAGATATCCAGACCAATTCCACCGTTGAGAATATCGGCTCCAAAGCCACCATTGAGCGTATCGTTTCCAGCATCACCATTCAGTGTGTCGTGACGGTTTCCGCCGGCAAGAGTGTCGTCCCCGTCGCCGCCATTGAGCACATCATCGCCAGATCCGCCGTCCAGATTGTCAGCTCCGGCATCGCCGTTGAGAAGATCCGCACCATTTCCGCCCGAGAGTATGTCGTCGTTATCTCCGCCATTGAGTTCGTCATTGCCGTTATCGCCGTTTAGGATATCTAGGCCAATTCCGCCATTGAGAATATCGGCGCCAAACCCACCATTGAGCGTATCATTGCCAGACTCGCCGTTCAGCGTGTCGTTTTGGTTTCCTCCCAATAAGGTGTCGTTGCCAGTGCCGCCATTGAGAACGTCGTCTCCAGACCCGCCGTCGAGACTATCATCACCATTATCACCGTTTAGGAGATCGATGCCATTTCCTCCAAACAGATAGTCGCGATCAGCACCACCATTAAGTTCGTCTGCACCGGCGCCACCATTGAGAATATCCGATCCATCACCGCCATTTATGATATCGCTTCCTTGTTCAGCGTAAATCACATCGTCATCAGGCGTTCCGGAAATCACATCAGCGCTATTTGTTCCATTTACAATTTCGACCGTTGGTGCATCGTCGGCAGGTGTGACAATAACCGTAGCAAGTGCTGTCGATGTTCCGCCGTTACCGTCAGAAATTGTATAAATGAAGTCAACAACGCCGTCGCCATTCTCATCTGCTGTGATGTCGATATTTCCATCGATGTTTAATATGGCCGTTCCGCCAACAACGTCCTGCACCGACACGACCGATAAGGTGTCACCGTTTGCATCGCTATCATTTTGAAGCAGTGTTTGCGCGAAAACGACTCCTGTTGTTTCAGAAACAGCAAAAGGAAAATCATCAACCGCGATGGGTGGATCGTTGGCGACGACGGCGGCGGCATTGCTGAGCAAGTCTATTTCTGAGCGATCGAGTGTATCACCATTCGAAAACTCGATTTCATCGATGCCGTAACTTGCGCCTAACAGTTGTTGTTCGACGACGATGCTCTCACCCGAAGACAGCTGAATTGTAATGTCGTCTGGGCTGCTGGAGAGCCTTACAAAATTCAAATCGTTAGCTGTCAGTCCGCCTCCGATAACCAGCCGATCGAAGTCTTGCGCTGCACCTGAATCTTGTATGGTGTCATTGCCATCCCCGGTATTGAAAATGTAAGTATCGCTGCCAACGCCACCACTGAGTGTGTCGTTATTTGCACCGCCGATGAGTGTGTCATTGCCTGCGAGGCCTAACAAAGTATTGGCTTCGGCGTTACCCAATAACAAATTGTTTTCCGAGTTTCCGGTACCCGTTAAAGCATTACCTGCAAGTATGAGGTTTTCAATGTTTAGGTCGAGACCATATGAGACCGAGCTTGTGACTGTATCGCTTCCCCCACCTGCCAATTCTATAACTGTGTCACCAGCGGAGTCGACATTGTATGAATCGTTTCCATCGCCTCCTGATAATTGATCGTCACCCGCGCCGCCATCAAGCGTATCGTTTTGTGATCCACCCGTTATCGTGTCATCGCCGTCACCGCCGTCGATGTTGTTTCGGCCGACGCCAACCGCAGTTATGATGTCGTCAGCTATAGTCCCAACAATATGCTCGGTCGGGTTTTCGCTAGAGCCTCCGCTTTCTGGATCATCGTAGCCATTGGGATCGGATTCCGGTGCATCTGGACGCACATCGTCGAAGGCAGCATCAAGCTGACCGTTGTTGGTCAGAGTCTCTACAACTTGGTCCCAGTTTTCGTAAGTCGTACCGAAGTTACCATTGACTTCGATATCAACAGCATCGCCAATGTCATAGAAGTTGATGCCTAAGTCCCCGGGCTGGAAGTCTAGAACGCGAATGATTGTTTGTCGTTCTTGATCAAGTAGTGAGAACACTGCGGTGTCTATGAGATCGCCGTTTTCATCGTACAAATCTTGTTGTGTCACAGTTCCCGGTATGACGGAAATAATGAGATCTGAGTTGCTCATCTCGAATATGATTGAAGATGAGAAATCGATCAATCCTTCAACGGTGTTGAAGGTTCCGATGAGTTGTTCTCCAGTCAGCCATTCAAATGACATTGATGTGTTTGGTACGTTTCCGAAGTCAGCGAGAATGTCTGCTTCATCGCCAGCACCCTTGACCTGAAACAGTGGAGATCCTTCGAACGTTCCCGACGTTTCGGAATAAAGGAAGTTGTAGGGAATAAAGAGCTCGTCACGATTGTCAGCACCATCGATTACAAATTCGACCGTGTCGCCGCCTGATTGCGACAAAGCTGATAAGATGAAGGTGTCTTGACCATCACCGCCGTCGGCAAAGGTTTTTCCTGCGCCGCTGACCAGAGTATCATCGCCAGAACCGCCGAGCAGTTCGATATCATATCCCTCTGGACTGTTTTCAGAGAACGCTTCAGCGAAACGAGCATCGATCAGGTCGTCGCCTTCACCACCGTCAACCCTGACCAGCCCTTCAGAGACGTAAATTCTATCGTCACCCTTGCCACTTATGATGGTTTCAGCAGATTCCAGATAGATACCGAGTTTGTTATCGGTCACACTTTCAGCTTGAATCCAAAGTGCTGTTTGGGTCGAGCGATTTATAACAAGGTTGGTACTTTCGTTGATAAGACTAAATTCGTCGCCTTCCGGTGCGTCGGCTCCTCTTAAATCGATGTAGATTCCATCTTCAATAACGTCGACACCTGGCCCAAATTCGATCGTGTCTTTTTTATCGCCCCACTGAATACGCTCAATCGAGAAAAACTTGTCGTCGCCTTCCGGTGTCTTGACGATGTAGTCGGGGAGATTGTGGGCAATTGAAACATCGCTTTTTAGAATGATGGCTTGGTTCACATCCGTGTAGTCAACCGTATCGATGCCATCGTTTTCGTAGTCGAGGCCTTCGTGGCCGCCGTGATAAACGTCCGGACCGCCTGAAAATCGGAAGATGTCATTGTCTTGTCCACCAAAGAATTTTTCAGTTGAACTGCTGTCCGTTCCGAAAAATATGTCGTCGCCCTTTCCACCAAACAGGTTTGTGAAGTCTTCAACGATCCGCATTTCTTCGCCGACTGGGCGGCCGACAAGTGTTGTTCGTCCTGGAGAACGGCCAATGCCAGCTGGCAAATGATCGTTGATGTTAAGGCCAGCGTAATAAAGCAGCGAGGCAATTACAGATGTTGAGTTGATCGTTGCCGTTCCGGCGGACTGACCAAATGCTTTGTAAGGCAATTCCTGGAGATCGATTTGGCGACCGTTGAGGGTGATGTCGAGCCATGCGGTTTCAGCACTGTTAAACGGCAGGATGCGCGATCCTCGGCTTGAAGGGGTACCAATTTTGTCAACGAGTTCTTCGGGAGTGGCCGCATTGTTTGCATCAGCCAACGTCAGTGCCCCTGAGCCACCTTCAACGCCGAGGGTGTCTTGTCCTGAGTTAACGACGCCTTCAATGACGAACCATTCGTGTTGTTGATCTTCAGTGCTGTTGCTCGGTTGGAAAACCAGATGCAGATGACTTGCGTTGAGGCCGTCCAGACCGAACCCAAGCACTGGGACGAATTCAATTCGAATAGTTGCTGTCATCAGATTTCTTCCAATTTAAATGGTGCGAGGCAATGAATAGGTGGTGTAAATTCGCGTGCGGACTTATTTGGTTCTCAACGCTAAATGACGCATACTGTCGTTGGCCAACGGCAATGAGAATCAGCATTAAGACCGCCGCCGCATCTATCAACGTATGATGTTGAAATGAATCGTGTTATGCAATCTTAAATTGCATAAATTTGATATATTTGGAGCCACAGATCTGTGCGCTGGCAAAGTTTCGGTGCGCGAAACGAAGTATAATGCATTGTAATAGATTGATAAAATATATCTGTGTACTCTGCTAAGCTACTTCGCGGCCGTGAAAAATTTTCCAGGACTTTTTCACCCATCAACATTAAAACAACCAAAGATTGTTGGTCATGACCAAGCTTGCCAAATGGAAGTTTCTTCATTTTGTGCTGATGCGCGTGTTTTTTGGTCTTGTGCTTTTGTTTAGAATTTCACAGCAGTCTTGAGTTTGGGCCACCCCAAGATATTTGTTAAAAGCGACATCGACGACATGCCGATCGTGGTCTCGTCTCAACGGCCCCGTAGCTCAGCAGGATAGAGCATCAGATTCCTAATCTGGAGGTCGCGCGTTCGAATCGCGCCGGGGTCGCCAGTGATTTCAATTAGTTACATCAACACAGTCAGAGCGTTTCCGATACCGGGTAAGCATGGGGTAAGCACAGGATCGAATTTCGCGACCAGTTTTTGGTGCTCACGAGGCAGTCCGTTTGGTTGGGCCGAGGCTCGTAGGAGTATTACCCCAGTATTTTATTCCTTTTTAAAAAATGAGCCGTCGAAGTTGTCGAAGCCGTCGCCTCAACAGTTTTGTCAATGGCTTAGTGCAACTGGCAAACCCGTCGATTGCTGTCGCTGTCGTCTTTCCCGTATCTGAGTTCAAATTCAAACCTAATTCGTCGACTTGCGGCGCATTGCGAAACCGGGGCGCGGGGTAGGGAAATCGGCGTTACAGCTGTTGCTTGTTCAGAATGTCAAACGCCGGGCCGACCTAGTGGTGTGAAACATCGATGTGCTACGATGAAGCTGATAATGCAACGGCCCGAGATTGCAGGCCTCTAGGTCTACCGCAGCAGTGGGAAATAACGGCATGCCAGGCGAGGCTCAGTCTTCCGCGATGATCAATTGCAGAGGTGCTTGCTAGTACACGTTTGTGCCCAAGAGTGGATGCGTAACCACTCCAACTCCGCATAACCCAAAATCGGTGGACCTGTCTCCGGATGCTCGAAGCTGCATGGGACCGAAAACGAACAAAAACAAAATTCTGCCGGTATTGCTGGATTACGCTCGAATAATATTTATACTGATGATATAGGTTGGAGGATGCAATGGCGCATTAGATACATGCCAATGTTGAGGAGCATTTGATGTCGTTTTTTTGCGGCTTCCAGTCGCGCTGGAACTGGTTGTGGCCAAGCAATAATGAGACGAACGAGCAAGATCTGAAAACTAGGGAAAGAGACGACGTTGACCGTATTTTGACAGATCCGGAACTTGCCTGCCTCTACCAGAAACTCCTCAAATTGTGGCGTTGGAAACAAGAGGGAAAAAATGTTTCTTGCCGAAATCAAAATCGAGAATTTCAGGATTTTCGGGGAGAACGACAAAGCCCTCATTCTGGAACTTAGGCCAGGACTTACCGCAATTGTCGGAGAAAATGATACCGGTAAAACCGCGATAGTTGATGCGCTTCGACTAGTCTTTGGTACGCGCGATCAAGAATATTTTCGAGTTGATGAAGAAGATTTTCACCAGCCTGACGGCGAAGCCGCACGAAATAAAATTTGTATCCGCTGCAAGTTTGACGATTTGACTCTCACAGACCGCGGTGCCTTT
>JBOEGZ010000008.1:0-84175 GCA_050633705.1 Hyphomicrobiaceae bacterium | reverse complement strand
GTCGTAAAAGGCCACGGAGCTGGCATACGCTGCGCCAACACCAAATGACCGCTTATGGCCCTTCGCAACGTTTATCCGTTTGATCCAAACTGTCCGATGTTGAACGCAAAGCGGGCGGCGGCATGCGTTGTATGCAACCGGTGCCGAGGTTCAAAGAGTTTTCTCAAGATTTTCGGATTCGAATTCGTTGACTTTTCGTAATATGTCTCTTGCGCGTTCATTTGCCGAATTATCGGCGTCACGGCCCTCAAGTGTTCCACGTAACTCGTTCAATAGCAGAGTCTCGATTTCATCGAGAAGGTGAACATAGGCACCGGCATCATTTCCATCAATGTAGGAAGTCTGATGCGGTAATACAGCTTTGAGTATTTTCTTAACGCCCGCCGTACTTAGCAACTTTTGCGGGTTTTCAACACCAGACTTCAACAATTCAAAACGGGCAAGGTTGACATGAAGTATGGATAAGTATGCCGAGAAATAAGCCCAAACAATTTCTGAAACATAAGGTCGTTCATCACGAGCAACGTTCGTCAATTCTGTTGGTTTTGGCGCATTTGCCCCTATTGTAGAAAGGAATTTTTGCATTCTCTGGTCCGACGACTCTTTTGCAAGTGCGTCGTAATTAAGTACGGACATCACATTTGCTATGTACTTTATCTTGGCTGAATCGTTGACTGCTTTCCAAATTTTCTCCACGGCTTCTAATCGCCTCTTGTCGAGAAGCGACTGTCTGCTGACGCTTCCGGACAGTAGGCTATTTCTTAACGCGGTGATCTCATCTTCTTTGCTGCGTAATCCGCTTTTAAATTGCTCTTCAGTTGTACGAAGTTTAGCGCGAAGTTCTTCAAGCTTGGCATCGAAACTGTGTTGTGCGTGTTTTGTGACCCAGGCAACTAGCCACTGCCTTCCAAGGTAAACGGCTACCGGAATTGCAATTGTCAATACAAGGGAAAGCCATGCAACACAGCTGTCGCTCATGATGTTTCTCCGTGAGTTAAGCTCATTTGATCCGTAATACTGCTAAGTGGACATCCGATTGGCACCATTCAAGATTCTTGTATATACCCTCCCCGCGCATCATTTTTTGACTCTTGGTGGTTTAGAAATCATGAGTTAGTCGTGAGATTGAAGCGGGAGTGTCAGTGACTGCGCTTTGAATAGATTTCTGTACCTGAAGGAGACCAGACCGGTTGCTAGCTACTGCCGCTGCAGAAGCGGAATTCGACGATTTCTTTTTTTGAGGTGTTTCTGCCGGTTTTAAAGCGAATGTGGCGTTTTAGAAACCAATCATCGCTGTCCTTCACATCGACGACTCAGCTAGACTAAAGGCGTCAACCATTTTACCGGTGTCTGAAATGCCTCAATCACGACTTGGATCCGATGCCGCCAAAGATGCAATCACGCAATGGATCGCTAACGCTTTGAAGTGCGAATTGTTTCCTCAAGACGGTGATAGTTTGGCGAACGTTGAACTTCCGCAGTTTGAAAACGTGCAATTCACTATGTCGTCGCGCAATGTGGTCGACGATACTCATGTTATTCGTTTGTATGATAAGAACGGTAAGACATACGCCGTTCACGTAAAATACGAAGGCACCACGAAGGAATAATCAGTGATCTCGTGACTTTCACAAATGACTTTATGCCGAATTCTGCGCGATTGATTCCGATACTCCGTTGTTAAAGTAACAGCGGACACCAGCGTAACGACACGGAACCGACGTGAATGACCCGAAGGGGACTTTAGAAGGGCGTCGTAATAAGACTCGCGTACTCTTCCTTGCACAGTTGTGTAAGTTGCGAGTTTGTGGCCTATTTGAACTCCTAGAGGCAATTAAAACAAATGTTTGAGAGAGGCCGGTCCGAGTGCGTTTAAGAGATCATCGAACTCGTCGGCGCAAGCGCGGAGCCCAGGGTGAAGCGGATTTACTCTAGCTACAAAGACTTCACGGGGATCCAGGAAGAGCGGAGAACAAGTCGTGGCCAATATGCGAGCCAAAGGCATTTGCGAATGCCAGCATGTGCGGTTTGAATTCGAAGGCTTGCCGCTGTTCCGGGCTTTTTGTCATTGTAAGATTTGCCAAGAATTCAATCAGGCGGATTTCGCCGACATTATCGTTGTCCGGTCCAAAGATATAACTGTGCGGGAAATGGAACGGATCAAGTTCAAGAGCTACCGGCAACCGCCGATCCTCAGTCGCGGTCGATGCGTTAAATGCAATGGTGTCGCAATCGAAACCATGCGCATCCCGGTGCTGCCACGGTTAACAATCCTTCCGTATCAGACACTGTCACGCGCGACTGGTGTTCCCGATCCGCAGTTTCACATGTTCTATCATCGAAGGGTGAAAGAGGTCTGTGACGATCTGCCGAAGTCGTCCAATTATCTTCAAAGTCAGTTGCGTTTTTCTTCAGCGCTCTTGGCGGGACTTCTTCGAAATAAGACATCGCACTGAGCACAATCTTCCTGATCGGATCTGCTAGATCGTAGGTTTCGGCGACGATCAATATGTCCGCTCCTGGCCCATTGCGTCGCTCTTGCCATACTGGGCAATGGTGGCTTTCGCCTCACTCCCGAAGGAGGGATGGTCTGGTACCTCCAACACTGGTGGACACACAAACACCTTGCGACCGTGACAGTGCCGCCACCTTGGCAGTTGCATCGAGCTATATAATTTCCCCATGTCACAACCAGAAGAACGCCTACAAATCATCCAAGCCCTTCAGGCAATTGCCACCCATACGCAATATCTGCTGAGTGTGGCGATTACGTTTTTTATTGCCGGCGTAATCGCCCTTGGCGTGCGTGATGCGATGAATTCGCAACGCAAAGCAAACTCCGCACCTGTCACGTTAACGGAACAGACATTTGAAAACATGGCTGTTGTGCAAAAAACAGTGGGTCGCGACAAGCAAGGTCGAAAGGTTGATTTTGAATTTGTTATCTTTCCACGCACCGTCCGTTGGGTTGCTGGCACCAGCGACACGATCATAATGAACAATCGCGAACTGCATCCAAGTCGCGTTCCAAACAAACTGTTCGACAAACAGGTCAGGCAACACTTCGCTGGAGCCCAATCGGTATTGGCAGTGGCAAGTACGACGCGCGCGCAGTCACAAACAATGGCCGCGCAAGTTGCTGGCAAACGCGCTGCTACACTTGCCGATTGGTTGACCTACTTCGTGCCGATTAAGACCCCGGTCTATGAACTCAACCTCGGTCACTACCACAATCCCTGCGCCTACTGCAACAGCCAGCACAGCACTTGGCGCGATAGCATCGTCGTCGTTATTGTGCGCAGAAAGGAGCAACGCGCCGTTGTCGTTGAAGCTCTAAAGGAAGCCATGGCAAGCCCGCGCAATCTGCCAAGCCCGGAGCGCTTTTCGACCTTTGCAATCATTCAACATCGCCGTTAGAGATCCGGCCACCTACTCACTTACTGCCGGTTGACATCCAGTCAGTGGCACTAGTCCCGCATTGAGCCGGCATTGGAACCGACGCTAGGAAACACCCAGCGCTCGATGCAGTCCTTTCAGGACCTCTACGCTGTCTTGACCAACTGATACGTATTGCGAAACACCTGCACCATCGAGATCTGATTTAAGCTCGCCTGGTTTGCCAGCAAATAGAATTGCACCTGCGCCTGCCGCCTTTAAAGCCTTGGTCGTGGCAACGCCGTAGGTTGCATACCCAGCGTCGGACGAACAAAGGCATGCCAACTTTGCATTGCTTTTCTTAAAGGCCGCGCCACAGTCTGCAGCAGACATATATCCTTCACTGATCAACGCCTCGATGCCGCCAGCCGCGAGGAAGTTTTTCATCCAACTGGTCCGCACATTGTGGTCGGCAACTACACCCATGCTGGCCAAGAAGACCTGCGGTTTTGCACCTGTCTTGGCTTCAAACTTGTCGGCTTGATCGCGAAGATCTTCGAACGGTTCTGCAACCCGATGGGGCGTCAGGGGCGTTGCGAGCTCTTTGCCTTCGACTGGTGAGACTTCATCGTGCGGGGTAATCGTCACGCCGTCGTCTCCCAGAATCGGGAACGTCGAAACACCCGTCAAAGCCTGACGACCAACGGCAATATCTTGCGCGCGGGCTTGAGCCGTAGCTGCAATTCGTTTTTGCAGTGCCGTCGCTTGCAATGAGGCGATTAAACCGCCCTCAGTCTCGATCTCTTGAAATTGTTTCCAGGCTTCTTTTGCCAGTTTTTCTGTCAACTGCTCGACATACCAAGACCCGCCAGCAGGATCGACGACACGTCCTAGAGACGATTCTTCCTGGGCCACGATCTGTTGGTTGCGCGCGATACGCGCTGCAAATTCATCTGGTTTTCCAAGCGGCCAAGTGAAAGGGTGAACCACAATCGCATTGGCACCCCCCAGTGCTGCAGCCGCACAGGCCGCAGTTGTGCGCAACATGTTGGTCCAAACATCACGCTTGGCCATCATGCGTTCAGAGGTTGTCGCCGTGATTTGGATATGCTTGGCGCCATCGCCCGCACCAACGGCGTCGCCAATGCGCCAAATGATATGGCGCGCAGCCCGCAACTTCGCCGCTGTCAAAAAGAGGTCTGAATCGGCGCGAATTCCAAATGCGATACTTGCCAAGGCCGCATCAGCTCCGACACCTTCAGTCTCAAAGGCGCGAAGGTAAGCAACCAGAGAGGCCGCGAGAAAAGCAAGTTCAGTTGCTTCACTTGCACCAGCTTCATGCGCCACGCTTGCATCGGCGGTGACCACTTTCAATCCGGGATAGGTCGCGCGGGTTTCGTTTGCAAAATCCACCACGTCTTTTAGGGCGTCACCGAGTGGCTGACCCGCTGTTCCCGTGGCGCCAAACGATTCAATTGGTGAGACGTTGAGGCAGCCACGCACTTTTTCGCCATCCGCTTCGAGACGCCCAAGACCGCCCACAATCGCTTTGGCAGCGGTCATCGCATTGGCACCGGCGCGCATATTGATAGATGCGTAGTCAAGATAGACGCCAGATAGTACCTCCGCCGCACTGCCAGCATCTTTAAGTTCGACGCCAGGCTGTCCAGGGCCGGCCACTTGCAGCATGACACCATTAGCGCCGCCTTCAAGCTCGGCCAGAACCGCGCTATTGGCATCCTTTGGCGAACGCGCAACAACAAGTCCAAG
Source organism: Hyphomicrobiaceae bacterium (assembly GCA_050633705.1). Classification (GTDB taxonomy): domain Bacteria; phylum Pseudomonadota; class Alphaproteobacteria; order Rhizobiales; family Hyphomicrobiaceae; genus JAJFHI01. The sequence continues at coordinate 79,030 of JBOEGZ010000008.1, read as the reverse complement.
AATGTCCCAACCAAGCCCTGTTGTTTCGCCCGATACGCCACGCGTAAATGGTGCGACACCTGGGACGCCATCCTGAATATCTTCGATCGCATCACTTCTGGTATAGAGTGGATTAATCCGCACGCCATCGCGTGTTTGGGCCACGAGACGCTTCTCGAAGTCCCCACCTTTTAGCGCCTTTTCAACAAGCGCCATCCACTGATCATGGGTCGGAGCCTCAAATTGCTCCGCCAAATTCCCTTCGCCTGAGCCACCATCTGCTGCCATTGTTTATCCGTCTCCGCCGTCTTCCAACCGCACTTTAAGGGCTAAGTGGTGCATCTATAATGCGAAAAGCAGTCTCACGGCACCCCAAAATGTGCCCGAATATCTAGCAAAATTCTAACGCCTTCCCCAGACGGGGTTTCATTGCTGCAAGATTCTAGCGTTTTCGCCATTTTAACAGCAGAGTTTTCCCAATTTAGTAGGCGGATTCCCCCACCCTGAGGTTTGCAAAGGCGAGGAGGTCATGCAAAGACCGTATCGGGGTCTCTTCGGCACGATACACCCTTGTAAGTGGGACTTGCCGGACCGATCGGGGAACAAAACACTGACAACGGTGTATCAGGGGAACGAGGCGATGAGCGAAACTGTCATTCAAGACGGCAAAATCTTCCTAGGTGCCAGCGGCAAACCGGAATACTTGGATTTGAAATTGGCCAACCGCCACGGCCTGATCACAGGCGCGACTGGCACCGGCAAGACCGTCACCCTGCAAATTCTCGCTGAAGGGTTTTCAAAAAATGGCGTTCCAGTATTTGCGTCCGATATCAAAGGCGATCTGTCTGGCATCGGCGCTCCCGGATCTCCTAAAGATTTTATAACAAAGCGCGTCGAACAAATTGGACTGGATAAGTACGAGCAACGCTCCTATCCGTGCATCATGTGGGACGTGTTTGGCGAAACAGGACATCCCATCCGGGCAACAGTTCTTGATATGGGACCATTGCTCTTGTCGCGCCTGTTGGAACTCAATGAAGTCCAAGAAGGTGTCTTAAATATTGCTTTCCGCATTGCCGCTGATGAGAAGATGCCAATCCTCGACCTCAAGGATCTGCGCGCCCTGATCAACAGCGTTGGGGAACGCTCAAAGGAGCTGACAACGAAATACGGCAACGTATCAACCGCGTCGGTCGGCGCCATTCAACGACGGCTGTTGGTTCTTGAAGAGCAAGGTGCGGATCAATTCTTTGGCGAGCCTGCCCTCGATATCAAAGATTTTATGCGCAAATCACCAGACGGGCGGGGGTTTGTCAGTTTGCTTTCTGCCGACAAGTTGATGCAAAGCCCACGGCTTTACGCAACGTTCCTATTATGGCTCCTCACCAAACTCTGGCAAACGCTTCCCGAGGTTGGCGATCAACCCAAACCGAAATTGGTGTTCTTCTTCGATGAAGCCCACTTGCTATTTGACGAAGCACCAAAGCCTCTGCTGCAACGCATTGAGCAAATCGCACGGCTTGTTCGTTCAAAAGGCGTTGGTGTCTACTTCATTACACAAAGTCCGCTTGACGTGCCCGACACCGTATCATCCCAACTGGGCAATCGGGTCCAGCATCAGTTGCGCGCTTTCACGCCGAAAGAGCAAAAGGCCGTTCGTGCCGCCGCCGATACCTTTCGGCCAAATCCCGAGCTTGATACAGCCCGCGTCATTCTCGAACTGTCTGTCGGTGAGGCGTTGGTCTCAACGTTGGAAAACAAAGGTGAGCCGTCGGTCGTACAACGCACGCTCATTCGTCCCCCTGAAGGACGCATCGGTCCACTGACACCGCAAGAGCGCCAAGACGTCATGAGTTACAGCCCGGTATCTGGCGATTACGATGAGACCGTCGACCGGGAAAGCGCACATGAAATGTTGGCCAAGCGCGCCGCAGAGCTGGCGCAAAAAGAAAAAGAACTCGAGGAAGATAGTAAGGCCAACTCTGGCGGATTGATGGGCGGTTTTATGAAAACCGTCTTCGGTCGCGGACCACGCGGTGGGCGCTCACTGGGCGAACAGGCGGTCAATTATGCGGCCAAGTCGTTCATGCGGCGCATTATCGGCCAGATCGTCCGGTCGGTCCTGCGCGGCGGGCGCTAAGACTTTCGCCATATTGGCAAACAGTTCTTGCTTTGATCGTGGTCCCGGCGCCCGCGCGCGCATTCGACCAAAAAACAACAATAAGATCCTACCGTTGAGATCACGCCGTGGATACCATGTCGGCGCCAATTCGCATCTGGCCAACATTTCACCAGGCGAAAATGATACTCCCCCACCCGCCTGCAATTTCACATGCTAGCGCGGACGCCATGTGTGAATTGCAGATGAACGCCCCGATCACGATGAATTCAGGTCGGTTGGAATAACAGTTTCATCATTGAATGTATTTGCGAACCTGGAGACATAATGATGAAACGATTTTTGATTGCTTTGTCCGCTGTTGCAACGTCGATGTTTGCTGTCCTTGCCGCACCTGTTTCGGCCAATGCAGCCAGCTTCAGCTGTATGAATTCTGAATACATGAATCTTGCCGAACGCCGCGTCTGTCACAGTCGCACGCTAAGCGTGCTGGATGAGCGTCTCGACAGTTGGTACCGCCGAGCGTTGGTGCGCGCAAAGTATTTTGACGACACGATGTGGGTTCGGGCCCAACAACGCAGATGGATGAAGAAACGCAATGCCTGCGGATGGCGCTACTGGTGTTTACGTCGCGCTTACAAAAAGCGCATTCGCACACTGAAGCGTTATGTCGAACACGTTTGATCGAATTCTCAAACACATAACCCATCGCACCATTGAAAAAAGGCTTGGAGGCGTTTGCTGCCTCCAAGCCTTTTTTACTTTTTGATTGAAACGCCGTTTAAAGAGCGGCTTCTAACAGCTCTTCGACATGTTCCCAGTTTACGAGGTTATCGAAGAAAGCTTCAAGATACTTCGGCCGGGCGTTGCGATAATCGATGTAATAGCTGTGCTCCCAAACGTCACAACCCAAAATTGGTGTTGCGCCATGCATCAGCGGATTTTCACCGTTTGGCGTTTTTTGCACAGCCAGCTTGCCACCATCAATGGCTAACCACGCCCAACCGGAACCAAACTGTCCGATCCCGGCAGCGATGAAGTCTTCGCGAACTTTGCCCAAGCCACCGTAATCAGCAACAAGCGCCTCCAGTTTGCCAGGAAGTTTTGTGCCACCACCGTCTTTCTTCATCCACTGCCAGAAGTGGGTGTGGTTGTAATGCTGACCGATGTTGTTGATGACGCCGGCATCTTTTGCTGCATAGGCGTCCTTGCAGATATCTTCGATTGATTTGCCGTCGTACTTCGTACCCGCACCCGCCAGCTCATTGCCTTTGGTCACATAAGCCATGTGGTGTTTGTCATGGTGAAATTCCAAGGTTTCAGACGACATGTAGGGACCCAGAGCATCGTATGCATATGGGAGTTCAGGCAGCTTAAAAGTCATTAGGGGAGCCTCCGGAAAGAAAAAACGGCATCTAGCGTTATTAGATGGCCGTTTTCTAACGGTTCATTGACCCAAGAGCAACGCTGATGGAACGCCAACGGCCCTCGGCCATCCAATTTTCAACCAATCCGCACAGAAATCGGCTGCAGAATATGACGCCCACGCCACATCCTCCCCCGGGCGCCTCCCTGCGCCAGGCGTCGACCAGTCGGCCGACGCATAAAATCCATCGCCCAAAACAAAAGGCAGAGACGTAAGAACACGGAGCACTGGCACTAGCAAACATTGGGCAAAAGACTGGCCCAGAATCATGTGCCACGTTCATGTGCCAAACTCATCTGCCAAGAAACAAAATAATATTTGGAAAGGGGGTGGGATGCAGCGACCCTGGGCACTGCATCCCAGGATCACGCCGGGGATGATTTCAGGGTAGTGTCACTCTATCTGTTAGCAGATGTATCAAGATTGAATGGTGTGTTCATCTGAGGTTCACGCTTATGAAACGGTCTTGGCTTATTCAAAGCGCTCCTCTCACGCGATGTCACCAAATACGATTAGCGAAATCTGCTTTCACAAATAATTGTCAATCAATTATTATTTCCGAGAATAAATATCGTGTGCATGTCACCGGCATGATTTGCCGCATTAACTAAGACACGGCGATTGATTATCAAATATTTCTGTTGTTAATCGAATAACCAAATCGCATTTAAAACAATTTTCTTATTGCGGGACGTTAAGAAAGCGTGTGAATTGGTGATGAGTATTTTTAAAGGGCGTTTATCGAATGAAATCCGCAGCAAAACGTAAGCCTCGGGCAAAAGCAAAACCCAAGGCAAAGACAAGGGCAAAAGCCAAGCCAGCGACCAAGCGCGCAGCTGAGCCAAATCTCGACTCCATGACTTTAAAAGAGCTTCTTGAACTGGAAAAGCGCGTTCAAAAAGCAATCCATGATGCACAACTACGCGAACGCACAAGTGTCTTGAAGAAGATGAAGGAAATCGCGGATGAATCAGGCTTTAACCTTGACGAACTAGTTGGCGGACCACGTAAGGGACGCGGCAAGGGTAAAGCCAAAACAACATCTGTCGCAAAGTTTCAAAACCCGGACAACCCGACCGAGACATGGACGGGACGCGGGCGCAAACCAAATTGGTTGGTCTCTCGCCTCAAGAAGGGCGCAACGATGGAACAGTTCGCAATCTGACCGTTTGCTTGGGCGATATTGACAGAGCGCACATTATCGTCCCTCATTTAATATCTATTGCCCAAAAGACGACGATTTGGAGATGACGTCAAAACGACGGACAGTTATTCGCAAAACATCCAGACAGCAAATATCTCAAGACGTTATCTCATTTCATAAAATAAAAAACCGCCAGAGCTGAGCCTGGCGGTATTTTTTTGTTTTTTGAATTTATTTGTATTGCGGACAAGTCTTTTCAGATCAAATAGCCGCTTTGTCAGATATCAGATGGCGGCGCGCACCATTCTTCACAATGACGTCTATTGGTCCGAGCGTTGCCAGATCTTTTCCCAAACAACGAGTACAAGCAAATTAGCCGTTGCGAGCACGAGGAAACTTCTGCCAATGGCTCCGCCTTCGGCAGCGCTGACACCGATTAAGTCGTAGTAAAAACGAAACAGGACGGCGGCTGCAACCGACAAGAGAGCGAATACAGCATAGGTCACCTGCATGGAGCGGTGGACCCTGCGACGCTCGGCTTCAATCGCGGCGGCCGCCTCTTCAAGGTCTTTTTGATAATCGGGATCTGTCACAGTACGCTCAACACAACTGATATTAACGAATTCAATGCACCAGACTGTGCAAGAACCGAGCCTGACGCTCGAAAAACCCTAAGGCCATCCCAGCGCATTTGAAAGATCAGATTAAGAAATTAGTCATCTTTATGAACGAGTTCGCGGAGTTTGGCGTTAACCATTGCCTCATCGTCTGGAAACCCTGTTGCAATCCACCACTGCTCAAGGGCCGATAACACCTTCCCAACTTCAGGGCCCGCAGGCATACCTAGTGCCAACACGTCGCTTCCCGATACCGGCATCTCAGGTACCTCCCAATAGTCAGCGAGATCAACTCGCTGAAATCGCCAATCACTTGTCGGATCGTCGCCCGAGCGCGCCCAATTCAACAATTCACTATCGCGATAAGCCTCGATACCAATTCGATACAAGCGGGAATGGAGATCTGCCTCTCGACATCCACGCGGCGGCGTTGCCTGGTTTCGGCCGATTGCCAAGAGGCGTGCTTTTTCATCATTCGACAGTCGCAGCTCTCGGCTCAATTTGGATGCATCTTGTTCGTCGCGAATGCCAAAAGATGCTAACCGGCGCAAGCCATCCGGCTCTAACGACTGAACTTCTTCAATCGCAACGAGGTTATTGAAGTGATCAATCCGGATTGGCAGCGACAACAGTTGTGCAAATAGATCCGCCGCTGCCATTGCCTCGACCATCTGCGTGGCTTTGGGCGTCACCAACAAACGCAACAATTCACTGCGAACGCGTTCGGCCGATAAGTTTTGCAGCCCCTCTCTTTCTGCCTGACACGCCGCCAGACCACCGGCATCAATTGCGCCCTGAGCAAACTGACCCGTGAACCGGAAAAAACGCAATATTCTCAAATAATCTTCGCGGATCCTGGCTTGGGGCTCGCCGATAAATCTCACGCGCGATTGACGCAAGTCTGCCACCCCGCCAACAGGATCGAAAATTGTTCCGTCTGCCGCGACATAAATTGCGTTGATCGTAAAGTCACGTCGGCAAGCGTCGCGCTGCCAATCATCCGTAAACGCAACTGTCGCTCGGCGACCATCCGTTGAAACATCTTGCCTGAGGGTTGTGACTTCAAATGTTTTGTTTTGCGAAAGGATTGTAATCGTTCCATGGGCGAGCCCCGTTGGTATGCACCTGAGCCCAGCAGCCTTCGCGGCATCTATTGTTTCGTCGGGTGTTGCCGTCGTTGCCAAATCGATATCGGTCACAGGCGTACGCGCGAGTGTATTGCGCGGCGCACCACCAACCGCACGAACCTGATGACCATGCGCCTGCAAAGCCTTGAAAACGGCCTGAGTCGCTGTATCTGTCAGCCAACCAGGCGTAATTTTCTGCGGTTCCCGGCTGGGTGGTGAAAAGGGTACATTCGACATCTTAGGTTTACGCCAATTCGGTGCTGATCGGGGCGCACATCATTCACTTGGCTTACTTTCCTCTATTCGCCCGGGAATGAGCTCGCCATCTTTATAGATGGTTGGAATATAGCGACCACCCGGACCGCCATCTTTGGTATCTATGAAAAACGCAATAGCCGTAATTGCACACAACACACCCGCCGCAAATAACCACATCAATGGTGCGTCGTTCACGATCTCACGGCCAGTTTTAGATTTGCGGCGCGTCAAGTAAATGAAGGCGAAATAAACCAATGTTGGCAACAACAGAAGCAGCAGGTTTTCAATAACAATTCTGATCATTTCAAAAAAAGCCTCTGGTGCATGTTTCTCAGCATACCTGCGGTCGCGCCCCAAATATAGTGGCGGCCATATGGCATGGCATAGAAGTATCGCGTTTGCTCTTCAAACACCCTCTCATGTTTCAAGTGATTCGCTGTATCCATAAGAAACGACAATGGCACTTCGAACACTTCGGCAACCTCACCAGGGTTCGCCACAGGTTCAAATTCGTGCTCGATGAGCCCGACAACAGGATGGACCTCAAATCCAGTTACGGTCTCATACGGATCGAGAAACCCCAAAGTTTCAGTCACAGTCGTTGGCAATCCAATTTCTTCATGTGCTTCGCGAAGTGCTGTGGCCACGACATCGCGATCGCTATCGTCGACCTTACCGCCTGGAAAAGAGATCTGGCCAGCGTGTGAGGGCATGGTTTGCGGGCGAAGCGTTAACAGGACCATCAATTCATCGCGCTTGATCACGGGCACCAACACCGCGGCCGCCCGCAAAGGTTTCTTGCCACCCTCGATGATCAAATCTTGACGCAGGCTTGGATTAAGATCGAAGTCACTCGGTGAAATAGCGGTCCCAGGCGGGACGTAACCTGGCTCTGGAGACAAACGCGCCTTGGCAAGCGATCTGAATTCTGTGGCCGTTAAATCTAAAGTCGTCGTCACGAAAGATGCCCCATGGCACAAAAAAAAATGTCGATAATTACCATTATACCGAGGCCAGAAGATTAAAAGGGCCCCAGAAGATTAAATGCCCCAGCGCGCAAAGATGGCGAAGGAACGATAAGATTGCAGCTAATGTTGGCGTTAATTCCCGAAGTGAGCCCGGTGAACCTTATCAATTTCGCGCAGCCCGGCCAAAACCAAGGCACTTAATGCACCAATTTCAAACCGTTCGCGAACCGTTTGCCCCATTTTTAGCACAACATCTGTTCAACGTATAAGAGCCGACTCAGATAAAAGTTACACAGTGCGTGGCCTATGATCCGTCACTCAAAAGGGACTGTCCCAAATGCAGGATGAACGCCAAAATATAGAACGCACAACAAGCCGCAGTGTCGTAACGCAAAAGGGGCGATTGAGCCCGTTGTTTTTTGCCATTTTGGCAATTTTCATTTTCGTGGCACCACAACAATCCCTCGCTCGCAACGTTGATGGCTTTCGATCCACATTATCGTTGTCGGAGCGAAAACAGTTCGATGCCTATCTCGCCGCCAGAACATTCTTTAATGCCGATCTTGATGCTTATTGGGGTAAGGTCAACGCAAAACGCAAGGCCCGACGGCGCAAAAAAAGATCGCGTTACAGCTCCGCCGATTACGTGCGTTCGCTCCCACCCAAATACAAAGGACCAAGCCTTAGCAAATCACTCCAACGGAAATGGGTGGCACATCAGGCACGTGAAAAAAAGACCAAGCCCAGAAAACGACGCCAATTGGCTGGTGTCGCAGACTTCCTGGCCTCTGCCAAAAAATACTACGGGTTTGTACCGGAACGCATTCCTGAGCGTGAATTCAAACGCCGATATGCCAGAGAAGCGTTGCGTCTCGGTCTGACCAAATCACAAGTGGTCCGTGTCTACGCTTTGGAGACGGGAGGCAATGGCACCGCCGATATGCAAGCCGGCATTCACCCAATCACAAAAAAAGGACGCCCCATTTCTTCAGCTCTTGGCTATGCGCAATTGTTGCACGCAAATTCCATCAACGAACTGCGAAAACATGGCGCCAGTTTTATTTCTCGATTGGAACGTGCGGCACGAAACCCAAATCTCAGCACTTCTCGGCGCGCTGGAATTACACGCAAGCTTAAGGGGTTGAAAGCCATGTACAGGACTGTGCGTCGCCTGCCGGATCGCTGGTCACGCCATGTCGCTTTTGCAAAAACAACACGTGGGCGTGGAATCCACGCGCTCAACCTCGACGGCGACGTCGGACCTTGGATGCAAGTCATCAAACTCAAAGGCTTGCGCAATTTCGCTGCAAAATTTGGTCGCAACAGCCTGACCAGCTCTGAGTTGGAGCTGATGAACCTTGCTGGACCCGGAACCGGTATCGAGATGATGACACCAATTGGCCGCCGCATGCCAACAACAAACTTCTTCTCACGCCTGGGTTATAGTCGAAACTCGATTGTTCGTGGGCGCACGGCTGCAGGCCTGCTGGCAGCCCTCGAAGAACGAATGAACTATAATGTGCGTAACAAAGGCTCCAAGGAATTTTTCGCAGTGTTCGATGAAGTCAAACGCGAGCGCAGCGCTTCGCGCTAAGTCGAAAACGCTCAAGTTTTGAACTTAATGCTTACTTTATCCCAGTTGCAGCCATTTTGCCGTTAAGGCCATTTCACAACTGGTGGCATGGATGACAGGATCGAGTTGACATTGCCACCGGTTTTCAATCCGAAGATCGTGCCACGGTCATAGAGCAGATTAAACTCAACGTAGCGGCCGCGACGAATGAGTTGTTCTTGGCGCTCAGCGTCGCTCCAAGGTTTTGTAAAGTTGCGCCGCACGAGTTGCGGGTAAACGTCTAAAAATGCCCGGCCAACATCCTTCGTAAATGCCAGGCCGGCATCAAATCCACCCTCTTCTTTACCGGGTGTTAGATAGTCATAGAAGATCCCACCAACGCCGCGGGGTTCGTCGCGATGAGGCAGATAAAAATACTCATCACACCACTCTTTATAACGCGGATAATCGGCAATCGCATGATCGTTGCAAGCAAATTCGAAAGCCTTATGAAATGTTTTGGTGTCGGGATCTGTCTGCGTGCGGCGCTGATCAAGGACCGGAGTTAAATCGCCCCCACCTCCAAGCCACCATTTGCTTGTAACAACCATCCGTGTGTTCATATGAACTGCTGGAACATGTGGGTTTTGCATGTGGGCGATGAGTGAGATTCCAGAAGCCCAAAAGCGAGGGTCCTCATCAGCGCCTGGGATTTGTCCTCTGAATTCTGGAGCAAATTCACCATGAACCGTTGATGTATGAACGCCAACTTTTTCAAACACCCGTCCGGTCATCAAGCTCATAACGCCGCCACCACCTTTGGCGCCAGAGTGGTCGGTGCGATCCCACGGAGTTTGTACAAAACGGCCGGCTTGTTGGTCGCCAAAAGTGCAATCTGTCGGCAATTCGTCTTCGAGCGTCTCGAATGCAAGGCAAATTTGGTCACGCAGCTCTTGAAACCAGAGGCGCGCGGACTCTTTCCATTCAGGCAATTGGCTTGGCAATTCAGGATTTGCAGGCGTCTCTATTGTTTTGGTCATCACGGGCTGCCAGATTCTTGAAGTTTCCACGCTTCAACTCTAATTGAATAGGGTGTCGCTGTCAGGAACAGTTCTGTTCAAGGTCGGATTGGCCGCTGGTGCGAATTGCCACAGGGGGATCGCTGCACCTGTTCGCCCCCATCCGTTTTGCCCCGTCCGTTTGCGCGGTCCTGATCGCTCCTTCAGAAATTTGAATCGACACTCAGGTGTGGAGAATACGGCTACATAATGCGAACATATTAGCTCCCGATATCTCGTATACATGAGCTTAATTATTCGATTTGAGTTTATTTTCATCAACGCGCGCGCAACGCTTTTGAGGTTACGCCATGCTTGCCCGGTATTTCCGTTGGCTCGAAACACGCCAAGATCCGTTTCCAACCCAAACGGCAACGATGCCGCCATCTGATTTCTGGCAGTTTATCGTCCATTACGCACGTCCATTTTGGCCGCTGCTGCTAACGTCATCCGTGTTAGCGGCCACTGTCGCACTGATTGAAGTCTCCCTGTTTTCCTTTCTCGGTAATCTCGTCGACTGGTTGGCCAACGCCAACCGCGAAACATTTTGGCGCGATCACGCCACCTTCATTGTCGCAATGTCCGTTGTCGTTCTCATCATCATTCCGGTTTTGAAGTTCTTTTATGAATCCGTCATCCATCAAGGCATGATCGCAAACTTTGCGATGCGAACACGTTGGCAAGCCCATCGCTATGTTCTGCGTCAGTCAATGGAGTATTTCCAAAACGACTTTGCTGGACGTGTCTCTGCCAAAGTCATGCAGACGTCGGTGTCGTTGCGCGAAGCCGTCATGAATGTTGCCGAAGTCTTGGTATACGTTGGCGTTTACTTCACGGGCGGCGTCATTGTGTTTGCCGCTGCCGACTGGCGCCTTGCCGCTCCAATGCTGATCTGGTTTGCAGGCTACCTATTGGCCATGCGGTATTTTATTCCGCGTCTCGGGGCTATTTCGGCGGAACAAGCCGACGCGCGTTCGGTTATGACAGGACGCATCGTTGATAGTTATACCAACATTGCAACCATAAAAATGTTTGCCCATGCAGATCGCGAAGATGTCTATGCCAAGAAAAGCATGGAGGTATTCCTCGATACCGCTTATCGCCAAATGCGTCTGGCAACGCTCCTAACAGTTGCCTTGAATACGCTCAACGCGTTCTTATTGTTCTCGGTCGCCGGGCTTGCCATCTACTTGTGGTCTCTCGAGGCTGTCACAACAGGTGCGATCGCGCTGTCCGTCGGGCTGGTCCTTCGAATCCAAGGTATGTCGCACTGGATCATGTGGGAAGTTGCAAGTCTGTTTGAAAACATCGGTGTCGTCAAAGACGGCATCAAAGGAATAGCGCGCGAACAAAAGGTCGTCGATGCACCAGATGCTAGGCAATTGCAGGTTAGCGATGGAGATATTCATTACAAAAATATTTGCTTTAACTACGGCCGCCATCGCAATGATGAAACCGATGCGATTATCAACGGACTTTCGCTGCGCATCAAGCCTGGTGAAAAAGTTGGCATCGTTGGCCCGTCGGGTGCTGGAAAATCGACACTCGTCAATGTCCTGCTAAGATTTTATGATCTCGAAGACGGGGAAATCACAATCGACGGCCAGGATATCTCCAAGGTTACGCAGGAGAGCCTACGTTCAGCCATTGGCATGGTCACGCAAGATACCAGCCTGCTGCATCGCTCTGTCCGCGACAACATCATCTACGGTCGCCCTGACGCAGATGACAGCTCGATGATTGCTGCTGCCAAGCGCGCTGAAGCACACGATTTTATTTTAGGGCTTGAGGATCTTCAGGAGCGCAAAGGTTATGATGCACATGTCGGTGAACGTGGGGTCAAGCTTTCTGGCGGACAACGCCAACGCATTGCAATCGCCCGTGTGCTGTTGAAAAACGCACCAATACTTGTGTTGGATGAAGCAACAAGCGCATTGGACAGTGAAGTTGAAGCCGCCATACAAGACCAGTTGGTCAATCTCATGGATGGCAAAACCGTCATCGCAATCGCCCACAGGCTTTCGACAATTGCCGCGATGGACCGTCTCATCATCATGGACCGTGGCGCGATTGTCGAAGACGGCAGCCATGAGGAACTCCTGAAACGCGAGGGATTGTATGCAAGCCTGTGGGCGCGTCAGTCAGGTGGTTTTCTGGCCCAATCAGAGGCGGCGGCCTAGGGCCCGCCCCAGGAGGCAGCCTCGTCAATTGAGATGCGTCGGTTGGGTCGTCTTTCTTCACCACCGGGTCTGCCTCAGCCCCTCACCCAACACCATGGCCGCCGCCACGGCTATATTGAGCGAGCGCAAACCAGGCTGCATTTGAATTTTAACGGACGCATCCACCTGTCGATGCACGCTGTCTGGCACGCCCGCACTCTCTCGGCCAAGCAACAGACAGTCCGAATCGCGAAAATCAAATGCCGTGTAGCTCGTGTCAGCCGCCGTCGTCAGCAAGACGATTCTTCGCCCCTCTTGGATCATACGTTCGCGAAAATGATCCCAACTTAGGTGTCGGGTCAAATCTGTCAGAGCCAGATAGTCCATGGCCGAACGTCGCAGTGCGCGATCTGACAAATCAAATCCTGCCGGACCGATCACATCAACCGGTACGCCAAGGCACGCAGACATCCGAAGAATGGTCCCGGTATTCTGTGGAATATCGGGCTGGTAGATGGAAAGCCTCATAGCGTGGGCATACCAGTCCAGACCACGAACTTCCAATGGCGGGGAAAGAAATATTATCAGCGCGCGCGCAGACTGCGCCAAATTGCCCACCGATATTGGCTTATCGCAGTCTTGAGGCCCCTCGTAATCAATGCAAGAACCAATATGAGCGAGCCCAGATCTGCGCATACGGCGACGACGGCTCGGATTGCATGAGCACCACAATGCCAAGCCGGCCAGTTTCCCAGGACCGGCGTTTGTTGGTTACGTGGTGCCACCGATCGCTCCAGGTCGTTGGGCGATTTTAATCTTGGAGGACTTACGTGGCAGACGCAGTCGAAGAGCCCAAACGTCGGGACTTTCTCGTTGTTGCAGGCAACACCATGGCTGCAGTTGGTGCAGCATCGTTACTGTGGCCATTCGTTCAGCAGATGAACCCGGATGCTGGAGCCCAGGCGCTCTCATCTGTCGAAGTCGACATCGCACCGATTCAATCCGGTCAGGCGATAACGGTCATGTGGCGCGGCAAGCCTGTGTTCATTCGCAACCGGACAAATGAAGAAGTTGAAGCGGCAAAAGCTGTCGAAGTCGCCACTCTGATCGATCCGCAAGCGCGCAACGATGCTGATCCTGGACTGCCGGCGACAGATTCAAACAGAACGATTGCAGGCAAGGAAAACTGGCTCGTTTTGGTTGGCATCTGTACCCACCTTGGATGTATTCCAAAAGGTCAGTCGATGGCCGATACGAAAGGCGATTACAATGGCTGGTTCTGTCCATGCCACGGCTCGCATTACGATACGTCTGGCCGCATTCGCAAAGGTCCTGCACCTCAGAACCTTGAAGTGCCACCGTATTCGTTCATCTCAGACACAAAAATTAAAATCGGCTAAGGGGGCCTGACCCATCATGGCTCAGCACGAGTCGACGTACAAACCATCCAACAACTTTGCAAAATGGTTCGATGAGCGCCTACCAATTGCGCGCCTTGTCCATGACAGCTTTGTTGATTTCCCAACTCCACGAAACCTGAACTATCTCTGGACATTCGGTGGCATTCTCATGTTCTGCCTCGTGGCTCAGCTGGTCACAGGGATTGTTTTGGCCATGCACTATCAACCAAGTGCAGAAGAAGCCTTCAATTCAATCGAACGCATTCGCCGCGACGTCAACTTCGGTTGGATGATACGCAACTTCCACGCCGTCGGCGCCTCGATGTTCTTTGTTGCCGTCTATATTCACATCTTCCGTGGCCTTTATTACGGATCATACAAAGCGCCACGCGAGATCTTATGGATCCTCGGCGTCTTTATCTTCCTGGCGATGATGGCCACTGCATTCATGGGCTACGCACTGCCTTGGGGCCAAATGAGCTTCTGGGGTGTTACGGTTATCACCAACCTGTTTTCTTCGATCGACAGCATCATTCCAGGGCTTGGTACAACGATCGTTGAGTGGCTGTGGGGCGGTTATGCCGTGACTGGCGCAACGCTCAATCGCTTCTTCTCGCTGCACTATTTACTGCCGTTTGTTATTACGGGCTTGGTCATCTTGCACGTCTGGGCGTTGCATGTGGTTGGGCAAAACAACCCAACAGGTGTCGAGCCAAAAACAAAAGCAGACACCGTCCCGATGGGGCCTTACGCGATTTCAAAAGACGTCGTTGGCATGTTTTTGTTCTTGATTGTGTTCGCTTGGTTTGTGTTTTTCTTGCCTGACTATCTGGGGCACGCCGACAACTTCAATCCTGCAAACCCATTGGTCACACCACCACACATCGTTCCGGAATGGTACTTCTTGCCCTTCTATGCAATTTTGCGCGCGATCCCATCGAAGCTTGGCGGGGTCTTGGCAATGTTTGCATCAATTGCGGTGTTGGCATTCATTCCTTGGCTCGATACCAGCCGTGTGCGCTCAACAAAATACCGCCCAGTTTACAAGTGGTTCTTCTTCTTGTTCCTGTTCACGTGTTTGGCTCTTGGCTATCTCGGATCAAAGCCGGCTGAAGGCGTGTACGTCTTCTGGGCGCAAATTTTCACGTTCTACTATTTTGCACACTTCCTACTCGTAATGCCTTTGGTTGGCTTGTTCGAGACACCAAAGAAATTACCGAATTCGATCAGCGAGGCAGTATTGAGCAAGTCTTCAGGTGCAGGCGGTGGACAAGCCCCATCAACTGGTGCCGCCGCGTCACCAGAAAAAAGCTGAGGGAGCACGCATAAGATGACAAAAGGAACAACAAAAATGCAATCCGTGCGTGCTTTGGGCCTTGCAGCATCCGTGTTTGCTGCCAGTGCAGGCGCCGTATGGGCGGCAAGCGGATCAGCCATCCACATCGATCGCCAAAAGTGGTCGTTTGCTGGAGTGAGCGGACAGTATGACAAGGCTCAACTTCAACGTGGGTTTAAGGTCTACAAAGAGGTCTGTGCGGCATGTCACTCACTGAACCGCGTGGCGTTCCGCAACCTTAGCGAAGCTGGTGGACCACAGTTCGACGTTGAACGCGTCAAAGCGTTGGCAGCCCAATGGGCCAACCCGATAGAAACCGAAGATCTTGACGACGATGGCAAAGTGATTACACGACCACCCCTTGCTTCTGATCGCATTCTCGGACCGCACCGCAACGAGAAAGCAGCGCGCGATGCGTTTAATGGCGCTCTGCCACCTGATCTCTCACTGATTACAAAAGGTCGGACGGTCGAGTTTCATGGCTCTTGGCCAATCCACATCCTGCAAATGACCAAGGACATTCTGACAGGGTATCAGGAAGCGGGTTCTGACTACCTCTACGCTTTGCTAACTGGCTACAAAGATGCACCTGCCGACGTCACACTTGGTGACGGCATGAGTTACAATGTTGCCTTTCCCGGCCACCAAATCGCCATGGCAGCGCCGCTGGCGGATGGTTCGGTTGAATACGTCGAAGACGGCCAGAAAGTGCCAGAGGGCGTAACCGTGCCACCAGCGACATTGGAGCAGAATGCAAAGGACGTGACCGCGTTCCTGTCGTGGACCGCTGACCCGTCGCTCAACACGCGCAAACAAATCGGCTGGCAGGTCATGATCTATCTGATCATCACAACAATCCTGCTTTATCTCGGCAAAAAGAGCATCTGGTCACGCATCAAACACTGACGTCGTGGGCTCCTGCCGGGGCTTTTCCAGATCACATGTTTAAAGATCAAAGAAAAGGCCTCGCTTGCGGGGCCTTTTCCTTTTATGTGTACCGGAAATGACCAAATTGATAGCGACCACTCAGAGGGACAGTCATGACTGAGACAGTACTTGGATTTGTTGGCGGAAGCGGCCTTTATGATGTTCCCGGTCTTGAGAATGCGCAATGGCACAAAATTGAAAGCCCATGGGGTGAACCGTCCGACGAAATTCTCTTTGCCGAACTCAACGGCCTGCCAATCCGCTTCCTGCCACGTCATGGCCGTGGCCATCGTATATCCCCCACCGAGATCAATTTTCGCGCCAACATCGACTGCTTGAAACGCGCTGGCGTCACCGATCTGGTCTCGCTGTCGGCGTGCGGTTCATTGAAGGAGGAATATCCGCCTGGTCATTTTGTTATCCCGGACCAGTTCATTGACCGCACCTTCGCGCGCGAAAAAAGCTTCTTTGGCACCGGACTTGTCGCGCACGTCTCATTGGCCGATCCCATCAGTCCCCTGCTCGCCGATGCCGCCGAGGCAGCCTCGCGTGCGTGCGACATCCCGACAACCCGCGGCGGTACGTATATCGTTATGGAAGGGCCACAGTTTTCGACGCGCGCAGAAAGCAACCTCTATCGGTCTTGGGGCTGCGACGTCATCGGCATGACCAACAT
Organism: Hyphomicrobiaceae bacterium; assembly: GCA_050633705.1. Taxonomy (GTDB): domain Bacteria; phylum Pseudomonadota; class Alphaproteobacteria; order Rhizobiales; family Hyphomicrobiaceae; genus JAJFHI01. The sequence goes on along the minus strand of JBOEGZ010000008.1, from coordinate 62,284 downwards.
GCCGGAAGCAAAACTAGCTCGTGAAGCTGAAATTTGTTACGCCAGTGTTGCGATGGTCACTGACTACGATTGCTGGCATCAAGATCATGACGAGGTCGATGTTGCCTCCGTCATCGCAATCATGAAAGACAATACTGTCAAAGCCCAAAAGCTCGTCAAAGCCATGGCGGCAAGCTTCCCGAAAGAACACCCCGCTTGCCCAATCGGTTCCGACAGATCTCTTGACGTCGCACTCATTACACACCCTGAGGCGCGCGACAGCAATCTTGTGGCAAAGTTAGACGCTGTTGCAGGACGTGTTTTAGAAGCATCGTGATGTGCCACAGCAATAAGGACCAAACCAGAGGCATCAGCCCTTAGGCATTCGAAAATTCACCAGCCGTTTCCTCATTGACCATGCTGAGGAATTTTAAACTTGGGTCATCTGAATGCAAAGGACGGCTTAACACCACACCAGCGCGATCATACTGAGCCCAGACAACCTTACCTTTCAAGGTCAACCCTTTGTTGGTTTTAACAACGACACAATCGCCTTCTTTGAGTTGTTTCACCGACTGAAGACCGATGCCTGTGGTCGAGACATCGCGCAAAATAACACGCTGCTCTTTGCCGCGACATTCCAATGTCGCCGGAGAACGCACCAGAACACGTGGAAACTCACGTTGTTCCGCCCAGTTTGGCATGATCACTTCGCCTTGCTCATTGAGCATCGGCCACTTGCCAGCCCCAACAGCCTTCAGCAGTTCGCAAAGTTCAGACACCTCTATCGCGGCACCTTGGATATCATATTCTGCAAGCTCGCGGTCGATGTCATTAAGTAAGTCACCTCCGACAGAGCAGACCCGTTGCCATCCCATCGCCAACTCAGACCGGCCCTGTTCGTCAACTTGCATTTGCGAAAACCCGGTCGCCACAAACGCAATCGTTTGCTCGATTGCAAGCGCCTGTTCCTGCTTGAACCGATCGAGCAGCTTGCAAATTTCAATATCACCAAACCATTTGTTTAGGCGCATACTGGCCAGCGTCAGTTGAGACGACTCATTTGGAAAGTATTGGATAAGCGTACGTGGCTTGATGTTTGCAACACTGGCCTCAATGCCATTGGCAGCAGACGCAACGATCGACGATAAAATAAGGCTGCGCTCTATTTCGTGTTGTAGAACGATGAGTAAGCTAAGAAGACTAGAGCGATTATAAGATTCGCGCCCTCCGCCTCTCGCCTCAAAAGCCATTGATGCCAACTCAAATTGAGTTTGCTTGAGGCGCTCTTGCGAGACCTGAAACGTTTCGTGCTCAAAAGAAGGGGTCATGGCAATCGACCAAATGCTTGCAGGCAAACACGCGTGCGCCCAGGTGAATTTCTCACACTGAGCGTATCCAAAAGTGGTTAATCAGAATTTAAGAATTGACTAACTTTGGGTTGTAGTGTCGCGCGCAGGTGTCATCTGACGCTGCAAAGGCTGCCAACGATAAGCTGTGTGACTATCGTTCAAATTGCGCACCTGAAAACGGGTATCAATCTGACAAACGCGGCGATGGCTGGCACATTGTTCGCGACAGATTTACTCCGCTGCCGCCGCTGGTCCATATCCCAATGACGCATTGAGTTTATGAATGAGGTCGACTGCCGCGAGCGCGATATTCGTTCCAGGACCAAACACAGCTTTCGCCCCCATTCCAAACAAGGTCTCGTAATCATCGGGTGGGATCACGCCACCCACGACAATCATGATGTCTTCCCGGCCTTCCGCTTCCAATGCGCTTTGAAGCTCAGGCACCAATGTCAGGTGCCCAGCGGTCAATGACGAAACACCAATCACATGGACGTCGTTTTCTACGGCTTGGCGTGCGGCCTCCGCTGGTGTCGCAAACAAGGGACCGATATCAACATCGAAGCCAAGATCTGCAAATGCTGAAGCAATGACTTTCTGCCCGCGGTCATGCCCATCCTGCCCCATCTTGGCGATCAGAATACGTGGCCGACGACCATCTTTGGCCTCAAATTGGTCGACCAGATCCAGCACCACTTCAACATCTTTGTTCACTGATCCTGCCTCCGCACGATAGACTCCAGAAATTGCTCGAATTTCGGCGCGATGGCGTTCAAATACTTTCTCCATCGCATACGAGATCTCACCAACAGTTGCCATCTCGCGCGCGGCTTTGACGGAAAGATCAAGTAAGTTGCCGTTCCCTCTAGCTCCCTCAGTCAGTGCATCAAGGGCTACCTGCGTTTTTGCTTCATCACGCTCTTCCCGCAGGCGTTTCAGTTTGGCCAATTGCTTTTCGCGCACAGATTCATTGTCGACCTTTAGGAATTCGATCTCAGCGTCACCTTCAACTTTAAATTTGTTGATGCCAACGATCGTTTGACGACCAGAATCGATACGCGCCTGCGTGCGTGCCGCAGCTTCTTCAATCCGAAGCTTCGGAAGGCCAGCGGCAATTGCCTTCGCCATGCCGCCCAACTCCTCAACCTCCTCAATGTGCCCCATAGCTTTGTGCGCCAAATCATGGGTTAAACGTTCGATGAAGTGACTGCCGCCCCACGGGTCTGCAACGCGGCATGTGCCTGTCTCTTGCTGCAAAAATAGCTGAGTGTTGCGTGCAATACGGGCGGAGAAATCAGTTGGCAAGGCGATGGCCTCATCAAGACCGTTGGTGTGCAAGGATTGCGTATGTCCTTGCGTCGCAGCCATGGCTTCAAGTGCAGTCCGTGTGACGTTATTGAAAATGTCTTGCGCCGTCAGCGACCAGCCTGATGTTTGAGAGTGGGTTCGCAGCGATAACGACCGCGCGTTTTTCGGAGCGAACTCTTTCTTGACCAACGACGCCCACAACAAACGCGCGGCACGCATCTTCGCAATTTCCATATAATAGTTCATACCGATCGCCCAGAAGAACGATAAGCGCGGAGCAAACGCATCAACATCAAGCCCTGCTGCAACACCGGCGCGGATATAATCAATGCCATCGGCCAATGTGTAAGCGAGTTCAAGGTCCGCCGTCGCTCCGGCTTCCTGCATGTGATAGCCGGAAATCGAAATCGAATTAAACTTTGGCATATTTTGCGACGTATAAGCGAAAATATCCGAGATGATGCGCATCGAAGGCTCGGGCGGATAAATGTAGGTGTTGCGCACCATAAATTCTTTGAGGATGTCGTTTTGAATCGTGCCAGCAAGTTTATCGGGGCTAACACCTTGCTCTTCACCGGCAACAATAAACAACGCCAGGATTGGCAATACAGCACCGTTCATCGTCATCGACACCGTCATTTGCTCAAGTGGAATACTTGAGAACAAAGTGCGCATGTCATAAATAGAATCGATTGCCACACCAGCCATACCGACGTCGCCTTTAACGCGCTCATGGTCGCTGTCATAACCGCGGTGCGTTGCAAGATCGAATGCGACAGACAGCCCTTTTTGTCCGGCCGCAATATTGCGTCGATAGAAGGCATTGGAATCTTCAGCTGTTGAAAATCCGGCATACTGACGGACCGTCCACGGCTGCGTCACATACATCGCTGGGTAAGGCCCTCGCACGAAAGGCGCAATACCAGGGTAGCCATCAGTGAAATCTAAATTCGCTGTGTCTTTGGATGTGTAAGTTGATTTGACCGCGATACCTTCCGGCGTCTCCCAATTGGCAGACGTTGGTTTCGCGGTGCCAGATTGCGGCACCTCAGCATCAAGCGAAATCTGCGTAAAATCTGGTATTTTCGTCATCACACCTTCATCCTACGTGTGCGTTTGCCCGATTACATACACTTATCCCGATCTCGAACGTATTCGACAAGCCCCAACAGGGGAAATTCGCCGCCAAATCACCCCCTTGAAAGGTGCATCGGCGACCCCTCAGCCAAAAATCGCTTCTGATGCCATGTGATCGGCAACTGGTTAATCCAGCCGAAGGCTACCTATCGTAGATCTTGAGTGGCGTCCGGGCCTGCCACTTGGCACGCACTAAGTCTGGATCAATGTGCTCAGTTTCCGGATAGCCGACACAAAGATAAGCAACCAAGCGCCAGTCTTTGGGAACGTCCAATGCTTCAGTCACTGCTTTTGGGTCGAGAATAGACACCCAACCAACACCAATACCGTGTGCTCGCGCAGCCAACCAAAACGTGTGCACGGATAACACGGCAGAATAGGCGAGCATTTCAGGCATTGTCTTTCGACCGAGTTCGCGCCCCTGTTCGGTTACCTCATCACAAAACACGGCAAACTGCTCCGGCGCCTGACGCAGACCAGCCAGTTTTAATTGTAAATAGTGATCTCGCGTTTCAGGCTCATAGTCCTTGGCAGCCAAGTTGTTTTGCTGCTGGAAACAATCGGCAACAAAGGCGCGCCGTTCGTCCGTTGCCACGTTGACCCAGCGCCAGGGCTGTGAGTTACCAACCGATGGCGACAAACTCACCAATTGTAAGAGATTGTCCAAGACATCTTTGGGAACGGGGTCTTTGCGAAAGCAGCGTACATCTCGACGCCAAGTAAATAATGCCTCCAAGTCCTGGCGAAATTCCGGCGAAAACGACGGCACGGCGTCAGCATCCGTCCCATTTTTGTCCAGGCTTACATCATCAGCCGAACACGTGTCTGGCCTATTTGAAGACATTATTTCTATTCAGCCGCATCTGTTTTTACCGGCTCGTTGGCATTGGGTTGAGTACCTTTTTTCAACTTTCGATATTTTCCAGTCGACCGATTTTCTAGTCTCGCGGCACCGCCAGTGCGACGCTTGAATTCGACTGTTCGGATCATTTCTGCGATACGTGGCTGAATTTCTGTTCGCCAACGTCGCCCATTGAAAATGCCGTAGTGACCAACGCCCTTTTGCACGTAGTGATAGTGTTCGTCGTCAGGAATTTTCGGCGTCAAATCGTGTGCGGCTTCTGTCTGGCCTAAGCCACATATATCATCAAGCTCGCCTTCGACCGTCATAAGTGCAGTCTTCTCGATTTTAGCACAATTGACGGGCTTGTTTTTGTGGCGCATGCGGCCATCAGGAAGCGTATGATTTTGGAAGACCTCAGCAACGGTCTGCAAATAAAATTCTGCAGACAAATCCATGACAGCGAGATACTCATCATAAAACGTTGTGTGCTGCTCGACAGAGTCGCAATCGCCTTTTACGAGATTGTTGAACAACTCAACATGAGCATTGCGATGGCGATCAAGGTTCATTGTCATGAAGCCTGTCAGCTGCACAAAACCAGGATACACCTTGCGCATCATTCCTGCATTTGGGAAAGGCACTTGCGAGATGACATTGTTCTCAAACCACTCGATCGGTTTTTTGGCGGCCAGTTCATTGACCTGAGTTGGATTGCGCCTTGTATCGACAGGCCCGCCCATCAATGTTAATGACGCAGGCTGGAGAGGATCGTCGTTGTCGGCCATAACAGCGGTTGCAGCAAGTACCGGAACAGATGGTTGACAAACCGCAATCACATGCAGGTTCGGTCCAAGAATTTGAAGAAATTCGATGATGTAATCAATGAAGGAATTCAGCGAGAACTCGCCATCTACCAGTGGCACATCGCGGGCGTCGGTCCAATCGGTGATATAAGTATCGTGTTCCGGTAGCATCGCTTCCACGGTGCCACGCAGCAGCGTTGCATAGTGGCCAGACATTGGCGCCACGATCAATACCTTTGGATCGTTGCTATCGCCGATCGCCGATAGATCTCTTTTGAAATGCAACAGGTCGCAAAATGGCTTGGATAAAACAACTTCTTCTTCAACAGGAACTTGCACTCCATTGATGACCGTATTGTCCAAACCAAATTCAGGCTTGTCGTAACGCTTCGTCATGCGTTCGAAAACTTTACAGCCAGCAGCCATGCTACGGCCCCACGGCGTCATGCCAAATGGATTAAGCGGAGACTGCAGACTAAGACGCATGCCCTTTACGGCAAATCTCATTGGTGAAATGAGCGTATGGGCAAATTCGTAAGCGTGATAGTTCATGCGTATTCCTTGTTCGACCCCAGTTTTTTTAAGGCCGTTGCAGTGGTGACTTGTTAGCAAGCGCAACATTATTGCGCCAAACCGTCAAGGTACACCTGCACTAGGAATTCTGTTTCAAGCCGAGAATGCGAGGATAAAGAAACAAAGACTTGCAACATCGCGATGCATCAAAGCGAAAAAGTTTTGGTTAATTACCGTTAATAACCAATGTTTTCAGTCTTTCGGGTGGTATGTCGCAGTTTTTTTTCGACACCGCCATATATGCAGCTCGCGGACAAATTAGCAGCGTAAATTTAATTCACAAAAATGCCAATTAGGTGAACAGTTGCCATTTCAACTCACTGCGATCGACGCTGATTCTTTGAAGTTGGCGCATTTGCCAAACATTTCATCTCAATGTTTCGATGTTTGGGTCGCACGGTTCCGACCGCTTGTAGAGAATAAACGCCATGCTTTGCGCCCAAACGGGCTGCGGGAGAGGAGCGCTTAAAACAATCAATGCACCACCAAGGCCTATTGGTGATGTCTATAAATCGCACGCGCGCCGGGCTTGGCATTGATGATGCGCACATTGCGAAAATCGGTGTTAGCAAAGGCAACGGGCGCGGTAGCAACCGCTTTGGCTTTGCTTTTTCGGGTGGCCTGTTTCGTTGGTCGCAGCTTTGCCTCAACCAGTGCCGCATCTGGGGTGTGCGCGGTTGGCTTTTTGGCGCCTGAGCGCGTGGCCACTTCACTCTGTGTTTTCGTGGTCTTTGCTGGCGCACGCTTAAAATAGGATGCGACACACGCGTTTGTCTTCTTCATCTTTGCCAGTTCTGCGAAAGCCACAGTTACAGATGTTCCATCGTTACAGACGAAGGTTTGGTCAGCGCCTGCCGGTGTCGGACCTAACAGCAAAAGTGCACTGACAACAACAACACAATATCTAATGATGGCATTTGTTTTTGGCATCACAATCCCTCACGCTTCAAACGCAGACGCATCCAACGCCACGCTGACTGTCACAATATGAAACATCAGTTGAGAAATCGTTCATTTGTTGTATGTGGCGCGCAATCACGCCGCACCGCGCAGGTTTACAATGACGCAAACGCTCACAAGCCTAGCCAGAAAACGCACCAGAAAACACAACGGACAGGTGTAGCTTCGCCCCTGCACGCACAAAGGCTCAAGCACACAAAAGACTGTCCATCAATTGCTTTGGTTGTCTTCAAACCGCGTGACCGAGCAGCCTAAGGTACCGCAGGATAGCGCCAGTAGGACCCTTTTTCGGTGGAAATAACCTCGAGACCAGGGACGCGCAAATTGGGCGGGCGCTGCCCCGTCTCGATGAGACGACCGATATCTTGCAACAACTTGTTGTTTTCAGCGTAGCCCGAGTGGTGCAAGCCGAGACTGTCCATACTAATCGCCGACACATCGATTGTGTCGAGACCTTGCAGAATAATTGGACCATCTTCAGGCACATCGCCAGCGCGCGGGCTGCGATGAAAGCTTTCCGATGCATTAAGGGCCCGATCGTTCGAGGCGGCATAAAGCGTGATCCCGTCGGCCAACGGTTGCAGCGTGCTGGCAATATTCTCGAACGTATCGCTGTCGACGTCGGGGGCTGCCAAAATAAGCTGATCGATTTTGATGCCTGGCGGCGACGTGCGGGTGAAGTCTTGCAGCACGCGCAGCAACGGCTGATTGCCCATCGAGTGGGCAATCACACTTATCCGCGTAGCGCCACTCTTTTGCGAGACCATGGTCAAGAACTCGCGCAAATACGGCTCTGATTGTGCGGCACTTCCAAGGTCATAGGTGTAACTTGCAACATTTCCACCCGACGGCCAGCTGTAAACAAACGGTGCACCGTCATAGTCAATGTCATAAGCGATCTGTGCGGTGCGATAGACCGCCAAATCGAAACTGGTGTTGTAGCCATGGATAAACACCAACGCATGATCTTTAAAGCGTTTTGAGCCACCAATACGTTCACGAACAAGAACCATGAGCTGCTCTTGCGTCATGGACTTTATTTCCTGCATCGTGAAATGCTTTTTGGGATCTTCATCTTCTTCATAAACCGTGACGTTGAAATACGGAATCGTAATTTTCCACGGTCGCTCAATGTTGGGGATTTGATGTACTCGTGGCACTGTGACCAATGCGCGGCCAAGCTCGAGGCGTCGCGCGCGGTTGGCATTGTATTCCAACCGCTTCTCACTTGGTTCGCGCGCCCGATCCGTGCCGAAGTAAACAGGGACCACATCCCATTCACTCTTTTCCTTTTCATCAGCTACCGTTGCGCCAATTTCATTCGGACTTGAACCAGAGGTACTTTTTTCCGTTGTCTCCAGGCTGCGCGTTGCGCGTTTGCGAGATTTGGCACTGCCGGGTTTTGCCTCATCGCTATCTGCACGCTCCGTTTCGCTTGAAGGCGCAGATGCACCACCAACTTCACCTCCAGCCTCATCACCACTGGACCCACCACCACCTTCACCACCACTCACATCATCAGAACCGCTGCCATTTGCTGATGGCGGCGTTTCTGGCTTGCGCGCCTCTTTGTCAGTGTCGGTGGGGCTTTCTTCTTCGACGGTTTTTTCTTCAGGTTCGTTTTTTGCCGGCTCTTTGGGTTTTTCGACTTCGGATTCAGCGTACTCGTCGGTAAAGGGTGGCGGTGCCATTGGCCCACCATTCTTCTCAAATACCGTGATGAGCAATGCAAAGGGAAGCAAAACGACAAACAACATCAAGACCCGGCCCAGGATCTTCATTGCGAGCGGCAAATCACGCAACAACCACCATGAAACGGCATAAAGCCCTAACCCTAGAACAATGGCCAAGCCATTAAAAACAAGCGGCGGCAAATCAAGCATCTATCTCACCCAGGAAAACTCAGCATCAACATTGTCGCCAGACCTTATCAATGCTCTCAACGCAAACAAAGCCATCAGGGACTTTGTCGACACCAAATCTCTGCCATATTGCGATCATTCGGCAACGTCGTTTTATTGTCATGCTGGACAAAAGCCCAGATGTGTGCGGAAAACCCAAGCAAAGACGTTCTATTCTGGGTTGCGCTGACGCCATTTTCTGCCCATCGTCCGCACGCAAAACCTAACTTAAACCGAAATTGAAATAAGTATCGTGACAAATAGCGCACCAACACAGGCTTCTGGGAAACAAACTGGTCCCACAATCGACGAGCTGGCAAGTGGCATCCAAGCAGGCAACCGCGCGATGCTCGCTCGTGCCATAACGTTGGTCGAAAGCTCCAATCCCGCCCACGGGACGAAAGCGCAACAACTCTTGCAGCTGTTGCTGCCCCAAACCGGCAAATCGCTACGCATCGGATTTACCGGCGTACCCGGCGTTGGCAAATCAACCACGATTGATCAATTTGGTATTAACCTGGTCGAAGCCGGACACAAGGTCGCCGTCCTGGCGGTGGACCCGACATCACGGCGCACCGGGGGTTCCATTCTTGGTGACAAAACCCGCATGAGCCGCTTGTCGCAAAGCCCCGGCGCTTTCATCCGCCCGTCGCCTACCTCTGGCACGCTCGGCGGCGTAACGCGCAAAACGCGTGAAACCATGGCGCTCGTCGAAGCGGCCGGCTTTGATGTCATTATTGTTGAAACCGTTGGTGTTGGTCAGTCCGAAACGTCCGTTGCCGATATGGTCGATTTCTTTTTGGTGCTACTTTTGGCAGGTGGTGGCGACGATCTTCAAGGCATCAAAAAAGGCGTCATTGAAATCGCAGATATGATTTGCATCAACAAAGCCGATGGCGACAACGTCATGAGAGCCGAGCGTGCCGCTTCCGAATATCGCAATGCCCTACACATCCTCAAACCGAATTCACAAACTTGGTCGCCGCCTGTTATCACGATCTCGGGTCACGAAAACCGCAACCTCGATACGCTTTGGGAGCGGATGTGCGAATATCGAGAAAAAATGACAGCAAGCGGGGAGTTTCAAAGTCGCCGCCAGGAACAAGCCGTCGCCTGGATGCGTGACATGATGGAAGATCGCTTATTGTCGGCATTACGGGCCAACCCAAATGTCGCGGCCCAGTTGCCAAAAATTGAGTCTGATGTGCGCAACGGAAAGCTGCTGCCGACACTCGCCGTTGATCGCATTCTCAGCTTGATGGGGCTATAATTTTTTCGTCGCCGCTCAACAACTAGGCAAGGCCCGAAATCAAACGCATGACTGCTTCAAGTGCCAATACGACTGTTTTGTTGACGGGTTTTGGTCCGTTTCCAGGAACGCGGGAAAATGTATCTGGCCCGTTCGTTCACAAATTGGCGCGCGAAATTGAAAACTGTTTTTCAGACACCACGGTTCTGGAGCAAATATTACCAACCGAATGGGAGGCCGGACCACAGATTTTGAACACGATCATGCAGCGCCACCTGCCTGATGTTTGTCTGCACTTTGGCGTCTCAGATCGCGCCGAAGGGTTTGTGATCGAAAGCCAGGCCTACAACGTCTGCGAAAACTCTGAAGACGCTAACGGCAGACTTCCTGTTGACAATTGTATATCGCAAACCGGCCCTGAAAAACAAAACGCAACATTCCCTTCAGACCGCATCGTGGCCAGGCTGAAACGTCACCATTTTCCAGTGGAGCTTTCGACCGATCCTGGGCGCTACCTTTGCAACACTGTTCTTTACCATTCCCTGGCCTTCGATGCCGCAGGCAAACCTAGCGCTTGTAGCGGGTTCGTTCACTTGCCAACAACATTCTCTCCCGCCGATAACAAGAACGGTTTCACGTTCGAACGCGCCATCGCCGGAGGGGTTGAGATTGTCTTGGAATGCTTAGAAACAAAGCCCGGTCAACGCTAAGGTTAATGCAAATGATTGAGGCGCCATATCTGGCGCAAGGCTTGCTTTATAAGCGGTATGACCAGCAAACATTTAAATAAAAACCTTGATCGCAGAGCTTTCCTTGCGACCGGCACAACGACCGGTGTCGTTTTGGGACTGGGCCTGACCGCGCCTGCAAGCGCACGGAGCAAAGCCCCGCCAACACCAGCGCCTCCAGCACATGAGTTGGAAAGTGCAAAATTTGGCCTGGTCGCAAACAGCACCAAAGACCAGACACTCACCTTGCAAGCCGCTTTGCATGCCGCAGCGGTTGTCAAAACAAGCCTTCGGCTTGGTCCTGGCACTTACATTATCAACGACCTGAAACTTCCCGATTATGTCCGCTTAATTGGCTCCGGCCCAGCCACGGTGCTGCTGGCAAGTCAAGACAAACCGCTCATGGCAAGCGCGGGTGCGTCTCATCTCAGCCTTTGCGACCTGACCCTTGATGGCACAGGTGCAGCTAAAAACATTCTACAAATATCACTCTGCGCTGACTTGAAACTCAAAAGCATTTCCGCGCGAAACAGTACACACGACGCAATCCACCTCACAAACTGCCGAGGCGTGATTGATGGCTGTGAAATCTCCAATGCTGGCACGGCCGCCATTCATGCTTTACAATCGCAAGGACTGACGATTTCCAACAATACTGTCTTAGATTGTAAAAATAACGGCATCCAAGTTTGGCGGAACCATCCAGGCGACGACGCCAGTTTGGTTGCCAACAACCGCATATCAAACATTAAAGCCAGCGCTGGCGGATCGGGCCAAAACGGAAACGGTATTAACGTTTTTCGCGCAAACAACGTTCAGGTCATCAACAACCACATCTCCGATTGCGCCTACTCAGCCGTTCGAGCAAATTCAGCGTCCAACATTCAGATGGTCGCAAACCATTGCCAACGTATCGGTGAAGTCGCCCTTTATTCAGAATTTGGATTTCAAGGCGCTTTGATTGCCAACAACGTTGTGGACACTGCCGCCACCGGCATCTCCATGACAAACTTCAGTCAAGGCGGGCGTCTTGGTGTTGTCCAAGGCAACCTCATTCGCAATCTTCTTCGTCGCGAACACGAGCCCCATGACAAACGTGGTAACGGCATTTTTGTCGAAGCCGATACATCGGTGACTGGCAACACAATTGAAGGAGCTACCTCTGCTGGTATCATTATGGGATGGGGCGCCAACATGAGGGATATCATCGCCAGCGGAAATCTTATTCGCAACTCCAGATACGGAATTTTGATTTCTTCAAACGCGAAGAACGCAGCATGTTCGGTCACCAATAACATGATCTCGGGTGCAAAAGATGGCGCTATCATGAGGCACGAGTTTGGCCGCGCTATCGATGCAGAACTTGCAAATAACACGAGCAAAATTGGCAATGTCACTGTCGCGGTAAATACGGCGGTGTGATGCGTTTTTCAAATTCTTACTGACACGCGAGTTTGGCTAAGGCATCAGCTAAATCTGGTCCAGTCCGAATCTCTCCAACCTCAATACCCCGCCAACTTTTAATCGTCCGCCGCTTCATCAGTCCTCGAGCATCGGGCAGCAACGTTTCGATCAGGGCAATCGCAGCACCGGCAGAGGCGCGCGTCAAACCGTCGTCAATCTTTAAGGCAAAACCCAACTCTGCCTCTGGTAACGCCCCGCAATAGACACCCTCAGCACCGGTTTTCATAAACACGCGACCTGGCACCGCACGCATAATGACGGAATCAGCGCGCCCTGGCCCTGCCACCAATTCAGGCTCTGCCCAACACGCATGACAAATACGATTTACCGCATCGCGTCGCCGTCCGGACATTCCCCTGCCAGTTGTCACCTTGGCAAATATTTGTGCCATCACCTGCAGCGGCATCGCCCAGTTTGGCACCGAACATCCATCAAAGCCCATGACATTGTTACCCAGCTCTCGATCACACAATTCACTTAATGTGTCATGCACACGCTGTTGCACAGGATGGCTTGGCAGCCAATATTCGTCGAGTGAATCGCCAAAATGTTTGGCGGTCGCCAGCATTCCAGCGTGTTTGCCAGAGCAATTGTTGTGCAACTGGGTCGCCTCCCCCCCTGACGTCCACAACGCCTTAGCCGCTGGCATTGCCAATGGTGGATGTATCCCACAGCCAAGAGCATTGGTATCCAGCTCAAGGGCTTTCAGCATATCGCCGGCCAAATCCACATGGCGTTGGGTGCCCGTATGTGACGCACACGCCAGCGCAATCTCAGGCGCACCGTAACCAAACGCATCGGCGGCACCACTTTCTACAAGTGGAATGGCTTGCAGAGCCTTAATCGCCGAGCGTGGAAATACATCGCTGGTTACATCCCCCATCGCCAATACAATCTCACCATCTGGTCGCACCAGTGCAAGTGAGCCGGTATGGAAACTTTCCACCAACGGCCCACGCGTGACCTCTATCAAAACCGGATTGGCCATATCTCAGTCGTCTTTCCGCCGTGGGGATTTGAATTTGTTTTGTTGCATACATTGTCCGGTCTGGCGAACACAATGGTTGATCTCTTGCACCGGACAATATGTGATTTTTTGCCAACATCGTCACAGTTATGGAAATTGCGTGCCACAGACATTAGATTAAGTGTTGTAAATGCCGAATTGGAGAATGCTATGGGTCGCCTCGAACGCCAACACCTGCATGCAGACAACACCGGACATCTAAATCTTATCGATAAACTCAGCGCTTATTGGCCGCTGGCATGTCTCGTTGTCACCTCCGGCCTCGCGGCTCTTGCACTGACGAGCGGGTTTTCTGCACCCGCTGGCACAAGCGCGATGTCAGGCTTTATGCATGCCTATATGGGTGTATTCCTGATCGTGTTTGCTCTTCTTAAATTATTTGACCTCAACGGTTTTAGATCTGGTTTCGCCAAATATGACCTTTTGGCAAAAGCCAACCCAACTTACGGACTTGTTTATCCATTCATTGAATTGGGGTTGGGGCTTACCTACCTCGCCTTCATCATGCCCGACCTCGTCTACGTAATCACAATTGCCGTTTTTGGGTTTGGCGCCATTGGCGTCATCAAAGCCTTGCGTGAAGGTTTGAATATCAATTGCCCATGCATGGGCAATATCTTGAGCGTGCCCTTATCAACCGTAACACTCACCGAAGACTTAGGTATGGTTGTTATGGCAGGACTGCTGCTCGCCCAGTAAATGTGTTTTTGTCGGCGAGACCATCACGCGTGGCCATTACAAGTTGGCCTAATGAGTTGGCTCAATGCGTTGATTTTTGTGGTGTGGCGAATTCAAGCAATCATCAACGATTGATCACTTGCGAAAAAAAATGTGGTGGTAAAGCCTGATGCAAGCCTTTCACCACCACACGTCCTGTCTTACTTTACGTCAAGCAATTCAACATCGAACATCAGCGTTGCGTTTGGTGGAATAACACCACCTGCACCACGTTCGCCGTAGCCCAACTCCGGAGGAATGATGAGCGTGCGCTTGCCACCAACTTTCATGGTTGCAACGCCTTGATCCCAACCACCGATCACCTGGCCCGTACCGATCGCAAACTCAAACGGCGTTCCGCGATCGACCGAACTGTCGAATTTTTGGCCCTTGGCACCGTTTTCATAAAGCCAGCCTGTATAATGCATTACGCACGTTTGCCCTCGGCTTGGCGTTACACCGGTACCGACAACAGTATCGGTAATCTGCAGGCCTGTGTCTGTGGTCATTGTCTTTCCTTCGTCGTTGACTGTTGTAGGTATGGATAGGCCAACATATGCGTAACTCATAGCAACAACCAAAGCGATGATTGCAATCACGGCGGCAAAACTTTTCCACGTGCGCATTTTTCGACCTCATAAAACAACGAGTGCTTACTGAGCGCCTTACTTAACCCAAGTCACAGACCTTGGCCAATTCAAGTTTGACGGGCATAAAAGCCAAATCACTTAACCGCTTTGGCGATCTGGCCCAAAGCCCAATTAACCCATGACGGCTTAACAATATGGCCACCAGAATGTCGGCATGAAATAATCGACGTGTCTTGTTTTGATTTGCAATTTTGCGCATTGCGACAGGTCGATCCGCCCGAACCCGCATACGGTTGCCCGAAGTCTTCGCAGCCTTTTGTAAACCGCCAAAATGCCAACCCTTGTGGCACATCGCCTTGATACCACCGCGAACCAATCTTGCGACCATGCAATGGAACAACACCATCTTTCTCACCATGGATATGAAGCAAGTTGAGCGGCCCTGTGGCACACTCTTTGGGATGAGGCCGCCAGAAGCCTCCTGCTATTGCGATGTGATAGCGAAATAAGTCAGGGCGCTGGCATGCCAACGTCCAAACAAATGATGCGCCAAGGGAAAAGCCAAGCACAACCGAATCGTCACGTGATATCGGGTAATGGTTGCCCACATCGTTGAGTACATCCGCGATGTAAGAAATATCATCTCGACCTGTCGGTGGTGCACCTGGAACCGCCCAAGCCTTGTTGTATCCACTCGGCGCGATGAACAGAAAATTATGCTTGTCGAACACTTGCACAAGCTTCTTGTTGCGCGCGGGGATATGAGCCGTACGTCCGTAGCCATGCAACCACAGCGCGACACGAAGCCGGTCACGGCCATTCCAATTCCGAGGCGGGATTGCAATATACTGCAGCGATTGCGCCGTGCACGGGCGTGACGGCGAACAAGGCAACTGAGATCGGGCTTCAGACTTTGCAGCCCCAGCCACTCCGTCCCCCAAGCCAATCACACAAACAACAATGATCGCGCAAAGACCAAGGCAGACCGTGATCGTTGATCGAGTTCGCGTCCGGTGCTCTGTGCTAAAAAGAGACCGAAGACGACGTCGAACAAGAACAATCACGTTTAAAAGGCCTCCCAATGGTCAAAAAAATGCAGGCAGCGTGTCACACGCCCGCACAAAAAGCTGTTGGCAGTGTCATGACAGCATTAATTGGTAAATGGCGTCTGCCAAAGGGGTTGGCGATCACAAGATATTGACAATGGCTGTTTTCAAATCGTTCGAAACAAAAATGGGTACACAACATGAAAACTTTGACATTTTTGCCGAAAATTGGAGCAAAGGCTGGTCGGTTTTAAGCGAATTTGCCGATTTTGAGGTCTGTCAGGCTTATTGCCGCCCGTTAGGCCTATTTTGCTCGCAACAGTGTGATGTCGAGTGATTAGCAATCTCAATTCCCCAAGCCCAAGATTTGCACGGCCATTGATCGGCAGAAGAAGCAAGTCACTCGGTTTCAGGTGGGTTTCAAGCCAGCCAGCTACTTCTGCCTCGAAGATGCCTTCATGCGGTGAGCATTTTGTAATGCGACGCTGTGATTCGGATGATTATTACAAACGCGAGCTGGTTTGAGCGCAAAACCAACAACCAGCAAGTGGACAAGCGGAGAAGAACATGAAAACCGACCGTTTCGGTGGCCAACACACAACCTCGAGTGACGCCGCCGTGAGCGCGTATGAAGACGCCGTTGTCGCTGTTGCTGCACATCAACCGCTCGGTGACAGCCTGACAAAAGCACTGGAAAGTGACCCGGACTTTTGCGCTGGCATTGCACTAAAAGGCATTGGCACGGTTTTACTGGCAAAACAAAATGACATGATTGCCGGTCGTGAGTTGGCAAAACAAGCGCGGGCGTGTTTGAAGCGTATCCACAACGGAACGCCGAGCGAGCGGGCTTTGGTCGAAACCTTGGAATTAAGCGCCGCCGGTCGCATGCAGGCCGCAGCGCATCGCATTGAAGACCACCTGATCCTGCATCCCCGAGACTTCCTGGCCGTTAAACTTGGCCATGGGCTTCGCTTCATGTCTGGCCAACCCGATAAAATGCTCGCAACCACAGCGACAGTCCTACCAGCTTGGTCAAAAGACGTGGGCGGCTATGGCTATTTGCTTGGTTGCCATGCCTTCGGTTTAGAAGAGTGCGGCCACTATCGCGAAGCAGAATCAACAGGTCGTCAAGGTGTCTTACTCGAACCCGCCGACGCTTGGGGTTTGCATGCCGTAAGTCACGTCATGGAAATGAACCAGCGCACCGAAGAAGGCGCCAAATGGCTCGAAACCTCTCGCCCACTTTGGCCAAAGTGTAACAACTTCGGTTTTCACCTTGCTTGGCATCTCGGCCTGTTTCGACTTGAGCTCGGTGATCACACGTCCGTACTTGAGCTTTATGACAAAGACATCTCACCAACACCGTCGCAAGATTTTCGCGACATGGCCAATGCGGCTTCTATGCTTTGGCGGTTGGAACAAGAAGGCGTTGATGTTGGCGATCGCTGGGAGAAGTTGCGCGAAATAGCCGTCAATCAACGCCGCGACGCGACCTATGTTTTTGGTGCTCTTCACTTCTTAATGGCACTTGTGGCGTCGGGCGATCACCTGGGCGCGTTGGAACTTGTCGACGAGCTGCACGCGAGTGCAGAACGCAGCACGGGCGATCAGGCAAAAGTTGCCGCCCGTGTTGGCGCAGAACTGGCACGTGTCATCGTCGCATCGCGCAAAGACCACGGCGTGGCACTTCAAAACGACCTGACAGGTATTGCCGAACGCCTGCAATGTATCGGCGGCAGCCATGCCCAGCGCGATGTGTTCCTGCGAACCTTGTTGTTGGCCGCCGCAGACGGTGGCGACCGCAATCAGACAGAATCCATCATCCGCTTACGTGCCAATCAACGCAGCAGCGATCAGTTCATTGACCTCGTTAACCGCCGTCTGTCGAATGCGAGCGACCGCGAGGTTCGAAATGAGTTGTCTGAGATCGCATCATCGACGATGTTCCATTAACAGCGGTGAGATCCGGCTGATTTAAAATTGTTTCTCCAGAAAAAGACCATCCATGAGAACCATGACACCACCGACACAGGCCAAAGGCGGGCGGAACCAATCCGCAGCCGCTGGTGTCAAGGCTGCGTTCATTTGCCTTGATGGCCCAATCGTCACTCCAACCATGGCCTCAAGACATTGACCGCACGCGTTGCAGACATCGTCGCTGAAACCCTCTCGGCACATGACATTCGCCACGCCTTTGGTATGCCGGGTGGTGAGGTTGTCACTCTGGTTGATGCGCTCAATCAGGCGGGCGTTGAATTTACCCTCGCAAGGCATGAAACAGCCGCTGCCATCATGGCGGCAGGTGCATTTAGTGTCACCGGCGCGCCAGGACTACTTGTGACCACGCTCGGTCCGGGACTTGCCAATGCCGTCAATGGGATCGCGGATGCGTCCCAAGAGCATGTCCCACTGATTGTAATTTCAGGTGTCGTTGATCACAACATCCGCGGAACTTACACGCATCAGGTTGTCGACCACAAAAAATTATTGCACCCACTCGTGAAAGCCAGCTTCGAGGTTGAAACCGAAGGCGTCGGCGCGACCGTCGCGCGTGCAATTTCGGTGGCGATGGCTCATCCTATGGGACCCGTGCACATCGATCTAGCTCCAGAAACTGCGGCAAAGCTGGCAACAGCTGATGACGCCGTCGTTAAAAACACACCGAAACCACGCCCGAAGTACACACCCGATAGCCCTGAATTTTCTCTTGTTTACCGCGCATTGGAAAAGTCCCAACGCCCGATTATGATTGCAGGTCTCGACGCCGTGAAAGACGGCGCTGGCCCAGCCCTGACCAAACTTGCTGAGAATTATCAAATTCCAGTGCTCACGACTTATAAAGCCAAGGGTACAATCGACGAAGACCACCCCCTGAGCCTGGGTGCTGCAGGGCTCTCTCCCCTGGCAGATAAAACAATATTACCACTCGTCGCTCAAAGTGATCTGATTTTGCTCGTTGGTTACGACCCAATCGAAATGCGTCAACCATGGTGCCAACCGTTTAAGCCCAACCAACACGTAATCGCGCTTGGACCGCCAGTGGCAGATCATGGAATGCACCGCGGTGATCTTCATATCGAAGGCCCAACGGAGCTGATTTTGCAAACGGTGCTGGACCATCCCGAAGCTCCTGACACGCCTGCCAAGTGGCCTGACGGTGCGCCAAGTGCTGCAAAGAATGACTTACTGCAAGCCTTCAAGCCGCCAACTGATTGGGGACCACACTCGGTTTTTACTGTTCTTCAAGACACCAAACCGGAAAATTCGATCGTCACGGTTGATTCCGGCGCCCACCGTATTCTCTTGAGCCAAATGATGCGGTTCCAAACACCCAATACGCTTTTGCAGTCCGCTGGCTTTTGCACTATGGGGGCCGCTGTTCCTTTAGCGACCGGCGCCCGTAAAGCCGCGCCAGAGATCACAGCGATTAGCGTGGTTGGAGACGGTGGTCTTGAAATGGGACTGGGTGAACTTGCCACATTACGCGATCAAAGCTTGCCGGTCGTAATTATTGTTTTACAAGACCACAGCCTTGCCCTGATCGAACTCAAGCAACGTCAGGCGGGACTCGCACAAGCCGGTGTTAAACTAGGAGCAACACGGTTTGAGGATATTGCAGAAGCTTTTGGCGGCAAAGGAGAGCGCGTCACGTCAGCACAATCGCTCGCCCGCGCGCTCACTGCCGCCTACGCATGCGAAACTTTTACTGTCATTGTTGCCGAAATTGAAGCAGAAGCCTATGCCGGACGCATCTAACACACCCCCGTTATCGAAGACGCCTCAAGCGACGCGACGCGTTCGTGATGTCCGGCTCGACTTTTTCCGCGGCATTGGCATGTTTATCATCTTCATCTCCCATTTGCCGGGCAACCCGTGGTCGGCATGGATACCCGCCCGGTTTGGCTTTTCCGACGCTACAGAAATTTTCGTATTCTGCTCCGGCATGGCATCAGCAATCGCCTTTGGCGCTGTGTTTAAATACCAAAGTTTCTGGCTAGGGACGGCGCGCGTCTTATTTCGCTGTTGGCAAGTTTACTGGGCGCATATCGGAAGTTTTGTTGCGATTACAGCAGTTATGATCGCGATGAATACGTGGCTCGGGGTTGGCGATAAATACGTCGCCAAACTTAATCTGATCCCGTTTCTCGTCACCGATACCAGCACGAACTTGCTGGGTTTCATGACGCTGACTTATGTGCCCAACTTTTTCGACATCCTGCCGATGTATTTGGTGATATTGGCAATGATGCCGATTGTTATGGCCTTATCCTACCTCAATCGATGGGCCGTTTTCGCCTTCATTGTCGGTCTCTATGTTGTCTCAACGATGGGCTACCTCCAGCTTCCTGCAGAACCGTGGAGTGACCGCAAATGGTTTTTCCACCCCTTCGCTTGGCAACTTGTCTTCTTCACAGGCTTTGCCTTTATTATGAAATGGCTGCCTGCGCCGCCCATCAATCGCACGCTCGTAATTGCTGCCATTACAGTTATCGCTGTCATGTTCCCTCTGAAGTATTTTCCGCTTTACCAATGGCTCGATCCCAACTTCGCTTGGCGTGAAGACATTCTTTACGCCATGGGAAAGACAACCTTTCGTCCCTTGCGCTACATTCACTTTCTAGCGTTAGCTTATCTCGCTTATGCAGCAGCTGGTGAAGGCGGCAAAAGGCTGTCGCAAGGTTGGCTTACAAACATCTGCCGTAAAGTCGGACAACAAGCCCTATCGACGTTTCTTGTTGGCTTGTTGTTGTCGCGTTTGGGTGGGATTATTCTCGATTACTGGGGCAAGGATTTTCTCACGGTGGCCATTGTCAATTTAACGGGCTGCGCGTTGCTCGTCGCAACGGCTTACATTGTTGGCTGGTTTAAATCCGCACCTTGGGCAAATAGCACCAAGACGCATCGAACGTGAGACCAAAGGTCTGCAAACAACGCAACTTGATCCGACCACAAAACAATCCCAGCACGCCTGAAAAATTCTGGCTTTTGATCCGGTCAGCTCACACGTGTTGCAACAGCTCAAGCCCCTGATGGCGACTTCATTAGGCTACCATATTGCTGCCAAAACTGGCGATTGACCCCAAAGCCAGCAACCACGGAATCGTTTCATTCAAGGCGATATAGGGCAGAGACAAAAAGTCCTAAGCATCTGAACTTTGCGACATAGACCGCTGTTCTTTCCGTAAAAAACAAATATCCAAGGATTAAAGCGCCGCAAAACTGCGGTTAACGTGTGGGTAATAGTCAGAATGCAAACAACCATATTCACTGTTGCTTAACGGAAACAGTATCTAAAGACATGTAAGATTACGGTTCATATCACGAGAATTTGGTCGGTTGGCCACTTGCCGTAATTTCGCCAAACAGGCACTGTCACGCCATAGTTTGCGAATAGGTTGCTTATGCCTTTCTTGGCGCGAATTGCGCGCGCTTCCGTTTCTAACCACGTGTTACATATAGGGATACCCGATGAACTTTGTCCGGAACCTTCGCAGCATTGCAACAGCAGTTGCTGCCGTCGCACTAATAGCTACCGCGCTCCCTTCAAAGGCGTCAGCGCAGGATCTATTTTCTTTTCTGTTCGGTGGTAGCGGAGGCTACAACGGCTCGAGCGTTTCATTCTCATCGAAGTATCGCCCCCGCCAAATCATCGTCAGCTTCGGCGATCGCCAACTCTACTGGATCAACAAGCGTGGTCAGGCCATCGCCTACCCAATTGCTGTTCCACGCCAGCAGAGCCGCTGGTCAGGCGTAACGCATGTCTCGCAAAAACGGCGCAATCCAGGCTGGACACCGACACCTCAAATGCGACGTGAAAATCCAAAACTGCCAGCTCACGTTCCAGGCGGTCATCCACAAAACCCACTTGGCACACGGGCGCTATATTTAGGTGCTAGCCTTTACCGCATTCACGGAACTGACGCACCTTGGACCATCGGCACCGCAGTTTCCAAAGGCTGCATCCGCATGACCAACGAAGACGCAGAAGATCTCTACCGTCGCGTTCCAACGGGCACGAAAGTCACTGTGACTTGGAAACGCTATAAAGGCTAAATCAAAAAAGCATTCGCCGATTGGCTTGAATTGGTTCTACGAGTAATTTTGAAAACGGGTCTGGCAGATGCTGGGCCCGTTTTTTGTTTGTCACCACGCATAGTTCGTTTCGCTTAGCCAAGCGAGCAGTGATTTCTCCAGCCCGTTACGCCGCCGCCTTGGTTTTATTTACGCGCCCAGCCCTTGGCAACAAACCAATTGTCAAACAAGAGGTAATAAGCGCATGGCACAAAAAACAATGTGAAGACCGAAGCCAACGCCAGACCACCAATCATCAACGATGCCATCGGCTCAAACAGCGCCCCTCCAGCAATCGCCATTGGCAACAATCCAAATATTGTTGTCAAAGACGTTAGCAAGATCGGAGTGACGCGCTTCTTAGAGGCTTCGACCACGGCATCACGGACTGACAATCGCTCGCGCTCAATGTCGATCTGGTCAATGAGAACGATGGCATTGTTGATGATAATTCCGGCCAATGAAATGATGCCCAAAATCGCGAAGAAGGAAAGGGGTTGATTGGTTATCAGCAGGGCAATCGGTGCTCCAACAATGATCAATGGTATTGTCATGAATGTAAGCAACACGCGACGCGCTGAATTAAACTGATACACAAGCGCGGACAGCATAATCATGAGGGCGGCTGGCATTCCCCCTAACAACAGATTGTTGACCTTAGAGGAGTCTTCGGTCTCTCCCCCGACATGCAATTTATATTCGGGCTCAAGTTGAAGATTGTTAAGCGTTGGCATAATGAAATTCAGCAATTCATTTGCCGCTAACTTTTCGCTCTTACCAGATATTTTGATCTGGCGAACTTGGTTTTCCCGGCGCAACTGAGAGTACTCAAGCTTGGGTTCAAACGTCGTAACTTGGTCGAGGGAGATCAATTGGCCACCCGCGGTTATCGAAAGATTTGCCAAATCTTCCAAACTATCGCGAAACCCCTCCGAGGCCCGCACAACGATAGGGATTGCTTCCGTTCCATCGCGAAAGGTTGAATAGCTGGTGCCAGAAAAGAATGTGTCCATGACATTGGAGATATCTTTTGACGTCACGCCCAATTCGCGGGCTTTGTCCTGTGCAACATTTATTACAATTTTCAGGCTTTTATTTCCCCAATCATTTTCATTCTGCACAATGCCTGGCGCTTCGGCGAATGCGGCTTCAACCTTGCGGGCATAATTCATAAGCTTTTCAGAACCGGGGCCTGTTATTTCAACTTCTACGATTCCAGATTCCCCCCCACCCATCGATAGACGTTTAACTTTAAAGCGGGCTGCGGGATGTTGCGTAAGAAGATATCGCTGCGCACGCTTTGCAGACGCAATCGCTCCGTCAGAACTTTTCGTATTGACAAGGATAAAGGCACTCGACGGGTCGGAATCTGCGGGACTAAGCGCCAGGTAAAAACGCGGGCCGCCATCGCCGACAAAAACCGTTGTGTCACGTACTTCTGGATTGACAGCCTTATCTGACAGCCACTTCTCGACGCTTTTGGCTTCGCGTTGTGTCTGCGCCACAGAGGTTCCTTTCGGCATGTCCAAATAGATCAGGTATTCCGCCCTCTCGGCGAGCGGAAACATTTCAGATTTGACATGTGAGAACAACATCGTTGAAAGCCAAACAGCGATGTAAGCTGCAACGATAACAACAACGGAATATGCCAGTGTGAAATCAACCATGCGACCATAGATCTTTACCAGTAAGCTCGGCTCAGAGGCAGACAGATCGTCGTTTGTTTTTTTCTTCGCAAACCACACACTCAATGCTGGCAAAATGTACATCGCCGTTAACCATGAGCCAAGCAACATGACGCCAACCACTGCACCGAGAGAATATGCAAATTCGCCCTCGACGCCTTCCAGGATAAGCATCGGCACAAAGGCAGAGACAGTGGTGATCGATGCAACCCCGAGGGGGGTGAAAAACTGCGACCCTGCCGCAAGAGCGGCTTCTTTTGGCGTGGCCCCGCGGGAAATTCGATTCTGAATATCTTCGACAATCACAAGCCCGTTGTCGACAAGCAGTCCCAGCGAAATGATCACGGCGGCAATTGAAATCTGCTGCAGATCAATACTGAGGTAGCTCATGCCCATCAATGCAAACATTACGGTGAACGGCACGATACAAGCAATGATAAGCGCTGGACGGAACCCGAGGAACACCAGCATCACTAACACGACCACAATGAACGTCTGCCCAACATTCGACAGCGCATTGTTAATTGAGCTCGTCACGTTGGTTTCTTGAAATGTGGAAACGTTGTAGGAAATTCCGATCGGCTGTGTGCCTTCAAACTTCTTCACTGCCTTTTCAAGGCGCTTGCCGAGTTTCTGGATGTCTTCCGTATTCGACATCTCGACACTGGCAATAATTGCAGGCTGACCATTGTAGTAGACAGGCTTTACTTTCGGGTCAACATAACCACGACGAACATTCATCAAATCCTTCAGCCGAACAAACCCATTCAGCCCTTCGACTTTCGTGAGAATATTTCCGATTTCTTCAATCGTACCAAGGTCACCGTTAGCCTCTAGAATAAAAGTAGTGCCATCGGCATCCAACTCTCCGGCAGGAAGGATGACGTTTTGATTCTGAAGATCGAGCAGCACCTGACTGAGCTGTACGCCAATGGCGGCAAGTTTTCGGCTGTCAATTTCCAACCAAACCCTTTCCTCTTGAACCCCATACAGCGTAACTTTTGAAACACCTTCGACCGTGTAAAGGTGCGTTCTCAAATCATCTGCCGTTTTTTTCATATCGGCATAAGAGAACCCTTCGCCGGTTATGGCATACGTCGCAATGGCAACATCACCATAGTTGGTATCGACGAACGGACCTTTCGTTCCATCAGGAAGGTCGTTTTTAACGTCTTCCATTCGGTTGCGAATGTCTTGAAAAACACTTTCCAGATTTTCTTTTGGGACGTTGTCGTAGACGTTCAGCTTGATGACCGCGCTACCCGTTGTGATTAGGGTTTTGATATCTTCAATTTCTGCAACTTCGCGCGCTTTTCGTTCAATTGGAACAACAATCAGATCTTCTATGCGTTCCGGCGCCATACCAGCAAATTGCGCTGACACAACTGCGGTGCGAATAGTAATGGCTGGGTTTTCACGCTTGGGCAGGCCGGTATAAACAATCAGTCCTTGCAACAATAGCCCGACCATTATCAAAATTGTTAAGCGTGATTTGTTTAATCCAAATGACGTGAGAAAATTCATATCTGGCCGCCGTTATTGTGCATCGGGGAGAAGTTTAACTTTTTGTCCTTCACGCAAAAATGACACTCCTGCCGAAGCAACGCGGTCGCCGAGCTTTAATCCATCGACAATAATGATCTTGTTTTTTCGCACGCCAGCTATGGAAACTTTTTTACGACTAACCGTGCTGGTTTGAGGGTCGTAGATAAAGACTTCTGTGTGGGAAACGTCTGACGGTTTTGTGCGAGGTTTTATAACCCCATCTAACGGCAAAACCGAAACCGGCAGACTGAAACCTTTGCCAAGAGGTACTGAAAATTCCATTGATATCTCAACAGCCATACCAGCTTTTATCGATGGATCGGTTTGATCGAGTTTAACGACAACTGGAAACGACGAGACAGCATCTGCCCGCGCGCCAAGTTCGCTGACGTGGCCAGCTAGAACAACGTCAGGGTTATCTGCCAGACGAACTTTAACCTTTTTGCCAACTGCAAGTCTGTTGACGACATCATAGCTAACCGAAAAGCTTGTTTCGAAGACATCTAATGCATAAAGCGTAACAACAGACGACCCTGTCGAAACGTTTGCATACGATTGCACATCGACAGAGTTCAAAATGCCATCGAATGGTGCGATAAGTTTGGCTTTCGTTAGGTTCTCACGCGCCGTATCCAAGCTCCGCTGGGCTTGGACAACCTGAGCGGCGGTTGCTTCTGCTTCAGTTCTTGACTGATCTGCCACAGCCTGTGTGACAACTTTCTTTTCCAGAAGTGTCTTTTTGCGTTTGTAATCACCTGCCGCATTTTTCGCGCGTGACTGAGCTTCGCTTAACGCAGCCTGAGCCGATTGCACCTGGAACTCTAGAGACTTGGGATCAATTTCAGCCAAAACGTCGCCTTTCTTGACCCTTTGGCCGACATCAAGGTCAACTTCCGTTAGTCGCCCTGCGATCTCAAAAGACAGTGTGGTGATTGAACCAGGTTGTAAAACACTTGGATAGCGGCGAACGGTTGTTTCGGCGGTTTCCTTTACCAAAATGGTCCTTAAACCACGGACAGGCTCCTCAGCCTTTTCCGGCTCCGTTGGCCCACAGGCGCCAAGTATGATGCCCAGTAGGCCCAAACCAGATATCAAACGGACATGTAAAAATTTGCACCCAGAGAGCATTTTTCAATCTTCCAATTGCCTTGCGCCAATGTCACAAGCAAAGCGTTTTCACACCATTACGTTGAATTGCGAATACGATTGAAGATACTCTACAAACAAAATTCGAAATGTGAAAGACAAGGCTTTATGACAACGACTGCTCAAATTCTTCTCGGGAGCCTTCTGCTTGGATTTTGTTCTCTTATCCATGTCTTTATGTTGGTTGCACTTGTGCGCTCTATCGCAAAACACGGTCACAGATTGGATTATCTCAGCAACCAGATGAGCTACACCGTCTATTTGACAGTCTCCATCGCCGTCGTCATTCTCGCCCACACCATTCAAGTTTGGACCTGGGCATTTTCCTTTGTCGCACTAGGTGCAATCGATGAATTTGGTCGCGCGATCTATTTTTCACTTGTGACTTATACGACGGTGGGATACGGCGACGTGACAGTGGGACCCAAATTTCGCGTTTTTGGCGCGATGGCTTCTGTCACGGGATTGTTGAATTTCGGCCTCAGCACCGCATTTCTGGTCGGACTATTCACACGCATGTTAGAAGACGAGGACGCCACCTGATTGATCGACGTTGGCAGAGCCTGCATTGTCGCCACGGTCTGACATGTCACGAAACGATACACACGATGCAATATTTTTGCCGACGACAACGAGTGCCCTGTCCGCCTAAAACGGTTGTATGTCGGGCAACTCATCTTGGTCTTTTTTGTTTGGTTGTGAGTCGTTTTGGCGTCGAGCGGGGCGCGCGGGTTCTGCTGGTGGTGCGGGTTCTGCTGGGCTCGCGGTCACTCCGGCCAATGCTCTTAAGACGCGCAAACGATCCTGGTAAAACAGCCTGAGACAATTCATGTTGGTGCAGCCATTGCGGGCCTTGAGCCAGCTGCGCTGTGTCAACTGCAAGTCGCTGTTTTGACTACCGCCAAGTGTGGAATACAAATAATTGAGCTCAATGTCGGCGTTAAGAAGGCCGTCGTCATTGCAGATTGCGCGTTCGATTGGCGTTGATTGTTTGCTGGTTTCACACCAGTGCGCGCGGGCGGGTTGCGCCAGTAAAACGAGACAGGTCGTAAGCACAAATACCAATGCGTATTGCATTGTGATTTTTGCTTTTCTCACATCTGCGTCGAAGGATTGCATCACACGGCCTTTTGGAGCCATTACCATCAACTCTCCTCTCCATTTTGAATCTTACGTTTCAATCGCATCCCACAACTCAATAGCATTCCACAACAATCCACCATTTTGCCAATCTTGATCCTCTACCAATACTTTTTGCACCGCGGGTCGGAATGATTGACAAAACCATTTTTTATGCACTTGGCAGGCGGACGCGATCGCCCAGCGCGTCCAGGTTTCGGCTTGCGCCCGGGCTTTCTTACACGACCGGGGTTCACCCTTCGGGTCGGCTTTCGCCCTTTTGTATCTGTATTGCCGCGTTGCATCTGCTCGATTATGCCATTTATTGCCGCGACGCCTCGGCTAATGTCGCGCTGGCGTGAATGGCACTGACCATTCCTGTAATACATCCCCCGCTCACACCAAAGGCACCGGTATTGTCCATTTCGTTGAATGACAGCCCGGGCAAAAACCTTTCCCATACGAGCGACATCATGACGGCACCTGGCATCGACAAATGCCGCCTGTGTCCAGCACCGACCATCAGTCGCATAAATCTGCCCCTTTGGACATGAATGGCAAACGTAACGACCGTTGGGCAAAAACTCGACGCGTGCAAAGGTTCGCCCCTTGCGGGCGATATCGCGACGGCATTGGGCGTCAGCAAGTGCTGTGGCACTCCAGCAGCTACCGTTCACGTATGAATGTCCAGGTTCACACCAGTGACAGTTATAACTGCCGTCATTGTGCATTTGCGTTTTGGCGTAAACCTTACCTTGTGCGGTAACTTGGCGACGGCAATCGGTTTCAGCAGAAGCAACATCTGGTATGCAGGCACTGCCTGTCGAAACAAATCCTTTCGCGCAAAAATGGCACGTGTAACTGCCGTTTGTTTGATTGAAACGCGTCGTTCCGTAGACCTTGTCTTGAGCCGTGGCTTGACGACGACAGTCTGCAATAGCTTCCTGGCGCGTGGGTGGTCTTTTGCTGTTGCATGTATCAATCGCGCGCGTGGCATATGCCGTCGCATTCTTATACCAGGCGTGGTCTTTCTTGCGATAGCGCGTCAAAAGCTTGTTGAGCTTCTTGACGTCACAATTGTTTTTGGCGGCTGTAAGGCGGTCGTACTCTGCCCTCAGGATATTGAGATTGTCTAAACCTTGTTGAACGCGGGCGGGTAGGTCCGAGCAACGTTTGGTGTTGTCATTGGATATTTTTTGATTGAGGGCGACTAAGGTTTTCCGCGCCGCCTTCAATCGATTTGCCTGAAAGTCTGCGCGCGCGGAATTTAATTTGCCACGCGCTGCCTCACAAAATTTGCCTTCGGCAATAATGCGGTCCTTTTCCTCACAATCGGGAAGCGCTGCCGTGATCCGGGCGACTGAAACCTTGAAGAAGCGCAGTTTTCGATTCTTATATGTATTTAAGATCTTTTTCATGCCCGGCACGTCACAGGTGTTGATGGCCCGATTGACGATCACCTCCTGGGCCAAGATCTTAACGGTAGTATCGAGCCCATCTTGCGCGCGACCGGCATGCGTTTGGCATGTGCCGGCAGGCAGTTCACCAAAAGCCGACAAGGCGCGCTGCAGAGTTGCTTTGGCGCTCGCATAGTTACCAGCGTCAAAGCTGGCCTTTCCTTGTTTGAATTGATCGATTCCGGTTTTCGCGGTCTGCAATAGGGTGACCTCGTGGTCGAACGCACCTGGCGCGACGCGCTGTGCTTCAGACCTCAGCGATTGTAGCGCGCCAAAATCACACGAACGGATCGCTTGTTGAAACCTTTCGCGTAGTCCTGACATCGCTTCAAGGCGCGTGCGCGCAACATCGGCTGATGCAAATATTCCAGCGGGGCAATTGTCTTCTGCCCGAGCAGCGTCTACACGCGCCGTTAGATCGGCCACCAACTTGTCCACTTCAACAGGAGAGGCCTGGGTCGATCGACGATCAACCGAACCAACGAGGGCCGTTAGCGCGTCGCATTGTGCTGTCTCCTTCTTGGGTTCCGGCTCGTCCTTTTTGGGTTCTGGGTCATCCTCCGTCGGCGCGCCCGCGGCTGTCCGGTTATCCTCACCGGCGCGACCCGACGTCTGTGCCTCACCACCGCGACGGCCGGTTGTTGACTTGTCTTTGTCGCCGCCTGAGTTTTCGTCTTTGTCACGGTCCAGTTTGGCAATCTCAGCCTCAATTGCCGCCATAAGTCGCTCTGCCTCAGAAACTTGTTTCGCGGCCGCCTTTTTCTGCACATCGTTGATCGACGACATCAGGCCATCAGCGCGCGCTGTGATGTTTTTCAAGAGCCGGTCTTGCAGCCAGTCAGAAAATTCTCCGCGCGTTCGTCCACCGCTGTTTTCGTACGTCTGGATAAGATCAACCACTTCGCCGGACGTCATGCCCAGCTCGCCGAGTGCGGCTGTACTGCGTCCTGTTGACCTAAAGAAATCGACAAACCGTTGCGACAGACTTCTACTTCCAGTCTGACCGCTCCGCTTGCGCATTTCGGCACTGCAATCGAAATTGCTTCCAATGCCGGTGCCGGTATCAAAGTTCTCGATTTCAAGGCGGGCGTCGGAGTGGCTGCCGCCTTGGTCGCGAATTTTGCGATAACGCAAGGCCAGGCAATCCAACATGCCATTGTTAAACCGCAGTCGGGTTCTCGATGTGAAATCGCTCCAGTCGCGGATACCTTGAAGATAAAGATCGACCGGATCAACACCGAGCTTGGAAAATACGCTTTGGCCTGGAACAACGCTGCGTATCATGTCCTTCCAGAATTTTTCGCCTTGAGCTTGAAGGGCTGCAACCTCTTTTTCCGCATACTCTTTAAGCGCCTCTCGCACGGCCATGCGCGCGCGAACTGCATCGGCATTCAACGCGGCCAACGTGAGTTTCTTAGCAAGTTTGGGATGGCCTTTGACCAATTGGATCGATTGGAAGAGGCGCGAATCTTCACCAAAACGCCGTGCCGCCATCGCCTCAAGGTCACGCGCCAGAATACTCGCCGACAGGCTTCCAAGCCCTTGGTAGTCACCGCTTTGCAGGGCCTCGGCGATCCCTGCCATCTCTTGCGAGGATTGCATCAACTTTTTGAACAGGGCCTGTTCAGCCTCGCCGCCGATCAGATTCGGGAGGCGCTTTGTTACTTCCTCGGACACGATTTCCCACTCGGTCCGGTCAAGTTGTTTGATCAAAGAGCTAACGTCGGCGGCGCGCGCTGTGGCGAAGGAAAGAAGGAGAAAAATCGCTACATACAGTGCGCCAGAACCGCCGCGCTTAACGCCTAGCGCCCAGCCGCTGAAAGACTTCCACCCGACCGCCACAACAATGACCTTTCGCTCTCAAATTCCTCACAGCACTTTTCACACCATTCGCTGGAAATCATGATAACCATTCTCACTTCAATAACCAAACGCTGGCAAAACTTGCACTTAATTCCCGTGGTAAGCCGGATATCTCTTCCGGTATCTTTTGCCAACGTAATGAGACAGTTGCCTGTCGCCTGCTGTTATCCGGGCGTACCCGACGTTTCCGACGTTGATGATCCCTGCGCAATCACCCAGAATTGTGTTGTTGCGACACCGAAACGAAAGATCATAGTGACAGGTGCAAAGCTTGGAGAACGAAATGACAGGTGCCCTGGAAATCCGCATCAACAAACCGACCAATCTACCGGCGCTCAAAACACTCTATCAAGATGCCTTTCCAACCGAAGACCTCTTCCCCCTCGTAATCGAACTTCTGCACGACACCTCAGCAACGACATCGATTATTGCCATCGTCGGGACGGCTCTTGTCGGCCACGTGATCTTCACCGACTGTGGCGTTGAAGGAACGCCTTCAAAAGTGGCATTGTTGGGCCCGCTCGCCGTGGCTTCAAAGCTGCAGAAACAGGGTATTGGCAGCTCGCTCGTTCGCAATGGTTTGCAGCGGCTGGCAGACGATAACATCGCCCATGTTTTTGTGCTTGGCGACCCTGCTTACTATGGTCGTTTTGGGTTCACGACTGAAGCCAATATCGCTCCGCCTTACCCCCTGCCAGAGGAATGGCGCGATGCTTGGCAAGCGATTGAACTTGGCGACGGCGAACGGCTAGCGAAAGGTGAATTGTCCGTTCCCACACCTTGGCGAAAGCCAGCGTTGTGGGGTCCCTAACAATCTTTTGTTGAAGTCTTTTCTTATGTATGGAGCGTCCGTGTTGTTGCAAAAAACATTCCGTCTCAGAAATCTTTCAATACATTTTATTAGCCGCGTTTCACCCTCACCGCGAACGCCTTCGGTCAGCCCAGACCCGAAGGTCGAATAGGACTTTAAAGGTCGCTAAAAGTACCAACGTACAAAGGACGACCTTTGAAATCTGCTCCATTGTCCCCTCTATCTGGATGCTATGAACGGCTGTCCCAACAACGATCACGATCGCCAACAGTGAATGACAAATACGCCATGTTTGCAGTCGAAGTCCCAATCGTCGGCGAAGGGCTGCCAAAAGCGCAACCGCGAAAACTGACCACATCGCAATTACACCCCAAGCCGAAAAGGGTGTTGGTGAGGCAAACAAAAGAGCGTCAATAACGTCCGGCGGACTGCTAATCCAAAGCCCACCGACATGGATCACGACTGCTAAAACGAGCACACCCCCAACCCAGCGATGGACGCGGCGTCGGCGATACTCTGTCATTGCCGGCAGGTATCCACCAATTAGCAACGGCTGGACGAGTAGGAGACTAAGAGCGATAACGCCTGCAATTCCGGCTGCAATATAGAATGGATCGCGCCAGGCAAGCAGAGGGCTTGATAGTGCAAAGACAAACGGAACAGCTAAGACAGCCGCAAGTGTGCACCAGATCAAGGTGGCCCGCGCCCAACGTATCTCACTTGCGCCCAATGCGTTCAAACCGGCTTCAAGACGAAATGTGCCTCAAGGCTGGTATCCTTTGAACTCGCCATCAGCGGACGCAAAAAGACGGTTTCAAATTCATCACTGTCATAAGCCAGGTGGGCATGTGCTTGACCAAAAGCCGGGATGATTTGCGGCATCTCGAGACGGAATTTGCCATTCGAATCCGTCAGCGTCGCCCCGTGACTTTGTGGATCTCGTTCATAGGCCTCAGTCGTGTGAGCCCAAATCTGGATCCGCTGACCAGCAAGTGGCGCCCCATCACCGGCACGACGCACCGTCCCCGACATCCAAAATCCCCCGCCGCCAATTCGTTCGACAATAGGCGCACCGGGAAGATAGTTGTTGGCCCCACCCCGCATTGACGGCGTTGGTGCAACGCCACCTGCGATGGCATTTGTAGGCAGGCCCGTGAGCCCAGTTGCCACGATGCTTCCACCAGCAGCAAGGAGTTTACGGCGCGTGAGCTTGACAGTCGTCATATCAATTCCTCCAAACGAGCATAAAATGTCCTGGTCGATAGGAAAGTCATCGGACTGGATGAAGACAAAATAATAGTGCCTCAACGACCAATCCCCAAATTAACAAATCCTCATGCATGCAAATTATGCAGCCAGGGCTGGAAAGAATGTCGCGATCCCATCCAGAATAAACTCCACACCCAAAGCACCAACAATAATCCCAAGCAAACGGTTGATGACCGTTTGGGTAATAGGGCCGATAAACTGGCCAAGCACGGAAGCAATCGAGAGCCCAACGACAACCACCATTGCGGCGGCGGCAATGACAAGCGTTACAATCAAGTCGTGGTTGGAGTGAAATCCTTCGTGGGCATAAACCATGACAGCCGATATCGCACCGGGGCCTGCAAAAGATGGAACCGCCATCGGAAACATTCCGATCGACACGGGATGCAAGGCCCCACTTGATCTTTCCTCGTCTGAGACGCCACCAGCTGGCGCAGTTAGTCCCAACATTTGTAGCGCAATGAGAAGAATAACCAGACCGCCAAGCAACTTGAACGCTGCAATGGAAATACCGAAGGCTTGCAGAATACTCTTACCAAACATTGCAAAAAGAAAAAGGATGACGGCTGTCGCGACGCCGGCCGTGACCGCGACCACAACACGATCAGATACTGACAGATGTGATGTTCGTTGCAGAAAAAACGGAATGTTTCCTACCACATCGACAATCGCTAAAAGTGCCACCAACAGCTTCAAATATTGCGCAAATTCAATCATGGTTTCCCCCGGTCGCACGCACCTTGTGACAACCATGCCTCCGCAACCCTGCGAAGGTGGCTATTTACCAGGCGGCTTGTGTAACCGAAAATCGAAATCAAGTCACTTGATCGCAATACGTCCGACCATTCCATATCTGAATGAGGCATTGCGCACGCCTCGTCTTCCACATGACAATGGAGATCGCAAAAAGTGCCCATTTGGACGGGAACAAACCACCGCTCCGTCACACCACACGCAAAACCTCAATCTCTTCTATGTCGCCATTTATCTCTGCCAGGCGTTTTCCGCTAAGCATCACCTACACCTTGCGCATAATGGCTTTTGAGGCGTGCTTTTTAGATGTGAAATAGTGCTTAACATTGCCTCAGGTTCTTCAAGATAAGCTTGTCGAGCTTACCTGTTTCAAATGTTCGCTCATTTGGGTTGAAGACCATTTCCCCATCTGTCTCAAATTATGTGGCGACGCACACTAGAACTCAGCATGAGCTTTTTCTCAAACCCAATAAAGCTTTGGGAATCAGGCGATCTAAACTTGTGAAAAATGCTCTTGAAGTCGGCATTTTTGCAGCCTCTGCCAAATGATAGAAATAGCGGATATCGAGCACCAAAAACGACCTTGCCGTTCAGTATGTTAGGGGAAATTTTATGTCGGAAAATCAAGTGGTGCCCGGGGGCGGATTTGAACCACCGACACGCGGATTTTCAATCCGCTGCTCTACCAACTGAGCTACCCGGGCATCTTGGATGGGCTTGATCTCACCGCCAATTTTTTGGCGCTAAAGAGATCTGATCCTCATGATTTCAGAGTGCGAAGCACCCTCAAAGCTTGGCGGTTATAGTCACTGGTTTTGTGCCTGACAAGTCAGTTGCGGCGATCCGACGTGAAAGAAGTCCTCGAACCGCTAATCTCCCCCAAACAATGCGTTTTTTGCTCAGGTTCCATCGCCATCTTGGCCGAGAAGACGGGCGACATCTGCGCCAATTCCTTCTCCATCTTCATCATCATCGCCATCCGTGACAGGAATCGCGTAACCACCCGTCAACCATCTGGACAAATCGATGTTTGCACAGCGGTTGGAACAAAACGGCCGCCACTTCAATTCGGTCGGCTTTTGGCAAATCGGGCAGCTGCCACGTGGCTTGTCATCATTCGCAGCCAGGCCAGGATTGCCAGTTTTCTCCCCCACAGCCCTACTCCTCAACTTGATCAGCTTCAGCCGCTTCGATCCACGTGTAGTGAATTGGGAAGTTCTCGCTCGTTAGCAATCCGACAACCTCTGTCAACGGCAATCCGACGACGTTGGAATAGGACCCATTGATCCTATTTACAAAGCAGCCGGCAAGCCCCTGAATGGCGTATCCACCAGCTTTACCACGCCATTCTCGCGAAGCGATATAAGACTCGATTTCCGCCCGCGAAAGGTTTTTAAACCGCACCCGCGTATCTACGATCTTGGTGCGAATGCGATCATCTGGCGTAATCAAACTCAAGCCCGTTAAAACCCGGTGGTTGCGCCCAGACAGCATTTGCAACGATGCCACGGCCTCGTCCATAAACTGCGGCTTCATCAAAATCCGTCGACCGACCGACACGATTGTATCTGCAGCGAGAATAAACGCATCGGCGATATCTTTGTCATTGGCAATTTGATCGCGCGCTGTTTCTGCCTTGGCCCGCGCCAGTCGTTGCACAAGTCCGCGTGGCATCTCTGCACGTCGTGGCGATTCATCAATTGAGGCCGGACGCAAGGCATCTGGCGTAATACCCACTTGGGCGAGCAATTTCAGACGCCGGGGGCTTCCGCTCGCCAGCACCAGTTTCGGGCGGGTGCCAGGAACCTTGGATTTGGCCTGCTGGATAGCCAGTTCACGGCGCAGGGTATCGCGGCGTGGACCGTCTGTCCGCCTCATAACACTAAAATTCGTAAACTTGTCTGAACCAGTTAGCGCCATAAGGTCCTCACGAGATTGGCATTTTGAGCGTTCGCGCGGAGCATGCAAAGCCTATCCGCGAAAAGCAAGAGGGTATAAATTCATTGCAAATTGTACGCTCATGAGTCCTATATCTGAATATTTCCAGGAGGGTGGAGAAACCATGACCACAAAGAGCGAACTTGTCGGGTTATTGGGGAAAACTCAGGTCTTTTCCGGCCTGAATGAGACTGAATGTGCCGCTCTCGCATCTGAAATGCGCGAAGTCAGCTACTCATCGGGACAAGTTATTTTTGGTCGTGGCGATACGGGCCGTGAAATATATCTGGTGACCAATGGACGCGTTCGACTTTCCGTCCTCACCGCTGAGGGACGCGAACTCTCTTTTGCCCACGCTGAGCCTGGCGCGTTGTTCGGTGAAATCGCCATGATTGATGGGGGAATGCGCACCGCCGACGCCACGGCTGTCACAAAAACAACGGCCTACACGCTGTCCAAAGCCTCGTTTATGCGCCTGAGTGAAACGCACCCTCATATCTCTGAATCGATGATGTTGTTTCTGTGTGGGCGCATTCGCGAAGCCGACCAGCAACTGGAAGCAATTGCACTTTATCCAATTGAAGTGCGTCTCGCGCGCTTCTTCCTGGCAGCCGCACAAACCAAAGCCGGTGACGAGGAAGAAAACACCGTAACAATTCCTTTCACAATGTCACAAACCGAATTGGCATTGCTGATCGGCGCCAGCAGGCCGAAAGTGAATACCGCACTCTCCCTGCTTGAAGGCAACGGTGCACTCAAGCGCGATGGTCGCGAAATCATCTGCAACATCGAAGAATTGGAAATGACGGCCGACCAATAACCCAATCGGCTAATTCCATCGACGACTTCCAATTAGCTATTAATCGATTCAATCTGTTCAATTGTTACAAGAGTGACAGATCACGTAAGCCAGTATCGTAGAATATCGTTTGAGATAAGCGCGTCATTCAAACCCACCGAGCACGATACGCTGTTGCGTTGGCTTAAGGAAAAGGTTGCCACATCGAATGTTTGGAAAGCGATCATTTCTAGCTCCACTCAATGATTCCCTTTCCAAGCTTGGCCGGTTGCCAACTGTGCGTGCCGCATCGAAAGCATCGAAGTGGCTCGCAGAAGCTGGAACCGCAGGCTACGACCCAGAAACCAAGCGGCGCCTGATGATCATGAATTTCATCGCTTACCTAATCGCGGTGACCACACTCGTGTATGCTGTGCAGCATATTTTCCTAGATTTCGAAAAATACAAATTGTTGATCTACATCAACCTAGCGCTTGTTGCGACGGCGATCGTTATTCCCCTGTCACATCGCATCAATGAGATGGCTGGCGGTATGGTGCTGTTGATTTCGGAATACGTCGCGCTCTTCGTCATCACCAAGATCCTGGGGACCGATTCCGGTATTCACATACAATACTTCATCGTTGCGGCAGCGACGTTCGTGGTATTCGGGCTCGAGCGCTGGCGCCTTATCATTCCGCTTATTGTCATTGCCACGATTTTGCACCTCTACGCCCAAGCCAGATATCCAACAGAAAACGCGCTAATCGAGACGGATCCGGCAATGCTTTGGAGCATTTACACACAGGCTGCCATAACAACCATGGCATTGATCGCAGCCTGCGTTTTCTATTCTTTCAGTCTTGTCGAAAGCGCCAAAGAAGAAACAGACAAACTCCTTCGCAACATTTTGCCCGACAAGATCGCCGAGCGCCTCAAAGAAAAACCTGGCGAAGCGATTGCTGACAGTTTTGACGATGCTTCAATATTGTTTGCTGATATCACGGGCTTTGTCGCGATGGCGCGCGAGATGGGTGCGGCACAAGTTGTCGATATTTTAAACAACTTGGTTTCGCAGTTTGACGCCCTTGCAGCTCAACACGGCGTCGAAAAAATCAAAACGATTGGCGATGCGTATATGGTTGCATCCGGCATTCCCGAACCCACTCATGACCACCTGGAACGCCTGGCACGAATGGGCCACGACATGCTGGCAACTGTCGCCAAGGTTCGCGAAGAAACTGGTCTACCCTTAAACATGCGCGTTGGCATCGCCACTGGCCCCGTAATGGCTGGCGTGATTGGTACGCGCAAATTCACCTATGATGTCTGGGGCGACGCCGTGAACCTTGCTGCGCGTCTTGAAAACAAAAGTCAACCAGGTCGAATTCTCATCTGCTCGAGCTGTCACGAGACGCTTCAGCACTTATTCAAATTCGAACCGCGTGGCGCCATTGAGATCAAAGGTGTCGGAATGCAGAATACTTGGTATCTTGGCCAAGAAAGATAATGACGAGAAAGATCAAAAGCGCGCTTTGGACAAGCAATTTTCATGCGTCAGTCGAAAACATGGTCTAGACGGTTGGTCCGCCTTCAAATTCAAACCGCTGTTTAATGTTGTTAAACAGTTGATCTCGAACCGCACGGTAGCCTTGCAAAATCTGATCCCGGTTGCCTTGTCCGAGCATCAATGAAGCGTCAATCGTCGGCCAATACTCAACACACACTGCCATCGTACGCGTGAGTTCCAAAGCCTGGTGATGAGCCTCAGGTGACAAAGTGACAATCAAATCGAACGACGTATCATGTAACTCTTCAATTGTTTGGGGCGTATGGTCGGACACATCAATGCCAATCTCTTCCATCACGACAACGACAAATGGATCTTGCGATCCTGCACGCACGCCGGCTGAAGCCACATACATGCGTTGCCCAAACAGATGCCTGCAAATCGCAGCAGCCATTGGCGAGCGGATGGCATTCATCGCGCAAGCAAACAGCACCGATGAAGGCAAGTCTCGGCTTTGGGGCAAGCTCTCAGCCCTTCCAATGTAGAGCTGTGATAAGCGTAAACAACCGCCGCGCAGTGTCGAAATCCATCACGACCTTATCCTCCAGACGCTCAATCAACACGCGACTGCCATCGTCATGCAATCCGCGACGCCCCATATCTATCGCCTGAATGCGTGACGGCGAAGACGTCTTGATCGCCTCATAATACGTTTCACAAACCGCAAAGTAGTCCTTGATGATGCGCTTGAACGGCGTCAAAGACAGAAAATGAACAACAATCTCCTCGTCTTTCTCTGTCGCAATCGAGAGAACCAAGCGGGTTTCAACAATTGACAACGTCAACTTGTATGGGCCCTTATCGTGTCCAACAACTTCGAAGCTGTTGAACTCCAACAAATCGAAAATCGCAACCGAGCGTTCATGCTCAACATTGGCATTGCCGTGACCAATTGACGATTGATCGAGTATGATATCGACCAAACGCGATTTTGTTTTTTCCGGAGCCGGGGAATCTATCATCACGTCGCCTTAGGATTTAACGTCCAAACGAATTGAAACCGAGCGTGCATGACCGTCCAGCCCCTCAACCCCAGCAAGCGTCATTGCCGCTGGACCGAGATGTTGCAGACTAGACTTATTAAGTTTCAAAATGGATGTTCGCTTCATAAAGTCCAATGTGCCAAGGCCTGACGAAAATCGCGCACTGCGAGCTGTCGGCAGCACATGGTTTGAACCCGATACATAATCACCAATAACTTCCGGCGTATGGGGGCCGAGGAAAATGGCACCGGCATTACGAATTCGCGCTGCCATGGCGTCTGCGTCATGGGTTAGTATTTCAAGATGTTCCGGGGCAATCTTGTCAACCAATTGGGGGGCGTTCTCTAAGCTATCCAGTACAATAATACGGCCAAAGGCATTCCAGCTCTCACCAGCAATATCGCGACGACTTAAGCTTGTCAGTTGTTCGTCAACAGCGGCTTCGACAGCATCTGCAAACGCTGCATCATTGGTCATCAATATCGATTGTGCGGCCGTGTCGTGCTCAGCTTGTGCGAGCAGGTCGGCTGCAACCCAGTGTGGATTGTTGTTGCCATCAGCGATCACTAAAACCTCGGAAGGCCCTGCAATGCTATCGATACCAACTTTACCAAAAACAAGGCGTTTGGCGGCCGCAACATAAGCATTTCCCGGCCCGACAATCTTGACAACAGGCGCGATGCTTTGCGTGCCATAAGCAAGAGCTGCCACCGCTTGAGCCCCACCAACACGGTAGATCTCTTCAACACCTGCTATGTGGGCGGCCACCAGCACCATCGGGTTTAACGCACCCTTTGGCGCTGGCACCACCATGACAATACGCGGCACGCCTGCAACTTTGGCTGGCACGGCATTCATGAGGACGGAACTTGGATAAGACGCCAATCCACCAGGAACATAAAGGCCAACAGATTCCACCGCCGTCCAGCGTCCGCCGAGTGTGACGCCAAACTCATCGATATAGTGGTCATCTTTGGGCAGTTGGCGTGCATGATGGGTTGCGATGCGATCATGCGCCAACTTCAATGCCGACAATGTTTCTTCATCGCATTCGGCAACAGCGGTTGTAATTTCATCGTGCGAAATTCTCAGGCCCAGTTGGCTCAAATCAATATCGTCAAATTTCTTCGACAAACGAACAAGCGCTTGGTCGCCATCGCGTTGCACCTGACGAATGATGTCTTCAACGGCATCGCTGACACTGGTTGAGACCTCTCGCTTTTCGGCCAACATCGTGGCGAATTCCGCGTTAAAGTCAGCGCTGGTATTTGAAAGCCGTTTGGCCATATTGCTTATCTGGACACGACTAGGTGCCCGCCTTTATTCCTAAAACTACTGATCGGGATGTGCAGGTCGTTTTCCCGTTGCCCACGCCGCACCAAGATCTTTCAATTCAACTTCAACACATGCAACATGAAGTGCGACCGCGGCATCGCCAGAAAAATGCAAGGTCACGATTCCAGCAGGTGGTGCTGTTTCTTCAAATGAGATCGCAAGGAGTGACAAGACTTTCTTATCATCACCTGGCAAGAACCCCATAAGTTGGGCCCGTTCCACTTGATCAATGCGCAGGCCAGACTGGCGTCGCTCAAAATTTTCCTTCGTTCGCCGTTTAGGCGCCTCAGCGCCCATCCAATCAAATCGACTTAGCAAAGCGACAAAACGCTTATCTGCCGGCAGATACGTGAGTTCGCCAACCCGCACAATCGCATCCTGCACATGAGCCGACAAAACGGCTAGGTCTTCCCCATCCAATGCGACGAGCTTGATGTCTGTCATTGCACGCTCAATTCCAAGTTTCTTGTTCTCTCCAAATCACCAACCCATCAAAGACGAGAGGTGTGAACGGAGTGATAGCGGGCGCAAAGCCTGGCTGCAACTCGCGCCTCTCCCTCGCCACACCCTGCTACGCCACGCCCCGCCCAGCTCCGACACAACACCACGCCCATTGTGACCAACCAGCGCCCGTATTGCCGGTTAGCCCTGCGAAACGCGACTGATTTGTGCTCCACATTGGGTCAGCTTTTCTTCCAAGCGTTCAAAGCCACGGTCCAAGTGATAAACACGCGAAATCGTCGTTTCACCTTCCGCCATCAATCCGGCAATCACCAGTGACACTGATGCCCGCAAGTCTGTGGCCATCACGGGTGCTCCGACAAGCGTTGGAACGCCCCTAATCGTTGCGCTATCACCGTTAAGCTGAATATCAGCACCAAGTCGCGCAAGTTCCTGAACATGCATAAATCGATTTTCGAAAATCGTCTCTCTGATCACACTGGTTCCGCTTGCACGCGTGACCAATGCCATGATCTGGGCTTGTAGGTCTGTCGGAAAACCGGGAAAGGGCTGCGTTTCGAGAGAAACCGGTTCGATCTGGGAACCATTTCGCGCAATCCGAATGGCATCGCCCTTATCCTCAACGGTCACACCGGTCTCGCGTAACGCATCAAAGGCGGTTGCAAGGAAGTCGTAGCGTGTTCCCTGAAGCGTGACGTCTCCACCAGTTGCCGCCGCAATCATTGCAAACGTCCCCGTTTCAATTCGGTCAGGCAAAACAGTGTGAACTGCGGCATCTAATCTTGGCTTGCCTTGGACGTGCAGGGTTGATGTCCCGATCCCTTCGATCTTCGCACCCATTTTGACAAGGCAGTCTGCGAGATCACCAACCTCCGGTTCACGCGCGGCGTTTTCTATCACCGTTTCGCCTTTTGCCAGCACGGCGGCCAGCAACACATTAATTGTCGCGCCAACGGAAACTTTTGGAAATATGACGCGGCCACCAGCCAATCCTTTTGGCGCATTGGCGACAACATAACCTGCATCAATCTCGATGTTGGCACCCAGCTCTTTTAAGCCGTTCAAATGCAAATCAACGGGGCGTGTACCGATTGCACAACCGCCGGGTAATGACACGCGCGCATTGCCCATGCGTGCCAACAACGGGCCCAACACCCAAAAACTCGCGCGCATCCGCGAAACCATATCGTAGGGTGCCGTCGTATCAACAATCTCACGGGCCGTGAGGCGAAGCGTATCACCAAGTTGCATGGTGCCGCGACCGGCTGCTCGTTTGCCGTCGACAGCCAAGTCGGCACCATGATTGCGCAGAATTCGCGTTAACATGTTGACGTCGGCCAGGTTTGGCACATTTTTCAACGTCAAACCTTCATCCGTCAGCAAGCTTGCAATCATCAAAGGCAGTGCGGCGTTTTTGGCGCCGGAGATTGGGATCGAGCCATTCAGCTTATTGCCGCCGACGACGTTGATTTGGTCCATTGTCTGTTCCGTTGTCTCACAGGACGCATTCGTCCCAATTATCAAATCCGCTTAACACAGAGCCGATTCGGATCGGTAAACTGTTAAAGCCTCGGTAAACGGCAAGCTCTGGGGCCCAGACCGCGCCAAATGCCGCGGCCCGGCGACGATTGGCACTATGATTCATTGCCACGCCCTGTTGTCTTTGTTTTGGCCTTGCGGCTGCGGATTTGCTGCTTACGTTTTTGCAGATTGGCCCGCATTTCGGCCTCTAGGCGTACCTTTCGCTTTGCTGCCTCAACCGCACGGGGCGTTGAGGCGGACGCTTCGCTGTCGCCATTTGGTCTCTCATCGCCGGTCACGTGCGGCCTCCTTTCCCAACCAGATGCCTTGCTCCTTGGGTTGCCTTATGGCAGTGTCCCGCCAGCTCGTGAAGTCTTAAGCGATTTCACGGTACGATTGGGCCTTTCGGGGCCCGATTTAGTTTCAGTGTTGCATTAACATAGGCTGCCGTAGCTCAGGGGTAGAGCACTCCATTGGTAAATTTTGCCAGCCCGACTGGAAACGGTCGGGGCAACACCACCCAAATTCGGGGAAACCGTCCAGACCCATCCAATCGGTGCTGACGGCAATCCCGAGCCAAGCCCAGCGAGCTGCTGGGAAGGTGTAGAGGCCAGACGGGTGGCATCTAAGGATCGCGACAAGGCGTTGTACTTTTGCGATCTATGATGAAGGGATGGTCCAGCGCACAAACGCCGCCAATAAGCGGACGGGCACGAAAGTGTCAGTGTGAAGAATGGAGAGGCCGAGAGTTCGAATCTCTCCGGCAGCACCAGCACAAAAAATTCAGCAACCAGAATTCACAGCCCGCAAACACTCAGCCTGTTTCGGCGTTTGCAATACCTCAACTATTGGGTTTCCAACTCGTTCATTGCCCATTTTCTGCTCGCTCTAACTGCATGTCATGGAATACAACCATGCATTCGCAGCAGCGATAAGGGAGATTGAAGCATGAATGGGGCCGACAGTGTCGTTCAAACTATGATGTCGAGTGGTATCGACGTCTGCTTTGCCAATCCTGGCACGTCAGAGATGGCACTTGTCGCGGCGCTTGACCGGACACCAGGAATGCGCTGTGTGCTGGGATTGTTTGAAGGCGTCGTCACGGGGGCGGCCGACGGTTATGCGCGCATGGCAGAAAAGCCAGGAGCGACGTTGCTACATTGTGGCCCGGGGCTGGCGAACGGATTGGCGAATTTACACAACGCCAAACGCGCCAAATCTTCGATCGTCAACGTTGTTGGTGATCACGCCACCTATCATAAGGCCTTCAACGCACCGTTGACCGCAGACGTGGAAGCCACGGCCAGGCCCTACTCAAATTGGGTAAGGACGGCAAGCTCTGCTCTCTCGATCGGTGATGATACCGCCCGTGCCATTGAGGCTGCCAGCGGCCACCCCGGACAAGTTGCAACGCTCGTTGTGCCGGCTGATGTCGCCTGGACCAGCGGTGCAAGCGTTCGCCACATTGCTCCCACCCCAGCCCCCAAGTCCGCTCCAGATGCCGCAATCGACCGCGTTGTATCAATTCTCAAGTCCGATGAACCCACCGCACTCGTGCTTGGCGGTGGCGCGACACTTGAGGCCGGTTTGCTCCATGCTGAAAAAGTAGCCAAGGCAAGCAATGC
This sequence comes from Hyphomicrobiaceae bacterium, assembly GCA_050633705.1. Lineage (GTDB taxonomy): Bacteria > Pseudomonadota > Alphaproteobacteria > Rhizobiales > Hyphomicrobiaceae > JAJFHI01. Next base: position 18,674 of record JBOEGZ010000008.1, on the reverse strand, counting down.
GCACCTGCTTGGACAAGTTTTCAATCCACGCATTTCGCGTGGCCCGCAGTTGCCACATCTCACACCAATTCCCTACCCAATCGACCAAGGGTTGGCAGCACTGTCGAAATACCGACACATCATTCTTGTGGGCGCGGATTTGCCGGTTGCATTCTTTGCCTATCCAGGTCGGCCGAGCTCCCTCGTCGCCAAAGATTGTGAAGTCACAGTGCTGGCCCAAGAGAGCGAGAATGTCGTTGCAGCACTCGAAGCCGTTGCTGAAGCATTTGCGGTCACACCTCAAATAAGCAACAAACCCAAGCCAACGCCGGCGACAGGCCCCTTAACACCCGACGCGATTGCGCAGTCGGTTGGTGCACTTATGCCAGAAGGTGCGATCGTCGCAGACGAAACCCTGACCTCAGGGCGCAATGCGCTTGCCCTTACCCGCAACGCTGCACCACATGATTGGCTGCAGTTGACAGGCGGCTCCATCGGTATCGGCATACCGCTGGCCACAGGCGCTGCAACGGCTTGCCCCAACCGGCGCGTGGTCTGCCTGCAAGCCGACGGCAGCGCGATGTATACCTTGCAAGGGCTGTGGACCCAGGCTCGTGAGAAGCTCAACGTAACGACAGTTATCTATGCCAATAATGCGTATGCGATTTTGCGCCAGGAACTCAAAAACCTCGGCTTCGACAATCCAGGCCAAACCGCATGTGACATGATCGATCTTGGTCGCCCAAACCTGAATTGGGTCCAACTGGCCAACGGTATGGGGGTTGACGCCCGTCGGGTGACAACAACCGAAGAGTTTAACGATGTTTTCCGTGCCTCGCGCGATACCGACGGTCCCTTTCTGATCGAGGCCGCAATTGTCTAAACCACGATCACGCCACCTAATCGTTAACCTGTCTGTCATTTGACTTGTTTGACAGCGCATCTCAGGCCTAAACTAAAACTGAAAATAATTGTGCCTTCAGCCAAACGGATTGTGCGTCAAAAAAAAGGGAACAGGAACCGTTATGTGTCGAATTTTTGCAGGTCAAGCCGTGGCTGATTACCAAAGCGAAACGCGTTCTGTTCGTCTCTCAGGACACTCTACGTCCCTGCGGTTGGAACGCGCGTATTGGGAAATCCTAGAAGACATTGCTGCAACGCAAAATGTAAGCCTGGCGAAGTTTCTCGCAAAACTTCACGCTGAAGTTCTCGAAATCCATGGTGAGTGTCGCAACTTCGCATCTTTGTTGCGATGCAGTTGTTTGAGATATGTTGGCGAAGTCAAAAACAATCCTGATGCTGCCCACGACCTAAAATTAACGGCCGCAACCGATTTCGCAGTGCACCCAGCGGAGTAAGGCGGCGGCGCTTTAAAACGCAAATTATACCGGCATAAAACATAGCTGTAGTAGCTGAATACTACCTGCCGCAAGCGCCAACCAAGCTATCCTTGTGCCATGATTGAGGTCGTGGAACAAAACGACACGTGCACGGTGTTGGCCCTTCAAAATTCTAGCAACTCTGCAACCAGACTTGCTGGCCGGAGCATCGCGCCTGTTGCGATCACGCGCATTTGCGAGGTCTTCGCCCATCACACGAGCAGTCGCCTTATCAATTACGCAGCATTATTTGCACGTGCCCCTGTTCCCAAACGCCATGACATGGCTAGACTGCCGGTGTGGGCGCTTCATCATCGATCAACTGGATCGATTTTTCGCGCCCCTCATTTGGTGCAATTTTCTTCGGGAGGACTTTTATGGCGAAGGCCATTCATTCGATGATCCGTGTTTTGGACGAAGAAAGATCCGTTGACTTTTATAAGCGCGGGTTTGGTCTCGACGTTGCTGACCGTTTGGACTTCGATGATTTCACGCTGATCTACATGAGCAACGATGAAGCCCCTTTCGAGCTTGAACTGACAGTCAACAAGGGCAGAACGGAACCGCATAACCATGGCGATGCCTATGGTCATTTCGCAGTTGTCGTTGACGACATTGACGCTGAGCACGCGCGCTTCAAAGCAGAAGGCTTCACGCCGAAAGATGTGAAAGAGTTCCATCGCGATGGCGTGCTGCTCGCCAAGTTCTTTTTTATTGATGACCCGGATGGTTATGCCATCGAGGTCTTACAGAAACACGGCCGCTTTAAATAGCGACATTAGAGCCGAAGGCGGAGTGTAAATGGCAGCGACCAAATGAGCCCAAAAGAGGCAAAGCGCTGGCATCACGATGACAGGAGAATAACAAGACCACCGACTAATAAAAAAAGGAGGAACGACCAATGGCACATCCCGATAAGGATGCCCCAGCCAGTGTAGACCGGCGCCAGTTTTTAGCTGGCACAACCGCAACCGTTGCCTTGATGGCAATAAGCGGAACAGCGGTGCTGCACACCACCGAAGCATGGGGATTGGAAACAAAAGCACTGAAACCGGAAACGATGCGCACCTTAATACAAATGGCGCGTGATATTTTTCCGCACGATCGCGTTGCAGATAAATACTATGCAATTGCCTGCAAGCCTTATGACGATGCGGCAGCAAAAGACGAAAAAAACAAAGAAATGATCGAAGCTGGTATCGCCGAAATGGACAAGAGGGCGATGGACAAGCACGGCGTGGCGTATGCGCAGGTCGGTTGGGAGATTGATCGCACTGCATTACTAAAAGAGGTCTCCGACACGGATCTGTTTAAAAAGATGCGCGGCGACCTTGTTGTCTCTCTCTACAATCAGAAAGAGATCTGGCCAGTGTTTGGCTATGAAGGCGAAAGCGCTTCCAAAGGCGGCTACCTGGATCGTGGTTTCGACGACATCACGTGGCTCTAAAAACAACGAATTAAGAATTCCGGAGGAAACGTAATGGCGAGTTTTGATAAAAATGACGACAGTGTCGTTGTCGTAATCGGTTCAGGAGCTGGCGGTGGAACGCTGGCAACGGACCTTGCTAAGAGCGGCGTGAAAGTCGTTTGTCTGGAAGCTGGCGCGCGCCACTCACCAGAAGCTTTTGTTAACGATGAATGGGACTCTTTTGGCCAGTTGGCCTGGACCGATGCCCGCACGACATCTGGGTCCTGGCGTGTTGCAAAGGACTTTGCTGGTCTGCCGGCATGGATTGTAAAATCTGTTGGCGGATCGACCGTGCACTGGGCGGGTGCTTCGCTTCGATTTCAGGAGCATGAGTTTAAGGCCAAAACGACTTACGGTGATGTCAAAGATGCAAGCCTTCTTGATTGGCCACTGACCTTGCAAGAAATGGAGCCGTGGTATGCCAAAGCCGAAGACCGCATGGGCGTAACACGCACAAACGGTATCCCGGGCCTGCCCGGCAACAACAACTTCAAAGTGTTTGAAGCTGGTGCCAAGAAGCTTGGCTACAAAAACGTGCATACCGGACGCATGGCGATCAACTCTCAAGATCGCGATGGCCGTGGCAGTTGCCGACAAATCGGTTTTTGCTTCCAAGGCTGTAAAACCGGCGCGAAGTGGTCGACACTTTATGCCGAGATTCCGGAAGGTGAAGATTCGGGCAACCTGGAAGTCAGACCGCAATCACATGCCACCAAGATCGAACACAATGATGCCGGCCTTGTCACCGGCGTTGTCTATCGCGATAAAGATGGCAACGAACAGCGCCAAAAAGCTCGCGTTGTCTGTGTCGCTGGCAACTCGATCGAAACGCCTCGCCTGTTGTTGATGTCAGAATCGTCAAAATTCTCTGACGGGTTGGCAAACTCTTCAGGTCAGGTCGGGCGCAATTATATGCGGCACATGACGGCATCGGTTTATGCGATCTTTGATCAACCTGTTCGTATGTGGCGCGGCACAACAATGGCTGGCATCATTACCGATGAATCCAGACATGATCCATCACGCGGCTTTGTTGGCGGCTATGAATTGGAAACTCTAAGTATCGGAATTCCATTTACAGCAGCCTTTCTTAATCCAGGAGCCTGGGGTCGCGAGTTTACATCAGCCATCGACCAATACGAAAACATGGCGGGTATGTGGATTGTTGGTGAAGACATGCCGCAAGAGTCAAACCGCATCACCCTTTCAGATAGTGCAAAAGATCAGTACGGAAACCCAGCGCCAAATGTGCACTTTGATGATCATCCCAATGACATCGCTATGCGCAATCACGCCTGGAAACAAGGCAAAGCCGTATACGATGCCGTGGGTGCGACACGCACGATGCCAACACCACCTTACCCGTCGACACATAACCTCGGCACATGCCGCATGTCGGCAAAAGCTTCCGATGGTGTTTGCAACAAGTATGGACAAACTCACGACATCAAGAACTTGTTCATTTCAGACGGTAGCCAATTCACAACGGGCGCATCTGAAAACCCAACATTAACGATCGTCGCGTTGGCAACACGCCAGGCTGCGAAAATTGCCGAGATGATGGGTAAGAAAGAAATCTAATACCCACACGGCCTAAGATCTCAGCCCTCTCCTCGTTAATTCGGGGGGAGGGCAACTTGCGTTATTTTTTAGCAATCAATAAAAATCGGCCCAACGACGAAGTTCCGCGCAGTGAGCAACACCCGTTGCACACGGGCGCAACTATTTTTCCTAGACCAGTGAGACGGCGGTGATCTAAGCTCCACGCTCAAAATGGCAATGTCAATTGCAGTTCTCGGGAGAAAAACTCATGACACCCTTCAAACATGCGCTGGCAACTTCATTGTTGATTCTGGTGGTGGCAACGCTTGGCCTGCCAATCAGCGCGCAAGCAGAAGACTTCAAACTGACAAGCCCAACAATCAAAGCTGGCCAACAGATTGGTAACGATCACGTTTGGAATACTTTTGGTTGCTCGGGAAAAAACATTCGCCCTGAGTTGTCATGGTCGGGCGCACCAGAAGGCACGAAAAGTTTTGCCATTACTGTTTATGATCCGGATGCCCCTACGGGAAGCGGTGTTTGGCACTATAGCGTTTATGACATCCCGGCCAATGTCACGACTTTAAAGAGCGACGCTCTTCCTGAAGGCGCGGTTGAGGGCAACACGGATGCCGGCAAGCCAGGCTTTTTTGGCCCATGCCCACCGAAAGGCCGCGTTCACCGTTACTTCTTCAAAGTCCATGCCTTGAAGGTCGACAAATTGGGCATTGCGGGGAAAAATATGACGGCTCCGTTCACAGGGTTTTTCATAAATTCAAACACGATCGCGACAGCACAAATCCTAGCCGTTTTCGGACCCCGGTAATTTTTACTGGCATCAATGAGAGCGAAGAAAACAACACAACCGGCAGGTGCCAGTTGTGTTGTATAAATTTTATTTAGGGAGATAGTTTCATGGCAGGTTCACCCGACGATCCGGCAGGCAAGATTTTTCAATTGGGTTTTGGTTACATATTTTCGGGTTCGCTTGCGGCAGCTGCCAAACTAAAAATCTCCGACCACCTGACAGATGGACCCAAAACACCTGAAGAATTGGCAAAAATATTGAACGTCGACGCCTTATCTCTGTTTCGCGTTCTGCGTGCTTTAGCGAGCCAAGGCATTTATGAGGAAGACGATCAAAAACGTTTTAAATTGAACGCCTCAGCCGAACTTTTGCGTTCCGATCATCCCCACTCCCTGAGGTACGGCGCCATCATGCTGACGCAGGATGTCTTCTGGCGTCCAGCGGGCGAAATGGACGACGTCATCAGGACCGGTGAAGATGGCATGATGAAATTCTTCAACGCGCCATTCTTCGAATACCTCAAAAACAACGAAGAAGCCGGTGAAGTGTTTCACTACGGCATGTCTAGCATTTCCGATGCAGAAAACGAGCCATGCGCCGCCTCGTATGACTTCTCTCAGTTCGACACCCTTGTCGATATTGCTGGTGGGCACGGCGGCCTGCTGCTTGAGGCTTTGAAAAAAACGCCCGGCCTCAAAGGCGTGCTTTTCGAAGAACAACACGTTTTAGATCAGGCGCGAATCGATGAAGAAAAAGGTCGCTGGGACGGCGTTGTCGGCGACTTCTTCAAGTCCGTCCCGGAAGGGCATGATGGCTACATGATGAAACGTATTCTTCATGACTGGACGGACGAGCAATGCGTTGAAATTCTAAAAAACATTCGCACAGCGATGAAACCAGACGCGAAGTTGTTGATCTTTGATTGTGTCATTCCAACGGGCAATGATCCTCACCCTGGCAAAGAACTCGATGTTTTGATCATGCAGGCGCTGCCAGGACGTGAGCGCATGGAAGAAGATTTCGAACGAATTCTCAGCCAAGCCGGGTTGAAGCTGAACAAAGTCTATCCAACTCCGACGCTTATGAGCATAACAGAAGCGGTCGTTGCCTAATTTCAGACGACGAACTACCGGCAAAAGTCACGAAGGCTGATACCGTCCAACGCAAATGGGCCCCACAAACACACGGGCACGACATCGGCAAGGCATGGGCACATACATGAGCCAATCTGTGGGCACCAGACGTTGTCTTTTCAATCTCGCCAGAGACCGGCTATACGCTTGGATGGCGCACCGCAACAAAGCCGGTTGCCTCACAGTGAATTTATTCATCCGGACTTAAAACTGGCACGTCCATAAGCTAGGCTGGTGATCTTCGCGAGTTTTGCAGGATACAAAACCAATGAACACTGTAAAAAAAACAAACAATTTTGCACGCCGCGCTTCTGTTATTTTGGCGCTTTGCAGCACAGGTCTCGCGCCTGCATTTTTGCACTCCCCGGCCCGGGCAATGGGGTACTCGTCGATCAATTGCAACGACCTGTGGGAGCGAAAACAAACAATCTACAAAGACAACTTTTATTGCCTCACCGAACCGGCAGCGATTGAAAAATTTGGCAACACGGATTGCACCATTAAAGACCTTTCAATAATCCAATTCAGCAACGACGATATGAACACGCTGATGCTGATCGCTCGAAACGAAGAGCGCAAGGAATGTCCGAAAGCCACGCCCTTGCTGAAAGAAACGCCACTGGCAAAAGAATAGGCCGGTGAATTAATGGTTTCCCGCAAAATTAACAATTGATAGGTCACCGGACCGTCGAACTGGGGCGCACGCGGCAGTTCTTTTACCCCAACTCTTTGACTGAGAAATAAGCCGTCCCACTGCCAAGCGCAAGGAGGGCATGCGTGCGCTTTCACATCGTCGCTCGCAGCCCTCTCGGCCCCATACAAGCGTGTTCGTTTCATTGCAGCCACCATGTTACCCGGAGACAGGAGACCCTGTCGTTCTTTTTGTTTTCAGATGATGCAAAGTTGTTAAAGACGTGAACCAGGATGGTCAGTTACGAGATCTGGCCAGGACGACGAGAAATCCAAATGCAAAGAGGCATAAAGCAAAGCACCCGGGCCTTAAAATGTAGGTCCGAGTGCTCGTTTGATCAGTGCGACAATGGAAGAATACCAGCTATTTTCCGAGCATTATTGTGTCGGCTCTGCCCCTGACTTGCGTTGAACATCGGCTAATTTCCGCGGAATGACTTTGCCACTAATTTCAAAAACAAACTTCTGGCGAATGGCCCGTCCAAAATCTTCAAAGCCATTTGCTGGAACAACGAATGCTCCCGGTCCACCGATGACGTTATCACGGTACCATTGCTCGATGACATCGCCCTCGCTACCTTGCAGAATGGGCAATCCATTGATCGTTGCTGGCTGATTAATGACCTCATCACGGGTCATCGAAATGGGATTGTGCGGATTGCAGTTTTCTCGCCCATCACCTGAAACATCCAATACTGTGCGCAACACCTGACCTGGAATTTGAGGAATAACCTTATCTATGACGTGGCGAAACATCCGCGTCACACATGTGTATTGGCCACCAATTTGGGGCAATTTACGAATACGTTCAGCCGTGATTTTCGCCTTGGCGTAGCTATCAATCTTGGTCCAAGGAATTGCTGTTCGGGGATGATTGGCCCAGGTTACCAATGTGAACAAAATCCCACCTGCCGGACCGTTCAAGATCGTGTCAACGACAGCCTTGTCTTCCAGTGCCGCCGCGATCCCCTCCATCTGAAGTTTGTAACTCTCAGCATCGACAGAACTGGAGACATCAACAGCCACAATCAGTGCTGTGCCGGCTGCCAAAGACTTTTGAGTATGAAGGAAAGTGAGGCTCGCGATTGTAACGCCAAGAACAAAAGCCAGATTGCACAAACAGTTTTTGAAAAATCGCATAGGTCTAATCATTTATCCCTGTTCAAAAAAGGCCGTCGGCAACAAATAGCCGGACCGGCGTTCCAGTTCAACTCGTGGATTAAATCAACTCGTTAGGGCGATTTCCGAATCGGCCCACCTTCGCACCTGCAGCAAAATCTTGGGCGGGTTAACGAGTGAAGAAAGATGGCGAGACGTTTACTTCAAATGTTGTCTATATTCGACAAATTCGAACACGATAAAACACGTTAAGTCTTACCGGCGAACCGGTCTGAAATATGACCACTGAGACTGGCGTCACAACATTCTCATGAACGCGCCTTTATTTGACTGTCTGACGCGTTCTTCTTGAACTGATCACACAGTTGTAAAACCCGGTCTTTCTAACAACCCATGCAACAATGGTTTACGAACCCAGCATCTGTACCACCTTCGCAATTAAAGAGCGTTTTTAGCAGGTTTATAGACGTAGTATATTCCAAGAATACCGGTGTAATTTCTACAAAGACTGTCTCAATATCTAACAGTCTGTCGCAGATCTGCGACAGATTTTTTATTGCTCACGGTCTGAAAATTTTATGACGGCTAATATTTTATTTCTAAACACACATTCCGTCATTTTCTTGTCGACGTACCTGCGGAAATATCCTTTAACAAAGTTTCACGTTTGGGCGCGACTAAAGTTTTGCCTATTTGCTATCAACTTCGCCAGAATAGAAGGTGCATCGCGATGCATCTTGTTGTAAGAAGTTTGCCAAGCGTGACAAACCACAACTGAATTGTGGAAACTCGCTTAGTTGATAATGGACCTAATCCATCATCGTTTCAAAGAAAATCCAGGGAGGATTCCTGATGAAGATTGCACGACCATTAATGGCCGCAATCGCGACAGCTGGCATTGCCGCTGCTGCGTTACCTGCGTCTGCTTTAGAATGGAAGTCTGTTACGGATGACCGACTGCTCAACGCCGGCAAAAACACTGCCGACTGGTTGATCTACGGTCGCACGTATGATTCACAACGCTACAGTCCACTCGATCAAATCAACACAAGCAACGTTTCAAAACTGAAACCAGCTTTTGTTCGCTCTCTTGGTACAACAGGCGGTCAACAAGTTACGCCTTCTGTGAACAACGGCATCATGATTATCGCCAGTGCACAGGAATTTGTTGATGCAGTCGATGCGAAAACAGGTGAGCGTCTGTGGCGTTACACGATCAAGCTTCCAGCTGACATTGCTCAGTTCGCTTGCTGCGGTAAGGTCACGAAGGGTGTCGCGCTGTACGGAGACAAAGTCTACGTTGCAGCTCTTGATGCTCGCATGATCGCGCTTGACGCGAAAACTGGTAAAGAAGTCTGGGCCAAGAAATTGGAAGACTACAAAGCTGGTTACACATTCACGATGGCCCCGATGGCAGCCAAAGGCAAAATCATGGTTGGTTTTGCTGGTGGTGAATTCGGTATCGTCGGTCAGATCATGGCGTTTGACGCTGAAACAGGCAACGAAGTCTGGAAAGCATCTACGATTCCTGCCGCTGGCGAGCCAGGCAGTGAAACTTGGGGTGGCGACTCTGCTAAGTACGGCGGTGGTGCTGCATGGAACACAGCTTCCTATGACCCTGAACTTGGTCTTGTTTATTGGGGTACAGGTAACCCTGCACCATGGAACGCAGCAATGCGCCCAGGTGATAACCTCTACACAAACTCAATGGTCGCCCTTGACGTAAACACTGGTGAGCGCAAATGGCACTTCCAGTTCGTTGCGTCAGACGCTTGGGACTACGACGCAATGAACGAGCCTGTTCTCATTGATGTGCCTCGCGGTGGTAAAACCATCAAAGGTCTCATTCAAGCGAACAAAAACGGTCACCTTTATCTCCTCGACCGCGCAAACGGCAAGTTCATCAACTCACAACCATTTGCGACTGTTGACTGGGGTACTGTTGACCAGAAGACAGGCAAGATGGTTGTTAAAGCTGATAAGCGTCCAGGCGTGAACAAGCCAGCAACTTTCTGTCCATCGTTCTTCGGCGGTAAAGGTTGGGCACCAATGGCCTACAACCCAAACAGCAACGTCGTGTTCATTCCAAATATTGAAATGTGCGTGAAGCTCACACACTTGGAGACATCGTTCAAAAAAGGCACGATGTATCTTGGTGCTGAGGGTGAAATCACTGGACCAGGACGTGGTGACCTCGTTGCGATCGACCTTGCAACGAAGAAAGAGCTTTGGAAAATGCCACACAAATCACCGCTTCAGTCTGCTTCGGCACTGACAACCGGTGGTGGCTTGGTCTTCATTGGTACCTTTGAAGGCGATTTGATCGCTGCTGACCAGAAAACTGGCAAGAAGCTCTGGAGCTTCCGCACTGGTTCTGGCATCATCGGTGGTACGATTACGTACACCGTTGATGGAAAGCAGTACATCGGTGTTGTTTCTGGTTACGGCGGCGCGTTCCCACTATGGGCTGGTAAAGGTGTTCCTGAGCACCTGAAGCAAGTCGATACGGGCGCGGCACTGTATGTCTTCGAACTTGGTTCGTAAGAATTACAGATGAACCCAACCTGACGAGGCCTTAAATTCGTCAGTCAAAAAAACGACGAGATCTATGGGGAGGCTTGTTCTCCCCGTAGATTTTTGACCTAAAGGGAGAGACAATGAAACTGATCACTGTGAAGTCGGTGCTTCTGGCTTTAATCGTTTCGCCGATTACGATCACGTCAGCTCATGCTGTGGGCGGCGCGAAGGCGAAACCTGATAGCGTGGCAGAACAAACAAAAAACACGCCCGCAGTAGATCGGGTGAAAGCGAAAGGCAAATTGGTCATATGTGCCGATCCCGACAACATGCCGTTCTCGCGATCAACCCCAAATCCAACCGGCCTGGACATTGATGTTGCCCGCCACATTGCCAACGAACTTGGTGTCGAGCTTGGGCATTATTGGTGGCGCCAAAACTCAGGCCGCCGCTCTATACGCCAGCTTCGCGAAGAAAAATGCGACGCGTTTTTAGGCCTGCCGGTTAGCAAAGACTTTGTAAATGCTTCTCGCAGCATGGTCTTCACTCAGCCATACTATCAGGGCGGCTTTGCGATTATTAAGCGCAAAGGATCCAAAATCAATTCGTTTGACGACCTCAAAGACAAGACTGTTGGGGTCCAGATGGTCACCGTTCCAGATATCTGGTTTGCCAACGAAGGTGTTAAACGCTCGTTGCACCGCACGCCTGAAAGTGCCGTCAAAGCCGTTTTAGATGGCGAGATTGAAGTTGCAGTTATCACTGCACCTGCTGCTGGATGGTTGGCAAGAGAACACGGTGACAAGCTCGAGGTCCTGTCAAAAACACGCAAGGATTTCGCTTACCCAATGGGAATTGGAGTAAATAAAGGCGACCCAGATCTTCGCGATGCGATCGACAAAATCATTGAGAAGATGAAAGCCGACGGTCGCATTCAAAAGACACTTGATTCCTACAACGTCAAAGAAACAACGGTATCTGGTGTCGAGAAGAAGTCCAATTCCTCTCCGGGAAGCCAAGCGCAAAAAAAAAAGCTGACGCTGCGGCAAAGAAAGAAGGTTTGTTTGACACCAAGGTCGTTGCTGATAAGAAAAACATCAAACGTGGCAAGGGTCATTACAAGCAGGCTTGCTATAAGTGCCATGGTCCGAACGTGATTTCTGGCAACCCAGGAAACATCCCCGACCTGAGAACGTTCGACAAACCGATTGAAGAATTTGTCGGAATCGTAATGGCCGGTCGCAGGAGTACCAACCCAAGCAGCACGATAGACATGCCGGCATTTGGCGAAGACGGCAACATTCCATATTCGTTGGAGGAAATCCTTCAAATTTGGGTCTACATTCAGGCTCAACCAAAGCCTAATGGATCATCATGAGACGGTTTACAGACGTGAATAATTTCAAGTGGGAATTCTTTCACCTCACCGATCTTCAGTACGCCTGACATGAAAATGCCGCTTGAGGGGAACTCAGCGGCATTTTTTTTGAACTTAACACCGCCAAGAATTCATGACGCGCACAAACAAATTCTCGTGAATTTAACGCTTAAGAATTTCATACAATATAGCAGCCTTGCATCGTATTATTGTGCTTATAAAGCGGCGTTACTTTGCATACGGGCTCTGTGAGACAACAACCAAACTTGTGCAAAAACAACGTCCTGACAAAGGCTTTGATGCGATGAAACCCTCGATAATTTTCAAGATCTTCGTCACAATCACTTTCACAAGTATGTCCAGCGGGTTGGCGATGGCCGGGACTGTCGATGACGCACGACTAAAATCTGCATCAAAAGATAAACTTAACTGGATGTCGTACGGGCGCGATTATACCAATCAGCGCTTCTCGCCATTGAAACAAATCAACACGGAAACAATAAAGCGTTTGGTGCCAAAGTGGATTTACCAAACTGGAACCTCGTCAACATTCCAAACCGTACCAATTGTCGAAGACGGCGTAATGTACGTAACCTCACCGTTTTCACACGTCGCAGCAGTTGACGCGCGAACCGGGCAAGAACTTTGGAACTATCACCACAAGCGAAAAACCAAGAAAATGTGCTGCGGGCCGGCCAACCAAGGTGTGGCTATCGCTTATGGCAAAGTCTATGTCGCAACTGTCGATGCCCGCTTGATCGCACTTGATCGCAAATCCGGCGAAGTCCTTTGGGATCAGAGCTTAGTCCAACAAGACACCGGTCCAACAGAAGAGAAAGATCAACTTGGCGATGCGACGAGTTTCAGCGACCAGAAGGTTTCTGGTTCGACGGGAATCGGGGCGCGCGTTGCACCGTTGGTTTATGAGGGACAAGTCATCGTTGGCATCACAGGTGTTGGCTATGGACTGCATCTGGAAGAAGATCGCCCAGGTGCCCCTCTGAGCGCTGTCATCGGCATCGCAGGCAGCTATGGACGTCCTGGGTTCATTGCTGCGTTCGACGCGAAGACGGGCAACAAAACTTGGCAATTCGACACCACCAAAAAAGGTTGGGAAGGTGATTACGTCACCGAGACCGCCTATGGCGTTAAACTCAACCGCGATGTAGAGGCTGAAAAAGCAGCGGCGGCTAAAAATCTAGACGCATGGAAATTCGGTGGCGGTTCGGTTTGGTCAACGCCTGCTGTTGATCCGAAACTTGGCCTTATCTATTTCGGCATCGGCAATCCCTCACCGCAAGCTGCTGGCGACAGTCGGCCAGGTGATAATCTTTATACAATGTCTCTCGTTGCCCTTGATGCCAAGACCGGCAAGCTGGCTTGGTATTTTCAACAACTCCCCCATGATGTTTGGGGCTACGACGTCGCCAGCCCACCAACGTTGTTCGATGTGAAGATCGATGGCGAAACGGTTCCCGCTGTCGGACAAGCGTCCAAACTTGGATGGTATTTCGTCAACGATCGTCGAACCGGAAAACTTCTTTTCAAATCTGAAGCGTTTGTTCCACAAGAAAATATGTTTGCTGTTCCCAGTGAAGACAAACCGGTTCGAATTGCACCTGGCGCAGGCGGTGGCTCAAACTGGTCGCCGACTTCTGTCGATGAAGCAAGGGGTCGAGTTTATGTTGCCGGGTTGCACATGCCCTTTATCTATAAAAAAGAGATCATCCCGGCGACAAAGGATAAGCCTCCCCTCACGTACTACTCGATTGAACCAGCGAAGGAAGCAAACTGGGGTTTGCTGAGCGCAATCGACTTAAACAACAATGGCAAGATCGTCTGGCAACACAAAACTGAGCAGATCTTGATCGGCGGCGTCCTTGCCACTGCTGGAGGCGTAGTTTTTACCGGACAAGGCAGCGGAGAGTTTTCTGCATTTGATGCCAAATCAGGTAAGAAAATCTGGAAATTCATGGCTGGAGCCGGCGTAAACGCGCCACCAATGTCTTACAAACTCGACGGGAAACAGTATGTTGCCGTTGCTGCTGGTGGAAGTAGAATTTGGGGATTTCGCCAAGGCGGTGCCGTAATCGTCTTTGGGCTGATGGAGGAGTAATCCACCTTAAGCTTGAATTCGTAGTAAAATATATCCAAGTAAAAAAGTGTAACTTGAGTGTAACTCGCGACGTTGCTAGTTAAACAACGAGATACGGCTACGAAGTGCAAAGAACTGGAGAATGGTCATCGTGTTCCAGACTTCTAAAATTCATCGCCCTGTCATAGCGACTGTTTGCGGCGTCGTCACCGTGGCCGCGTGCGCACTTTTTTCGACTTCTTCTTTTTCTCAGAATTACGCAGAACCGCCTCGGGCACCAACCCCAGCGCCAAACCAACAAGACGCCGGTTATTCCTGCAACACAAGTGACAGAGCAACACAAACGATTAGGTTGTGCTCGCCACTAATTACCGACCCTGACTCAAGTGACAATGTTCGAATATCAGCACTCATGAAAAGAGCCAAAGCTTGGGTCATTGAAGAGGAACCATGGGCTGGGATCAACGACTATGGGAAAGTCATTGAATTAGATCCCAACCACATTGACGCTTACAGTGAACGGGCAAAATTGTACGCCAAGTTGGAAGAACATTCTCTAACCAAAAAAGATTTATCAGCAATCGTTAAAATTATTGCTGATGATCCAACGATGTATTGCCGTCGAGGATTAGCAAATCTGAACTTGAGAGATTTCAATTCAGCAATTGAAGACTACAACAAGGCTCTCGAACTTGACCCCAGTCGTATTGATTGTGTCGTCGGTCGGGGTGACGTCTTTGCTGAGATGGGTGAGTACAAGAAAGCGTTTCAAGACTATAACGCGGCTATTGCAGTCGATGTGAACTACAGGCATGCCTACATGCGGCGCGGGCGGCTTTATAAAGAGCAAGGAGAAAAACAACTTGCAATCGCTGACTATACAAAGGTGATCGAGTTTGGCGATTTCGATCTCAAAGCCATGCGTGAGCTTCAATCTCTAGGTAAATATACCCCCTGGCATCAATCGCGGAATTAGTTTCCTTTTCTCAGTTCGAAGGAGAAGAACTTGAGCGCCAAGATGCTTTATTTGCAGCACCGCAAGTCGTGGGTTGAGAAATCGAACGCACACACAAGTACATCCGCGCGTGCAATAACGCTTCTCCCATCACTTGCACAGCTTGGAGCGTTGGCACTTATTTTCATTTCTTCAACAACACTGTTGGCAATTAGCTCGGCAACGGCACAAGACTATTCGAAGGCTGTTCCACAAAACCCTGTCGCCAAACGTCCCGCTAACCCCAATGACGTTGGGTGGAGTTGTGCAACCAGCGATCAGGCCGTGCGCACAATTCGACTTTGCACACCTAAAATCAACAATCCCGAAACCTCTGATAAGCGGCGCATGCGTTATCTATTCAAGCGCGCCAAGGCCTGGGTTGTTGAAGAAGAACTTTGGGCCGCCATAAACGATTATGGCCGCATCATCGAAATTGCTCCCACAAAAGAGCAAGCATACTCCGAACGCGCGAAACTGTATGAAGAACTCAAGGAATTTGAACTGGCGCGCGCTGACTATACCCAATTGATAAAACTCGATCCTAAGAACGTCTCGGCGTATTGTCGGCGTGGCGTTACGAAGGTTCATCTGAAAAAGTACGATTCTGCCATCGAAGACCACACCACCGGCCTCAAGATTGACCCCACACGTGTCGACTGTAAGGTTGCTCGCGGGGATGCTTGGGCGGCAGCGGGTAAAGACGCTAATGCGCTCTCTGACTACTCAGATGCAGTTGCAGACAATAGGCAATATCCAAATGCCTACTTTCGACTTGCCAAGCTGCACGAACGCCGTGGTGAATTGGAATTGGCAATAAAGAATTATTGGACAGTGATCACGATTAATCCAATCCACATGCGCGCTAGAAAAGAGTTGCAAGCGCTTGGTATATTGCCGCCATGATCAGCACAGCAAACTCACCCAGTCTCAAACAACTCAAACCAAGCCGCAAGTGCAATACTATGAAAGCAAGTCAACCATATACGCTCATACTCGTTGTATGCAGTCTGCTTCTTAGCTCACCGACACTCGCCGTGGCGCAATACCAAAACTCTGAAAAAAAATCCAAGCCTGCAAACGCTTCGGATGCTGCCTGGTCTTGTGCGACCAGCGATCAGGCTGTCCGCACAATCCGCTTGTGCACACCGAAAATTAACGACCCCAAGACGTCAACGAAGCGACGGATTCGATACCTCATGAAGCGTGCCAAGGCTTGGGTTGTTGAGGCCGAACTTTGGGCCGCCGTGAACGATTATAGCCGCGTACATGAACTTGATCCTAAAAACACCAAGTCATTACATGAGCAAGGGAAGCTGTATATCTCGCTCAACGAGCATGAATTGGCGATTGAAAGTTATTCAAAACTCATTGCCCTCAATCCAGAAGATGCCGCTGCGATTTGTCAGCGGGCGACGTCAAAACTTGCAATTGGCAAAACGGCTGAAGCATTAAAAGATTATGACATCGCCAAGAAGGCGGGCGACCCGACAGCGAAATGCGCAGTTGGGCTTGGAAACGTTTATGCAAAACAGGGAGATCATAAATCCGCGCTTCGTGAGTACACCGCTGCAATCGAACTCGATACGCGACATTGGAATGCTTACTACAGACGGGCGGAAATTTTTAAGAAACTTGGAAACAACGATCTCGCCATCGCCGAATATTCCCGCGTCTTGCAACTCAACTCTGTGAATATTTATGCACGCCACCAACTTCGTGATCTTGGCGTCCGCGAACCCTATCCCTAATGCAAAAATTTCAACTGATCACTTGCATGCATTCTCTGCCGAGAAGGTTTTCTTCTTCAGCACGCCAGGGCATGCCGTTTTCTAGGCCTCTGCCTCTGATTGACGTGACACTTTCCACCGCTCTCCCATACGTGTCTTGATAAAAAATCGGAGAGGTGATCACAACGCCTCCGTGCCAAATTCTACATGTCGACATTAAATATTTACATGTGAATAGCACGGCCGTCAGCAGCAAGTGCGCTCTCGTGCATCATTTCCGACAGCGTTGGATGCGGGAACACCGTATGCATAAGGTCCTTTTCTGTTGCCCCAAACTTTAGGGCAATAACAAAGCCTTGGATCAACTCGGTAACTTCGGCACCGATCATGTGAGCGCCGAGAAGCCTTCCGGTCTTCTTGTCAAACACCGTTTTCACCAAGCCGTTGGGTTCACCCAAAGCGATCGCTTTGCCGTTCCCCTGGAATGGAAAACGGCCAACTTTAACTTCGAAACCGGCGTCTTCGGCCTGCATTTCGGTCATACCGACGCTTGCGATTTGTGGGTGGCAATATGTACAGCCTGGAATGTGGTCTTTGTTCATTTCATGCGCATCAAGACCGGCGATCTTTTCAACACAGATAACCCCCTCATGCTCAGCCTTGTGCGCCAGCATTGGAGGACCAGCAACATCACCAATCGCAAATACGCCAGGGATATTCGTGCGCCCAAAACCATCTGCCTTGACACAACCACGATCCGTTTCCACTCCGAGCGCTTCCAGCCCAAGGCTCTCAATATTGCCTTGGACGCCGATAGCTGAAATTAGACGCTCGGCCGTGATCTCTTGACCTTCACCGTTTTCGATCTCGATGGTTGCCGTGATGCTATCTGCGCCCTTTGCAACGTTAGTAACTTTGGCCCCCGTTAGGATTTTGATGCCAAGCTTTTCGAACTGCTTGCGGGCCAAACCGGCAATCTCGGCATCTTCGGCCGGTAAAATTTGTGGCAGCATTTCGACAACGCTAACGTCTGCCCCCATTGTCTTGAAGAACGATGCAAACTCAATTCCGATGGCACCAGATCCCATTACGAGCACGGATTTTGGCATGGTCTCGGGAACCATGGCTTCAAAGTACGTCCAGATAAATTTGCCGTCTGGCTCAATGCCTGGAATGACACGCGGGCGCGCGCCGGTCGAAAGAATGATGTTTTTCGCTTTGTAAACGCCTGCACCCTGCGTGCCTTTTGGCACTGGGTTTTGCGGCTGAAATGCAGACTTGCTCGCATCGCCAATCGTCAGTTCACCAGGCGCTGTCAGCTTGGCTTCGCCCCAAATGACGTCAACTTTGTTTTTCTTTAAAAGGAAACCAACACCGCCATTGAGTTGCCCGGAAACCTTGCGCGAGCGTTTTACGACGTCTGCCATGTCAAACGCGAGCCCACCTGTATCTTTCAAGCCGTAAGCTGCTGCGTGTTGCGCGTAATGATAAATCTCGGCTGTTCGCAACAGGGCCTTTGTTGGAATACACCCCCAGTTCAAACATATTCCACCGAGGTGCTCACGTTCTACAACGGCTGTCTTCAGACCAAGCTGGGCGGCACGAATTGCGGTCACGTAACCACCAGGACCAGCACCAACAACAATGACGTCGTAAGTCGTTTCAGACATATTTTACAAACCTTCGATTTCAACAAATGGCACCAATCAGTGTTCATTCAGTTATACACACAGCGTTCAAGTCCAGCTTGAACCGTATTGTTTTTGTACTAGGTCCGTAATCCTTGATTTAGAAGTAAAAGCAGGATGAAATTCCCAGATCCTGAGGCTCTTATCTCTTATC